>JBFWVD010000253.1:0-2507 GCA_050246915.1 Acidimicrobiia bacterium | reverse complement strand
GAGCCGGCGACAACCCCTCTCCCGAAGATGCCCAGCACGCCTACACCATGATCTTCTTCGTGTCAGCGCTCACGTTGGTCGCTGCTTTGGCGTTCGGCTCGCTACTCCCGAAGGGAAGGCGGCACATGCTCGACGAGAGCGGCACCAGCGAGAGCCACGTCAGCGCCGCCTCGCTGACCGAATAGGCCCCGCGGTGATGTCGTCCCAGCGAGTCCGGACCCCAGCGGACACGGCCCTGAAAGGCGGAGTTCACTAGCGTCCCTGAGTCGTGAACCGTCTGAACCTCGCACGTCTGTTGGCCCCCAAGTCCGTGGCAGTGGTTGGAGCGAGCGAGAAGCTCGGGATGTCCAACAATGCTGTGCTCCCGATGCTCGATGCAGGCATCGCCGTGAGGCTGGTGAACCCCAACCGTGACAGCGTCTATGGACTCCCCGCCTCGCCCAGTCTGGCCGAGATCGGCGAGCCGATCGACGCCGTGCTCGCCCTCGTCAGTGCGGAACGATCCATCGAGGTGATCGAACAAGCCGCTGCCCTCGGATGCGGTGGGGTCGCGGTCGCCGCCGGCGGGTTCACCGAGATGGGCGACGAGGGCGCCGCGCTGCAGGCCCGGCTCATCGCCGCGGCCGGGCCGGATCTCGCCATCGTGGGACCCAACTGCAGCGGCTTCATGAACGTGCCGCTGCGGATGAACCTCTTCACCGGAGGGCGCATCAGCCTCACGCCGGGATCGATCGCCGTTGTCAGTCAGAGCGGCTTCCTCGTGCGATCGTCACTGGCCGCCGCGAAGGAACGCCAACTGGGCATCAGCGTGGCAGTGTCGTCGGGCAACGAGGCGGTCTGCGATCTCGGCGACTACATCGACGTGCTGGCCGACGATCCGATGACCCGAGTCATCTGCTTGGTGATCGAGAAGGTGCGCGATCCGCGATCGTTCTTCGAGTCGGTCACGCGAGCTCGCGCTGCTGGCAAGGCGGTGGTCGCTCTCAAGCTCGGACGATCCGAGGCGTCGCGCGAGATCATGAAGTCCCACACAGGCGCCATCGCCGATGAGGCATGGGTCTACGACGTGGCGTTCCGTCAGATCGGGGTGCTGTCCGCCGGCGACATCGATGAGATGCTCGACAAGGCACAACTCCTCGCGCAGCTCCCACCGGAGAAGTGGAAGCCGATCAACGGCGTGGCGGTCATGGCCTCCTCCGGTGGCGTGGCGGGCGTGGCGGCCGACGCGTCCGAGGGGTCAGGCATCAAGCTGGCCAAACTCGACCGCATTCGCGAGTGGGTGCACGCTCGGGTTCCGGGCGAAGGCACGCTCAACCCCCTCGACATGACCGGGTTCGTGATGCGCGACCGGGACCTCATGGCCGAGCTGTTCGCCGGATACGCAAGCGCGCCCGAGGTCGACGCGTTGGTGCTGTGCTGGTGGGCTGCCGAAGGCGACGAGGGCTGGAGCCAAACCTTGCTCGAGCCGTTCGCGTCGGTCGCAACCTCAATTGACACGCCCCTCATCGTGAGCCCTGTGGAGGCCACCGCCGTAGGTTCGTGGACGACCTCGTTCAAGGACAAGGGCGTGTCGTTCTGCCGAGGGATGAGCTCCACCTACCGAGCGCTCGCCGCACTCGATCAAGTGGCTCGAGCGCCACGGCCCGGTAGCCGGTCGTTGGCGCTCCCGTCGCGGACGGCAGCTCCCGCATCGATGGTCGCCACGGAGGCTGGGGCCATGTTGTCGTTCGGAGCGGCCATGGAGCTGCTCACCTCGACGGGCATCACCGTCGCGCCGTACGTCGTTCTCGAAGCCGGGGTGTCAACCTCTCCTGACATCGCGACGTTGGGGGAGCAGGTCGTGGTGAAGCTGGCCGACGTGCCCCATCGCACCGAGCTCGGGGCCGTGCGGGTCGGTGTCGCCCAGGCCGATGTGCCCGCCATCGTCGCAGAGCTGCGGGCCATCGCCCGTGCTCACGGTGAGTCCGAGACCGTGGCGGTGCAGAAGATGGTGCGCGGGCGGGGAGAGGCGTTCCTCGGTATCCATGGCACGACCGATCTGGGGCCGATGATCTTGTTCGGCCGCGGTGGTGTGCTCGTCGAGGTGTCGAAGGCCATCGAGGGGCGGCTGCTCCCGCTGGCCGACGGGGACGCCGAGCAACTGGCTGACGACGTGGCTGGGCCGGCGTCCTTCGCCGGCTTGCGGGGCCAGACCCCGTGGCCGATGGACGCAATGATCAACGCCATCAGCGGGGTCGGACAGGTGTGGGACCGATGCGGAGGCTGGCTGGCGTCGGCCGACCTCAACCCGCTGATCGTCACCGATGACGGGCTCATCGCCGTCGACGCCTTGCTCATCGCCCGCGACTGAGTGCCGCTGGGTTCTGGTGTTCACGCCGGAGGCCGCAGGATCGAACTCCGGAAGATCGAACTCTGGAGGAATTTGTGCCTCACAGACAACGCTTCCTCCAGTCTGGCGCCGGCGCCAGACTGGAGGAAGCGGGGGACCGGCGTATCCTCCGTGGGGT
>JBFWVD010000252.1:0-2508 GCA_050246915.1 Acidimicrobiia bacterium | reverse complement strand
GGTCGGGCGGGCACCGGTGGCGAGCACCGCCTGAGCGAACGCGATGACGTGCTCCCCGATCGCGACGGTGCCGTCGTCGGTGAATCGGGCCGATCCTTTGACGACCGTCACGCCGGCGTCGCTGAGGGCCTTCGGGGAGTCGACCGGGGCAATGGCGGCGATGGCCTCCCGCACGTGCTGCATCACCTGTTTGAAATCGACGGTCACGTCCGTTGCGGTGACCCCGAATGCGGATCCTCGACGGACGGCTGTGGCCGCGGCTGCCGCGGCGATCAACGACTTCGACGGCACGCACCCGGTCCACAGGCAGTCCCCGCCGGTGCGATCGCGTTCGACCAAGACGACTTTCGCACCGAAGCCGGCGGCCGTCTTCGCCGCGACGATGCCCGCGGTTCCGCCACCGACCACCAACAAGTCGGGGTGGGCTGCACGAGTCACTGCAGCTCACCGCGGACGAGGCGGTCAACGACGTCGTGCATGTGGGACACGCTTTGCCGATCGGGCATCCGTCGCAGTGCCCAGCGTGACAGCGCCGAATTGATCTGACGGAATTCGGCCGCGGCGGTGCTGCACTTGTCGCATTGGGCCAGGTGCGCTTCCAGTCGTCGGATTTCGCTCGGGTCCAGGAGTGCGGCGGGATCGGAGTCGAGGTAGCGCTGGATTCGGCGTGCTGACCAGTGGCACGTCACCATCATCCGAACGGCCCTGATCATGGTTGCCTCCCCGCGCTCGCTGCTTCGAAATTCGGCTGCAGATGCCGGCGGACACGTTCGCGTGCCCGGCTGAGTCTCGACATCACCGTTCCTACGGGCACACCCAGGGCCTCGGCGGCCTCGGCGTAGGTCAGTTGGTCGACGTCGACCAGAAGCAGTACGGTCCGGAACTTGGTGTCCAAACTCTGCACGGCACGTTCAAGATCATCTGGCAGGAAGGCGGCCATCACCTGCTCCTCGGTGCTCATAGGGGTGATTCCGAAGGCTGGCTTCGCGTCGGTGTACGACGCGATGTCATCCACGCTGTCTGGTCGCATCCGTCGACCCATGTTGATGTTGGTGTTCCGCAAGATGGTCAACAGCCACGCCCGGGGGTAGCGGCCGTCGAATCGGTCCATGGCGCGCCATGCTCGCATGAGGGTCTCCTGCACCAGGTCATCCACGTCTGAGGACCCCACGAGGGTGCGCGCGACTCTGAGCAGCACTTCGATTTCGGGTTCGACGTAGCGTCGGAATGCGTCCGCTTGCATGTCGTGCTCGCCGATCTGCGGTGGGTCCACTGTGAGGGAACCCGGCGGGGGGCTGACAGTGTTCCCGTATAGGACAACTTGCCAGAGATTCTGACGAACGGACTCCCGATGCCAAGAACAGGCCGCTATCGCTCTTCGGCGAGGTTCTATGACCTGATCTCCGCGGAGTGGCCCGTGTACCGGGCCGGGCGCGTGGCCGCGATCGACCTCATGGCGCTGCGATCGGGCCACCATGTCCTCGACATCGGCTGTGGTACCGGGCTGAACTTCCCCCTTCTTCAGAACCGAATCGGACCGAGCGGATCGATCACCGCCGTCGACGCCAGTGCGCAGATGCTCGAACAGGCCAGACGCCGCGCGTTCTCGGCTGGTTGGACGAATGTCCGACTCGTCGAATCCGACGCTTCCGCACTGGACGCAAACGTGCCGGACATGGCAAGCGGCTTCGACGCCGTCATCAGCACCTATGCACTGTCTCTCATGGCGGATTGGCCGCGGGCACTGTCGACGATGGTGGCGGTCACGCGCCCGGGTGGCAGGGTGGCAGTAGTGGACATGCAGCGGCCGGTCGGGCGCGCCCGCCTGTGGAGTCCGCTCGCGCAGTTGGCGTGCCTACTCGGTGGCTCGGACATCGACGCACACCCGTGGGTTCCGATGGAGTCGGCCCTTGTCGACGTGCGACGACGGTCGGTACGGGGTGCGCACATTCAGATCCGGGTCGGGTCGGTCCCGACGTGCACGACTGATGCGTGCTCGACAGGGCGTTAGCCGCGCACCGCTGCTGACCATCGGCGAAGCTCGCGACTGATCGCGTGCAGGCCCGCGCGGGCCGCGGCGGCGTCGCCCGCACGGGAGGCCGCGAATGCGCCGAACAGCGCTGCCTGGATCAGCCGGGCGCGGTCCTGCGATGATCCCGATTCGATGTCACCGTCGGCCTCCGCCAACTGGAGAGCGCCGTTGAGCGCTCGCTCGATCCTGCGGCGGTAGGCCGCTACGCGCTGCTGCACCTCGGGAATACCGTCACCGACCTCCACCATGGTGTTGACCATGAAGCAGCCCCGTGGGGAGTTGGGGTCATCGAGCACGGCGCGCACCCGGCGGACGAACCGTTCGATGTCGGGTAGACCGCGGCGAGGCGCTTCGAGGTCAGCGATGATGCCGCTCATTCCGTCTTCGTAGCGCGCGAGGGCGGCGTCGAGCACGCCCTGCTTGCTTCCGAACGTGGCGTACAGGCTCGACAGGCTCAGCCCGGCGTCTGCAGCGAG
>JBFWVD010000251.1:0-2568 GCA_050246915.1 Acidimicrobiia bacterium | reverse complement strand
CTCTTCGGCAAAGACCGCCTGATCCAAGGCCTCGTGGAACCGGCGCTGTTCCTTGCCCTGCTCCCACGGGCGCGGCACCGAGATCTCGAAGAGCATGTCGAATTTGAACACCGTGTCTCCTGACGTCTCCGGGTCTCCTGACGTCGTCGGGCCCGTCGAAAACCCCCTCGTTCACGATAGGCGGGTACCATCACAGCTGTCAATCATTAAACATCATCGTCCATTGAGCGACCGGCCGGTGCGTCCCCTGCCTGGGTGACAGGGTCGAGATGACCGTTCTGGTCGGAAGGTGTCGATGGATTGACGGTGCTGTCGTACAACGCTAGGCTCCGCCGCTCGCGAGGAGGGGTCGCACCGAACGGACCGAGGCAGCTGCCGCACCGGTTACCGCGCGAGCGTGCCGCTCGGAAGGAGTTGCCCAATGGTGTCGCTGCAGGGGAAGTCGGTCATCGTCACCGGAGCCGGCAACGGTCTCGGGGAGGCGTATGCGTGTGCGTGCGCCGACGCCGGGGCGAGCGTGGTCGTCAACGACCTCGATGCCGACGCCGCCGAACGAGTCGCGCGCGAGATCGTCGGGCGAGGTGGAGCAGCGGTGGCCGTCGGCGGGAGCGTCGCTGTTTCCGAGGAGGCGCGTGCCCTGGTCGACCGCTGCCAGGCCGAGTTCGGCCAGGTCTCTGCCATCGTGAACAACGCCGGGATCTACCACGTGAAGCCCATTTGGGAGGAATCCGAGTCGTCGCTGCATGCCATGTTCGCCGTGAACGTCCTCGGCACGTTCAACGTCACGCGCGCTGCGGTCGATGTGATGAAGGAGCAGAGGTCAGGCTCGATCATCAACGTGACCTCAGGTGCACAATCCGGCATCTGGGGATCGTCGGTCTACGCGGCGACCAAGGGTGGTATCTCGTCGATGACCTACGCGTTGGCCCTCGAGCTCGCGCCGTACAACGTTCGAGTCAACGCGATCTCGCCGAACGGACGCTCGAAGTCGAGCGTTCGACAGTCGGGCTGGGACGTCGAAGCGAACGCTCCGGTCGTGGTGTTTCTGATCAGTGATGCAGCGGCGAGAGTCACCGGCCAGGTGCTCAGGGTCGAGGGACCATCCATGTCGCTGGTGAGTCACCCACGACCGATCCACTACGTGGTCGCCCCCGAGGGTTGGACTCCTCAGAGCATTGCCGACTCGTTCCCGAAGACGTTCGAGCAGTGGCTGGAACCCGTTGGGGTCGGTCAGAACCGGTACATCTACGCTGACGGGCTCGAACAGGCACCGGCTCCCCGAGACATCCGGAGCACGTGAGGGCGAGACGGTGACACGAGCACTCGAGCCGGAGCTGATCGTCGACGGATTCCTCTTCGGAGAAGGACCTCGATGGCGTGACGGACGCCTCTGGTTCAGCGACATGCTTGCCGGTGTGGTGTACAGCACGAGTGAGGACGGCACGCTCTCGGTCGAGCTCGAGCTGCCGCGACCATCCGGCCTTGGCTTCCTGCCGGACGGCAGCCTGCTCATCGCGGCCCGCGAGTACCGCACCCCGGAGGGCGAGCTCCTGCGTCGGCCGCAGCTCATCCGCCACGCGCCGTCGGGCGACACTCAGCTGCTCGAGCTGACCGATGGCTCGAACTTGAACGACATGGTGGTCGCCAAGAACGGCGACGCGTACCTCAACGTCTACGCCAGGGTTGCGCCCTCGGGGGCGGACGACATCATGCTCGTGCGACCGGATGGTTCTTCCGCCATCGTCGCGACGGACATCCGGTTCCCGAACGGCATGGCGATCACTCCCGACGGGCGCACGCTGCTCGTGGCCGAGACGCGAGGTGACTGCATCAGCTCGTACTCGATCGCTGCTGACGGCACGTTGGCGGATCGTCGAGTGGTGGCCACCGATGTTCGGACACCCGATGGGCTGTGCCTGGACGCGGAAGGTGCGGTGTGGACCGGCAGCTACTCGACCGGCGAGTTCTTGAGGATCGACGCGAGCGGAACCGTGACGGACCGCGTGGCCGTGCCGGACCCGCAGTGGGCCGTCGCACCGATGCTCGGTGGACACGATCGGCGGACGCTCTACATGATCACCGCTGAGACCACCATCGAGGGTTGGCCGTACGGGCATTCGAAGGGACGCATCTTCCAGTGTCGCGTCGGCGTCGAAGGTGTCGGACTGCCCTAGAAGACGAAGCGGAACCGACGAGGCAGAGCCGACGAAGCTACTGCGCCGGCGAGTCGATCTTCTGTTGGATCAAGGCCGATGCTTCGCGCATCGACGCGCCGATCTCATCGTGCACCTTCTGATCCGTCCAGCTCACCGGGACGCCGCCGAACCGGAAATCATCTGGGTACGGCGACACGTCCTCGACACGCCGAGCCTCGATCTGCTCGAGGAGCGGCGCGAGGCGCCGCTGCTTGTCGGCCACGTGCTGCTCGTCGCGCTCGATCACCGCTGGCAGGATCAGCTTGCCGACCTTCTCGACGGTCTCGAGGTCGTGTTCGAGGTTCCACGCTCCGAGCATGAACATGATCTCGTCTGCTCCTGCCGCCTCGAACCGTTCGATCCACCGCCTGAT
>JBFWVD010000250.1:0-2575 GCA_050246915.1 Acidimicrobiia bacterium | reverse complement strand
TCGGTGGTCCGGCTGCGCTACGTGGTGCGCGTGCCGTTCCATCGTCGCACTGCGCTGAGTCGTCGAGCCGTGTTCGCTCGCGATGGGCACCGCTGCCAGTACTGCGGTGCGCATGCCGACTCGATCGATCATGTGGTCCCGCGGTCCAAGGGCGGTCCTCACGCGTGGGACAACGTGGTGGCGGCGTGCCGTCCGTGCAACGCTCGCAAGCGTGATCGTTCCCCAGAGGAGAGCGGCATGCGACTCGCCCGCCGTCCCAGCCCGCCGCGAGACCCGGCGTGGATCGTGCTCGCCGCCGGCCACATCCCCGAGACGTGGACGCCGTACCTCGGCGTGCACGCCCTGAGCGCGTGAGCGTGCCGGCCACCTCGTGGTGGGTGGAGAAATACAAGGGATCGGCTGCCGAGTTCCACGACCGCCCAGTCGACGACGAACCCGATGCCGAGGTGTGGATGCTCAGTGTGTCGCGCCCGGCGTTGGTGCTCGGGAGTTCGCAGAGTGACGACATCGTCGACACCGACGCCTGTCAGGCAAGAGGAATTGACATCGTGCGACGACGCTCCGGTGGGGGAGCGGTGTTGCTCGTGCCCGGTGAGGTGCTGTGGGTCGACGTGATCGTGCCGTCCGGGCATCCGCGTTGGGACGCCGATGTGGCCAAGGCGACGTGGTGGCTCGGTGAGGCGTGGGCCGCGGCCCTCGGTGGCGGCGATGTGCATCGCGAACCGTTGTGCAAGACGCGCTGGGGATCGGTGGTGTGCTTCGGCGCGCTCGGCCCCGGCGAAGTGTCCATCGACGGTCGCAAGGTGGTGGGCATCAGCCAGCGCCGCACTCGCTCGGCGGCGCGGTTCCAATGTGCGGTGCTGGGGCGTTGGGACGCCGGCGAGATCTGCTCGCTGCTGCGCCTCGACGACCCGTCGGCCGCTGTGGCTGATCTGGCGCAGGTGGCGGGCGGTGTGAGCCTGAGCGGTCTGGGCGATCGCTTCCTCGCAGCCATCTGACCCGGGACTTCCGCCGCGGATCGGCCCCGCGTCGAATGATCTGTATACATTCCCCATAGCGGGGGGTCGATCGTGCGCACGCTCATCATCGGTTCGGGGGGGCTACATCGGCTCGGCCTGTGCTCGCTCACTGCGCGCCGCGGGCCACGCGGTGAGTGGATTGGCGCGTGACGAGCAGATAGCCGCGCGACTCACCCGTGACGGTTACGGGGCGGTACGGGGCACCTTGACCGAGATCGATGTGCTGGTCTCACAGATCGTCGACTTCGACGCGATCGTCTACACGCCGCGTGTGAGCTTCGCCGAAGAGGGCCAAGCGCTCGGCCCGTTGGTCGGATCGCTCGAAGGCACCGGCAAGGCGTTCGTGTTCGTGACCGGTACCGGCGTCATGGCGGTGAACGCACATCGCGGCGAATGGCGCCATGAGATCTTCGCCGAGGACGATCCGTTCGTCGCGTTGCCGTGGATGCAGCAACGGGTCGATGTCGAGAACGCGTTCCTGACTGCCGCGCAGCGCGGCGTGCGCGCCATGTTGCTCCGGCCACCACACGTGTGGGGCCACGGCAACAGCACGTTGGTCCGCGGTCTGGTCGAGGGGTATCGCAAGACCGGTGAGGTCAACTACGTCGGCCACGGCCTCCACACCTACGCCCATGTCCACGTCGACGATCTCGGCGAGCTGGGTCGCTTGGTCGTCGAGCGTGGTGTGGCCGGTGGCGTCTACAACGCGATCGGGGGTGAGAGTGACTTCCGGACGATGGCGCGTGCGACCGCGCGGCTACTCGGGTGCGAGGCCCGTAGCATCACGGTCGATCAGACGCGGGCCATCTGGGGCGAGTTCATGGGGCCGATCCTGTTCGCCACCAGTTGCCCTGCTCGCGGTCCAAGAGCTCGCGAGCTCGGCTGGGTCCCTCAGCACGTCGACATCGAGGTCGACATCGCGGGTGGTGGCTACGAGCACGTCCAGCTCGGTGAGAGCTTCGACCTTGCGACCCAGAAGCGATTGGGCGTGATCGACTGAGATCGACCCGGGATCTCGGCGGCGAGCCGCCATCTCGTCCTCGTCCACCTGGCCTCGACAGCCGGCCCGTCCGGGGCCGGCTGTCGCCGTTTTCGCGGGGCTCGACTCCGGTGCTCGGTCCGGCACCCATGGGCGTCGAGTCGATGTCGAATCGACGCCCATGTAGTGCCGAAGTGGGTCGAGCGTGGTGCCGAGGTGGGGGAGGGTGGTTGACCGTGGGGGGAAGTGGGGCATAGTGTGGGACCTCGTGGGGAGGAGTGGAATCCCCGGGTATCCGCTGGAGGACCCGGGCTCCGCCTCCGAATCCAGCTGATCCAGCTGGGCATGAACGAGGCAGAAGGGCAGGCACAAACGGATGTTCGTGGGGTCGTACGAGCACTCGCTCGACGACAAGGGGCGCATCGTGCTCCCTGCGAAATTCCGCGAACGCCTGGCCACCGGTGGGTTCGTCACCATCGGATCGGGTGGGTGCCTCGTCGTGTGGACACTAGAGGACTACGAGGCAGAGGCGGAGGACATGAAGGCAGCGGTGAAGCGAGGTGAGCGGAGCCGAGAC
>JBFWVD010000249.1:0-2587 GCA_050246915.1 Acidimicrobiia bacterium | reverse complement strand
CGTTGGTGTTGCCAGACAGGTCGTTCTCGAAGATCGTCACGCTGCTCGTGTCCGTGCCGTCGAAGCCGACGGCGACCGCAGTTGTGTTACCATTGATAAAGTTGTTCTCGATCGTGGCTTGCGTGCCCGATCCGAAGAACGTGGTGACCAGGATGCCGGCGGAATCGGACAGATCGACCGACGCCACACCGAGGTTGTTGGTAATCGTGTTGCCGGTGATGTTGGCCACCGCGCCGGCACCGACTTCGACCGCGTAGTCCAACCAATCCCCCGCCCCTTTACCCGTATACGTGTTGCCGCTGAAGGTTCCCGTCGTTCCAGCGCCGAAGTACAACACGCCGATTCGACCGATGTCGGTGAACGACGAGTCGGTGACATCGACGGATCCGACACCGCCGAACGCCGCGATTGCCACGCCGCTATAATCGGGACCGCTCGCGTTGTATTGAATATCGTTGAAGACAACGTTGTCGATCGTGCCGGTTCCCTTGTGCCGAAT
Source organism: Acidimicrobiia bacterium (assembly GCA_050246915.1). GTDB lineage: Bacteria > Actinomycetota > Acidimicrobiia > Acidimicrobiales > Ilumatobacteraceae > JBFWVD01. The sequence continues at coordinate 2,088 of JBFWVD010000249.1, read as the reverse complement.
CGCCTGGTAGACGTTGAAGCCGTCACCATCGAGGGTCACATCGCTCAGGTCGAGATTGATGCCCGGGTTGACCAGGAACCAGCCGCGCGCGTCGCCGGAATTGCTCGTGCTTGAGCCCGGGCTGAGGGTAACTACCGAGTTGCTTTGTCCGATGATTACCAGATCTTTGTTGATGACCACCTGCGGTCCTTCAACGTAAGGCACAGATCCGGCCAGAATGTTGATCGTGCCGCCGGTGGCGACCGCGGTAATGGCGTCGATCAGGTTATCGAACGCGTTGTAGCCGAAGATCTTGCCGGTAACATTGGCATCGCCGGCGCCCGTGTCCGAATCAACGGTGTCGCTGTACTCAACCACGGTTGGCGTACCGCCGAAGTCCGCGAACTCCACCCACGTGTCGTTCACCCACACGGTGTTGGGAGCGACGACCGTCAGCGTAATGTCGTTGCCCGTGCCACCCAGATAGCTGACCGTGAACGGGATATTGTCGATCGAAAGTACCGCACCCTCCGGGAGGGATGCGAACGTGCCGGTCACGGCGTCGGTCGAGTCGTTGTCGACGATCGTAAAGCTTGTGCCAACGTTGGGATTAAAGCTGCGGCTGGCGCTGAGGGTGGCATCGCCGAGGTCGACGGTACCGTTGACGGTGAGGTTGTCGTAGTTGGCCGGAGCGGTGCCGTCGAGTTCGATGACCAGCGTGTCGTCGGCATCCAGCGTGATGTTGCCGTTGATCGTGACCTGTCCGGCGCTGCCGCCCGGTGAGAGGGTGACCGACTTGCCGGCCGTGCTCACGCTGCCAGTGTAGGTACCGGTCTTGATATGGACGGTGCCCGGATCGTCGACTGCGTCGACGGCCCGCTGGATCAGGCTGCCGAAGGTGGAGGTGACGAACGCCTTGCCGTCTTGAATCTCGGCAAAGCCTTTGAACGGCTGGCCAAGGATATCCGGCTCGACGTAGTGGTTGATGCGGTCTTCGACGTCGTAAGCCTCAGAGACAGTCAACGAGGCCGCCGGCACGTTGAGGGAGAAGCCGACATCCCAGCTGGTGTTGGTGGCATCGGCGCGCAGGAAGGCAAACGTGTTGTCCGGCGCGAACTCGATGTCGGTCTTGATGGCGCTACTGGGCGCGGTGCCGCGGAAGTAGGTGTTGCCCAGGTCCACCGTGGCCGGACTGGCCAGTGTGCCGCTGCCCACCCCGTCAAACCGCATGAGGGCGCCAAACGTGCCGGTGATCTCGGAAGTGGCTCCGCCCAACTCCACATCGTTCAAGTCCAGCGTGGTCACATCGGTATACCGCTGGAAGCCGATAAACTGCGTGCGGTACTTGCCGGTGATGGTGATGTCGTCCAGCGACACATTGCCCAGCGGCAGCACGCCCACTCCCGTGCCGGCTCCCACCCCGCGGAACTGGATACCCAGGCGGGCGCCCAGCACGCCGTCGTTCGACAGCACCAGGTCCGACAGCGAGGCATCCTGGTTGTACAGGAAGAAGTCGATGTCGCCGGCGCCTCCCGTGTTGTAGCCGTTGTTGGTGAACACCGAGTTGCTGATCACCACGTTCTGGGCCGAGGTACCCGTCACCGAGTCACCCAGGACCTGGATACCGTTGAAGTGCAGGTCGGTAAACGTGGAGCGGTCGACCGTCAGGGTGTCGAAGTTGGCCGTGGCCGGCACGTTCACGCCCAGGTCGGCCACGTTCGGGCCGTTGGTGCCGTCGAAGGCGATGTCCAGGATCGTGATATCGTCGCTCGGCGTGGTCGACGTCACGTTGATCAACGTCGAGCCGCTCGAAGGCGACTGCAACGTCACGCTCGGCACCGGGCCAGCACCCTCACCGTCGATCGTCACCGACTTGTTGACCGTCACCAATTCTGTGTACGTACCTGTTTCGACGTTCACGGTGCCGCCGGCATCGACGACGTCAACTCCGCGCTGGATAAGACTGCCAAAAGTTGTTGTGTCGAACGCCTTGCCGTCTTGAATCTCGGCAAAGCCTTTGAACGGCTGGCCAAGGATATCCGGCTCGACGTAGTGGTTGATGCGGTCTTCGACGTCGTAAGCCTCAGAGACAGTCAACGAGGCCGCCGG
>JBFWVD010000248.1:0-2615 GCA_050246915.1 Acidimicrobiia bacterium | reverse complement strand
TCCGACTGCTCCCACATCTCCCGCAGATCGGCCAGCGGCTCGGGCACCACCATCGCCGTCGTCACCACCGTCCCCAGCGTGTGCTCCACATGCACCATCGCCGTGGCTGGCGAGGCGCCCGTCAGCACGCTGCTCGGCCACACCCACGACAGCACCACGATCTCCCCGTCGCCGAACGGATCGGCCTGCACCAACGCATCGGTCACGATGATGTGATCCATCGACCCCAGCCACCTCGGCGCGTTTGGTATGTCCATGTCCTTCAGCGTGTTGCGGATGCGTGCCGCCACGAACAGATCGGGATGCATCACCGCCACGGCCATCGCCAGCGCAGCCGTTTCACGGATGCCGCTGGTCACGAACGTCTCGAACACGTCGCCATCACTCACGTTGCCCAGCCCGGGATCGACCAGCGCTATGTCGTGCCGCCGCCGCATCACGTCGATGAGCGCGGAGGCCTGACACATGAGGCGAAACGGTGAGTCCTCGGTGAGCGCGGCGCGAGCATCGATGACCATCTGAGCTTCTCCGCGTGCCATGTCGTGACCCTACCGAGGGGGTGTACGCAGTTCGCCTCGGCTCGCCTCGCTGGGCCCCGCGTTTTCATAACACCCCCTCGTCATGATGCGCTCATGACTTGCGATGCGACGCTGACCGCACCCGCCGCTGCGGGGCTCGGCGCGTTTTCATCACACCCCCTCATCATCATGTCCCCCATGACTCCCATCGCCTGCGAGCCGGTACCCACGCTCAGCGGCCCCAACCATTTTCATCACACCCCCTTGCCATCATGACCACCATGACGTGCGCACCGATATCGAACAGCGAGACCGCCACCGCGATCGCGACGCGCGCCGTCGCGTTGGTGCGCTCGATCGCCGCGCCGACCGCGGGCGATCGAGACGAGCTCGTCGCTCGCTTGGGAGACGTGGAGCAGCTCCTGTCGTGGTGTCACGCCAACAAGCTGCACCTCATCGAGTCCCTCGCCTCGATCTCCTCTGTTGCCGAGGGCGATGTCGCCGGCGCATGTCGGGTCACCATGTCCGCCGCCAATCGCCTGGTGCAACGGGCCCATCAACTCTCCGACATACCGGCCATCAACGACGCGCTCCAGTGGGGGTCCATCACCGCTGCTCATGCCGATGCCCTTGCCGACTCCTTGCGCGCCCAGGAGCCGGCCGTGGCACGCCTCATGCGTCAACAGTCCGATGCCCTTGTGGCACAAGCGTGCACGCAGACCAGCGACCAGTTCCGCCATCATCTCGCTCGCACCTCACGGGACGTCCGCCGGGACCTCGGCATCAGCCGTGCTGCCCGTCAGCGACGCGACACGTCATTGAAGTCGTGGCACGACATCGAGTCCGGCATGTTCAACCTCGCCGGCCGCTTCGACCCCACCATGGCGGTGGGCATGTCGGCTCGTCTCGATGCCGCGCTGGCGCAGCTGTACGCCATGCCCACCCCCGAGAACTGCCCCACCGATCCCGTCGAGAAGCAGAACTTCCTGCGAGCCCTTGCGCTCGAGGCGTTGATGATGGGCACGCTCCCCGACGGGTCCGCCCTCACCTTCCCGAACGGCGGGGTCGACATCTCCGTGGTGGTCGATGCCACCAAGGACGACATCGAGATCGATTGGGGTATGCCTCTCGATGTGCCGGTGTCGTTCCTCATCGACTTGTTGTCACGCCCCGGCACCAAGATCCATCCGATCGTCGTGCGCAACGGGGCATTGGCCTTTGCGCCGGGCAATCTGCATCAGGGCCGCACCCGTCGCTTGGCCAACCGAGCGCAACGACGAGCGCTGCGCGGAATGTACGCCCGGTGTGCCATCCCCGGATGCGACGCCCACGTGTCGCGATGTCGTGTTCACCATGTGCGTGCGTGGGAGGACGGCGGCCCCACCGACATCGAACTGCTGTTACCCACGTGTCCCAAGCACCACGCGCGCATCCACGCCGAAGGCTGGTTGCTCGAGCTCGGGCCCGATCGATCGCTGGACATCACCTTGCCCGATGGCACCAAGCTTCCCCGGGCCGGGCCGAACCGCCACTGGGGCTGATCCGGTGCGGGTCGGCGCTCGGTTGTAGTTCAGCGTCAATGTTCCTTGACAACTGAAGAGAATGGGGATCGGCCGGCGGCTGCATCGATCAGTGCTGGCCGATACCCCACGCCGGCTGACCCGAGCCCATGGCCGGCACCGTGGTGATCTCCACCGTCGGCGATCGGCTCCACGAGGCGATGTTGTTCACCACCCGGCACCGACCGATGCCCGGATCGTCGACGACGTGCAGCACCGAGTGCGCGCTGAGATGCTCGTCGCTCGCCCGCTCATCGCCCTCCACCACTCGGACGGCAGTAATGCCGAGGTCGGTCAGTTCGCTCACCGCTTGCGAGCGTGTGCGGGCCCGCATCGCCCCCTCGATGTCGCTCCCCGGTCCCCCGGCCCACTGCTCCAACACATCGAGCCGATCATCGGGCCCGCACACCGCTACCCAACCATCCGACACCCGGTAGTAGCGGTGCAATGGGCCCGAGCCGACATAGTCGATGCCACCGCGCGCCGGCTCGGGCCGAGAGTCGTACAACGTGAACTCTTCGAGCTGCACGAGCTTCGT
>JBFWVD010000247.1:0-2646 GCA_050246915.1 Acidimicrobiia bacterium | reverse complement strand
CCATCATCGCCGAGGGGATGAAGCGGCGGTACGAATCGGCGACCATGGCCGACACCAACGTCGACTTCGGCCATCTCACCCGGCGCGTGCTCGACATGCTGGGCCTGGCCGATCGCCATCTCACCGCATCGGGGCGGTGACGATCCCGAGACAACGGGAGGTCGGCGGCGCTGAGAACCGGGGCGTTGCTTGACTCACCTCTCGTCGATCGCTGCCGATCTGATCTCCATGCATCGGCTCGACGTGGTTCTGGTTCGTGGGCTCAGCGCCGTCGCTGGCGTCGTCTCGGCCGTGGTGGCGGTTGCGTTCTCGGGAGCGATGCGCGTCCAGGAGCGTCGCACTGTTCCCGTGCGGGTCACCCGCCGTTCAACGTCTGCCTGATCCGCCGTCGAGCGAGTCTGGCAACATCGACAACCGTGTCCATCGCCGTACCCGACCTCGTGCGTCCTCCCCGCGCCGTTCTGCTCCTCAGTTGCCCCGATGCCCGAGGCATCGTGCGCTCGGTGGCCGAGTTCGTCGAACGGCACAACGGCAACATCGTCGACGCCGAGCAGCACACCGACATCGCCAGTGGTGTGTTCTTCCAACGGGTCGAGTTCGACCTCGACGGATTCGACCTCGATCGCCGCGAGATCCTTCCCGCCTTCGACTCGGTGCGAGAACGCTTCGCCATGGACGTGGCCGTGAAGTTCACCGATGAGCGCCTGCGGATCGCGCTTCTGGCATCCAAGCAGGGTCACTGCTTGCACGATCTGTTGGTGCGCTGGAAGGCCGGCGAGATCGACGCCGATGTGCGTGCCGTCATCGCCAACCATCCTGATCACGCCGACTTCTGCCGCTTCGTCGGTGTCGCCCATCATCATCTGCCCGTGACACCGGGCCACCGGGCCGAGCAGGAGGCCCAGGTGCGCGCCGTGCTCGAGGCCGAGCAGGTGGACCTCGTGGTGCTGGCCCGCTACATGCAGATCCTGTCGCCGGAGCTGTGCGCGGCCTACCCGAACCGCATCATCAACATCCATCATTCGTTCTTGCCGGCGTTCGTCGGAGCCAAGCCGTACCACCAGGCCTACGAACGCGGGGTGAAGCTCATCGGGGTGACCGCTCACTACGTCACCGCCGATCTCGATCAGGGGCCGATCATCGAACAGGACGTGGCCCGAGCCAGCCACCGCGACGGCGCGGACGATCTCGTGCGACGTGGACGCGATCTCGAGACCATCGTATTGGCGCGAGCCGTGCGAGCGCACCTGGAGCATCGCGTGTTGGTCTACGGGGCCAAGACCGTGGTCTTTGGGTGACGCGGTTTTCGGGTGACGCGATCGTTGGGTGACGCGGTCAGGCGGATCCGTTCGCAATCACGTCGGCGGGGAGGCCGAGATGAGGGGCGTCGAGGTTGGCCAGCACCCCCGTGGTGTGCAGGACGGCCACGATTGCCGCAACAGCGGCTGAGGTGATGAGCAACGCCACGCGCATCGTCTGGACATCGGCCAGCGCTCCGATGACGAGCGTGCCGAGGGGACCGGCGGTCATGACCGCAGTCATGTACATGCTCACGACCCGACCGCGCATGTGATCGGGTGCCAGGGTCTGCATCGCTGAGTTCACCGAGATGTTGGTGGCGACCTGGAACAGGCCGAGCAGGAAATAGCCGATCACACCCACGACAGCGGTGGTTGCCGATGCCATCAGGGCGATCGCGACACCCACACCGAGGAACGAACCGGTGACGAGCGTCGAGTGGCGGAAGCGATCGCCACGGGTCACGATGATGAACGAGGACGTCGCGGCGCCGATGCCCATGGCCATCAGCAACACGGCGTTGAACTTCCCCGACTTGCCGTACGCACCCTCGGCCACGGCCGGTGCGAGCTGGGTGAACGACATGGCGAACACGCCGTTGAGGAAGATCATCAGGCAGACCACGCGCAGCGGCCAGTGGTGCCACACGAATCGTGCTCCTTCGACGACAGAGGTCCACACCGAAGTGGAGACCGCCACGTTCCCGGCAGCTCGAGGACGGATGAAGACCAGGGCGATCAGCACCATGACGAAGGTGACAGCGTTGATGAGGATTGCCGCCCCGGGGCCCCAGGCGGCGATGACGACACCGGCGCTCACAGGGCCGAACACGCGGCCGACCGTGTACTGCAATGAGTTCAGGCGCACCGCGCTGATGAGGTGTTCCCGCGCGACGAGAAGCGGAACCAGTGATGTCCACACCGGGAAGTTCATGCCGTTGGCCGCGCCGGTGATGACGTTGAGGATGATGATCCGCCCGACGGTGAGCTGACCGCTCGTATACAAGATCCACAGCACCAGGGATACGACCATCAGCAATGTCTGGCTGACCAGCAGCAACATTCGACGCGAGAAGCGATCGGCCAGTGCACCGAACAGCGGGGTCAACACAATCGTCGGCACGACCCCGGCAACGGCTGCGGTGCCCAGCGATGTCGCCTTGCCGGTGATCCGGAACACGATCTCTGGCAGCGCCACGATCTGCATCCAGCTCCCAGCGTTGGAGATGGCAGCTGCACCCCAGAACATGGCGAAGTTGCGTTGTCTGAGGACGTCGAAGGAGCCAGCCATCTCAGGTGCCCGGCGCGATGGATGCGGGCGTCGTCGCCCCGTCGAGATCGATGAGGC
>JBFWVD010000246.1:0-2656 GCA_050246915.1 Acidimicrobiia bacterium | reverse complement strand
TCGTTGGTGAAGCAACCGAGCAAGGCCGCTACCAAGGAAGCAGCACGGCGGGCAGCCGTCGCCGCTTCAGCCGAGTTGCCCGAGCCCGCGTCGCGGGTGTCGGCCACCGTTGTCCGTTTCGCCGGTGTCGGTGGCAACGGTGTCACCACCGCTGCCCATCTCGTCGGCACCGCAGCGTTGCTCGATGGCCTTGCCGTGCGCGGCCTCGACCAGACCGGTATGGCGCAAAAGGGCGGGGGTGTCGTCTCGGACGTCATCATCACCCCCGGCCAGGAAGCTCCGTCCAAGATCGATCGGGTGAACTGGGCCATCGACGGTGGCGTCGATCTCCTCATCGCCGCCGATCCGATCATCGCCCAGACACCGAACGTGCTGCTCACCCTGGATGACCGACGAACGATCGTGATCGGCTCGACCGAGGTGACCCTGTCGGGCGATCAGCTCAGCCGCAACTCGGTGACGCGCCCAGATCGTTCGCACCTCCCACAGCAGATCGACGAGATCACTCGGAGCGCAGCCAACACGTGGGTCGACGGAGCGGCACTGCGCAACAAGCTGTCGATCTCTCCGGCATCGATGAACTTGGTTCTCGTCGGCGTCGCATATCAACGCGGGTTGCTCCCCATCTCCGCCGCCTCACTGCGTCGAGCCATCGAGCTCAACGCAACTGCAGTTGACGCCAACCTGGCGGCCTTCGAGGCAGGGCGGGCGATCGGAGCCGGGCGCACCCTCGAGGAGCTCACGACGTCCGACACCGGCACGCCGACGACGTCAACTCAGGTTGCGTCTGGAACGAGGCCGCTCGGCGCTTCGCTCGAGTCGGCGGTGACGGCGATCGCGGTGTCCCCGTCGGTCACGGGGTATCTGCGAGTGCTCACCGCCGAGTTGGTCGCCTATCAGGACGAGGCGCTGGCCCGCCGGTTCCTGGACCGGATGGCGTCGGTGGCCACCGCCGTCGCCGGCAGCGAGCACGCCGACGAGGCCGTCACCAACGTCGCGTTCGGTTTGCACAAGCTCATGGCCTACAAGGACGAGTACGAGGTGGCTCGGCTGCTGCTGGCCGCCCCGAGCGACCAGCCCAAGACGACCTGGTTGCTCCATCCGCCGCTGCTGCGGGCCATGGGGATGAAGCGCAAGATCCACCTCGGCCCATGGGCCAAGCCGGTGATGATCGCCTTGGCCAAGGGCAAGAAGGTGCGTGGCAGAGCCATCGATCCGTTCGGCCGCGCCGAAGTGCGCAAGGTCGAACGGCGTCTCATCACCGAGTTCGAAGCGGCGATCGACGAGCTGACCTCGACCCGATCGACGGGCGGATCGGCCCCGGTTTCACCCGAGGGGCCCCGAACGGCTGAACTGTTGGCGCGCCTGGGCCGGCTCCCCGACCTCGTGCGCGGTTACGAGCACGTGAAACTGGCCAATGTCGAGCGCTACCACGCTGCGCTCACGGACTGCCTCGCCGAGGCCCGATCGAACAGGACCCCCACCTGATGTATCTGTCGTCGACCTTCGACACCACGCTCGGCGACGAACTGGACGCCATTCGTTCGTCCATCGCCGCCTTCGCTCAGGACCGCATCGCACCTCGCGCCGAGGAGATCGACCGGACCAACACCTTTCCCCTCGACCTGTGGCCCGAGTTCGGCAAGCTCGGCGCGCTGGGCGCGACCATCGGCGAGGAGTACGGCGGCGCCGGTCTCGGCTATCTCGCCCACGTCGTCATCATGGAAGAGGTGTCACGCGCCTCGGCGTCGGTGGGCCTGTCTTACGGGGCGCACTCCAATCTGTGCGCCAACAACCTCGCCCTCAACGGCACCGAGGCGCAAAAGCACAAGTACCTCCCCGGTCTGTGCGACGGGACCCAGGTCGGTGCGTTGGCCATGAGCGAGCCGGATGCCGGCTCCGACGTGCTCGGCTCCATGCGCTGCACCGCGAAGCTCAACGGGGACGTTTGGGTGGCCAACGGCTCCAAGATGTGGATCACCAACGGCACCTATGCCGACACCCTCATCGTCTACATGCGCACCGATGCTGACACTGGTCCCGGTTCGGTCACCGCGTTCTTGGTGGAGAAGGGCTTCGCCGGCTTCCACACCGAACCCCATCTCGACAAGTTCGGCATGCGTGGATCACCGACGTGTGAGCTGGTGTTCAGCAATTGCGAGATTCCCACCGAGAACGTCCTCGGCGAGCCGGGCAAGGGTTCCAGGGTCCTCATGAAGGGCCTCGACTCGGAACGACTCGTGCTCTCGGGCGGACCGCTCGGCATCATGCAGGCGGCGTTCGACCTCACGCTCCCGTACGTCACAGAGCGCAAGCAGTTCGGTCAGCCCATCGGGAGCTTCCAGCTCATGCAGGGCAAGCTCGCCGACATGTACGTGAGGCTCCAGTCAGCACGGGCATTCACCTATCGAGTGGCGGCAGCGCTCGACGCCGGTCGACCCAGCCGCGCCGACTCGGCGGCATCACTGCTGCACTCCTCAGACGGCGCCGTGGAGTTGGCGCTCGAGGCCATGCAGTCGCTCGGTGGCCTCGGCTACGTGAACGAGAGCCCGGCCGGCCGTCTGGTGCGCGATGCGAAGCTGTACACGATCGGTGCTGGCACCAACGAGATCCGTCGGATGCTCATCGGACGGGAGATCCTCGGCCACTACGAAGC
>JBFWVD010000245.1:0-2664 GCA_050246915.1 Acidimicrobiia bacterium | reverse complement strand
GATCACCGACGCCGGGCTGAAGCCTGCGGACATCAACGGCGTCATCCCTCCACCGGGCTACATGAGCGCCGAGGAGATCGCCGCGCACCTCGGCGTACCCGACGTCGCCTACCACGTGTCGGTACTGATGGGCGGTGCCTCACCGACCGCATCGTTGCAAACCGCGGCGATGGCGATCGCCGGCGGTCTCGCTGACAACGTGCTCGTGTGCATGGGCTGGAACGGGTACTCGGCCCTGCGTCCGAAGCCGGATGCACGCCCGACCAAACGTGTGATGAACCTCGGGCCGATGGGCGAGACCGTCAGAAACCACTATGCACCGTATGGGCTGATGTCGGCCGCACAACACTACAGCCTGTATCTGCGCCGCTATGTGGAGACCTTCGGGATCCCCGAGGACGCCGCTGCCGCAGTGGCGATCGCGTGCCGCAACCATGCGCAGCTCAACAGCAAGGCCTTGATGCGAGGCGCGCCGCTCAGCCGCGCCGACTACGACGCCGCGCCGTTCATCGCCGAACCGTTACGGAAGTTCGACTGTTGCGTCGAGACCGATTGCGCCACCGCCGTCGTGGTGACGAGCCTCGAGCGCGCCCGTGACCTCGTTCATCCGGCAGTCGTCTACCTCGGCGGAGCCGAAGGCCATCCCGAGCCCGCCGACGAGATCGCCAACCGCGCCAACCTCCTCGAACTCGGCATCCACCGAGCGGCACCCCGCGCCTTCGCACGAGCCGGGGTGTCGCCACACGACATCGACGTGCTCGAGATCTACGACTGCTTCACCTATGTCGTGCTGCTCCAACTCGAAGCGCTCGGCTACGCCGAGCCCGGCGGGGCCCCTGCGTTCGTCGCCAACGGCAACATCGAGCTCGGCGGCCGGTTCCCGCTCAACACCCACGGTGGGCTGCTCTCCCAAGGGCACTGTTGGGGACTCAACCACGTCGTCGAGGCCACCCGCCAACTGCGTGGCACCGCCGACGCCCAGGTGACCGACGCCGAACTGGCGTTGGTCACCGGGTACGGCGACCTCGGCGACGGCAGCGTCGCCATTCTGGGGAGAGACCGATGAGAACCTACGTGCCAACACCCGAATGGATCGTCCTGGACTGGCATCACGCATGCATCGCCGCCGAACTGCTCTGCATCCAACGGTGTACCGGGTGCGGGCGCTGGCGTCACCCACCACGCCGGTTCTGCCCTGCCTGCCAATCCGACCAGGCAGCCTTCGAACCGGTCACAGGGAGCGGCTCGGTGCTGTCCTTCGCCGTCAGCCATCGCAGCCTCGACCCCGGGTGGCAAGCGCACGCACCATATGCGACCCTGCTCGTCGAACTCGACGAAGGCCCGCGCCTGCTCGCCGCGACGACAACACCACCTGGCGAGATCCGGATCGGCCAACGCCACGCCGTGCGCACCGAGGCGCTCAGCGAGAACTTCGTGCTCGTGTGGGCCGACCCGGCCTCCCACGACGAACCGACATCGATGGCACCACGAGCGAGAGGCAACCCTCATGACTGACAGCACAACATCGACCCGTCCCGACGGCCACGACGACTTCGATGTCGAATCGTGGCTCGACGAGCACTGGCATCCCGATCTCCCGGTCGGTGAATGGTGGTCACGCCTCGCCAACGCCGGACTCGCACACCCGATGCTGCCGGCCCCCTACGGGCGGGGATGGCAACGAACCAAGACCGGTGACCTCGCCCGAGCGATGATCGCCCGCGGGGTACTCGGGCCGCCCTCTGGCCTGGGCATGATGCTCGCCGCGCCGACCTTGTTGGCACATGGGTCACCGAAGTTGATCGAGATGTTCGTCCCCAAGATCCTCGACGGGCAACACGGATGGTGCCAGCTGTTCTCCGAACCGGGTGCCGGTTCCGACCTGGCCGGGTTGCAGACGCGCGCCGAGCGCGACGGTGACGAGTGGGTCATCTCCGGGCAGAAGGTGTGGACGTCGATGGGGCAATGGGCCGACTACGGAATCCTCATCGCGCGCACCGACCCCGATGCCCCCAAGCACCGAGGCATCACGTACTTCGCGTTCCCGATGAAACAGGACGGCGTCGACGTTCGGCCCTTACGCGAGATGACTGGGCACGCGTTGTTCAACGAAGTGTTCATCGACGAGGCACGCGTGCCCCACGACCACATCATCGGCGACCTCAACGACGGATGGCGAGTCGCCAACACAACACTGATGGTCGAACGCAGCGGCATCGGCGGCGAGAACGTGGCCGCTCCGAGTGCAGCGATCGCGGGCACGATCGCCGGCCACCTCGACCGGTCTGCCGGATCGTTCGGGAACGACGCCGCCGTTCTCGGCGGTGGCATGGTCGGCCCAGGCCGGGTACGACAGTTGATGGTCCTCGCGCTCGACAACGGCAGCATCGGCGACCCCACCATCCGACAGGACCTGATCCGACTTCACTCGATGATCGAGATCACCGGATGGCACATCCGCCGAATGAAGTCCGGTAACGCCGCCACCGGCGCGGAAGGAAACCTCGCCAAGCTCCGCAACAGCGACATCACCCGACTCGCCAGGGACGTCGGGTGTCGGATTCTCGGGGCAGGGGCCACCATCGTGGGACCGGACAGCGCGAGTGGCGGCGCGGTGCAGGAACTCGCGCTGTTCTCACCGGCTCCGTCGATCTACGGCGGCAG
>JBFWVD010000244.1:0-2740 GCA_050246915.1 Acidimicrobiia bacterium | reverse complement strand
GATCGCGGAGAACTTCTGGGCCCAGGGCATCAGCTACAACGACGAGCTCATCAAACTGTTGCACGCCATGTTGCAGCTCCTGAGTTGGCAAGAGACGCTGGCCAGGGCGTGCGCCGAGCTCCTCGAAGGCGAGTGGGCCGAGCGCTATCTGGCCGGGCTGAACATGAGCGGGCCGATGCCGCTGTGGCCCTCGCAGCGTCTTGGCATCGCGCAGGCGTTGTGGGTCATCGACAACTGCGGCAGCGTGCTGGTGGCTGATGCCACCGGGTCCGGCAAGACCAAGATGGGCGCCAGCTTGGTGAAAGCGGTGCGGGACAAGCTGTGGTCGAGCGGCCGGGCCCGCAACGACCTGGTGATGTTGGTGTCTCCGCCGAGCGTGGAGACGAACTGGCAGAACGAGGCGTTCCGGTGCGGGCTCAACCTGGCCACGTTGTCATCGGGCAAGGTCAGTCGGGTCAACGTGGGCACACGTCAACATCAATTGCAGCGAGCGCAGATTTTGGCAGTGGACGAGGCGCACAACTACCTCAACCGTGAGTCGCAGCGCACCACGGCGCTGCGCGACAACCGGGCCGATTCGGTGGTGCTGTTCACGGCGACGCCCATCAATCGCCATGCACGTGATCTGGTGAGCCTGGTGAACCTGCTCGGCCCCGACAACATGGAGACCGAGACGCTCAACGTGCTCGAGCGTCTGGGGAAGATGTCGGGTGGGCAACACGACGTGTTGGGTGCCGACGACATGGAGGTGCTGCGTCAGCAGATCCGCCAGTTCACGGTGCGGCGGACCAAGCAGCAGTTGAACGAACTGGTGGATCGCGATCCCGAGGCCTATCGCAGCATCGACGACACGACGTGTCGCTATCCGACCCATGTGGCGCACGTGTACGACACGGGAGAGACCCGCAGCGACCGTGACGCGGCCGACACCATCCGATCGCTGGCGGCCTCGCTGACTGGCATCGGCCGATTGGAGTCGACGCTGGTGATGCCTGCCGCGTTCGCGCATCAGGGCATCGACGACGCGACCTATCTCAGCTGGCGGCTCACCTCCAGCGCGGCGCTAGCCGCCCATCAGGTCATGGCCTGCCTGCGCTCGTCACGAGCGGCGTTGCACGAGCACCTGTACGGCACCGAGGCCGCCGCGGCGCGCTATGGGCTGAGCGGCATCGCCAAGAACCCTACCGGTGCGGTCATCGCCAAGCTCGAGGAGCGCGCGCTGGGTGGGCCGCCGACCAGTCGCCTCACCTGCGAGTTGCCGACGTGGTTGACGGATGCCAACGCGTTCGCGCATGAGTGCGAGGCGGAGGCCGAGCGGTATCGAGCCATCGGTCAGGCGCTAGAGCAGATCTCCGATGCCCGCGAGGTGTCCAAGGCGCAGCGCGTCGCCCTGGTGGCCAAGAGCCAACATCGAGTGCTGGCCTTCGATCAGCGACCCATCTCGCTGGTGGCCATCGAGCATCACCTCACGAAGCGCACCGATACGCGTGTGGTCGTGGCGCACGGCGGGGCGACCAGCGAGCGGGCTGATGTGCTGAGCGCCATGGCGAGATCGTCCGAGGAACGGTGCATTGCGTTGTGCAGCGATGCCATGTCGGAGTCCATCAACCTGCAGGGCGCGTCGGTGGTGGTGCATCTGGACTTGCCGACCACGGTGCGCATCGCTGAGCAACGCGTGGGACGAGTGGACCGGATGGACAGCCCCCACAGTGCCATCACCATCTGGTGGCCACAGGACGGTCCGTCGTTCTCGACGACAGCGACGGAGAAGTTGGCCGACCGGCTCGAGATGGTGGAACAGTTGTTGGGGGCCAACGTGTTCTTGCCCGCCGAGCTGAAGGCCGGCACCGTGAAGGCGGGCACGGTGAGCGGTCCGGCGGTGAAGGTGGCCGACCTGATCGCCGAGTCCGAGGCGGCCGCGCCGTGGGACGGGATCGGCGACGCCTTCGAACCGGTGCGACAGATCGTCGACGGGGACCAGCGGCTGCTGTTCGGCGATGTGTACGAACACGCGGTGTTGGACATGCACGCCGAGCGGGCCAACTGGCGCCGAGGGCACGGTCAGGCCACCAGCACGCGCATCAGCTTCGTGGAGTCCACGAGCCCGTGGGCGTTCTTCTCGCTGTGCGGATCGGACTCGGGCGCACCACGTTGGGTGTTCCTCGACGGACGACGACGGATGGTCACCGGCCTCGATCACGTGGCCAGTGAGCTACGGCGACGGCTGGGTGATACCACCGTGGCCGCGCCCTTCGATGAGCACGCGTCAAGTGCACTTGACATGTTCGTGGAGCGGTTGCTGGAGGCGGAGTTGGCGCTCCTCCCCCGCCGCAAGCAACGCCTCGTCGAGCAGATGCGCGCGGTGGTGGAGCATCATCGCCGCGCTGCGGTGAAGGTGGGTAACGACGTGCTGGCGCAACGCTGGCGGTCCATCGCCGACGCGACGACGGTGACGGCGGGGGTGATGCATGCCGATCTCAGCGATGTGGCCGACCGATGGCACGACCTCATCTGGCCCTTGTACACCGAGGCATTCAGCAACTACCGCAAGGCCCGCCCGTTCACACTCGATCTCATCACCAAAGATCTGATGGCCAAGGCGTTCAGCATCGACGAGGTAGAGGCCAAGTTCGGCGACGTGCCGATGGTCCCGCCACCAGAGGAGCGCATCTCCGCCGGGATCGTCGGCGTCGGGCGCTCGCCAGGCTGAACCACGCCCCCGGCGGCCTGCGTGTGCCCC
>JBFWVD010000243.1:0-2812 GCA_050246915.1 Acidimicrobiia bacterium | reverse complement strand
AACGCCCAGCCTGGGCTGGTCATCGTGGCGCCCGATGCCGGTCGTGTGAAGGTGGCCGAGCGGCTCGCCCAGCACCTCGGGGACCTCAGCGCCGATCTGGCCTTCATCAACAAGCGCCGCCCCAAGGGAATGACCAACGTCGCCGTGGCCCGCGAGGTCATCGGCGAGGTCGAAGGTCGCCATTGCGTCATCACCGACGACATGATCGACACCGCCGGCACCATCGTGTCGGCCGCCGACATCTTGTTCGAGCGAGGGGCCACCGACGTGTGGGCGGTGGCCACCCACGGGATCTTGTCCGGACCGGCCATCGATCGACTGAAGAACTCCAAGATGAGCCGCGTCGTCATCACCAACACCGTGCCGCTCAGCCCCGACAAGCAGATCGACAAGATCGAGGTGCTGTCCGTCGCTCCGATCATCGCCGATGCCCTCGACGCAGTGTTCGAGGACACCAGCGTCAGCGAGATCTTCGGCGGAGAGAACCAGTCCTGACGCTTCAGCCGTCGATGATCTCAGCAGTCGACGTTGCCCGGCTCGAGGTTCGCCGATCCTCCTGACGCACCGATGACCGTGGCACCTAGAGTCACCGTCCATGCAACAACGAGACCTCGGATCCAGCGGCATCATGGTGTCGCAGCTGGCGCTCGGTACCGCAACCTTCGGGGCCGAGACTGACGAGGCCACCGCTCGGCTCCAGATCGATCAGTACCTCGATCGGGGCGGCAACTTCATCGATACCGCCGATCAGTACAACAACGGTGCAGCAGAGGAGATCGTCGGTCGGGCGCTGGCCGGTCGACGCGATCGGGTCGTGCTCGCCACCAAGGGACGGTTGCCCATCGGGGACGATCGACGAGGCGCCGGCCGGGCATCGTTGCTCCGGGCCTGCGAGGCATCGCTGCGACGGTTGCAGACCGACGTCATCGATCTGTACCAGATTCATTGGCCCGACTACGACGTGCCCATCGCCGAGACCCTCGGGGTGCTCGACGAGTTGGTCACGGCCGGAAAAGTTCGCGCCATCGGCTGTTCGAACTTCGGCGGCTGGCAGCTGGCCGAGGCCCTCGGCATCTCGGCCGCCAACGCATGGCCGAGCTTCGTATCGCTCCAATCGCGCTACTCATTGTTGTCGCGCGAGCTCGACATGGAACTGCTCCCCAACTGCCGCAAGCACAACATCGCCGTCCTTCCCTGGAGCCCACTCGGTGGCGGCGTATTGACCGGCAAGTACGCGGCAGGGAGCCCACCGCCACCCGACAGCCGCAAGGCCGGCGCGTTCGGCTTCCTCACCCAGGATCTCGATGACCGAAATCAGGCCATCGCCGCCGAGGTGGCCCGCGTCGCATCCGAGACTGGCCACACGATGGCTCAGATCGCCCTCAACTGGGTCACCCATCGCCCCGGCGTCACGGCCCCGGTCCTCGGAGCCCGTACCGTCTCACAGTTGGAGGACAACCTCGGCTCGCTCGGTTGGCGCCTCTCCGAGGAGCACACCAAGGCCCTCGATCGGGTCAGTCGCACGCCTCTCTTCTACCCGTTCGACATGCACCGGGCGCTGGGCTTCATGAAGATGACGTGACACCGCACGCGTCGGCTGAGCCCCCTCGCTTGGCGCTGGAGGGCCCGGGGTCCCTACACTCTCCGGGCTTCAACTTTTCGTACCACCCCGCAGGAGCGCGCCATGTCGGACATCACCATCACCGCCGAGACCGGACGGGGCACCGGGTCGGGCCCGGCCCGCCGCCTCCGCACCGCCGACATGATCCCGGCCGTCGTGTACGGGCTCGGCACCGAGTCGACCCCCATCCACATCGCTCGCCGCGATCTGCGCCTGGCCATGTCCAGCCCCGCAGGCCTCAACGCCGTCATCAACCTGACCTGGGGCGGCGTCACCAAGCCGACCGTCGTCAAGGAACTCCAGCGTGACCCGGTGCGCCGCACGGTGCGCCACGTCGACTTCCTCATCGTCGACCTCGCCAAGAACATCAGCGTGGACGTGCCGGTGGTCCTCGCCGGAGAGGCCGCTGCGGTCAAGGCCGTCGAGGGTCTCGTCGACCTGCAGGTCACCACGGTCTCCATCAGCACCACCCCCCAGAACATCCCGTCGGAGCTGGTCATCGACGTGTCCGACATGAAGATCGGCGATACCAAGAAGGCCTCCGATCTCACCATGCCCCGCGGTGTCGAGCTGATGAGCGACCCCGACCTGGTCATCGTGTCGGCCGAGGCCACCCGCGCCACCATCGCCATGCAGCAGGCCGAGAACTCCGGCGCTGCTGAGGGCGACGCCGAGTAACAGGCCCGCTCATGGCCCTCCGGGGCGTCGGCCAGCGCCGAGGCACCCCAGCCGATCTGCTCGTCCTCGGGCTCGGCAACCCTGGCGCCCAATACGTCTCGACGCGCCACAACATCGGCGTCGAGGTGGTCGAGGAGTTGGCCCGCCGAGGCGGTGCGACCCTCAAGCCCAGCAAGGAACGAGCCCTGGTCGCCGAGGTGACGTTGGCCGGCAAACGCATGGCGCTCGCCTTCCCCCAGACCTTCATGAACCTCTCGGGCGAGTCGGCGCAGTTGCTGGTGAAGCGCTTCGGCATCGTCGAGCCCCATCAGATCGTCGTGGCCCACGACGAGCTCGACCTCGAGCCCGGGGTACTCAAGGTGAAGGCCGGCGGTGGTCTCGCCGGCCACAACGGGCTCAAGAGCCTCAAGCAGCATCTGCACACCGATGCCTTCTTGCGGGTCCGCATCGGCGTCGGCAAACCCACCAACGCCCAGCAAGGTGCCGACCACGTGTTGCGCAAGATCTCCAAAG
>JBFWVD010000242.1:0-2816 GCA_050246915.1 Acidimicrobiia bacterium | reverse complement strand
CGGCCTCGACGGACGAACCCTCGAAGAGGCCTGGGCCGACGGCCCCACTGCCTATCTGTCCGTCTCGATACCCGAGTTCCCCAACCTGTTCATGCTCAACGGCCCGAACGGCCCCGTCGGCAACTTCTCCCTGATCCAGGTCGCGGAGCTCCAGATGGACTACATCCTGCAACTCGTGCGCCGGCTCCAGGCAGGCCTCTCGACGGAGATCCATGCGACTGAGGCGGCCATGCGCGAGCACGAGGCCCGGCGCATCGAAGCGGCGCAGGCGACCGTGTGGGTGACCGGATGCAACAGCTGGTACCTCGACGCTCGCGGCGTACCAGCAGCGTGGCCGTGGCCGTTCCGCCGATTCCGCGAGGTCATGGCAGAACCCGACTTGGATGCGTATCACCACTGACATGACCAGACGAACGCCGGGGTGAGACAAGGCGTACGATGTGTATCGTGCTGCCGCCGGGCAGCGCCCGGACGCGGAGGTTCCCCGAATGCCACAGTCGACAACGCCACCCGTAGGAGTACAGGAGCCGGTGCTGCGTGTCGAGATGGACGAGGGCATCGCGATCGTGACGCTCAATCGTCCGGCGAAGCTCAACTCCCTCGATCCCGAACTCGTCTGCAGGCTCGCCGACGCTTGGGAGCAGATGGCAGCCGATCCCGCTGTTCGGGTGGTGATCGTGACCGGTGCAGGAGACCGGGCGTTCTGCACCGGTGCGGATCTGGGGCGGCTGATCCCGTTGTTCACCGGTGCGCGACCAGCGCAGGATGAGTGGGACCAGCGATTGCAGGCCGATCCGCGACTGCTCGACAAGGCACTGCTGCGCCGTACCGACTACACGGTGCCGGTGATCGCCGCCGTCCGCGGGTTCGCGCTCGCCGGCGGCATGGAACTGCTGCTTGGTACCGACTTGCGGATCGCTGCCGAGGACAGCGAGTTCGGACTCACAGAGGTGACGCGCGGGATCATCCCCGCCGGCGGTGGGCTGGCGAGGTTGGCTCGTCAGGTGCCATGGGCCAAAGCAGCGGAGATCGTGCTCGTGGGTGACCGGATCAGCGCGCAGTCGGCCGCGGAGATGGGTCTCGTCAACCGGCTGGTGCCGTCCGTGCACGTGCTGGACGAGGCGGTGCAACTCGCCCGGCGAATGGCCCGCAACGGGCCGTTGGCGATGCGCAAGGCGAAGGAGGTGATGGTCTCGTCGAATGGCCTGCCCTTCGACGAGGCGTATCGCATCGAGTCGCGTGCAGCCGGGGTCGTGATGGCGTCGGCCGACGCCATGGAGGGTCCGCGTGCGTTCATCGAGAAGCGCAGCCCGCATTTCACCGGCACATGACCCTTCGGCCGAAGAACCTGGGATGAGACGAATTGGTCGTTGTGTCGTATATGGGGCTGGAGTAGTGTCGGTGCAGACGAGAGGGGATCTGCATGTCGTTCGACTTTCCCGTGATCAGCGCTGACTCGCACATCACGGAACCACCTGACTGCTACTCGGCTCACATCGACCCGGCGTACCGCGACACAGCGCCGAACATGGTCGAGGATCCTGTACGAGGCGACGTGTTCGTGGTGCCCGGCATGAAGTCGACGGTGCCGATGGGGCTGGTCGCCGCCGCCGGCAAGCCGGCAGGGGAACTGACCCAGGAGGGTGTCAAGTTCGACGAGCTCCACAAGTCCGGTTACGACGCGACCGTGCGGCTCGCCGACCAGGACCGCGACGGGGTCGCCGCGGAGATCCTGTACCCGACGGTGGGGATGGTGCTGTGCGGCCACCCGGACGTCGACTACAAGCGAGCGTGCTTCAACGCCTACAACCGGTGGATCACCGAGTACTGCGCCGAAGCTCCGGATCGGCTCCTCGGGTGCGGTCAGACCGCGCTGCGCACCGTCGAGGACGGGATCACCGATCTCGAGGCGATCAAGGCGGCCGGCCTTCGTGGCGTGATGATGCCGGGGAATCCCGGCACGGAGGCGGACTACGACGACCCGATGTGGGACCCGTTCTGGGAGGCGGCGGTGTCGCTTGGGTTGCCGCTCAGTTTCCACATCCTCACCGCCCGTGGGGGTGGTTGGCGAGGGCCCCGGTTGAACAGCTTCCTGTCGATCATCCGTAGCATCCAGGACATCATGGGCACCCTGGTGTTCGGCGGCGTGTTCGAGCGTCATCCCGATCTTCGGGTCGTCTGCGTCGAGGCCGATGCCGGCTGGGTGCCTCACTACATGTATCGGATGGACCACGCCTACAAGCGGCACCGCAACTGGCTCCAGCCCGGGGTGGCCCTCAGCAGGTTGCCGTCGGAGTACTTCGCGGAGCACATCTTCGTCACCTTCCAGGACGACTGGACGGCCTTCTCGCACGCCAACGACATGAACTGGCGACGGTTGATGTGGGCCAACGACTTCCCGCACTCCGACTCGACCTGGCCGTGGTCGCAGGGCATGCTCGCCGAACAGACGGCGCAGCTGACCGCGGAGCAGACGCGGGCGATCCTGTCGGGCAACGTCGCCGACCTGTACGGCATCGACGTCACCGCACTGCAGCCCACGGCTGGGTGACGCCGTGTCCGGAGCGAGGCCTGATCTGGTGATCCGCGGCGGCACCGTCGTGGACGGCACCGGTGCCGCCGCACGCCGAGCCGACGTCGCAATCGTCGGCGACCGAATCGTCGCCGTGGGAGATGTCGACCTGACGGGTCGACGGGAGATCGCCGCTGACGGGGCGCTGGTGACGCCGGGCTGGGTCGATGTGCACACTCATTACGACGGACAGGCGACATGGGATCAACGGCTCGCGCCCTCGTCGGAGCCCGGGGTGACGACG
>JBFWVD010000241.1:0-2864 GCA_050246915.1 Acidimicrobiia bacterium | reverse complement strand
TGCCCGCCCTCCTCGTGGGTCTCCCCGCGCTCGACGCGCACCCCGATCGGCTGTGGGCCGTGCTGATGGGCGTCAACCTCGGACCGACCCTGTGGGTGACCGGGGCGCTGTCGACGCTGCTGTGGCAGTCGAGCATGGCCCGGCTGGGCCATCGGGTGACGGCGCGCACGTACGCTCGCTACGGGGCCCGCGTCGGCCTACCCGTGCTCGCTGCGGTGGCGGCCACCCGCGCCGCTCAGCTCTGGTTCGGTTGATGCGTCGACGCACACGGCGCCGGGTTCAACAGATGGCTCCGTTGCGGTGACCGTGCGCCGACACGGTTTCCGTGAGGCGCACAGCGAGCTGGGTGCGGCCGCAGGCCGCTCCACCAACTCGACCGACAGGAGCGAGCGAGCGAAGCGAGCGAACGATGGAGCTCGAAACGCGAGTCAGTCCTCGTGGGAGGACTCGGCTGCTCGTCGTTGCAGTTCGCTCACCACGGTGGCGTCGGCCAGCGTGCTCGTGTCGCCGAGGTTGCGACCTTCGGCCACGTCACGCAGGAGGCGACGCATGATCTTGCCGCTGCGGGTCTTCGGCAGGTCGGGGGTGAAGTAGATCGTCTTCGGCTTGGCGATCGCGCCGATCTCGTTGCCGACGTGCGTGCGCAACTCGTTCTCGTCCCCGGTCACGCCGCCGCGCAGGGTGACGTAGGCGATGATCGCTTGGCCGGTGGTGGCGTCGTTCGCCCCGACCACGGCGGCCTCGGCGACTGACGGGTGCGAGACGAGTGCCGACTCGACCTCGGTGGTCGAGATGCGGTGCCCGCTGACGTTCATCACGTCGTCGACGCGCCCGAGCAGCCACAGGTACCCATCGTCGTCGAGCTTGGCTCCATCGCCCGCGAAGTACCGCCCATCGAAGCGGCTCCAGTACGTCTCGCGGTAGCGCTCGGGGTCACCCCAGATGCCGCGCAGCATGCTCGGCCACGGCCGCGTGAGCGTGAGGTACCCACCACCGCGCTCGACCCGGTTGCCGTTCTCGTCGACCACCTCGGCCCCGATGCCAGGGAGTGGGAACGTCGCCGAACCGGGCTTGGTCGTCGTCGCACCCGGGAGCGGGCTGATCATGATCGCCCCCGTCTCGGTCTGCCACCACGTGTCGACGACCGGGCAGCGCCCTCCACCGATGTGCTCGTGGTACCACATCCACGCCTCGGGGTTGATCGGCTCGCCCACCGATCCGATCACCTTCAGCGACGACAGGTCGTGCTTGGCCGGCTCGGCGGTCCCCCACTTCATGAACGTGCGGATGGCGGTGGGCGCCGTGTAGAACTTCGTCACCCGGTACTTCTCGATGATCTCCCAGAAGCGGTCGTTGCCGGGGTGGTTCGGGACGCCCTCGTACATCACCTGAGTGGCGCAGTTCGCGAGGGGCCCGTACACGATGTAGCTGTGCCCGGTGACCCAACCGACGTCGGCCGTGCACCAGTACACGTCGTCGTCGTGCAGGTCGAACACGTACTTGTGCGTGAACGCGACCTGCGTCAGGTACCCGCCACTCGTGTGCATGATGCCCTTGGGCTTGCCGGTCGTGCCCGACGTGTACAGCAGGTACAGCAGCTGCTCGGAGTCCATCGGCTCGGCCGGGCACACCGGATCGGCGGCGGCCATCAGGTCGTGGTACCAGTGGTCACGACCTTCGACCATCGAGACGTCGTTGCCACCTCGACGAACCACGACCACGGACGTGATCGACGGTGTGTCGGCGAGCGCTTCGTCGGCGACCGGCTTCAGCGGCAGCACGTCGCCGCGCCGGTACCCACCGTCGGCGGTGATGAGCACCTTCGCCTCGGCGTCGATGATCCGATCGCGCAACGAGTGCGCGCTGAACCCGCCGAACACGACGCTGTGCGCGGCCCCGATCCGGGCGCACGCGAGCATCGCGACCGCTGCCTCGGGGATCATCGGCAGGTAGATGTTGACGCGGTCACCCTTGCCGACACCGAGGCCCTGCAACACGTTCGCGAAGCGCTGCGTCTCGGCCAGCAGATCGGCGTAGGTGACCACCCTCGTGTCGCCCGGCTCGCCTTCCCAGTACAGCGCGACCTTGTCCCCCCGTCCCGCGGCGACGTGGCGATCGAGGCAGTTGTGGCTGACGTTCAGCTGACCGCCGACGAACCACTTCGCGAACGGCAGATCCCACTCACAGATCGTCGACCACTCCGTCGACCAGTCGAGCAGGTCGGCGGCCTGTCGCGCCCAGAACCCCTCGAAGTCCTGGTTGGCCTCGTCGTACATGAACGGACCGGCGACGAGGGTCTGCTGCTTGAACTCCTCCGACGGCGGGAACCGCCGGTTCTCCCACTGCAGGGCATCGATCCCGCCGGCGCTGGTGTTCTCGGTCATGGGTCGACGGTAGCAAAGCGTGACGTCTGAATTCCGAGGGCGGTCGGGCACCGACCACGCGAGACTGTGCACCTTGTCGATGGCGTCGATCAACGAACACGAGTTGCACTTCGGCCCGACGGAGTGGTCGCTGTCGGTGGTGGTCGCCGTCATCTGGGGCAGCTCGTTCCTGTGGATCGCGATCGCCATCGACCACGTCCAGGCACCTGTGGTGCCACTTGCTCGTTGTGTGTTCGGCGGTCTGGCGCTGTGCTGCTTCCCAGCCGCGCGCCGACGCATCGACCCCAGCGACATCAAGCTGTTCGCCGTCACGGCGTTGCTCTGGATGGCACTGCCGTTCCTCCTCTTCCCGATCGCCGAGCGCACCGTGAACACATCGATCACCGGCATGATCAACGGAGGACTTCCAGTGGTGACCACACTCGTGACGGCAGTCTTCACGCGCACCATGCCGAGTGCTCGCCGGATCGTGGCCGTCAG
>JBFWVD010000240.1:0-2873 GCA_050246915.1 Acidimicrobiia bacterium | reverse complement strand
CTCCGAGACCGATCATCGTGCCGAGTCGCGGTGCGATGGAGGGGATGTCGATCAGCCCGCTCAACAGTCCGACGATGGACAACCCTGTCGCCAGCCCGGCAACTGCGACGCCCAACGGCATCACGGTGGCGACGACGGCCCGGAAGGTGACGAAGAGCAGGACCAGTGCGGCAAGCATGCCGATCATCTCGGCGGGACCCTCGGAACGTTCCTTCAGCACGGTCGGGAGTTCGCCGCCGAATTCGACCTGCACCCCGGCCTGCTCCGCGGGCGTGGCGGTGTCGAACAGTTCGTCCAACGTGGCGCGGCCGAGATCGGCGGTCGAGCCGTCGAACTGCACGGCCGCGAACGCGGTCGAGCCGTCGGGTGAGATCGAACGTGGGCCGGCGAGCGGGTCGGTCACGGCCAGAACATGTTCGAGCGATGCGACCTCGGTGATCGTGGCGTCGATCGCTGCGGCCGTGGCTGGGTCGTTGACGGTGCCATCGTCCACGTGGAACACGACCATCGCGGTTGCTCCGGCACGTTCAGGGAAGCGTTGCTCGAGCAGGTCGACGGCGGCTTGCGATTCCACACCCGGCACCCGGAAGTCGTCGACCGCATCACCCCCGGCGACTCGGTTCAACCCCACCAGGCCCAGCACTGCGACCACCCAGGCCACGAGGACGAGCCGATGGTGGGCAGCGATCCAACGACCCAATCGGTACAACCCGTTCGACACGACACACCTCCTGCGACGAGCATACATGCAGTCACTGCATTTTTGCAATCACTGCTCTTTTTGATAGCGTGCGCTCGTGGCCGAACCGACCGGACGACGAGAACGAAACAAGCGTGAGCGCCGACGAAGACTCGAGGACGTTGCGCTCGAACTGTTCGAACGCGAAGGCTTCGACAAGACGACGATCGAGCAGATCGCGGGTGAAGCCGAGCTGGCACCCCGGACGTTCTTCTCGTACTTCGCGACCAAGGACGACCTCGTCCTGGCCGACTACAGCGAACGCCTCGAACGCATCCTCACCGAGCTCGAGCAACGCCCCGACAACGAACCGGCCTGGGACGCACTACGCGCATCGTTCGCCACGGTCGCCGCCGACTACGAGTCCGAACACGACCGGATCCGCCGACGGTTCACGATCATGGCGAGCAACCCATCCGTGTTCGCCCGAAGCCTCCACCTCCAAGCCGGATGGGAACAGGCGCTCACCCGACGTCTCACCACACGACTCGGCGCGCAGGCCGACGACCCCACACCACGCCTGCTCGCAGCAACGGCGCTCGCCGTCATGCGCGCCTCTCTGCAGCACTGGCTCACGGCGCCGCACACCCCCGCACTGCCAGCACTGGTCCAGAGCGGCTTCGACCAACTCGCCAGCGGCCTCCGCACGCACTGAAGCTGCCGCATCGGCGCCATGCCGGCGGTCGCCCGGATCGGGCGGCTATCCGTGGGGTGTTGTTCGACGGGACGTCGCGAGGTGCCATGCGAGTCCGACGAACGTGACGGTCCACGCACAGAGGGCAACGACGAGTTCGATCTTGGGGAGCCAGGCGAGGGCGTCGAAGTCGATCGCCGCGTTCATGCGGTAGGTGGCGGCGCCGTACATCCCGAGAGGGAAGACCATCGCCCAGTAGCTCGGGTGGTAGCGCAGCGGGACGCGGCGGACGAGGTGACGCCAAATGCCGATGGCGATCATGAGCGGGAACCAGAACGTGGCGGTGGCCCAGGCCGTCACGACCAGGCCTTCGAGGAAGGGGGCGAGCCGGGCCACTCGGTCGGTGGCCTGGTCGGCGGCGAGCAGGATGTTCGATCCTGCGAGCACCGTGATCGCCACGGCCCCGGCGGCGATCCAAGCGGGCGGGTCAGCCTCGGTCGGGTCGAGCGGATGGAACGTCCAGCGAAGGAACACCATGGTCATGACGATCAGGTAGAGCACGACACCGAGCGCGAAGGCTGCGATCGCAATGAACGCGAGGGCGTCGCTGTCGGTTCGGGTGAGGAACAGTCCGGCGACGACGGCGATGGACTGGGTGGACACGGTGAGCAGGAACCAGCTGCCATTGATGCCGCCCTGCAGCCCGGGTTTGTCGCGGTCGGTGACGACGGCGATGAGGGTGGTGTAGACGAACGCTGCCCAGAGCACGAGGCTGGCCCACCACAGTGCCCACGCGAGATTCCACCAGCCGTGGATGACGATCGACGCGGAGGCCAGCACATTGGTCGCGGCGACCGTCGTCAAGAACGCGAAGCCTTTGGCGTGGTTGGTGACGTCAGCGGCGAAGTTCGACCAGTACCGGATCATGCGTGAGGCGAGCAGCACGGCGAGCACGACGTACGCGAGCACCGTGATCACGTAGAGGCCTTGGGCGAGCAGGTCGACGTTCTGTTGGTTTGCGCCGATCGCGACGATGCCGGTGGCCATCACGAGCGCGAAGTAGCCGGGGAACAGCGTCGCGATCGGTGATGACGAGGTGTCGGCCATCGAGTTCTACGGTCTCAGGTAGCGCAGGAAGCTGGCGGCGGCGGCGAACAGCACGACGGACACCATGGCGGTCGCCCATGCGAGGCCGGCTTCGTCGGCGAGGAAGGCTTCGGCGGCGACGGTGACGAGGAAGACCTGCATCGCCATCAGGATGATCACGTAGATCAGGACAGCCGACGAGGAGCGGCGGCCTCGTTCGGAGACCCTCATGATTCCTGGCTCCGTCCGAGGGCCCAGATCATGCCGTCGTCGCGGGTCTCGACGTCGATGCGGCCGAGTGGCCGCAGTGGTGGACCGGAGATCACGTCGCCGGTCTCGGCGTCGAAGTTGCCCTCGTGGCATGGGCAGTGCCAACGATGCTCGTCGGCTTCGTAGAAGACGACGCACCCGAGG
>JBFWVD010000239.1:0-2875 GCA_050246915.1 Acidimicrobiia bacterium | reverse complement strand
CTCGCCGTCCCCGCCGCCTCCGATTCCGCCGACAAGCGGAAGACCGATGCCGGGCAGGATGTCGCCACTCTCGGCGAGCACAACGAACCAATCGAGACCCGTATCCGCGAGCGTTACGAACGTCTCCGTGACCGGCTGCAGCGGCGTGCTATCGAGAAGGTCGGTGACGGTTTCCAGACCCGGCAGGCACGTGTCATCGGTTGCCCCGCCGAGGATATCGTCGAGACCACCGGTGAGACCGGACGCAGCCCCGAGCGCGGTCTCGGTCGCCGAGCCGAGGCCGTCGCTGACGGTTTCGAGAAGAGGCTCGAGGCACGGCGCCTCGACCACATCCGACACCGCAGCTACGACCGGCGAGACGACGTCATCGAGCGGCGCACAATCGGATGAGCCATCCGCGAGACCGGTGAGCGTCGCCACCGCGCCGCCGAACCCATCCGTGACCGTATCCAGCACCGGCTCGAGGCTCGAGGCGTCATCACCCGTCGGCACGGCCGACGCGACGACAGAGAGAACCGACCCGAGACCATCGCCCGCGGCGTCCGTCACGGCCTCGACCAGGCCGTTGTCCGCAACATCGGATACGGCCGAGGAAAGGAAGGACGCAGCACCGCCGAGACCATCGGCAACGCCATCCAGCGTCGGCACCAGGCACGGGGCCTCCGTGAGGCTCGACACGATGTCCAGCACTGGCGCCACGCCATCGCCGACAGCCGCGACGGCGCCTATGACCGGTGCTGTCACGCCATCGGAGCCTTCGAGACCGTCGCCGGCGGAGCCCGTCACGCCATCCAACAGGGCTGCAACCGTTCCGAGCACCGGGCCCGCGCCATCCGTGGCGCCATCGAGCCCGCCCGTAAGCGAGGCGAGCGTCTCGCCCACTCCGCTCACGGCCTCGACCACAGGCGTCAACGCGCCCGTTACGTCATCCAGCACAACCGTAACCGCTTCGAGCGCCGGCGCCGCGGCATCGACCACATCGCCGACCGAACCGGTGCCCTCGCCAGTGATCCCATCGGTCAGACCGGAGACACCAGCGAGCGCAGGCGAGAGCGCGCCTGTCAGGCCCTCCGCCACGTCCGTCAAGGGCGCCGCGATGTCGGCAACGAATTCGGTTACGGGCGCCACGATCGGCAGCGCGGTCTCAGTGACGGTCTCCACGATCTCGGCCAGCGGCCCGGTCAAGCCTTCAAGGAGGCCGGTCGCGAGCCCGGTGACCGGCGCGGCCGCATCGAGCACCGTCTCCACGACATCGGCGACCGGCGCCGCCACCTCATCTACAATAGAGACCACCGGCGCGATGATCGGATCGAGCCCGGGCGCCAGGTCTCCGACAATCTCGGACACGGGGGCTGTCAGCGACTCGACCACATCGACCACCGGCTCGAGTACGGGCGAGAGCGCATCCACCACCGGCGCAGCGGCTCCCACGACCGTCTCCAGGACGTCCGCCACAGGCGCGGCCACATCATCCAGAATGTCGGTCGCGAGATCCACCACCGGAGCCGCAGCACCGACCACCGTCTCGACAATGTCGATGACCGGAGCCACCACATCGGCAACGACGTCGACGACCGGATCGAGCACCGGATCGAGAACCGGCGTGACCGCATCCAGCACGGTCTCCACGACCTCGGTGACAGGCGCCGTCACCTCTTCGACCAGATCGATCACGGGATCGAGGACCGGCAGCACCGCATCGACGACCGGCGCGACGGCATCGATCAGCGGCTCGGCGACATCGCCGGCGGCTTCGACAACCGGGTCGATCACCGGAGCAACGGTGTCCAGCACCGTTTCCACGACATCGGCGACCGGCGCGATGACCTCGCCCACGACTTCGATCACTGGATCGACGACCGGAGACACGGCTTCGAGGACCGGATCGAGAACGTCCTCCACGACTTCGACTACGGGATCGAGAATGGGTTCGGCGACGTCGAGAATATCCTCGACGACAGGGACCAGCGGCGCCGTCACCTCATCGACGATGTCGATGACCGGGTCCAGGACCGGCTCAACCGCGTCGATCACCTCCTCCACGATCGGGAGCACCGGATCGAGAACCGGCGCCACGACATCGATGATCGGGTCGATGATGGGATCGATGACCGGGATCACCGGATCGAGGATATTGGGGAGCACCGGCGAAACGATATCGGGAATGTTGGGCCCGTCTCCGCCGCCGGGGCCGGGACCCGCACCGGGGCCACCAGGGCCAGGACCAACGATGGGAGGGAAGACGGAGCCTCCGCCAGGCCCCCCGCCAAGCGATTCGACGAGACTCGACAGGATCACCACGTCGCCAGGTCCACCCAACGCCGCGCCGTCATCGGCAGAAACAACGATGCTTTCATTCGCCCCGGCAGCAGCGCCCGCCTGAACGACGGAGGCCGTCCCGGCCGTACCCGCCGCTTGAGTCGCAGCCGCTTCCGCGTCAGCCAGATTGCCGCCGTACCCATTGCGGCCGCCGATATCCAGCCCGCTCGACTGGAAGCTAGTGCCGAAGCTTGAAGAGCCTCCCGTAGCCTCGGAGGCCTCCGCGCTGCTGCTGAAAAGACCCGACAGCGCCGTGCCCTGCGCGAGAAGGAAGGACCATGTGAGATAGCCCCACATCGTCCTCTCGCGCTTCGGCTTGCCGATTTGGTCGTAGCGAGCCTCGAGTAGCGAGGCCGACTCGAGGTCTTTACGAGAAAAAATTCGCTGCAACATTACGCACTCCGCTACGCACCTAAAAAACCAAGCCTGGGAACCGTCGCACGGTCATGTGTTGCCGCTGGGCTCTGCTTCTCATGCCACCGTGTCGTCGTGGGGTAGATCGTCGAAATCGATGCCGGGCACATCGAAGAGATCCGCCGAGGCGGTCAGATGATCG
>JBFWVD010000238.1:0-2875 GCA_050246915.1 Acidimicrobiia bacterium | reverse complement strand
ACCGGTCTCGGCCCTCGCGATCGTGACCGTCTCGACATCGCTCATCGATTCGGTGTCGACCTGGCCATCGATGTGGCCGTCGACGATCCGACGGCCGCGCTCAAACGAGCGACGGGTGGTCTCGCGGACGTCGTCGTCGACGTCACGGCGAAGGCACCCGCCGCGTTCGCCCAGGCCGTGGCCCTGGCTCGCCCAGGTGGGACGATCGTGGTCGCGGGGACACGCGGTGGCGGTGGTGCGCCTGGATTCGAGCCCGACCATCTCGTCTACAAGGAGCTGCGGATCATGGGCTCGCTCGGCGTCGACTTCCATGCCTATCGCGCGGCCATTGATCTACTCGTCGCCGGCCGTTGGCCGTTTGCCGAACTCTCTCGCCGCGTGGCCGGCTTCAGTGACCTTTCGGCGTTGTTGGACACGCTGTCGGGCGCCGACCGGGACGCCATCCCACCGTTGCACGGCGTGTTCTCGCCGTCCGCTTGAAGAATCCTCGACCGTACACAGCCTGATTGAAGGAGTGCAGCTCATGTCCACCGGATCACGGATCGCAATGCTCGACATCGACGAAGCCAAGCGCAGAGCTGCCACACGCGGGATTCCGGACACGATGGCGGAGCTGTCCGTGTTCCGGATCGCCTTGCATCAGCCTGGCGTCGCCGCCGGCTTGAGCAACATGTTGCACGAACTGCTGTGGAAGGGCGTGCTCGACGCCAGGCTCCGCGAGCTGATCATCATGCGGATTGGATGGTCGACCGGCTCGGTGTACGAGTGGACGCAACACTGGCGAGTCGCACGCCTGCTCGATGTGCCCGAACGAGATCTGCTCGCAGTACGCGACTGGCGTACCGCCGAGCACTTTGGCGACGCAGAGCGGGCTGTGCTCGCAGCCACCGATGACACGCTGCAGCACGGCACGATCACCGACGAGTCGTGGAGTGCCTGCCGTGCAGCCCTCGACGACGACGCCGTCCTCGTCGAACTGGTTGCTGCCATCGGTAACTGGCGGATGTTCTCCGCACTGCTGCGGTCCCTCGACGTGCCCCTCGAGGACGGCGTCGAGCCGTGGCCTCCGTCGGGTGAGGCACCTGCAGCTGTCCACGGAGGTCAGTGACGTGTCGGGGTGGACCTTCGCGGAGATCTGGGAGACGGCCGCGGCACAGCTCCCCGACGCGCCGTTCGCCAAGCAGGGCAGTCGCACAGTGACGTGGTCGGAAGCCGAACGGCGAGCCGAAGGCCTCGCCACGTTCCTCCTCGACCGGGGTGCTCAGCGACAGGACAAGGTGGCGCAGTACCTGTACAACTGCCCCGAGTACCTCGAGTCCGTGTTCGCTTGTTACAAGGCAGCGCTGGTCCCGGTGAACATCAACTACCGGTACGCAGCAGACGAACTGGTCTACCTGTGGGACAACGCCGACGCTGTCGCTGTGATCTTCCACGGCATCTTCGCCGACACGATCGAAGCCATCCGGGAGCGAGTGCCCCGCGTGGCGTCGTGGTTGTGGGTCGACGACGGCTCGGGCGATTGTCCCGAGTGGGCCACCCCGTACGAGCAATCCGCTGGCGCCGCGGGTCAGCCGGTGGTCGACCGGGTCGAGCGCAGTGGTGACGACCTGTACATGCTGTACACGGGCGGCACCACCGGGATGCCGAAAGGCGTGATGTGGCGACAGGACGACCTGATCGTGGTGTTGAGCAGCGGTCTCGGGCTCAGCGTCCCCGAGACCTACGACCCCGACTTCGTCGCTGACGCGCTCACGCGACCCGGCCCCGTCCAGATGCCGGCATGTCCGCTCATGCACGGCACCGGCGCGCTCACTGCGTTCGGTGCTCTCACATCCGGCGGCTCCATCGTGTGTCTCGAGTCCCGCCATTTCGATCCTGCGGAGCTCCTCGACACGATCGACCGTGAGCGGGTCAATGTCATCGCCATCGTCGGCGATGCATTCGCCAAACCGATCCTGGCCGCTCTCGACGCCGAACCGGATCGTTGGTCGCTCGACTCGGTGATGGCGTTCGTGTCGTCGGGGGTGATGTGGAGCGAGGGAACCAAGCAGGGCATGCTGGGCCATCAACCGAAGATGTTGTTGATGGACGCGTTCTCCTCGTCGGAGGCGTTGGGGATGGGGCAGTCGGTGTCGGGCGGTGGCGCGGCGGCGAAGACGGCTCGCTTCCAGGCGAGCGTCAACACGATCGTCGTCGACGACGATGGGCAGCGTGTCGAGCCGGGCTCCGACACGATCGGTCGGTTGGCTGTCGGCGGCCGCCAGCCGATCGGGTACTACAAGGACCCGGAGAAGTCGGAGCGCACGTTCATTATCGTTGACGGCAAGCGTTACTCGTGCCCAGGTGACTATGCGACCATCGACGCTGACGGGACCGTGAAGGTTCTCGGTCGCGGGTCGGTGTGCATCAACAGTGGGGGCGAGAAGATCTTCCCGGAGGAGGTCGAGGAAGCCCTCAAGACCCACGGCTCGGTCGCCGACGCGGTTGTCGTCGGAGTACCGCACGATCGGTTCGGCGAGATGGTCGTCGGTGTTGTGGAACGCCGGCCGGGCATGGTCGCGACCGAGACCGAGTTGATCGAGCACGTCCGTGCACGACTGGCTGCCTACAAGGCCCCGCGCCGAATCGTCGAGGTCGACACGATCGGCCGTGCGGCGAATGGCAAGGTCGACTACAAGCGGCTGCGAGACCAGGCGAGCGACGGATTGTGACTGGGTCGACTCATGGGTACTGATCTCTGGGGCACCACGGCCATCGTCGGGGTCGGCGAGACCGACTACGTGCGAGGGAGCGACCGCCACGTCTGCGATCTCATCCTCGACGCGGCGATGGAGGCGATCACCGACGCCGGGCTGAAGCCTGCGGACATCAACGG
>JBFWVD010000237.1:0-2914 GCA_050246915.1 Acidimicrobiia bacterium | reverse complement strand
CGCGATCACAACACCGAGGTGTTCAAGTCGCTGATGTACAACGAGGCGGGCTGCCCGATGGGCTACTCGCCCTATCACGGCGGGTTCTGGGCCATTTGGGGATACGACGCGCTGTACGACGCGGTGCAGAACGCCGCCTTGTTCAGTTCCGGTCACTCCAAGGAGAAGCCCAAGGGCGCACCATCGTCATTGGCCGAGGCGGGGTTCATCCCGATCGACATCGATGGGGAGATCCAGCAGGAGTACCGCAAGATGGTGCTCAACTGGTTCAACCCCGGTCACGCGGCGCGCATGAAGCCGCGCATCGAGCAGATCAGCCGGGAGCTCATCGACAATTTCATCGAGCGCGGCGAAGCCGATCTGTCCTACGAGCTGTTCACCGCCTTGCCCGCCATCGTCACCCTCGAGATGCTCGATTGGGAGTCGGATCGCTGGCGTGACTGGGTCGGCTGGGTGCACGGATTCATCCACGACTCGACCCATGACCCCGAAAAGGGCATGGCGTCCATCCAAGCCCTCTACGCCAACATCAACGAGCAGATCGAACGACGCCGCAACAACCTCGGCACCGATCTGTTCTCGGACATGATGCGCCACGAGGTGCGGGGTCGAACCCTCACCGATCGCGAGTTGCGCGATTTCGCCATCTTGGTGTTGCTCGGCGGCATGGACACCACGGCCGGCACCACCGGCAACTCGATCCTGCTCATCGACAAGGACCCGGCACTTCGGCAGCAGTTGATCGACGAGATCGATCACATGCCCAAGGCCATCGAGGAGTTCCTGCGCATCGCCGGACCGGGGGGCGGGCTCTATCGCCGCCTCACCGAGGATGCCGAGTTCCACGGTCAGTCGATGAAGAAGGACGAGATCGTCCTGATGATGTACTGGGCCGCCAATCGCGATCCGAAGATGTTCCCCGATCCGGAGAAGATCGACATCCATCGCACCAACAACCGGCACATGACGTTCGGGATGGGGCCCCATCGTTGTCTGGGCTCTCACCACGCCCGCATCATGTTGTCGACGATGTTCACCGACATCTTCACCCGGCTGCCCGACTTCAAGGTGCAGTGGGACGGGGTCGAGCGTTTCGAAGATTGCGGCAGCGTCTATGCCGTGCGATATCTGCCGGTCACGTTCACACCAGGCAAGCGGTCCACCGCTACCTGACCAACTTCGAAGTCCGTCGTCGTGGGGGCGGCGGCGGACTTCGATACCTGAGCATTGGGGGAGAAGGCGATGAGCATCACCGAAGACACAGCTTCAGGGACCACGAGCGATCGATACGTCATCGACTTCGATCAGCACGGCTCGCGGCTCACCGACCACAACGACGAAGTGTTCAAAGAACTCATGTACAACGAGCGCGGCTGTCCGATGGGTTGGTCCGATCACCACGGTGGGTTCTGGGCCATCTGGGGGTACGACGCGCTGTACGAGGCGGTGCAGAACCCAACGGTGTTCAGCTCGGGGCACTCCAAGGAGTATCCCAAGGGCGCCCCGGGCAACGTCTACGAACGCCCGCTGATCCCCATCGACATCGACGGGGACATCCAGCAGGAGTACCGCAAGATGGTGCTCAACTGGTTCAACCCCGGCCACGCGGCCCGCATGAAGCCACGCATCGAGCAGGTCTGCACGCAGCTCATCGACGAGTTCATCGAGCGAGGCGAGGCCGAGCTCAGCTACGAGTTGTTCAACGCCCTTCCTGCCATCGTCGTGTTGGAGATGATGGATTGGGACTCGACCAATTGGCGTGAGTGGGTGGACTGGGTGCATGGCGCCATCCACGACGGTGCGCTGTATCCCGAGCGGGGCTTGGCCGCCATCAACAACCTGTCCGACGCCATCATGCGCGAGATCGACATGCGTCGTGGCAAGGACGGCACCGACCTGTTCAGCGACATGATGCGCTACGAGGTCCGCGGCGAGCGGCTCACCGACCCCCAGCTCGTCGACTTCGCGCTGTTGGTGCTGTTCGGCGGCATGGACACCACGGCCGGCACCACCGGCAACACCGTGCTGCTCATCGACAAGGACCCGGCGTTGCGCCAGCAGCTCATCGACGAGATCGATCACATGCCCAAGGCCATCGAGGAGTTCCTGCGCTACGCCGGTCCCGGGGGCGGGCTCTATCGCCGCCTCACCCAGGACATCGAGTTCCATGGCCAGCAGATGAAGGCCCACGAGCCGGTGCTCATGATGTACTGGGCCGCCAATCGCGATCCGAAGATGTTCCCCGACCCGGAGAAGATCGACATCCATCGCACCAACAACCGGCACATGGCCTTCGGAATGGGCCCGCACCGTTGCCTGGGCTCGCATCACGCCCGAATCATGCTGTCCACCATGCTCACGCAGGTCATGACCCGCCTGCCCGATTTCAAGGTCCAGTGGGACGGCGTCGAGCGGTTCCACGACTCGGGCCAGGTGTACGCCATCCGCTATCTCCCCGTCACCTTCACGCCTGGAAAGCGATTGCTCACATGACGATGACCGAACATTCACGGGCCGCCAACTACGAGATCGACTTCGATCATCACGGGGCCGAACTGCGCGATCACAACACTCAGGTGCTGCACCGGCTCATGTACAACGAGCGCGGCTGCCCGATGGGCTGGTCGAACCACTATGGCGGGTTCTGGGCCATCTGGGGTTACGACGTGCTGTACGAAGCGGTGCAGGACAACGAGCTGTTCTTGTCGGTGCATTCGGCCGAGCTGCCCAAGGGCGTGCCACCGGCCGCCTACAGCGATCCGCTCATCCCCATCGACATCGACGGGGACATCCAGCAGGAGTACCGCAAGATGGTGCTCAACTGGTTCAACCCTGGTCATGCCCGTTCGATGAAGCCACGCATCGAACAGATCTGCACCGAGCTCATCGACGACTTCATCGAGCGGGGCGAGGC
>JBFWVD010000236.1:0-2924 GCA_050246915.1 Acidimicrobiia bacterium | reverse complement strand
AGCCGTTGAACTCGTACGTGCCGCTCGCGAGCGTGACGGTGCCGGTGGCCCTGTACAGCTGCTCGTAGTGCTCCTTGGCCCAGTCCTGCTTGTCCATCGACCCGGCGCCGGCGCCCTCGACCGTGGTGGAGGTGTGGGCATCCCACACCGGGCTGATGAACTCGATGTCGAGATCGATGGTGAAGCGCTGCACCTTCGACAAGGTGGCCAGGCCACGCTGCATCTCCTCGTTGGTGGTGTGCACCCCGACGCCGTCGCAGGTGACCTTCCACTTCTTCCACGGTTCGATGCAGCGGAAGCTGATGTTGGCCCCGCCGGGCCGCTGTTCGGGTGGCGTGTGCGTGTAGGCGAGGATCGACAAGATCCCGCCGTCGCCGGGCAGATACACGTACGCCCGGTCCTCCCACATCGTCCAGTCGCTCGGCATGGTGCCGAGGTGCAGCCACATGCCGATGTCGCACGCCGGGTCGTAGATGGCGAACAGCATGTTCTCGGTCCAGTTCGCCACACCGGGCGGCGGCGCCGGCATCACCTGTTCGGCGACGTCGGGGAGCCCGCACGACCACACGCTGGCTTCCGCTGCGGCTGCCTTCTTAGCGGCCTTCTTCGATGGCTTCTTGGCGGCCTTCGCCACGGCGACCTTGTTGTCGGACTTCGCAGCTTTCGCGGTCTTCTTGGATGACTTGTCGCCGTTCTTCTTCTTGTCGGACTTGGTCTTCGAGGACGATGCCATGGTCAGTTCCGCTCCAGGTTGGTGTGTTCGTCGGTCTGAGGGCCGAAAGCCGGACCCGGCGTGTCGCGACGGTCCCCACCGCCGCGCGCCGATCGCCAATTGCTGCGGGGGACACTAGCGCTGAGGGCGCCGGGCGCTGTCGTGGTCAGCGGGTGGGCCCTGGCCGGCGGTCAGCCCAGCGGTCAGCCCCGGCAACCAGCCCGAGCGTCAGCCCAGCGGTCAGATCGGGATGAGCGGTGCCCGGGGGATCGAGCGGATCGGCCCGCTCCAGCGCAAATGGGCGGCGAGCGCTCCGGCGGTGACGGCAGCCCATGCGCACCACAGCGAGGCGAAACCCTCGATGGTGAGGTTGGCCAGCACCACGACGGCGACGAAGTTCACGACACCGAAGATGGCCACATTGCGATAACCAGACAGCACCAGTGCTCCGCACACCGCCAGCACATAGGCGCTGACGATCACGCCAGTGGCGGCCAGACCGGTGTGATAGCCGAGATGATGGGGATGCAGTGTTGCGGTCACCGGACCGCGCAGCATGAAGCCGAAGAGGGTGATCGACACCGCCGCTCCGAGCACCACGAAGGCGAGCACGGCGTTGCGGCGCTTGCCCGGTGGTTCGATGGCCCACACGCCGAGCGGGACGTAGGTGGGCAGCACGACGAAGGCGAACAGCAGGTAGATCCAGGTGGCGACCGTGCCCAGGTCAGCGTTGATGTCGCCCCGCAGGCCCCACCACACGAACGCCTCGACGAACTGATGGGCCCCCAGCATCACCGGCAGCAGTGCTAGCGCAGTGTGGTTGCGCCGTCCCTTCACGTGGCGAAGAGTGTCAATTCCAATTGCGCTGATGAGGACCCCGCCGATGAGATCGGCTTCGGGGGAGAAGCACATCGACCGACCGTAACAGCGATGAGCTTGGAAAAGTGAGGTATCGGGCACGCAGCGTGACCAGGGAAGGGATCTCCGTCCGCCGATTCCCCAATGATCTGACCGAGGGTCGCCGCTGTGGCTACGTTCAAGGGATGCCTGGCACGCAGTCGGACTCCAACGCCAGGCGGTGCGGGAGTTGAACACGGTGCGAACTCGATCAGCGACGACATGTCGCGTCTGCTCCGGCGCGGTCGCGCCTGGAGACTTGGCGTGGTGGGATGAGGAGACGGAGAGCTTCGTGTGCTCTTCGTGCGAGGCGTCTCGCCGGGAGGCGATTGCAGTGGGCGACAACTGGGGGGCACCGCTACCGCCACCGGGTGTGGCGGGCGCCGCACCGGCGTCGGCGCCGAGATCAGAGCCGAGATCTGAGCCAGGCTTCGATGACGGCGACCACGGCGGACGGCGGCCCAAGGGTCTGTTCGGTCGGGTGCGCGACAGCGCGCGCAAGGCCCTCGGCTTCGAGGAATCGATAGCTCCCGCACCCATCGAGTTGCAGACGCTGGTCGAGCATCTCGATCACATGGCGCCGGCGGTGTTGGCGCTGCACGGCCGGGTGGCACCGGGCAGCAGCACGGTGATCGATCACGTCGTCGTGGCCAGTTCTGGTGTGTACGTGATCACCTCCGATGTCACCGTGGGCGAAGCACATCACGTATCGGACACGATCGTGGTCGGTGGCGCCGATCGCACTGCGATGGTCGATCATGCGTTGTCACGGGCCACAGCGATGATGAACACCGTGCGCAACGTGTCCGACGCGCCCGTGCGCGCCGTTCTTTGCTTCGAACACGCCACGTTCCCGCTGTTCGCCAAGCCGTTCACCACCGATGGCGTTCTGGTGACATGGCCGAGTGCGTTGCCCTCGACGCTCATGATGCAAGGCGTTCTCGACGAGGATTCTCGCTACGACCTGATCGAGCACCTCGTCGCGGTCATGCCGCACGCCTGAGGCTGTTGGCGTTCTGAATCTGTTTCAGCCGAGCTGTTCGGCCACCGTGGGATTGGCCAGCTCGCCGATGCCCTCGATCCCGCAGCGCACGGTCTGCCCGGGCTGGAGAAACATCGGTGGGGTGCGCCCGGCCCCGACGCCGCTCGGCGTGCCGGTGGCGATCAGATCTCCGGGCTGCAACTGCACGCACGTCGAGATGTAGGCGATGAGTGTGGGGACGTCGAACACCATGTCGCTGGTGTTGCCGTCTTGCATGCGCTGGCCGTCGACCTCGGTCCACAGCCGCAGGGCGGTGGGGTCGGTGAACTCATC
>JBFWVD010000235.1:0-2940 GCA_050246915.1 Acidimicrobiia bacterium | reverse complement strand
ATCGCCCTCTCCATCGACATCGCGGCGCTACTCGCCTCCGAAGGCCTGCCCGTCAGCCTGGCCGCCGCCGCCGATGACAACAGCCACGACACCGTCATCCGCGCCGAGACATCCCTTGCCTTCGAGCGCGCCGGCAGGGACGTGGGCACTCCCGTCATCACCTACGGGGTCGGCGGCCAGTCGTTCTTCGGTCCGGTCATCTCCTCGGTCCCGTCCGACGCCGACTCTCTCGCATTGTTCGACGCCATCAACACGCTCACCAAGTTCACCGACTTCTCGGAACTCAAGCGCACCAAGCGTCCCCGCATCGATCTGCCCACGCTGCGCAAACGCTGACGTGTCCGCTCACGTCACGCCGACGGCGGTCAGTCGTCCTCGACCGCTCCGTGCATCTGCGGCCCGCCGTCGATGGACAACGTCTGCCCGGTGACCCAGCTCGACATCGGGCTCACGAAGTAGAAGACGCCCCACGCGATGTCATCAGGCATGCCGACTCGGCGCAGCGGATTCAGCGCCCCCATCGACTCCGCATCGGCTCCGAACTTCGCCCATGAGCGAAGCGCTCCCTCCGATGCCACCGATCCCACGGCGATGGCGTTGCAACGGATCCCCTTGGGCCCCATCTCTGCGGCCACCACTCGCGTCAGCATCTGCAATCCCGCCTTCGCCGTGGAATACACCGCACCACCGCGCACGCCCGCCACACCTGCGGCCGACGAGATGTTCACGATCGATCCCCCACCGCTCTGCGCCATGTTCCGGCACGCCAACTGCGTGAGTACGTACGGACCCCTCAGGTTCAGCGCCATGTTGTTGTCGTAGCGATCGATGCCCGTGTCCATGAAGGGGAACATGTAACTCCCGCCCGAGTTGTTCACGAGGATGTCGATACGTCCGAACTCGGCGATCGTCCGATCGATCATCGCGGTGCACGAGTCGACATCACGCACGTCACCAGCCAGCGGCACCACCTTGCGGCCGTGGTCACGCTCGACCTCGCCGGCCACCCGCTCGAGCTGCTCGATCTTGCGGCTGCTGATGACCGAGTCGACACCGAATGAGGCCAACAGCTTTGTCGTCGCCTCGCCGATCCCGGTGCCGCCTCCGGTCACCAGCGCCACCTTGCCGCTCAGATCGAACATCGCTGCGTTGTTCCCCGACATGTCTGCCTCCCCGAGTCCCGAGCATTCACGCCCGGTGCATTGCCTGCTGGGCAGCCTGCCATGTTGATCGCCCCCTCGGCACGCTGCGAGGGTTGACCCATGGCCGAGGACCAATCGCACCGATCTGGCTCGGACCGCGTACCCCTCGTCATCGGTCCGATCACCGGGTCAACCCTGCCCTACGGCCTCCCCCGACGCGATCTCGAGGCCATCGGCTATGTCGCCGAGGAGTTCCAGATAGAAGGCTCGGCGCGGGCCTTCCGGCCGACCGACGGGACCGAGCCGGACATCGACGGGCGTTGGCATGCCGAGGCCTTCGGAGAGGCGCCGTACCGCACCCGCCTGCTGGTGGTACGTCCGACCGACCCTGTGACGTTCAGCGGCACGGTCATCGTCAATTGGCAGAACGTCTCGGCCGGATTCGAGACCGGTGGGGCATCGAGCGACGAGATCTTCGACGCCGGGCATGCCTGGGTCGGTGTGAGCGCGCAGGAGGTGGGTATCTACGGCTTCGCCGCCGGGATGGGCCGCCGCATGGCCGGCCTCGGCGTTCCGCTCATTGCCCATGACCCCGAGCGCTACTCGGCGCTGCGTCATCCCGGCGACCTCTGCTCGTTTGACATCTTTACGCAAGCTGGGTTGACAGTCGGCTCGCAACGCAACGGCGACATCGATCCCCTCGGCGGCCTGCGCGTCGAGCGCCTCATCGCCACCGGCGCATCGCAATCGGCCATGCGACTGGCCGCCTACCTGAACGCGCTGCACCACGACGCGCGCGTCTTCGATGGGTTCTTGCTCTCCGTGTGGGAGGGACGCGCCCCGCTGCTCACCGACGGCACCTTCTCCATACCCATGCGCACCGCCATCCGCGACGACATCGAAGAACCGGTCATGATCGTCAACAGCGAGTTCGAAGCGGCATCGTTGGCGCTCGCCGGCGTTCTCGACACACCGACGCGCCGTGTGTGGGAAGTCACCGGCACACCCCACGCCGTCGCCCCGGTAAAGAGCGATCGCCCCGACGATCGCGGCCGGATGATCAACCGCCTCACCTACAAGCCCATCTACGACGCAGCCCTGCGCGCGTTGCACCGTTGGCTCACCCACGCCATCGCCGCTCCGCATCAGCCTCGCATCGAGATGGACGCCACCGGCGCCACCGTGTTGCGCGATCAGTTCGGCAACGGCCTCGGCGGCATCCGACTCCCCGAGATCGAGGCACCAACCTTCGAGTACCGCGCCTCGGCGTTCGGCACGGGGCGCGCCCCGCTGTTCGGAGCAGCGCGACCATTCACGCAAGATGAATTGCGCTCCCTCTACCCGACGCGCGAGGAGTTCATCGCCCGCTGGGAGAACGCGGTCGACGTACTGGTCGCCTCGGGCGCACTGCGCGTCGAGGACGCTCCGATGGTGGCGCAGCGAGCCTCGGAGATGGCCCCGCCACTCGAGTGAGCCTCACCGGCAACCGGGTTCGGTGGTCGCGGCTCGGCGACCACCGCTCTGCGGCGTCAGCTCAGCGATTCGACCAACGCCGTCACCGCTGCGACCTCGTCGGGAGTCATGCGCCAGTTGGCTGCCGCAGCATTGCTGGCAACCTGCCCAGGTTTCGAGGCGCCAGCGATCACCGACGCCACTGGACCATGTCCGAGAAGCCATCCGAACGCCAACTCCAGCAACGTGTGGCCACGCTCGACGGCAAATGCCTCCAACGCTTCGATGCGAGCGAACGTGCGATCGGCAAAGAACCTGCTGCGCAAAGAGTCGGGAACCGGCGCTG
>JBFWVD010000234.1:0-2951 GCA_050246915.1 Acidimicrobiia bacterium | reverse complement strand
GACCGCATCGTTCCGGACGAATCTTGACTATGCGTTCCTGACCGGCTCCGCCTTCGTTGCGCACCCCGGCGGCGAAGGGGTCGAGGTGCCATACGAAGTGAACATCGTCGACCGCGACCACGAGATCACACAAGGCGTCGAGGACTTTGAGGTCGCCTCCGAGCAGTACTACATGCTCGTCGATCCGTCGGTGCACGTCCTGGCGACGACGCGCTTCACCGGCGAGCACCTGCCTTGGCTGGACGGCGTCGAGGTCCCCGTCGCCTACGTCAAGCAGTGGGGCAAGGGCCGCGTCTTCTACGCGTCACCTGGCCACACGCCCAAGGACGTCCAGGCTCCACCGGTCGCCCGCCTCATCCGTCAGGGGTTGGCGTGGGCGTCTCGGTGACAGACTTCAACCCGGACGCGTGGCGGCTGCTCGCGCTGAAAGAGCCGCAAGGCGACTTCGAGCTCATCTCAACCGACGTTCCTGAGGTCTCGCCGCGGGGCCTGTTGCTCAGGCAGGACCTGACCGGGGTGTGCGGGTCCGACGCGTTTCTCTACAGCGGGGCATGGACGAACTATCCCTTCCCGATCGTGCTCGGTCACGAGAACGTCGGGACTGTGTGGCGCCTGGGTGCAGACCTCAAGCACGATTTCCTGGGCCGTTCTCTGGCGGTCGGGGATCGCGTGGTCGTGGGCGACCGTCGGTCCTGCGGGCGCTGCTATGCGTGCCTGATCGACCTGGAGCCGTTCAACTGCGCGAACATGGCCGAGTATCGCGCGCAGATGCGGGTCGCCG
This sequence comes from Acidimicrobiia bacterium, assembly GCA_050246915.1. Classification (GTDB taxonomy): domain Bacteria; phylum Actinomycetota; class Acidimicrobiia; order Acidimicrobiales; family Ilumatobacteraceae; genus JBFWVD01. The sequence goes on along the minus strand of JBFWVD010000234.1, from coordinate 2,170 downwards.
ACACCCAGATCCACTCGGGGGTGATCGGCGGGGGCTTCTCCAACATCATCAGGGTGGAGCATGAACGTGCGCTCGTGTTCCGGACCGACCTGCCCGAACGGGTCGCAGTGCTGTTCGAGCCGCTTGCGGTTCTCGGCTCCACGATGGACGTCGAGCTGGCCGCACCCGGACTGACCGTCGTCGTCGTCGGGACGGGAATGGTCGGGCTCAGTGCCATCGCCGCCGCAAAATGGCGGGGCGCCGCGCGAATCATCGCCGTCGGTGCCCCGGAGGGCCGGCTGGAGCTCGCCCAGGACTTCGGCGCGGCCGCCGCGATCGACTTCCGGTCTACTCCCGAACCGCAGGACCTCATCAAGGCGGTGCTCGCCGAGACGCCGCGGGGCGCGGGCGCTGACGTCGTCTTTGACTGCACGGGCATCTCGTCGCAGCTGACCACCTCGATGCGGTTTGCCCGCCAGGGCGGCCAGGTCGCCAACCTCGGCATCCCACCGGCAGGCCAGGCGACCGAGTTTCGCCCGTACGACGACATGTACTCACGCAACGTCTCGCTGCGCGCGATCCGCGGGTCGACGCCTCGAGATTGGGTGCGCTCGCTGGCGCTGTTGGAGAACTTCGACGCGCCGTGGGAGAAGGTCGTCACCCACGTGCTTCCACTCGAGGAAGCGTCTCGAGCCATCCACGCCCTGGCCGACCGCACATATGAGCTCGACGGCCGAGAAGTCATGAAGATCGTCCTGGCCGCCAACGGCTAGCGCCCACGCCAGGCCGACAGCGAACCTGCAAGGAGACGACGTATGCCGCAGCTCACCGGTGGCGAGATCATCGCGCGCACCCTGACCAACTACGGGGTGAAGTACGGCGCGGGAATCCCCGGCCACGGCGCCTGGTCGATGTTGGACGGCTTTCTGCGAGACGGGGCTGACGTCTCGCTGTTGCAGGTCTTCCACGAGCAGTCAGCCGTTCACTTGGCCGACGGTTACTGGCGGACGGCCGGAAAGCCGATGGTCGCGATGACATCCATCGGCCCCGGCGCAGCCAACACCGTCATGGGGTTGGCCACCTGCTACGCAGATTCGACGAGCGTCCTGGCGATCACAGGCGGGCCTGCTCGTCATATGGCCGGCCACGGCGTGATGCAGGAGCTCGACCGGCGTGTGGCAAACGACTTCCCCAGCGTCGTCGCGCCGGTGACGAAGCGCCACATGGTGGTGGGCTTGCTCGAGCAGTTGCCCTCGACGTTGCATCGCGCGTTCAACGCGATGCTGACCGGGCGCCCGGGTCCCGTGCACATCGAGGTGCCGATGGACATCCAGGCCTTGCAGGGTGAGGTCGAGTTGCACGACCTCGAGCGGCGCATTCCCCGGGGGCTTCTCTATCCCGACCCTGACGCCGTCGAGGCGGCGGCACGCCTGCTTCACGGCGCCCGCCGCCCGGTCCTCGCAGTCGGCGGCGGCGTCATCAGCGCCGACGCCTCGGCGCAACTGCGCGCGTTGGCCGAAGCGCTCGATGCGCCGGTGGTCAACACCTGGAACGGCAAGGGAGCCTTTCCGGAAGACCATCGCCTGTACGCGGGTCCGCTTGGAGCGACCGGCAGTTCAACGGGGAACACGATCGCCGCCGCAGCTGACGTGATCCTCGCGGTCGGATGTCGCTTCACCGACTGGTCGGCCTCCAGCTATGCGAAGGGGATCAGCTTCTCCATCCCGCCGGCCAAGCTCATCCATATCGACGTCGATCCGTACGAGATCGGCAAGAACTACCCAGCCGATGTCGGCATCGTGGCCGATGCCCGTCCGACGCTTGCCGCGATCGTCGACACCCTGGGAAGCACGACCGGCGACAAGGACGCGCGAGCCCAGCAGTTGACGGAGATGGCCGAGCTCAAGCAGGCATGGGACGCACAGGTCGCAGAACGCATCAACGACGACGTGTTCCCGATGAACTCGCAGCGTACGTTGCGCGACCTGCGCCGCGCTATGCCGAGAGACGGGATCATCGTCGTGGGCTCCGGTAACACCCAAGGGGCGGTGAAGCAATCGTTCCCGGTCTACGAGCCACGAACGCACCTCACTTCCGGCGGGTGGTCGTCCATGGGCTGGGCGGTTCCGGCGGCCATCGGCGCCAAGCTCGGCCGGCCCGACCGCAAGGTGGTCTGCATCCTCGGCGACGG
>JBFWVD010000233.1:0-3002 GCA_050246915.1 Acidimicrobiia bacterium | reverse complement strand
CCTGGTGGACTCTCGACCAACCGCGTGATGTCGCCATCGCCGAGCAGTTCGAACTCTCGGTGGAGCGATATCAGCAATTGCTCACAGAACTCATGGACATGCCCGAAGCGCTCGAGGCTGATCCGCTAGTCGTGCGACGCTTGCAGCGCGAGCGCGAACGGCGCCACAGCGCCAAGCTCGGGGCGAATCGAGTTCCGGCGGACCGAAAGGCGTGAACATGGACCGGGAGCACTCGCCACAGTCGACGGCCATCCGGGGAGTCGTGCTGCTCGTTGTGCTGGCCGCCCTGGGCGCGCTCATCGTCAACAAGGGTTTTCACGGCGATGACTCCACCGACGTGATCACTGGTTCGGGCACCACCACCACAGCGACCACGGTCGTCGGCGGGACAACAACCGTCGATCCAACAGCGACGACGATCGCTGTTGCCACTTCGACCGCATCGAGCGTGTCCACCGACCCGGTGCGCGTCATCGTGGCCAACGGCAAGACCGGTGTGAAGGGCGCGGCTGCACGAATGGGCAACACGCTCAAGGCCGCCGGGTTCACGGTGCTGACACCGGTGAACGCCCTCGAGTCGGTCGGTACCGTCGCCAAGACGATCGTGTACTACGTCGAAGGCAATCAGGCCCAAGCCGACTCCGTCGCCAACGCCATCAAGACCTCGAAGGTCACGCCGCCGGTCATGCTCATGCCCGATCCGCTGCCGATCAAGGTCGCCGAGCTGGGTGAGGCGCAGGTGCTGGTACTGCTCGGCACCGACCTCGCAGCCTGAGCCCCGGTCGTCCGCGTCGCTCGCTCGCGCCCGTCAACGTCGCCGGTGTCACCGGGCGACCGATGGTGGCCGGCTCCTAGCATCATGAGCCGTGCATGTCGTCGCCGCTGCTGACAAGTTCCGAGGGACGGCCTCGGCGCGCCATGTCGTGGCTGCGATTGCCGATGCGGTTCGCCGCGCCGGCGGAACCTGCGATCAGGTTCCGATGGGCGATGGCGGGGAAGGCACGATCGACGCGGTAGGCGGACCCAACCGAGTCACCACGGTGACCGGACCGCTCGGCGATCCGGTCCAGGCGCGTTGGCGGTTGAAGGGTACGACTGCCTACATCGAGATGGCCGCAGCATCAGGTCTCGTACTCGTGGGCGGCGCCGAGGGGAACGACCCGATCGCCGCGTCCACCCAAGGCGTCGGAGAGTTGATCGGAGCGGCACTCGAGTCGGGGGCCAAACGCATCGTGGTGTGTGTCGGCGGATCGGCGACCACTGACGGCGGACTCGGTTGTCTCCGTGCCCTTCCACCCATCCCGAGGTTGCGTGGTGTGAAGCTCGAGGTCGCCTGCGATGTGCAGACCCGCTTCGTGGACGCCGCTCGCGTGTTCGCTCCACAGAAGGGCGCAACCGTCGCGCAAGTGGAATTGCTCCGTCGCCGATTGGAACGACTCGTCGAGTTGTACCGAGATGAGTACGGCGTCGACGTGTCCGAGATGGACGGGGCTGGTGCGGCCGGCGGGTTGGCCGGTGGTCTGGCGGCGATCGGCGGTCGGCTCATCGGTGGGTTCGACCTCGTGGCCGAAGAGGTCGGTCTGTTCGAGCGCATCGAGCGTGCCGATCTGGTGATCACCGGCGAAGGTTTCCTCGACGAGCAGAGCTTTGAGGGCAAGGTGGTCGGTGGGGTTGCCGCGCTGGCCGCGTCGGCCGGAGTCCCGGTGATTGCCGTGGCCGGTGATGTGTTCGACGGGGTGGATGACCGCATCGAGGTGCTGTCACTCACCGCCCGGTTCGGGCACGAGCGTTCGATGAACGACACCAGCGAATGCATCAGTGAGATCGTGCTCGAACGCCTCGGCCACTGTCAGCAATCATGACCAGTCCGGTAGGGTTTCGGGCCATGGCTGTGACCGTTCGTATCCCCACCACCCTTCGTCCCATCTCGGGCGGTTCCTCGACGGTGTCCGTCGAGGGCGCCACGCTCGGCGAGGTCCTCACCAATCTCGATGTTGCGCACCCGGGCTTCCGTGATCGACTGTTCGATGAGGCCGGCGCGCTGCGCAAGTTCGTGAACATCTTCGTGGCCGACGACGACGTGCGATTCCTGCAGGGCCTTGACACCCCCGTGCCCGCCGGCGAGACGGTCAGCATCATCCCCGCGGTCGCCGGAGGCTGAACCGCTCGCTGCCCCGAACTTGGGAGTCAGATTATGGAATCTCCGCAATCTGGCTCCACTGTGGCGCCGGTGCCACTGTGGGAGCGAAGGGAAACCTCGGTTCGGGTTGCCAGGCGGGAGGTCTCGGTCTTAGTCTGTTAGCACTCGACCCAGTCGAGTGCTAGCACTCAGCTCCTGAGAGTGCGAACAGGCCAAGTCCATCGCCTCGGTCCAATGGAGGACTCCACCAATGGCAAAAATGATCGCTTTCGACGAGCAGGCACGCCGAGCTCTCGAATCTGGCATGAACCAACTCGCCGACGCGGTGCGCGTCACGCTCGGACCCAAGGGTCGCAACGTGGTGCTCGAGAAGAAGTGGGGCGCCCCCACGATCACCAATGACGGCGTGTCCATCGCCAAGGAGATCGATCTCGAGGATCCGTACGAGAAGATCGGTGCCGAGCTCGTCAAGGAAGTAGCGAAGAAGACCGACGATGTCGCTGGTGACGGCACCACGACCGCCACGGTCCTCGCCTGGACGATGGTGCGTGAGGGCCTTCGCAACGTGGCCGCCGGTGCCAACCCGATGACCCTCAAGAAGGGCATCGAGCGTGCAGTCGAGGCCGCCGTGGCCTCCATCCGGTCGCAGGCCGTCGTGGTGGATTCCAAGGAGCAGATCGCTCAGGTCGCTTCCATCTCCGCCGCTGACACCGAGATCGGCACGATGATCTCCGAGGCCATCGACAAGGTGGGCAAGGACGGCGTCATCACCGTCGAGGAGAGCCAGACCTTCGGCATGGACATGGACCTCGTCGAGGGCATGCGCTTCGACAAGGGCTACATCTCGCCCTACTTCGTGACC
>JBFWVD010000232.1:0-3047 GCA_050246915.1 Acidimicrobiia bacterium | reverse complement strand
GCGCCCCGCCGTAGGAGAAGATGCCACCGTCGGAGGCCACGAACCAGTAGCCGTCGGCCTGTGGCCGTGCCGCCATCGCCACCACTGGTCTGTTGAGCTTGAGGTTGCCGGTGGAGCCGTAGAACGCGGCGCCACCGAAGGAGAAGATGCCACCGTCGCGGCCGAGCAACCAGTAGGCCCTGGTTCCCGATGACGCCATGCCGATGACGGGCGAGTTGAGCGGTTGACCCGACATCGATCCTGCCCACGCCGCGGTACCGAAGTTGTAGACGCCGCCATCGGTGGTGGCCATCCAGTAGCCGCCGCTCGCCGCGCTGGCCACCGCGGTGACCGGCGTATCGGTGAACGGCGGGGCCACGAAGAACCAATCGCTCTTGAGCCCGAACGTGCGTCGCATCTCATCGCCGGTGAGCACGACCGTGGCATCGGTGCCGCGCAACTCGACGGTGCGCACCCGCCCACCGAACTGGCCGAGGCCATTGCGCTTGGTCACGTTGACGAGCAGCAGCGTGCCCAACTGCGGATAGCGCTGCTCGATGGTGGAGCGCGCCACCGTGGTCTGCCAGTTGTAGTTGGGGTTGATGCTGGTGGCGTCACCGAGGTCTTCCACGGACGGGAACGTGCCGCCGGCCGTCCATCCACCAGTCGACGACGAGAACTCGGCACGGGCGATGGTCCCGTTCAACAGACGCACCGCGCCCGCGGTCTCGGCCACGGCACGATCGGTGTTGTCGAACTCGATGCGCGTCAGTGCTGCCGTTGGTGATGACGCAACGGCCGCGCCGCCGTACACCTGACAGGTCTGGGTGTCGCACGTCTGCGCGTACGGCAGATAACGGCTCTCGGACAATGCGTACGAACGAGCGGCCACCGATTGGGCCTTGAGCGCATTGATGCCCTTGCCGCCGCCGGCATCACCCCACGAAGCTGGCGACTCACGCGGCACCACGCCGCGCAGGTATTGCTCCACCGATGTCACGTTGGCGATGCGTTGTGCGTTGCCGGTGTCGAGCCACGCCAAGAACGACCCGCGGTACCAACGCTTCTGTCCGTCGGGCTCGCACACCGCTAGCAGGTTGGCCAAGTCGGTGTCGGCGTCGTTACGACCCGTGGCATCGACGGTGACGCGCGCCGCAAGTCCATCGCCCACCGGCGACACCGTCGTGGCCAGCGTCCATGCGCCGGCAGCGTTGGGGTCGCAACCCGTGCCGGTGTACACATCGAGTTGCGTGGGATTGACGGAGTTCTTGCGGATCATGACCGCGGTGAACTCACCGGGCACCGACGCGTTCGGCGCATAGGTCCCAACGGTGAGTCGACCGCCGTCGTGCATCACGATGGCCGGGACGTCGTCGAGGTCGACGAGACGGGTCGAGATCGTGGCGTTCACATCGGCAGTGCCGCGCGTGGTGTTCGGGTAGTAGGTGTCGAGGATCTGGTTCCAGTCGAGGTTGCGCTCGACCGCGTAGCCGTACGAACCAAATTGCGACAGACCACGCCCGTGGCCGAAGCCCTTGCCGATGAACGACAGGTTCGCTCCGTAGGCCGCAGCGGACACGACTCGGTCCCCACCGGGTTGATCCGCGTTGGGCAGCGGTTCAGCGGTGGCCAGGCCGCTCGGGACAGCGACCAACGCACTCACACCGCTGGCACAGGCAAGAGCAATGGACACGAGCGCGCGGGTGCGACGACGGGAAGGCACAGGAGAATGTCTCACAACGCCGGTCGACCATATCGGAGGTCGGTCTCCGGTATCGGTCGCGCGCCGCTCACCAGGTCCAGCCCGTGCCTTGCGAACGCCATTGGGCCAGCCACTGCCGGCCCCGCAACGCCAGCACGCGCACCGGACCGATCATCGCCCATGCCGCCACCACCACACTCGCCGCGGCGAGCAGCAGGTCCCGAGCGTGCCAATGGACGCCGTAGACGAACGGACTCCACAAGAACGAGTACTCCGGCGTGTACCAACACAGATGCTCGAGCGCGTCGTTGTCGAGATGGCAGAACCCGAGCGCGGGTTGACGCACGTTGAACACCAGCCCCATGAGCGTGACCCACACCGACAGCGCCACCACCGCGATCACCAGCAACGATCCGAGGGCCGAACGCGAGCCGCGAAGAGCGTCCGCTTCGTCGACGCCCGATGCGCGTTTCGGCCCGTCGATGGCGTGCACCAGCGCCAGCGCGGCGGGGATGGCGGCGATCACGAAGAACCGGTTCCCATACGACTGCCCGGCGTACCACGACCACCAACGCGAGTACATGATCACCAAGCCGGCCACGACGGCGACCAGGCACCAACGCAGCGTGGCGATGGCCCGAGCGTTCGCCACCCGTGCGTCGGACGCGAACGACGATGCCCCGTTCGATCCGGCGAGGAACAACGCCGGGACGAAGAACACCAGGCCCTTGCCAAAACTGAACACGATGGACAGCACACCGAACAGCGGCGGATAGCGAAAGCCCGGCAGCCCCGAGTACGGCAGCACCGTCTTGGCCCCCATCTCGTTGGCCAGGTCGTACTTGCTCATCGCCAACGACCCGCGCTCCAAGGTGCTCTCGACGACCACCAGCACGAACGCCAGCAGCGGCACCAGGGCCACGCGCCATTGCCGGGTGCGGATGACGACCACGATCGCGCCGAGTGCTACGGCCGGGACCATGGCGGGAATGTTGGCCGTCCCGATCACCGCCAAGACGAGACCCGCAATTCGGGTTGACGTTCGATTCCCCCACATGAGGAGCACCAGCCCGGCGGTGACACACATGGTGGAGAAGGCCTCGGCGTTGAACTCCACCAGATAGGGAGCCAAGTACGACGCCCCCGCGACGATGACGAGGAACCGCCGGGTGTGTCGCTCCCCCAACCGCGGTCGCAGCATCACCCACATCACCGCGAGCCACATCGCGAACACGGCGAGGTTGAAGCGGGCCAGCACCGCCAACCGATGGCCGAGGGCATCGCCCATCCAGTACCACGGCACCGCCACGATGGGCATGATCAACGAGTACTTGATGTGCGGTACATCGCCGTTGGACAACACCCG
>JBFWVD010000231.1:0-3049 GCA_050246915.1 Acidimicrobiia bacterium | reverse complement strand
TGGGTGTTCGGGGAGATGACGCAATGACGTTCGCAGTTGGATCACTGGTCGCCGCCCGAGGCCGCGAATGGGTGGTGCTCCCTGGCACCGATGATGAACTGGTCATGGTCCGGCCTCTGGGCGGGACCGAGGACGAGGTCACCGGCATCCTCACCTCGCTCGAGCACATCGACCCGGCAACCTTCTCGTTGCCCGACCCCACGCAGCTCGGTGACTATCGCTCAGCCCGCCTGCTGCGTGACGCGCTCCGGCTCGGGTTCCGCTCCAGCGCCGGCCCGTTCCGATCCATCGGTGCCATCGCCGTCGAGCCCCGCCCGTATCAGCTCGTCCCCCTCCTCATGGCATTGAAGCTCGACCCAGTTCGTCTGCTCATCGCCGACGATGTCGGTATCGGTAAGACCGTCGAAGCCGGGCTCATCGCTCGGGAGATGCTCGAGCAGGGTGACGTGAAGCGCATGGCGGTGCTCTGCCCACCGCACCTCGCTCGGCAGTGGAAGGAAGAGCTCGACACCAAGTTCCACATCGAGGCCGAGCTGGTCCTGGCGTCAACCGCCGCTCGTCTCGAACGCGGGCTGCCGGTCGGTCGATCGATCTTCGACGAGTACCCCTACGTCATCGTGTCGACGGACTTCATCAAGGCCGACCGCCATCGTGATGACTTCATCCGCACATGCCCCGAGTTGGTGATCATCGACGAGGCCCACACCTGCGCCGCCGACGAAGGCCCCAAGAATCGCTCGCGCCATCAGCGCCATGAGCTGGTGCGCCAACTGGCCAAGGACCCGAAGCGTCACGTGATCCTCGTGACGGCAACGCCGCACTCCGGCAAGGAGGGTGCCTTTCGCTCGCTGCTCACCTTGCTCGACCCGAAGTTCGCCAACCTGCCCGACGATCTTTCGGGAGATCACAATCGCAGGCATCGCGAAGAGCTCGCTCGCCATCTGGTGCAACGCAAGCGAGGTGACATCGCTGCCTACCTCGGTTCCAACACGCAGTTCCCGGAACGCAAGGAGGGCGAGTACACCTATCAACTTTCGCCTGAGTACCGAGCGCTGTTCGACGAGGTGCTCGACTACGCCCGCGAGATCGTGCAGGACCCGAGCGAAGGCACCCACCGCCAACGTGTCCGATGGTGGTCGGCCCTGGCGCTGTTGCGCTCCATCGCGTCGAGCCCGGCTGCGGCCGCGGCCACATTGAAGACCCGGGCGTCGACAGTCGGTACCGACTCTGTTGAAGAGGCCGATGCCATTGGCCGTCAGACCGTGCTCGACATCGGCGACGACGAGTCGATCGAGAGCACCGACGTGGTGCCCGGCGCCGACCTCGATGGCGATGACGACGACGCCAAGGCCCGCCGCAGACTGCGGAACATGGCGAAGAAGGCAGAGGCCCTCTGCGGCAAGCCCGACGCCAAGCTGCAACAGGCATTGACACTCATCACCAAGCTGATCGACGAAGGTCATCAGCCGATCGTGTTCTGCCGCTATATCCCCACGGCCGAGTACGTCGCAGACGCGTTGCGTGAGCACCTGAAGAAGGGCGACGTCCACGTCGAGGCCATCACCGGCAACCTTCCGCCCACCGAGCGTGAGACTCGCATCGAGGCGATGGGGGAGAGCCCAAAGCGTGTCCTGGTCGCCACCGACTGCTTGTCCGAAGGCATCAACCTCCAGGACCTGTTCGACGCGGTCGTCCACTACGACCTGCCGTGGAACCCGACCCGGCTCGAACAACGAGAGGGCCGTGTCGACCGCTTCGGTCAAGCCGCGAAGGTTGTGCGTGTCGCGACGTACTACGGCAGCGACAACGGCATCGACCAGATCGTGCTCGACGTGTTGCTGCGCAAGCACCGCACCATCCGCAGCGCACTCGGTGTCTCGATCCCGGTGCCCGGCGATACCAACGCCGTCATCGAAGCCGTGGCCGAAGGATTGCTCAACGCCGAGGCCGGCCCGGTGGAGCAGGTGCTTCCCGGTATGGAGGAGTACCTCAAGCCGAAGACCGCCGACTTCATGGAAGAATGGGACCGCGCCGCCGAGCAAGAACGCCGATCCCGCACGGTGTTCGCCCAACATGGCATCAAGGTCGACGAGGTGGCCACCGAGCTCGATGCCATCCGTGCTGCGGTGGGGAGCGGCGCCGACGTCGAGACGTTCGTGCGGACTGCTGCCGCCGTGCTCGGTGGCCGCGTGGTGGGCAACGGTTCCGTGGAGCTCGACTTCACCGGAGCCAAAGACGCTGTACGAGACCTGCTCGGTGGAGACCGGGTGAAGGGTCGCTTCAGCGCACCCGTGAGCGATGGCGAAGCCCTCCTCGGGCGCACCCATCCGATCGTCAATGGGCTGGCCTCGTATCTCCTCACCAGTGCGCTCGACGCACAGGTCGACTCGCCGGCCCGTCGATGCGGTGTCATCCGAACAACAGCCGTCCCCAAGCGAACCACGCTGCTGATCGTGCGCCATCGCTTCCATCTGTTGACCACGCGGGGCGGCGTCGAAGAGCCGATGCTGGCCGAGGATTGCGCTCTGCTCGGGTTCACCGGGCCGGCCGACGCGCCGCACTGGCTCGACGAAGGCGCCGTGGCCGAGCTGCTCCTCGCCGAACCGTCAGGGATCGTGGTGCCGGGCCAAGCGACCGACTTCCTCACCGAGCTGGTGGCAGGGGCCGAACACTGGGTCGACCACCTTGCCGCCGATGCGGAGCGCCGGGCCGATGACTTGAAGAACGCTCATGAACGCGTACGTGACGCCGCTCGCCAGAAGGGGGTGCGGTTCCGAGTGACGCCGCAGCTCCCCGTCGACGTGCTCGGCATGTACGTCTACCTACCGGGGGCGAACTGATGAAGGCGGCGAGTTCTTTCGGGTCGATTCGTAGTGAGGGCGGCTTGTTGCCGGTCGATCTGTTGGTGCGGGTGTCGACGGTCGATTCGAAGCTGTCGGGGTTGAGCCCGGCTGGGTAACACCTGGCCGATGGGGAGCGGTTGAACGAGGCGATCAACCGGAGTTGGAACCGGTGGGTTGGTGCATGGTCAAGCTTCAGTGAGGCGCTG
>JBFWVD010000230.1:0-3086 GCA_050246915.1 Acidimicrobiia bacterium | reverse complement strand
GCGCCCCGCCGTAGGAGAAGATGCCACCGTCGGAGGCCACGAACCAGTAGCCGTCGGCCTGTGGCCGTGCCGCCATCGCCACCACTGGTCTGTTGAGCTTGAGGTTGCCGGTGGAGCCGTAGAACGCCGCGCCACCGAAGGAGAAGATGCCGCCATCGCGACCGAGCAACCAGTAGGCCCTGGTTCCCGATGACGCCATGCCGATGACGGGCGAGTTGAGCGGTTGGCCCGACATCGATCCTGCCCACGCCGCGGTACCGAAGTTGTAGACGCCGCCATCGGTGGTGGCCATCCAGTAGCCACCGCTCGCCGCGCTCGCCACCGCAGTGACCGGCGTATCGGTGAACGGCGGGGCCACGAAGAACCAATCGCTCTTGAGCCCGAACGTGCGTCGCATCTCATCACCGGTGAGCACGACCGTGGCATCGGTGCCGCGCAATTCGACGGTGCGCACCCGCCCACCGAACTGGCCGAGGCCGTTGCGCTTGGTCACGTTGACGAGCAGCAGCGTGCCCAACTGCGGATAGCGCTGCTCGATGGTGGAACGCGCCACCGTGGTCTGCCAGTTGTAGTTGGGGTTGATGCTGGTGGCGTCACCGAGGTCTTCCACGGACGGGAACGTGCCCCCGGCCGTCCATCCACCGGTGGACGAGGAGAACTCGGCGCGCGCGATGGCCCCGTTCAACAGACGCACCGCGCCCGCGGTCTCGGCCACGGCACGATCGGTGTTGTCGAACTCGATGCGCGTCAGTGCTGCTGTTGGCGATGACGCAACGGCCGCGCCGCCATACACCTGACAGGTCTGGGTGTCGCACGTCTGCGCGTACGGCAGATAGCGGCTCTCGGACAATGCGTACGAACGAGCGGCCACCGATTGGGCCTTGAGCGCATTGATGCCCTTGCCGCCGCCGGCATCACCCCACGACGACGGCGACTCACGCGGCACCACGCCGCGCAGATACTGCTCCACCGATGTCACGTTGGCGATGCGTTGTGCGTTGGCGGTGTCGAGCCACGCCAAGAACGACCCGCGGTACCAACGCTTCTGTCCGTCGGGTTCGCACACCGCAAGCAGGTTCGCCAAGTTGGTGTCGGCGTCGTTGCGACCCGTGGCATCGACGGTGACGCGCGCCGCCAGCCCATCACCCACCGGCGACACCGTGGTGGCCAGCGTCCACGCTCCAGCAGCATTGGGATCGCAACCCGTGCCGGTGTACACGTCGAGTTGCGTGGGATTGACGGAGTTCTTGCGGATCATCACCGCGGTGAACTCACCGGGCACCGACGCGTTCGGCGCGTAGGTCCCCACGGTGAGACGACCGCCGTCGTGCATCACGATGGCCGGGACGTCATCGAGGTCGACGAGACGGGTCGAGATCGTGGCGTTCACATCGGCCGTGCCGCGCGTGGTGTTCGGGTAGTAGGTGTCGAGGATCTGGTTCCAGTCGAGGTTGCGCTCGACCGCGTAGCCGTACGAACCATATTGCGACAGCCCTCGCCCGTGGCCGAAGCCCTTGCCGATGAACGACAGGTTCGCTCCGTAGGCGGCAGCGGACACGACTCGGTCCTCACCGGATTGATCCGGGTTGGGCAGCGGTGCAGCGGTGGCCAGACCGCTCGGGACGGCGACCAACGCACTCACACCGCTGGCACAGGCAAGAGCGATGGACACCAGCGCGCGGGTACGACGACGGGAAGGCACAGGAGAATGTCTCACAACGCCGGTCGACGATATCGGAGGTCGGTCTCCGGTATCGGTCGCGCGCCGTTCACCAGGTCCAGCCCGTGCCTTGCGAACGCCATTGGGCCAGCCATTGCCGGCCACGCAACGCCAGCACGCGCACCGGCCCGATCATCGCCCACGCCGCCACCACCACGCTCGCCGCGGCGAGCAACAGGTCCCGAGCGTGCCAATGGACGCCGTACACGAACGGACTCCACAAGAACGAGTACTCCGGCGTGTACCAACACAGATGCTCGAGCGCGTCGTTGTCGAGATGGCAGAAGCCGAGCGCGGGTTGACGCACGTTGAACACCAGTCCCATGAGCGTGACCCACACCGACAGCGCCACCACCGCGATCACCAGCAACGATCCGAGCGCCGAACGCGAGCTGCGAAGAGCGTCCGCTTCGTCGGCGCCCGATGCGCGCTTCGGCCCGTCGATGGCGTGCACCAGCGCCAGCGCGGCGGGGATGGCGGCGATCACGAAGAACCGGTTCCCATACGACTGCCCGGCGTACCACGACCACCAACGCGAGTACATGATCACCAGACCGGCCACGACGGCGACCAGGCACCAACGCAGCGTGGCGATGGCCCGAGCGTTCGCCAGCCGTGCGTCGGAGGCGAGCGACGATGCCCCGTTCGGTCCGGCGAGGAACAACGCCGGGACGAAGAACACCAGGCCCTTGCCGAAGCTGAACACGATGGACAGCACACCGAACAGCGGCGGATAGCGAAAGCCCGGCAGCCCCGAGTACGGCAGCACCGTCTTGGCACCCATCTCGTTGGCCAGGTCGTACTTGCTCATGGCCAACGACCCGCGCTCCCAGCTGCTCTCGATGACCACGAGCACGAACGCCAGCAGCGGCACCAGGGCCACGCGCCACTGACGGGTGCGGATGACGACCACGATCGCGCCGAGTGCTACGGCCGGGACCATTGCGGGGATGTTGGCCGTCCCGATCACCGCCACTACGAGACCCGCAATTCGGGTTGACGTTCGATACCCCCACATGAGGAGCACCAGTCCGGCGGTGACGCACATGGTGGAGAAGGCCTCGGCGTTGAACTCCACCAGATACGGAGCCAGGTACGACGCTCCGGCCACGATGACGAGGAACCTCCGGGTGTGCCGCTCCCCCAAGCGGGGACGCAGCATCACCCACATCACCGCGAGCCACATCGCGAACACGGCGAGGTTGAAACGGGCCAGCACCGCCAGCCGATGACCGAGGGCATCGCCCATCCAGTTCCACGGCACCGCCACCAACGGCATGATCAGCGAGTACTTGATGTGGGGTACATCGCCGTTGGACAACATCCGCGTCGCTTCTGCCCGCGCCACCCCATCACCGAAGATCTG
>JBFWVD010000229.1:0-3133 GCA_050246915.1 Acidimicrobiia bacterium | reverse complement strand
TCCCTGCGCCGGTGCTCGTCGCTCAGCAGGCCGATCCCGATCCGGACTTCCCGACGGTGGCGTTCCCCAACCCCGAAGAGCCTGGCGCGATGGACTTGCTGCTGGCGTTGGCGGCCGAGAGCGGCGCTGATGTGGCCTTGGCCAACGATCCTGATGCCGATCGCTTGGCTGTTGCTATCCCCACTGCCAACGGGGGCTGGCGCCCGCTCACCGGCAACGAGACCGGATGGTTGCTCGCCGACCACGTGCTGGCCCACACCTCGGGCCCGCGTCTGGTGGCCACCACCATCGTGTCGTCGACGTTGTTGCGGGACATGGCTGCGGTGAACGACGACGTGGCCTACGCCGAGACGCTCACCGGGTTCAAGTGGATCGCTCGTGCCATCAGTGATCATCCCGACCGCCGTTTCGTGTTCGGTTACGAACAGGCCCTCGGCTACCTCATCGGGTCGGTGGTCCGGGACAAGGACGGCATCGGCGCCGCGCTGGTGATGGCCGAGGTGGCGGCATTGGCCAAACGTGACGGGGTGACGTTGCAGGATCGTCTCGACGACATCGCCTCACGCTTCGGTCGTCACATCACCGCCGAGCGATCGCTGCGCATGATGCCTGCCGAACAGAGCGCCGCCATGGACGCACTGCGGGCCGATGCGCCGACGCATCTGGCCGGCCGGAAAGTGGCGAACCTGATCGATCGACGCGACGGCAACGTGCTGCTGTTCGAACTCGACGGTGGGGCGCGGCTGCTGGTGCGTCCCAGCGGCACCGAACCGAAGGTGAAGATCTACGCCGAGACCGTCGGCGATGATCCCGAGCCGTTGCTCGACGCCCTCGCCGCGCTCATGTCCTGACCGACGGCTCGGTCTGACCCGCCACATGCCGGTGGGCAACGATTGTCCGCGAACAATTGCTGTATGCAACGATTGGCTCATGCAAGAGACGCTCGACGACGAGCTGACCGAGGCGTTGCTGACGGCTTCCCGAGCCCTGGTCGGATGCGCAGCGCGCTCGGTCTCGGGTCTCGCCGCCGACGTGACACTTCCCCAACTGCGGCTGCTGGTGATGTTGAGCACCCACGGCACTCGGAACCTCGCCCAACTTGCGGTGGCGCTCGATGTGCAGCCGTCGACCGCCACCAGGATGTGTGATCGGTTGGTGGCCAAGGGTCTCGTCGATCGCCAGACGTCAGCGGACAGTCGGCGCGAGATCGACCTCAGCCTCACCAGTGAGGGCAAAGCGTTGGTGCGTGCCGTGATGCGACGGCGACGTCGTGAGATCGCGCGCCTCGTCGCTGCTATGGATCGTAGCCATGTCGACACCCTCATCAAGGGGTTGCGGGAGTTCGCGGCGGCGGCCGGTGAGTCGTCCGTCGTAACTGGCGACTTCCTGCCATGAAGATCGTTCCCCGCCTCGACGCGCGCCGCGCGGAGCTGAAGCGCCTGGCGACTCGATCGCGGGAGGTGGTGGTGCTGGCCGCGCTGGTGGGTGCGGCTACCGGAGCGTTGGTGGCGCTGTTCGAGACCATCGTGGTCAACGGCGTTCAAGACCACTACGAGAGCGTGCCGGTGTGGTGCCGCGCGTTCATGCCTGGTTTGGGACTCGCGTCAGCGTGGCTCATCCTGAGAACGGTCGGCCGCTCGACATCGCCAGCCACGTCAGATGAGTACCTCCACGCCTTCCACGATCGTCACCATCATCTCGATGCCCGAGCGTTCGCAGCGCGGGCCATGGCCGCCCTGACCACGGTGAGCTCCGGTGCGGCGATGGGGCTGGAAGGCCCGTCGCTGTACTTCGGTTCGTTCATCGGATCGTCGCTGCAGCGTCGCTTGCCGGGGGTGTTCCGCGACAGCGATCGACGCACGTTGCTGGTAGCGGGTGCAGCGGCCGGCGTGGCGGCCATCTTCAAGGCGCCGGCCACGGGGGTGGTGTTCGCGCTCGAGGTGCCCTATCGCGACGATCTGGCCCGGCGCATGCTGCTGCCCGCCTTGGTGGCAGCCGCTTCCGGCTATCTGGTGTTCGTCGCCGTGCATGGCACCACGCCGTTGTTCGACGTCGGTGGCAACCCGTCGTTCTCGTTCGCCGATCTGGCCGGCGCGGCTGCGTTGGGTGTGGCGGCCGGTCTGGGGGCGCGGGTGTTCGCCAAGATGATCCGCCACGGCAAGGCCCTCGCGCAGCGGCCGGCAGCACTGCGCCTGCCGCTCGTCGCCGTGAGCTTGGCTGCGCTGTACGCGCTCGGACGATGGGCAACCGGCGAGGACATCACCTTGACCGGCGGCTACAACGTCGTGCGATGGGCACAGGATCCGGCGCATGGCGCTCGGTTGTTGGCACTCGTGCTGGTGTTGCGATGCCTCGTGACATCGATTGCTCTGACTGGTGGCGGTGTCGGCGGAGTGTTCATCCCGCTCGTGGCAGCGGGAGCACTCATGGGGCGCATCGTCGATGGATGGATCGGTGGTGCCGAACCCACGCTGTTCACCGTCATCGGTGTGACCGCGTTCCTCGGTGCGGGATACCGGGTGCCGCTGGCCGCGGTGATGTTCGTGGCCGAGACCACTGGCCGGCCGGGGTTCATCGTGCCGGCCTTGATCGCCGCCGTGGCATCGGAGCTGGTGATGGGAACGGCGTCGGTCACCGCGTATCAGCGCGATCCCGGTGCCCGCTGAAGCTCAGGGAAGGTTCGAGCCGCGGTCGCGGTGCGTCACCACAGTCCGAACTGGCGATCACCGGCGTCACCGAGGCCGGGCACGATGTACGCATGGTCGTTGAGGTGTGAGTCGATGGAAGCGGTCACCACGTGCAGATCGAGGCCGGTCTGCTCGAGGCGGGCGATGCCCTCGGGGGCGGCGAGGACGCTGACGCAGGTGATGGGCTGCGGCGCACCGCGCTCGATGAGCAACTGCAGCGTGTAGGCCAACGACCCACCGGTGGCCAGCATGGGATCCAACACGATGATGGGACGCCCGTCGAGGCGGGCCGGGAGCTTGGCCAGATACGGCGTGGGTTGGAAGGTCGCCTCGTTGCGGGCCAGGCCGATGAACCCCACCTCAGCCTCGGGTAGCAGGCGTAGTGCGGCATCGACCATTCCCACCGCGGCGCGCAAGATGGGCACCAGCATCGGCCGGCGGGCCAG
>JBFWVD010000228.1:0-3157 GCA_050246915.1 Acidimicrobiia bacterium | reverse complement strand
GCTCGAACCAGGACTGCCCACACACGCTTCGACCGCGCACGCTGTTGACTGAATCGCAGAGCGACGCGGTCTGTCTGAGCTCGAGTTGCGAGGTCCGGCTCGACTATTGGCAGCATCCGGCACCTGATGGGATTGTGCTGTGGTCGTATCAGGGGCCGAAGGTGACGTGGGCGTTGCTCGCTGCGTACAAGAAGAAGCAGGAGCCCGCAGCGAAGACCGAGAAGATCGGCGCCGCGCAGCCGGCCAGCCCCACGGTGATCATCGGTCTTCCTCCGACGTTGCCGCCACCTCGTCCGCAGCCGGTTCCGGTCCCTTCGCCTGGTCCCCTCATCCCGGTTCCGATACCAGGGGTAGGTTGAGCGTCGTGGCAGAGGGTGATGAGCGTCTGGTCCATATCCACAACTTCATGGGGGGGATGGTGGTGTTCGAGCGGCCGTTGACGCCTGAGGAGGCGTTCGGGTTGTTGCAACGGTGGGTGGACGCGCAGGGGTGTGGGTGGCGGGCCGTCGAAGTCGAAGTGAACAACGCGAAGGTCCGGTCGGGTGTGGTGGCCGAGCGGGTACGGGAATCCGCAGAGATCTGGGTTCTCCACGCGTGGGTCGAGTCGAATACTGCCGCGTTCGATCTTCGCAACGAGGTGTCGCGGAACGGGTTGGCTGGGCTCAGTGCACGGATGGACTGCCATACGGTGAGGGATCGTTCGGAGCCGGTGGAGTGGTTCTTGGCGGCGGTGGACGGGACCCCGTTGCGGTTCGCGGGGCAGTCCTATGGCCAGGGGAATGCGGTACCGCACGCCCAGTTGTTCGGGTACGGCGATGTTGATGATGTGCCGTTGTATGGGTATGTGCCGGGGTATCCGTGGTTGGCGGTGCTGGGAACCGAGTTGGTCAAGGGGTTGTTGTGTCATCGTCGGATCGAGGACTATCCCGGTCTGGCCCCGTATGCGTTGAGTCAAGGGGCGATGGTGTTTCGGGCGACTGAGGATCCAGTGACGGTGACACCGGAGCTGTTGTCGGCGTTGCGGGACTTCTTCTCGCCGATGTTCCCCCCGCCGGGACAGCATTCATGGTTGGGTGCGTTGAATCCGTTGGCGTTCACGCCGGAGGATCTGGCGGTGTTGCAGGATCGCTATGTGCGTCATTTCGCGCATCTGAAGCAGCCCCCGTCGTGATGTTGCGGTTGTTGATGGTTGTCGAGGGATTGGGACGGTTGCGATGGGAATGGTGATGTATGTCCGGTCGGGCGACGCGGCGATGGTGGACGCCTTGGTCGGGGATGATGACGCGTTGGTCGGTTGGGTGACTGATGGGTCGGCGTGGGAGGCGGACAAGATGTGGTGGGCGGCGGCGGATCTGTTGTTCGGTCCCGGTGGTGTCGGGCGTTTCGGTGGTGAACCGGTGAGCGATGTGGTGGGGTATACGCCGGTGTTGGTGATGGATGTCGACGACGTCGCTGGTCTGGCCGCCGATCTTGTCGATGTCGATCTTGGGGTGTTGATCGGGCGGTTCGACGCTGATGCGTTCGGTGATCCAGTTGGTCCGTCGGTGTCGTCGGATGATCGTGATTGGCTACCGCAGGCCGCGGATCGTTTGCGTCAATTGATTGTTGACGCGGCGGCACGATCGCATCTGATCGCGTGGGTCGTCTCCTAGTGGTGGCGCCGCTGTGTCGGGCAGTCCGTGTCGGATAGTTGGTTCCCGGTTCCTTACCTTCCTCCGGTCCCGATGGGGGTGGGGTGATTGCGTGACGGGCTGTCGGCGCCTGACCTTCTCGAGATGCCGTGGGAGTGAGCCGCGGTCTGGGGTGCCGATGACCAAGAGCGATGCGCGTCAAGTGCCCTTGACGAGCTCACCAACCGCGGCGACGGCTGACCGATGATGCCCTGCTGCTGCCGCGAAGTGAGTCGGCAACTGGTCAGCGAGAAGCGGCGTGCCAGTTCCCGCACGCGATTCAGCGCAATGGAGCGGCGCGTTGTTGCTACCGTGCGTGCGTGAATCGTACTTGGGGGCGACCCGTCCGGTTCGGCCGCGGCGTGGCGCGCCTCACGGTCGTGGCTTGCGCAATGGTGTGTGTGTCGTGCGGAGGTGCCGACAGCCCGGAGCTCTCATCGCTGGTGACAGACACGGCCGCGCCCGCCACCGTCGAGTCCGCAGTTCCGGAAACGAGCGCTAGCGGATCGGCGAGCGCCCCGACGAGCACGGTGGCCGTTTCGCGAAACGGCCCCTACATCGGGCCATTCGTGTTTGGTTGGCCAACCGGCTGCTCGGCACACGTGCTGGAGTCGGTTGAGAAAAACGGGGAGATCGCTGACCTCTCCTACGACCTTGACCTGACGACCGACGGTGAGTCGATCCGGGTGAGCTTCGGGAACATGAGGGTCTCGAGCCTGAACGGACGCGATGTTCCTGCGGCTGTGCAGGCCTCGCTGTTGGCGGCCCTCGCTCTCCCCGCGTTCGTCGTGGCGAGCGATGGTCGTGTCTCTCACCTGCCCGATCTGGACGAGTTCATTGCCAGTACGCGTCCTCTCATGGCCGACGGCCAAGTCCCAGCCAACTTCGCTGCTGTGCTCGAGGATGTCGTCGTGGCCAAGTACTGGGGTTCGTGGGCCGGAAACTGGGTGGATCTCGGGGAAATCGATGAGGCACGTATCGAATACGAAGCGCCGATGCCGGCCCCGTACGAGAACGCGCGTGTCAACGTGGTCGTGGAGTCGCTCGAGGATCGGTCCGACGAACTGGCACATCTGCGCATGACGCAGACGACCGAAGGACCCGACCTGGCCATCGCCATGGGGGTGCTGGGCGACCGATTGGACGCGTCCTTGGACACGCTCGACTTCGAAGGGAAGCGGAGAGTCGTGATGGACGTAGCGACTGACCCGACCAACTTGAGACCGGTGGTCGGCAGCTACGCGATCGATGTCGAGTTGAGCACGGGCGGCAAGACGCAGTCGCACCGAGAACTTCGTCGCTGGACGATGGACTGGTCTGACTGCGACTGATCGTCACGTCATGGCCAGCCCGACCACCGGACACTCAAGAACGGACACCTGCCGGTCGACAGTGTGTGCGTGACCGGTTCTGGACGCGAGCGGCGGTTGGTTCCTCGGGCCTCGATCGGTGATGTCACCGTGGCGCTCGATTCCCCGAGACGCGCC
>JBFWVD010000227.1:0-3157 GCA_050246915.1 Acidimicrobiia bacterium | reverse complement strand
CCTGCCACCGCAAACGACCCGACTTGGGATCCGACACGACGTGCGGAGCCTCGTCGTGCCACTTCTTCGGCAGCCGGCTGGTCCACAGGTCTGCCGGCTCCAGCAAATGTGTGTCAACGTCGATGACGGGGATGTTCGCGGCGATGTCAGTCATGGTTCTGTTCTCTCGTCGTAGGAGGTACAAAGAAAGCGTACGCTCACTTCTGTCCAGCTGTCAACGTCTCCGCGCACAGCTCACGCCGGCGCATCGCCGTCGGACGATCACTCAGGTGAGGCCTGATCAGGGTAATCGAACTCCCCGAACACCACCGCCGTGCCGACGAAGCGCCCGATCACGGCTTCCTGTGCGTCGAGGCAGCGCGTCGTGTACGCCCTCAGGTAGCGCTGACGAACGCTGGGATCGGAGCTCTGGAGAGGGTCGCCGGCCGGATAGCCAAGCGTGCGTGCCTCGGCGATCCGGTCGTCAAGAGAGTCGACCGCGAAGACGAGGCCATAGAGCCCTTCGCCATGTTCATCCAGGAAGTCCTGGAACCGCTTTGCACTCGCGTCTGCGGTCGTGAGTGGCGCGATGAACTCGAGGCCGCCGTCGAAGGACATGAAGATCACCTTCGTTGCCCCCGGGACGTCGGGATCACCGAGGCGTTCGAACTCGACACCGAACAGAAGGCTCGCGTCATGAACGTACCGGTCGATGTTCTCGGGCTTGACGACCCACGCCACATGGTTGATCCGATTGTGTGGACGTGTCATGTCGTCTCCTCCGGTTCGTACGTCGCCGGGTTCTCGACTTGACCCCAAAGCGAGTACACACTACTCTACCTCACCCACCTCGATCGCGGGCTCGGTACATCTCAGCTCATGAACACGTTTCCGTCTTCGAGAGCAAGTCAAGGAGTTGCCAGATGAGCGGATCATGCGCGCGCCCACTGGCAACCATCACCATTGAAAGCGAGTTCTCGAGATGCTGCGAAGGAACATCAACTGCATCGACCACATCGCCATTTGCGTGCGCCCCGAGAACTTGGAATCGGCGGTGAGGCAGTTCTCCGAACTGCTCGACATCACGTTCGAGGGCCCGTTCCCGAACGAGAAGGCGGGGATCACCTACTACCTCGACTGGGAATCCGGGATGGAGGTCTACGCGCCGACGAACCCGGCCGTCGCCGTCGAGCGGGTGCAGTTTCTCGAGGAGCACGGTGACGGCATGTTCCGCCTCGTCTTCGGTGTGTCCGACCTTGACAAGGCAGTCGACCGCGCTCGATCGATGGATCAGGACGTTCGCCAGGTCAGTGCGTTCAACATGAATCCGCTGTGGCGCGAGAGGTTCGACAAGATGGACGAGGCACTCCTCGGCACGCCGGTTCACGGAGTTCGCCTCGCCTTCAGCCAAATCGAACCAACCCAACCCTCTCCCGAGTGACCGCCTCTCCGATGCCCGACACGAACGTGCTGCCGACCACGGCCGTAGCGGTGACTCAGGAATAGTGGTCATGGCCACTCGTACCTACGCTGTAACAGGTAGCGCCTCGGGGATCGGCGCTGCGACACGCACGCTCTTGATCTCGCAAGGCCATGAAGTGATCGGTGTTGATCGTCGAGACGCCGAAGTGACCGTTGATCTCGCGACTGTTGAGGGGCGGGACACGATGGTCGCAGCGATCGACGACATGACCTCGGGTCGTCTCGACGGCGTGGTCGCGTGCGCAGGTCTGAGCCAAAGGTTGGCGAAGCCATCCTCGATCCTGCGTGTGAACTACTTCGGAGCTTTGGCGACGCTGCACGGGCTCCGCCCGCTCCTCGCTGCTGGTGACCGTCCTCGTGCAGTGGTCGTCGCGTCCACAGACCTCCTTCGAGCGGAGCCAGCCAGCGCATTGGTCGAAACGCTGCTCGACGGAGACGAGGAGCTCGCGGTGAGCATGGTGTCCGAGGACGATCTCGGCGCCCGCGCCTACAGGGCCTCGAAGCGGGCGATCGCCAGGTGGGTTCGGCGCGTTGCACCCTCGCCGGATTGGGCCGGCGCGGGTATCGCATTGAACGCGATCGCGCCCGGCTTGATCGACACGCCGATGACCGCCGACCTGCTCAGGGAGCGTCGGGCCGAATTCGAAGCGGCAGCAGCCATGCCACTGTGCGGCGTCGGCGCTCCAGCCGACTTCATCGCGTCGGCCCTCTGTTGGCTCATAGGTCCCGACAATGGAGCAATCACCGGTCAGGTGATCTTTGCCGACGGTGGGGGCGAGACGCTTCGCCGTGGCGACGACATCTGGGCGGCACTTCCGGGGAGCTGAACGCGCTCATCACGGCAGCGTTTGGCGTCGTCACACAATCGGGATCCACCATGTGGCGTGGGTGGTCAAGCCCGAGATCATCGACGACTGGATGATCCGGACGCCCCGGAGGTCGTCGGGATGTCACCTTGACTCCAAAGCGAGTACATACTAATGTGTCGCGAACATCGGTTGCAGGCTTCGTCGATCTTACGAACGGGTTCGACGAAGGCCCGCCGATGCTCGGGGACGGGGCGACGGGAGTGCAGGATTGCCATGGATGAGCTGTTGAGGAACATCGACTTCGCCGTCAACGACTATCCCGTCTACGACCCCGAGTGTGCGCTGAGCCACTTCCCGTTCCACTACATGAGCAACGGCGAGCCCGTGCATGCGTTCATGTGGGTTGCCGCTGCAGAAGAGCCGCTCGGCACGGTGATCATCTCGCCGCAGAAGAACGGTGGCGACAGCTATGAGAGCCTGATCACGCCTCTGATCTCGTCGGGAATCCACGTGATGAAGATCCACCCGCGCGGCATGTGGGACAGCGTGCCGGCGTCGAACTCGCCCATGAAGACCGTGGACGACATCCACGCTGCCGTCGAGTGGCTGCGGTCGAACGATGGCGAGCACACCTCCTATGGGATGCGGGACCGGACCTTCCGCGTCGACCCCGACCGACTCGGCATCATCGGCAAGAGCGGGGGCGGGGGGACCGCGGGTCTGGTCGCCACGGCCGAGAACCCGCACCTCAACTCAGTCGTCGCCCTGGGACCCGTGAACATGGAGATGTACCGGGGCATGCCGGACATGATCAATCACGGCATCGGCGGCGAGTTCGAGAAGGCAACGCTCGCGTTCTACGAGCGCGACAAGACACTCACGGCCGG
>JBFWVD010000226.1:0-3169 GCA_050246915.1 Acidimicrobiia bacterium | reverse complement strand
ATCAGGGCCTTGGGTGTTCCCCGGTCCGTCACCGTGAGGATCTCTCCACCGGCGACTCGATCGAGGTATTCGGACAGCCCTTGCTTCAACTCGCGTACCCCCACGTTCATGTGGACACATTACCGCGTGATGTGGACACCTGCGATCGAGGTCGCGACACCCATGCCGGCCCGGGTCCCCCTACGATCAGCCCGTCGTCGCTGCCATGCGGCGCTTCGGGACCGCAGCCTGCCTGACCCAGTCCCCGTTTGATCCGATGATCGACCGGAGGCAAGTCGCGTGCACCGCTTTCAACCCATGTGGCCCGAGGATCTGAAGGGCTTCGAGCCTCCGGACGTGACGGACTTCCTCTACCGGGACGCCCGCGATGTGGTCGAATACTCGTCGCAGGACAACCTCACGACCTGGCGCACGTGGCCGGAGGTGTGGCACCTCGACGCCACCGGTCGGTGGTGCTGCTCGTCTCGGGGGACGAGCATCGACTCGGTGCGTGAGTTCGCTGAGTCACCAGCGGACATGCTCGATTGCCGGCTCGAGAGCACGGGTGATCTGTGCCCCGATCACTGGGTCATCATCGAATCGCGACGATCGTGGTGGCCGGAGCGCTACGACGTGACCGAGGGCGACGCGCTCGCATTCGTCACGTTGCGCGCCTCGTTGGCGTGGCTGGGCGTCGATCTGCTCGACGTGGTGATCTTCCGGGACGACTTGCGATGGTGGTCACTCCACGAACTCACCTGCGGCACCACGGCATGGAGATTCGCCCCGCCGTCGTGGTGAGGTCACAACATCCGTTGCATCGCCGTCACGTCGAGCCAACGGTTGAACTTGCGACCCACTTCCTTCTCGACGCCGATCACCTCGTATCCGCACGCCCGGTGCAGCGCTATCGACGCGGTGTTGCTCGACTCGATACGAGCGATCATCGAATGGAAGCCATGCGATTGGGTCACTGCGACGAGTTCGTTCAACAGCTTCTTGCCGATGCCCTTGCCGTGGTGGCCTCGGTGCACGTAGACCGCGTTCTCGACGGTGGTGCGATACGCGGCGCGCTCCTTGTAGGCGCTGATCGCCGCGAACCCGACGATCTCTCCGTCGTCGACCGCCACCAGCACGCTGAACGCACCAGATCGGCCCGAGATGTAGTCGCGCTGCTCCTCGAGCGTTCGCGGCACCAGATCGAAGGTAGCCGTCGAGGTCTCGACCTCGAGGTTGTAGATGGCCCGAATGGGCTCGGCGTCAGCGAGCGTGGCGATCCTCAGGAGCACCGCGGCAAGTTAGCCCTGCCGCGCAGCGGTGGACCGGGAGATCGGAGGTTCAGACGCTGACACTCAGGTCGATGGTCGGTGCGCCCGTCGGGGGAGCGAACTGATCGTCGCCGCTGTCGAGCGCCTCCACGAGGTGCACCTTGCCGAGCGTCGCCTCCGCAGCTGCCCAGTCACGAACCACAGGGTTGCCGCTGAACACGATCACCTGACGCAGCCCACACCAACGCGACAACTGCCCGAGCATTCGCCGGGTTGCCGTCGGGTCGAGACCGTCGAACGGCTCATCGAGCACGATGGGCAACACGTCGTCGTCGCTCTGGGTGACCGGTGTGTCGGTGAGGAAGGTGGCCAGCGCCTCGGCCTTGGCACGGTCTTCGGGGGCAAGCAGTTGCGGCTGCGCGGCAAGTGCATGCTCGACCAAGGCAGTGGCGACGATGGCGCTCTGATGATCGAACGCCCAGTCGACGCTGATGTCACCGGCGACACCGTGCCAGGCGGCCAGGGCCTTGCGGTGCAGGTCAGCGGCAGTGGCAAGTCGGCGCCGGGTCTCGGCACTGGACAACATGCCGTTCACCCGCTGGAGGTGGAAGCCGAGGTAGCTCTGAGCCCCGGCCAATTGCAGCGCCTCGGCCTCGAGCCGCTCAGCCTTGCTCACCCCGCGGCGGGCGGAATGCACCCATGCCATCGACAACGTGGTCGCGGCCAGCAGCGGCACGGCAGCCACGGGGAACACGGCGGTGGATGGCACAGCGGCGATGCCGGTGAGTGCCCCGCCGAGGAACCCGCGGTTGTTGGCCTTCTCCTCACGCGCCATGGCCGCTTCGAGCTGGCGATGGGCATCTTCGACCTCGTCCACGAGGCGCTGCTCGCTCATGACGGCGTTGGCCGACGCGGCCATCGCCCCGAGGGCGCGGGCCGTGCGCTTCACGTTCTCGGCCGCTCCCCAGAGCACCTTCTGATCGACGCGGGCGAGTTCCAGCTCCCGGCCATCGAGGACACGGTCGGGCCCGGTGGGCAAGCCCACCACCAACAGACGCCGGCTGGCGTCCGGGCCGGTGTATCCGGCGCGGGCGATGAGGTCGACATCGCCGCCTGCTCCGGCGAACTCATGGGTAACGTCGAGCTCGCGCTCGACATCGATGACGCGATGGCGTCCGCCCCGAGGTCGCAGCACTGCCACGCGGCGTTCGTTGGCGTCTCGTACCTCGATGTGCACCCCGGACCGCTCTCCCGACAGGGCCCCGATCAGTTCACCGGCAAGGGTGGACCTCTCAGTGGGGCCGAGCCCGGAGAGCACGGTCATACGGGGATGCAGATCGAGAGAGAACACGTCCTCGCCCATCTCCACAACCAGCCGCTGGCACTTCACAGCTGCGGTGTCGGCGCGCCGTGACTAGGCCTTGAGCACTACTTCGTCGGACCGAGTCCCTTGCGACCCAGGGCGGCCCTGATCGGCACAACACCGAATCGGGCTTGGTGCCTGGGGCCATTGTCCGGCTAAGCTCCCAACCCGGTTTGCGGCTCTGCCGCGCCTGCCCTCTTAGCTCAGTAGGTAGAGCACAGCCATGGTAAGGCTGGTGTCGTGGGTTCGACTCCCACAGAGGGCTCCCGAGTCCGGGGCTTCGGCTTCGGCGCCGGACACGGCGGCGTAGCTCAGATGGTTAGAGCACACGGCTCATAATCGTGTGGTCGTCGGTTCGAATCCGACCGCCGCTACCACATCTCCTGCAAGAACCTTCCACCCTGAAGATCTCCACCACGAAAGGCCACCGCCATGAGCAAGGCAAAGTTTGAGCGTAATAAGCCGCATGTGAATATTGGGACGATGGGTCATATTGACCATGGTAAGACGACGTTGACTGCGGCTATTTCGAAGACGTTGGCTGATCGTGGGTTGGCGT
>JBFWVD010000225.1:0-3197 GCA_050246915.1 Acidimicrobiia bacterium | reverse complement strand
CGTGTTCCGGGTGGTGTTCAAGCTCTCGGTCTTGCTCACTTTCGTGGCCTCGGCTCTGGTGCTGGTCGTCAGCTGGTTCTACTTCCACAGTTCGCCCTCGCGATCTGATCTGTTCGCGCCGGCAGCGTTGATGGTGGGTGCGTACATCGTCATCGACAACATTTCGTGGAACTTCGACTCGGTGCTGTCGGCACATCGTGCGTTCGAGGTCCAGTTCGTGGCACGCATGACCACGACCGTGTCGTTGCTCGTGCTCACGCCGTTGTTCGCCCTCATCGGTCGGTCGGTGTGGGAGATCGCGGCGGCGTCCATCGCCGCCAATGCTCTCGGCCTCATCGTCCGTGTGGTCAAGATCCCCGAGTACGTGGGGTTCCGAGCTGGCGACGCCGACGTAGCGTTCGGTCGCTCGAAGCTGCGAGGGATCGTGATGTTCGGTCTCCGGGCGATGCCTTCGTCGGTGAGCCTCATCGTCGCATCGCAGTCGACCGTGTGGATCTTGGGAGTCGTGGCCAGTGCCAATGCCCTGGGCGCGTTCTCCCGGGCGATGAACCTGGCTGGCCGCATGAACGACGTCCCGTTCAAGGTGGCCGGGGTGTACTACCCCACCCAGGTCCGCAACGCCCACAACGGTGATCTCGACGCCATGGTTCGGGCAATGGGTGACACGCTGCGCATGTCGTTCGTTCCACTCATGGCGTTGGCGGCGGCAGCAGCTGGTGCATCGTTCGGCGTGCTGCGGGTGTTCGGCAACGACTTCGCCTCGGCCGACACCGCGCTGGTGGTTCTGCTGCTCTCGGCGTTGGTGTTCTTCATGGACGTGATCGTCGGGCTGACGCTCACCGCGCTCGGTCGCCCCGGTGTGGTGTCCAAGGGCTCGGTGCTCGGCATGACGATGACGCTCGCGTTGGTGTGGCCGCTGGCCGATGGATACGGCGCCACCGGGGCCGCGGCGGCCATTGCCACCGGTCAGGTGGCATCGCTCCTGGTGAAGTTCGTGGCGGTTCTGGACCGGCTCGAGCACCATCTGGTGTTCCGCTCGGTCGTTCGGCCGGGGACGTCGGTGCTCGCGGCAACCTTGGTGGCCTACACCGTTGCCCACGTCATCGACACCCAGATGGTGTCGATCATCGGAACCGGCATTGCCGGCCTCTCGGGCATCGTGGCGTTCTTCGTCGTCATCACGTTGTTCGGCAGTCCTGACGTGCCGCTCATCCGCAAGGTGCTGGAGCGCATCCGGCGGCAGCCGGTGGGGGTCTGATCGTGCGTGTCGCGTATCTCGTCTCCCGCTTTCCGAAGACGACCGAGACCTTCATCGCCAACGAGATCCTGGGACTCATCGCCCAAGGCCACGAGGTGATCATCCACTCGCTCATCACGGAGACCGATCAGGTGATCCACCCCGGCGTCGAGAAGCTCTTGGCCGGCGTCCGTTACGGTGACCGTGACCGCGTGTCAACCCTTCTTGCCGCGGCGCGCTGGGCGGTCCGACGACCGATGGCGACGGCGCGGCTGCTGCGACTCGTGGTTGGAGCACATGCTCGGCAACCGGGTGAGATGGGCAAGTACCTGTGGCAGCACGCGGTGGCGTGCCGATGGGCAACGCAGCTGCGACACGACCGGGTCGACATGGTCCATGCTCATTGGGCGACCTATCCCGCCTACGGGGCGATGGTCATCGGGGCGATGACCGGGCTGCCGTTCACGTTCACTGGTCACGCACACGACATTCAGCTCCCCAACCCCACCTTGCCGGCCAAGATCGAGGCGGCGGCCGCGGTGGTGACCATCAGCGAGTACAACCGGCGTCTTCTCCAGAAGTTGGCACCGACGGCCGATCCTCGCAAGATCGAGATCGTTCACTGCGGAGTCGACGTCGCTGCGTTCGCGTCGCGCGCTGCCGCACGTCGACCGGCCACCTCGAATGCACCGGGCACCATCGTGTGCGTCGGTGCGCTCGTTCCCTACAAAGGTCAGCGCGTGCTGGTCGAGGCATGTGCGCAATTGAAATTGCGCAACGTCGAGCTGCGCTGCCGCATCGTCGGCGATGGCGAGGATCGTCAAGCCCTTGCCGAGCAGATCGCGCGCCTCGAGGTGTCCGATCACGTCGAGCTCGTGGGTCGCCTGCCCGCCGATCGTGTCGCCGAAGAGCTGGCGGCCGCCTCGGTGATGGTGCTCCCCAGTGTCGTGTTGTCCTCCGGCCAGATGGAGGGCATCCCGGTGGCGCTCATGGAGGCGATGGCCGCTGGCGTGCCGGTGATCTCGACGCGCATCTCGGGCATCCCGGAGCTCGTGGTGGACGGCGAGACGGGATTGCTGGTGGAACCTGACGACGCAACGGCGCTCGCCGACGCCATCGAGTCGGTACTCACCGACCCGGCTGGGGCCGAGCGTCGCGCAGTCGCCGGTTCGGCGCTGGTGGCGGCGCAGTTCGATCAGGCCACTGAGGTGACCCGCCTGGTCGAGATCTTCGCTCGTGCCGCTCGCCTGCGCTGAGCGACTGGCCCGAGCTGCGCTGAGCGACTGACTGAGCTGCGCTGAGCGACTGATTCAGCTGTCCCAGGTATCGAGCACGCGCAACGAACCCCACGGCAGCTTCTTCAGTGGCACTTGGTCACCCTTGAAGCCGATACTCGGGTACGGATCGGGCGCGCCATCGGGCGGCGTCTCGAACTGGATGGAGATGCGGGCTCCACCGTTGTCGACGCAATACGCGCCGTATCGCTGCAGCGCTCGCCCGAGCATCAACTCACCCTTGCTGATGCCCTTTATCGCTGACAGATCGATCGACGGATCGAGTTGGATTCGGGTGCCCTGTGGGATGCACGTGCGTCCGGTGACCCATCCGTCGGTGGTGGTCGCCGGCCATTGGAACGGGCCGGTGTTGGCCGGACCACAAGCCATGTCGGTGGCGAACACGAGAGCGTGATCGATCGAACCGGACTTCACGTCGGCCATGGTCACGAGCCCTGCGATGGTGGACAGTCCTGACCCCGTGGCCCGACTCACCGGCTCCGGGTAAGGGATGCCGTTCTGATAGCTGGGTCGCACGCTCACACCGTTGCCGTCGAGCGGGTAGACCCCACCCCAATCGGCGCTCCACCGCTTCCCATCGAACTTGGCGCGGAACAGATCGAAGACCAATCGTCGGTCGAGATCGATGATGGCCAACTTGCCATCGCTACCGCTGGTCGGCTCGG
>JBFWVD010000224.1:0-3209 GCA_050246915.1 Acidimicrobiia bacterium | reverse complement strand
TGCTCGGAAAGGTCGGTTCGCTCAACGTCGCCACGGCGGCCGCGATCGCCATCTATGAGCTCCGACGACGGACCTGGCCCGACGGCCCGACATGATGGCCAGTGATGATCACCGGCCATGATGGACCGATGCCCGATTCGAACGATCATGAGCTTGCGGGCGTGATCGCCCGCGCTGCCGGTGAGATCCTCCTCGCCGTTCGCCGCGACGGCCTGTTCACCGGCAGCGAACTCGGCGACATGGGCGATGCGCTGTCTCATCAGTTCATCACCGCCGCGCTGCGACGGCACCGCCCCGACGACGCCCTGCTGTCGGAAGAGGACGCCACCGAATCGGATCGGCTGGAACATCGACGGGTGTGGATCGTCGATCCCCTCGACGGGACGCGCGAATACTCCGAAGGTCGCCCGGACTGGGCCGTGCACGTCGCCCTCGTCGTGGACGGGACCGCGACGCTCGGCGCAGTGGCGCTGCCCGATCAAGGCCGGCTGCTGGTCACAGGAGCTCCGTTGCCAGCGCCAACCGCACCCGAGCGACCGCCGCGGTTGCTGGTGAGCCGTTCACGACCCACCGAGCATGCCGCCAAGCTGGCCGAGGCCATCGGCGCCGAGTTGGTGCCCATGGGCTCTGCCGGTGCGAAGGCCATGGCCGTCGTGCTCGGCGAGGCCGACGTCTACGCCCACTCCGGTGGCCAGTACGAATGGGACTCCGCCGCTCCCGTCGCCGTGGCCGCGGCCGCCGGCTTCCACACCTCACGGCTCGATGGATCGCCGCTCGTGTACAACCAGCCGAACCCCTATATGCCCGACCTGTTGGTGTGCCGACCGGATCTGGCCGAACGGGTATTGGCAGTGTGTGCCGAGCTGGCTGCCGGCTCTTCGCATCGATCCGACCCCTCGGACGCCGCGCGGAACGGACGATGAACGCCCACCGGCGTCGCGTCCGCTCATCGACCGACGGCGTGATGCTGAGCGTCGTGGACTGGACCGATGGCGATGCCGCCGCCGAGGCGCCCAACCCACCGGTGCTGTTGGTCCACGGTCTCGCGTCCAATGCCCGGTTGTGGGACGCAGTCGCAGCTGATCTGGCCGCTCGCGGACATCAGGTGGCAGCCGTAGATCAACGCGGCCACGGCCAGAGCGACAAGCCCGACGACGGCTACGACTTCGAAACGATCGGCAACGACCTCGCAGCGGTGCTCGATGCCTTCGGTTGGGAAAGCGCGGTGATCGTCGGTCAGTCGTGGGGCGGTAACGTCGCCGTCGAGTTCGCCATCGACCACGAGGACCGAACGCTCGCGTCAATTGGTATTGACGGTGGGTACATCGAGCTGTCGCGCCGCATCGAGACCTGGGAGAAGGCCATCGAGCTGCTGTCACCGCCCCATCTGGAAGGTCTCGCCGCGGAGCGGATGCGAGCGGCGATGCACGCTGCCAACCCGGACTGGTCCGACCTCGCCATCGACGGGGCGATGGCGTGCTTCGAGATCCGGTCCGATGGCACGATCGCTCCATGGCTCAGTCGAGCCCGCCACATCGAGATCCTGCGCCATCTCTGGCCACACAAGGCCATCGAGCGCTTGCACCTGGTGCGCCGTCCCGTGGTGTTCATCCCCGCGGCAAGTGCGGTTGACGACGAGTGGTCGATCGCCAAGCGATCCCTGCTCGAGGAGCTCGAACCCCTCGACAACGTCGAGATCCGATGGATGACCGGTGTCCACGATCTCCATGCCCAGCATCCCGCGGCAGTTGCTGCCCACATCGCCGACGTGGCGGCTAGGACGACGCCATGACCCGCATCTTGACCATCATGGGCTCGGGCGAGACCAGCCCGACGATGATGAAGCCGCATCGCGATCTGCTCGCCCGCCTGGGCGCCGAGGCACGGGCAGTCGTGCTCGACACGCCGTACGGCTTCCAGGAGAACGCTCCCGAACTGGCGGCCCGCGCCGTGCACTACTTCGCCGAATCAGTGGGGCATCGCATCGACATCGCTGGCCTCACCCGCATCGTCGGTGCCGATCCATCGATGCTCGCCGCCGGACTCGCCCGTATCCAAGATGCCGACTACGTGTTCTCCGGCCCGGGGAGCCCCACCTACGCGCTGCGCCAGTGGAGTGGTTCACCCGTGCACACGTTGTTGGCCGACAAACTCCGCAACGGGGGCATCGTCACCTTCGCGTCGGCCGCCGCACTGACGCTGGGCAGTCACACGGTGCCGGTGTACGAGATCTACAAGGCCGGGCAGGATCCCCAGTGGCTCGAGGGTCTGGGACTCATGGGAGACCTCGGCATACCGGCCGTGGTCATCCCCCACTACGACAACACCGAGGGTGGCCATCACGACACCCGCTTCTGCTATCTCGGCGAGCGTCGGCTGGCGCTGCTCGAACGCGAGTTGCCAGACGACGCCTACGTTCTCGGCGTGGACGAGCACACCGGCCTCGTGATCGACCTCGAGGCGGGGTCGGCGACCGTGGTCGGCAATGGCAACGTCACCATCCGGCGGCGGGGATCGTCCACAGCGTTCCCCACCGGATCGGTGCTCGACATGGAACTGTTGCTCACCGGCGAGATCGACGCACCACGCACAGCCAGCACACCGAGCGCGGCGCCCGTCGAGACCGCCGATCACGCGACGAGCGGCGCGTCAACCTCACTTGCAGAGGACACCGCTCGACTGTTGCAGGCATTCGACATCGCGCTGCGAGACGGCGACGCGAGCGGCGCGACATCATCGGCCCTGGAGCTCGAAGCGGCCATCACGGCATGGTCGGCTGACACGCTCCAGTCCGATGCCGGCGATCGCGCCCGGGTCGCGTTGCGCTCGATGATCATCCGGCTCGGCGAAGCAGCCGTCGGGGGGCTGACCGACCCCGCCGTAGTGGTGGCCCCGTTCGTCGACGTGATCATGTCGGTACGCACCGCGGTGCGCACCGAGAAGCGGTTCGATCTGTCCGATCTGATACGCGACGGCCTCATCACCGCCGGGGTCGAGGTGCGTGACACACCCGATGGCCCACAGTGGTCACTACGGGCCTGAGCCTCACGAACCGGCGTCCGCCAACTGACGCAACAGGCGCACCATCACGATGTCCACCGCCACCCGCACCGCGGTGGCCTCACCGTGCGCCACGAGGAGGTGACCGTCGATCTCGATGAGCCCCTCGACCCGCGTCCGGGCATCGTCGGTGAGATCGATGACGATGT
>JBFWVD010000223.1:0-3213 GCA_050246915.1 Acidimicrobiia bacterium | reverse complement strand
ACGCCGCTTCCCGGCGTGATGACGATCGTGTACCTCCAGGCCGCCGAGGTGGGCATCGAGTCGCAGATCATCGGCGCACCCGATCCCAACGCAGCGATCCTCGAGCAGGCCGGCATCGAGATGCAGTGCCTCGTGTACACCACGCCGTGGAACCGGCTCTCCGAGGAGGGCAACAACCAGCACTTCCTCGAGTACTGGGACGCCAACGGCAACGGCAACCCTGCCGACCTGTTCCATGCCTACGGCTACTCGTCGATGTGGGCGATGGCACACGGCATCCGCAACGCCAACAGCGTCGACGGCCAGGACATCCACGATGCACTGGTGACGATGCCCGACATCGCCGTGGCGGTCGGCGACATCAACTTCCAGACCGACCGCACCGCCTCGATCACCGGCACCAAGGTGCAGATCCAGGACTCGGCTCCCGTGATCTGGGACCCGAGCGCCACCTGCGAGCGGTGAGAGAAGAGATTGGTGCTCCACCACGGCACGGGTGGAGCTCGAGCTGAACACATCGTGTGGTGGCGGGGGTGCATCGGCGCCCACGCCACCTCGGCAGATCGGGGAACTCGTTCGATGCAGCAGTTGATCAACGGACTCGCACTGGGCAGCACATTCGCGCTGCTCGGTGTCGGCGTGACGCTGGTGTGGGGTGTGTTGCACATCCTCACCTTCGCTCACGCCCAGATGATGACGGCCGGCGCCTTCGCCACGCTGTGGGCGGTCAACCGTGACTACCACGTGCTGGTGGCGATCGCCGTGGGGGTGTTGTTCGCGGCGTTCCTGTCGGGGCTGATGGACGTGACACTGTTCACCCGGCTGCGAGTGAAGAATGCTCCGACGTTCACATTCGTGATCGTCACCATCGGCGTCGCGCAGATCATGGAGGCGGTGGCGGCGATGCGCACCAACTCGCAGTTCCTGGCATTCCCGCGACGCGACTTCCCGGTGCAGCCGCTCGAGATCTTCGGGCGTAACGTGCCCCGACTGTCGATCTGGATGCTCGTCATCAGCGTGGTCGTGATGATCGCACTCGGAGTCTGGTTGCAGAAGACGAAGTCGGGCACCGCCGTCCGGGCGGTCGCGTACTCACGCGAGACCGGCGAACTGTTGGGCATCAACAGCAAGCTCGTGTTCGCGACCTGCTTCGTGATCTCCGGCGCCCTCGCTGCGCTGGGAGGGATCTTCATGGCCGCATCGTCAGGGCAGTTGTCGTACTCGTCGAACGATGCGCTGCTGCTGATGGCGTTCGCCGTGATCGTTCTCGGCGGCATGGGTTCCATCCGCGGCGCCGTGGTGGGCGGCCTGCTGCTCGGTCTGGTGAGCGTGTACGCCACCGTGTACGTGTCGCCGATCTTCCGTGAAGTGGTGGCGATGCTCACCATCCTGGCCGTGCTGGTGATGCGCCCGTCCGGCCTGTTCGGGGCCAAGGAGAGTGCCCGTGTTTAGCTTCCTGACGCCCCTCCAGTTCTTCACGCTCGACACCACGCTGATCCTCACGTTGCTGGTGGTGTCGGTGCACATGACGTTCCGAGCCGGCCTGTTCTCGATGGCCACGATGGGCTTCGCTGCGGTGGGCGGCTACGGAACGGCAGTCCTGGTCACGAAGTACGACTGGCCGACGTTCGCAGGAATCGGCGCCGCGGTGGTCATGTCTGCCGTGCTGGCCGCACTGTTCGCGGCGCCCGTGCTGCGCTTGCGCGGTACCTACTTCGCGCTCGGCACGGTGGCCCTGGCGCAGGCGATCGTGGTGGGCATCAGCAACCTCGACATCACCAACACCACCCTCGGCATCTCGGGCATCCCTCGTGTGGTCAACACCTGGCACCTCGTGGTGATCCTCGGCGCGGTGTTCCTGTTCCTGCAGCTCGAGAGCCGATCTCGGTTCGGGCGGGCGTTGAGCGCCGTGCGTCTCGACGAACGCACCGCGAACGGGCTCGGCATCAACGTCAAGATGCTCCGCTTCTCGACGTTCGTGTCGGCGGCCGCGATCGCCGGCCTGGCCGGCGCGCTGGAAGCACACCGGACCACCGTGATCAGCCCGGAGCAGTACGGGTTCGGGTTCTTCATCCCCCTCCTCACGTACGCCTTGGTGGGCGGCAACGGGCATTGGCTCGGGCCGGTGCTCACAGCGTGGGTGCTGATCGCCCTGCGCCGCTGGTTTGCGTTCGAGGAGCAGCATTGGGAAGACCTGCTGTACGGCGGCTTGCTGATCCTGGTGATGCTGCTGGTGCCGGCAGGTCTGACCGATCCCAAGCTGTTGCGCCGGTTCAGCTCCGGCCGACGACGACGGAAGCTCGCCGGCGAGGTCAGCGCTCCCGCGCAACCCCTCCGAGTGCCGGTGGGATCATGACCGCCCTCACCCTGAACCAGGTGTCGAAGACGTTCGGTGGCGTGCGCGCCGTGGTCGATGCCACCTTCACCATCGACAACGGCGACGTGTTCGGACTGATCGGGCCGAACGGCGCCGGCAAGACCACCGTGGTGAACCTGATCACCGGCTACTTCGCGCCGACCACCGGCACGATCGAGTTCGAGGACCGGTCGGTGATCGGCGAGGCGCCGTTCCGATTGGCATCCCGGGGACTGTCGCGCACATTCCAGAACCTGCAGCTGTTCGACGGCGAGTCGGTGCTCGACAACGTGTTGATCGGGCGCCACCTGTCGTTCACCGGACGTCGCTGGCAGATGTGGTCGAAGCGGAGGACCGAAGAGCGCGCCCAGCACCGGGCGGCGTTCGAACTGCTCGAGCGACTCGGTCTGGTCGACCTCGCCCACGAGGACGTGGGCGAGCTCCCGTACGGGGTGCGCCGCCGTGTCGAGATCGCCCGCGCGCTGGCGGTCGAGCCGACGATGTTGCTGCTCGACGAACCCACCGCCGGCATGACCCGCAAGGAGTCCGACGAGATCGGCGAGTTGATCCGGTCGGTGAACGCCGAGGGGGTCACCGTGCTGCTGGTCGATCACAACGTGCGGCTCGTGTCGAACGTGTGCGACCGCGTCGCCGTGATGGACTGGGGTGCGGTGATCGTGGAAGGCACACCCGCCGAGATCTGGGACGATCAGCGTGTGAAGGACGCCTACCTGGGGAGCGGCTCTCATTCGTCGCACTCCGCAGTCACCGATTCGGTCGCGATCGACGAGGAGCAGAACGCCGATGCTGCAGGTTGAGGATCTGGTGGTTCGCTACGGCGGTGTGGTCGCCCTGCA
>JBFWVD010000222.1:0-3279 GCA_050246915.1 Acidimicrobiia bacterium | reverse complement strand
GCGTTGGCCGACGGGTTGCTCACCGTGGTGTTGAGGCCGATCGGTGCGCCGACCTTCGTCGCGGTGAATGCCTGCGACACCGTGAGCGCCGTCGCCGGCTTCGTGGTGGTCGTGGCGATCGTGGTGGTGGTCGACGGCTTGGTGGTCGTCGCAGCGCCAGTGGTCGTCACGGCCGGCTTGGTGGTCGTCACGGCCGGCTTGGTGGTGGTCACGGCCGGCTTGGTTGTCGTCACAGGCGGCAATGTGGTGGTCGCGGCGCACCTGCTGCTCAACAACGAACGACGTTCGCTCTTGTGATCGTCACCGTCGTTGTCGTCATCGCTGTCGTGAACGTCCCGGTCATCGTCGTCCCTGTCGTCGTCGCTGTCGTGGTCGTCCTGCTTGCAGCGCGCCTGAGCAGCGGTCGTGGTCGTGGTCGCGCCGACAGGACGCGTGGTTGTCGTGGCCTTGTCATCGTTGCCCGAACGCTGGCCGCTGGAGGCAGCGCTGGGAGCGGACGTCGACGCAGGTCCGCTCGACGGCATCCCCCCGCCGGCTGACGCTTCGGAGACGGAACCAGTCGCACCCGACGGTCCGCCGTCGCCGCCCCGGCGAGTTCGCTGTCCGCTGAACGGTGTGGCGCCTGAGGCCTCGCCCGGCGCTGTGGTGGTCCCAGACGGATCAACACCCGGCACGGCCTTGTTCGGGTCCGCTACCGCTCCGGCAGCGGCCGGCGATGCGGCGCTCTCGCCACTGAACTGCTTGGGGCCAGGCTTCTCGAACACCCCGCTGTGGGCGACGGCGACACCAGAGGACCCGATGACAGCCAGTGCAGCGGTCGAGGCGATGAGGTTCTTCGTAGAGACGGTCATACGACCATCGTGAGCCTTCGGTCCCGAGGTCGCCACCCAAGCGTCGCTGAAGTCTCACGCGTTGGTTTTGGCCAGGATTTGCTCAAGGCCGTACCCACGATTTCGTGCGAACTCACGACAGCA
Organism: Acidimicrobiia bacterium; assembly: GCA_050246915.1. Classification (GTDB taxonomy): domain Bacteria; phylum Actinomycetota; class Acidimicrobiia; order Acidimicrobiales; family Ilumatobacteraceae; genus JBFWVD01. The sequence goes on along the minus strand of JBFWVD010000222.1, from coordinate 2,305 downwards.
CGTGTCGCGAGATCCCGTCAGATCGCTGATCGGGTGAAGCCCGAGATGAGCCCAGCGGCTCGGCGGACCACCGTCCTCGGCGCCACCGCCGCCGCGGCAGCCATCGCCTTGTAGGCCCCACCCGGCACGCACAACGCACGGCCCTTGGCGGTCGCGGCCAGTCCTGCCTTGGCCACGTCATCGGCGTCGAGCCACATCGCCTTCGGGGCCCGGGTGTGGCTGACGCCGTCGCTGGAGACGGCCTGGAACTCGGTGTGGGTGAGGCCCGGGCACAGCGCGGTGAGGTGAACACCGGTGCCGCGCATCTCCTCCACCAGCGATTCGGTGAGCGACGTCACGTATGCCTTCGTTGCGGCATAGGCGGCCAGGGTCGGTGTCGGCTGGAAGCTGGCCACGCTCGACACGTTGAGCACCCAGCCGCATCCGCGTTCTGCCATGGGCGCCAGAGCGGCCGAGCACAGCCGCACCACGGCACGACAGTTCAGATCCACTTCACGCCCCAGGCGCTCGCCATCGAGATCGACGAAACGACCACTCGTACCGAAGCCAGCGTTGTTCACGCACAGGTCGATGGGCCGTTCACGATCGCCGAGGCGCGCTTCGACCCGCGCCAGACCGTCGAGGTCGGTGAGATCAGCGGCCAACACCTCGATCCGTGGCAACTCGGCGGCCAGCGCCTCCAGTCGATCGACGCGGCGAGCCACGACCACAGTGCCAATTCCACTTGCAGCGAGCCGGCGGACCATCGCCTCGCCGATGCCCGACGACGCTCCAGTGACCAACGCGCTCTTCCAGGGATAGCTCATCTGGTCGAGTCTGACCGATCCAGCTCGGCGCTGCGCAGCACCCGTGAGATCTCGGTGCCCTCGCCGCTCCATCCCAACTCACGCAGGAACCCGTGGGCATCGGCCACGATGACCCGAGCACCGAGTTGACGGGCTTCATCAACGGCTCGCTCGACCAGGTGACGTCCGATCCCCTCCCGGCGCACCGCTTCGTCGACGTCGAGCGCCAACAGCCGCGCACTGTCGCCGGATGAGGGAAGCCACAGCGACGCGCGACCCACCGCTCGCTTGGATCGCAAGGCATCGATGCACAGCAACTCCCCACGCCAATGGGTGTGCAACGTCAGCTCCAGGCCGCCGCGCCCGATGACCGCTGGAGCGGCGAACCCGAACTCGTCGAGCAGCACCCAACGCCGACCCGTGTCGATGACGAGTTCTTCGAACACGCTCATGGACGCGCAACGCGCGTCGAACGACCAGTCCGCCGTCGCTGCCAGCACCACATCGACACGTCGCTCGGTCACCGTCACGTGGGGCACGAACGGGCGATCGTCGCGTACGAGTGGTTCGACGTGCACGCGACGACGCAATGCCTGCAACTCGTCGAGATCCGGCCCGGTCACGGACAAGAAGCCGACATCGCTCTCAGGTCCGAAGGTGGCCGTGGGGCCGAACTGGAGCTGCAACGGCCGCGTCTGTGCGGCAAGGTCACGCAACCGATCGAGGACCTCGTCGAGTCGGTCACCACGCACGTTCACCGGTCCAGCCAACGTGATGTGAGGCGGCATGCGACCTCGACCGACCAGACCGAAGGCCCGGCGCACACCGTCGACCTCCGTCCGGACCGGCTGCGGCAACACGAGGGCCACCCCGAGGCGATGCCGATTGCTCATGGACCCAGTCTTCCCCACCGCGGCTCACGTTGATCGCTCGGCAGAGGGCACCACGCGAACGAGGGGCGCCTCTACGGGCGCCCCTCGTTCGCAATTCAGATTGACGCGTCCCAGCGGGACGCAGTTGAGGCGCTCAGTGACCGCCGCGGACAGCCGCCGCGTTGGTGCCGAGACCACCCACCGCGTTGAGCCGGGCATGTGCTCGACGGATGGCGGCTTCGCCTTCAGCCGTCTGCTCCTTGGCCTGAGCCTCTTCGGCCTGCTGGAGCGAGCGCTGCGCCCGGGACTGATCGATGTCCTGGGCCAACTCGGCGATGTCGGACAAGATCGACACCGTGTTGTTGGCCACCTGCACGAACCCGCCGTGCACGGCCACGCTCTGCACGGTGCCGTTGGCCAGGTAGATGCGGGTGTGGCTCTCGGTGAGCGCCGCCAGATACGGGGCATGGTTGGGCTGGAAGGCGATGTCGCCTCCACCGACCACTCGGGTGACGACCATGGTCGCCTCCCCCGAGAACAAGATGCGCTCGGGCGAGACCAGCTCCACCCGCATCGTGTTGGCCATCGTCAGCCTGCCGAATCCTGGAGGGCCTTGGCCTTGGCCAGAACCTGCTCCACACCGCCGAC
>JBFWVD010000221.1:0-3290 GCA_050246915.1 Acidimicrobiia bacterium | reverse complement strand
GTCTGCCGTCGTTCACGATCGTGGGGCTCCCCGACGAATCGTGTCGTGAGGCCCGTGATCGGGTCCGTGCCGCGGTGCTGTCCAGCGGGCTCACGTGGCCGCAGCAGCGCATCACGGTGAACCTCGCACCATCCAACCTGCGCAAAGTCGGCTCATCGCTCGACCTGGCCATCGCCGTCGGCGTGCTCGAGGCAGTGGGCGCCCTGCCTGACGAGCGCCGTGAGCCCATGGCATGGTTGGCCGAGCTCGGTCTCGATGGCACCCTGCGGCCGATACCCGGCATCGTGCCGATGGCCGCGGTGCTCGGCGATCGTGCGTTGGTGGTCGCCCCCGAGGACACCGGTGACGCGGCACTTGTTGGCACTGGAGCGGTGCGATGCGCTCGCACGCTGGCCGAGGTGGTGGAGGCGCTGCACGGCCGAGCACCGTGGCCCGATCCGCCGCCGGGATCAGTGTCAACAGAAGTTGCCACACCACCCGATCTGGCCGAGGTGCGTGGACATGCCATGGGTCGTCTCGCCCTCGAGGTCGCCGCAGCCGGAATGCACCATCTGCTCATGGTCGGACCGCCCGGCTCGGGCAAGACGCTGATGGCACAACGCCTGCCGGGTTTGTTGCCGCCGCTCGATTCGCGCACCTCCATCGAGGCGACCATGGCCCACTCCGCGGTCGGCGCCACGCGGGGCCTCATCACGGTGCCACCGCTTCGGTCACCACATCACAGTTGCTCGACCGTCGCCCTCATCGGTGGCGGATCGGCGGCCATGCGACCCGGCGAGATCGCGCTGGCCCACGGCGGTGTTCTGCTCCTCGATGAGATGGCCGAGTTCTCGCCCAGTGCCCTGGATGCGCTGCGTCAACCGCTCGAGAGCGGGATGATCCGTATCGATCGGGCCCGCAGCAGCGCCGAGTACCCGGCTCGCTTCTTGCTGGTCGGCACCATGAACCCCTGCCCGTGCGGCGACGGCGATCGGCCCGGCTCGTGTCGATGCACCGACGCCACACGTGAGCGATACGCACGCCGAGTTTCCGGCCCGATCCTCGACCGCTTCGATCTGCGCATTCTCGTCCACCGCGCCGAGGTCGAAGATCTCATGGACCGTCCCGAAGGCGAGTGCAGCGCAGTGGTTGCCGAGCGGGTCGCCGCGGCGCGAACGCGAGCCGCCGAGCGGGGAGTCGTCGCCAACTCGCTGCTGACCAGCCGACAGATCGAGCATCTCGCCCCGCTCGAACCGTTGGCCCGTCGCATGGTGCGCGCCGAGTTGGTGGCCGGGCGCCTCAGCGCCCGGGGCTTGCATCGCGTTCGCCGCGTCGCTCGCACCATTGCCGATCTGCGCGGCGAGGGTGACCGGGTGAGTGTCGACTCGCTGTCGTTGGCGCTGCAACTGCGCGTCGATGTCCTTCCTCGGCCGGGACGGTGACGGCAATGTCAACACCAATTGCTTTCGGGCGCCTGGACGACAGCTCACGAGCCCGGGCCATCGCCTTGGCGTCGTGCACGCTCTTGCAGCACACGCGGCTGCGCGATCTCCTGGCTCAGCAGAGCGTCGACGCCGCCTACGACATGATCGTGTCGCGCTCGTTGCCTCGGCCCGAGGCCATCTTCCGGTCGGTCAAGACGCCTGCCGGTGAGCTGTTGCGACAGGCCGCGATCGAACTGGCGTCGATCGATCTCGACGAAGCCCTCGAACGGACCATGGCCATCGGCGACGTGGTGGTGATCGGTGAGCCGCACTATCCGCCCACACTTCTGGAGCTCGAGGTCCCGCCGGCGGTGCTGTTCCATCGAGGGCCACTCGACGCGCTCACCAACCGAACCGTCACCATCGTGGGCACCCGGCGGGCCACCGCCCTCGGCCGCACCATCGCCTCCGACATGGCCCTGACGGTTGCCGCCGCCGGGGTGAGCGTGGTTTCGGGCTTGGCCGCTGGCATCGATACCGCTGCCCACGCCGGGGCGCTGGAAGCCGGTGGCACACGGCCGGTCGCCGTGGTGGGAACCGGCCTGGACGTGCCCTATCCGCGCTCGAGTGCCCGGGTGTGGGCCCAAGTGGCGGCCGACGGATTGATCATGAGTCAGTACCCGCCCGGGTCCCAACCGCTGCACTGGCGATTCCCGGAACGCAATCGCATCCTCGCCGCGCTCGGCGAGATCTGCGTTGTCGTGGAGAGCCACGTCGCCGGTGGATCGATGATCACCGTCCGTGTGGCCGACGACCTCGGGCGAACCATCTGCGCAGTGCCCGGGTCGGTGCGCAGCCCGGCCAGCGAGGGTCCCAACAAGCTCCTCGTCGATGGGTGCACCCCGGTTCGCGATGGGGACGACGTGCTCACCGTGTTGCGTCTGGAATCCATGGGGCAGTTGCCCTTCGACACCCGTACCCGGCCCGATGGATTGGCCGCTGACGTGCTCGCCCAGCTCGGTGTGCAATCACACGATCTCGGTTCGTTGGTCGAGGCGGTGGAGTGCGATCCGATCGCGTTGGCTCGCACCTTGGGATGGCTCGAGGCCGCTGGCTGGATCACGGTCGACCGAGGTTGGTTCGACCTCCGCGCCCGGTCGCGGTGACGGCCCGGCGACGGACCGTGTGGCGCCATCTGCGTGCCGCCGCTGTCGAACACCGAGCGCATAGGTTTCGATCGTGACCGCTCCGAAACAAGGCTGGGATCTGGCGCTGTTCGAGCAGTCGCTCACCTCGGTGAGCGCCGCCACCGTGCAGGCGTATGTGACCGATCTCAACGGTTTCGTGGAATGGGCCGAGCGGGCCGGGCTCACCTCGCCCCGGCGCGTCGATCGGCTCGTGTTGCGTCGCTATCTCGCCTTCCTGACCACCCGGCAGTACGCCAAGCGATCCATCGCCCGCAAAGCCGCCGCGCTGCGTCGCTACTTCGCGTGGCTGGCCCGCACCGAACGCATCGCCGTCGATCCCTCATCACGCCTCAGCGCCCCCAAGGGTGAGGCCCGGTTGCCCCGGGTGCTCAAGTCCGATGAGCTCGACGCGGTGCTCGACCATCCGCCGGCTTCCATCACCGAGGATCCCGACGAGGTCCGCATGCGCGACGACGCCGTGCTCGAGCTGCTCTACGGATCTGGCCTGCGCGTGAGCGAGCTGTGCGGCCTCGATCTGGATGATCTCGATCTGCGCTCGGGCATGGTCACCGTCATGGGCAAGGGGTCCAAGGAGCGCAAGGTCCCCCTCAGCGAACCGACCCGTCACTGCCTCAACGACTGGCTGACGCGCGGCCGGCCCACGATGTCGGCCATCGCTGCGGAACAGACCGCAGTAGGC
>JBFWVD010000220.1:0-3319 GCA_050246915.1 Acidimicrobiia bacterium | reverse complement strand
GGTAAACCTCGATGCCTCAGCGTCGGTGCCTCGGTACGGGGCATCGCGACATGACAAGCGTCGGAGAATCGCCGGCACCGAGCTGGCCAACGGTCGACGACGGGGGCCAGTCCCGAAAGTGGGCCATCGGGGTGTGTGCGTTGGCCGCTGTGTTCCTCATCGGCGGCGTTGTCGGCTACCGGATAAGGGCGAGCCAGCCAACTGTGCATTGGCATACCGGCACTGCATGGTCCGGTGAATTCCAGATCGCCACCGAAGTCGACGGCTGGTCCTACGACATACCCCTGTCGGTCCCGTGGCGGGACAACGAGAGTTGGCGACTTGACGGGCGGCCCGACTGCTTGCCACCGACTGGCGAGATTGTGCCAGTGCGGTTCGCGGAGACAACCGTGAAGATCGACGGTGCTTCGTGGCGGCAAGTCGTCTTCGTGGACTGCTCCCGGTAGGCGTCGAAGCAGCGGTTTTCGGGACATGGCGATGTTCATTCCAAAGCGCGACGTGATCGAGGTCGAACTCGAAGCCGGGCACCACAAGCTCCACTGCTGGATCAACGCAGATCCCCACGTCCACGTCGGCGTACAAGTAACCCTGACCGACAGCGACAACCCCACGATGCTGTGGACGGTCAGCACTATTCACGGAGAGCCGCGCACCATCCCGGACCTCTCGGTACTCGAGCATTACCAGGGGCGCCCCGTCTGGGGCTGCACGTAGCTCCGACCTGCCGATAGGAGCGGTGGACACGGCGGCCCGCATCGAGCAATACGATCGGGCTCGCCATTGAGTCCGAGCCTCCATGCGCCGATCCGTCGATGCTGATCCGAGCGACCTCATGGACGATTCCCGCATCGTTCAGCAGCGTCCGGCTGCACGAGTTGCGCATACGCTCCGTCGCCTGGCGACGGTCCATCGGGGCCGGGCGGGCGAGTGGATCAATGGTCGTCTGCCTGTCGGCCGTGCGGGTGGTCTCCTGGGCGTGGCGTATTCGGTGGAAGGCTTCTAGATGAACTCTGTCAACGGGTACCGGTTTACCGACGGCCAGCTGCAGTTTTCTGGCGCGCCCAAACCGACAAGATGCGCAGTCCTGCCAGACGCCCTCACCGTCGTTGCTCACGGTCAGGAGAGAAGGCTCGAGTGGGAGTCGGCTGGATTCGGAACGGCCAGCGAAGGTGCCGGTCACGGGTGGACGGCCTACGGAGTGCCCCCAACTCGCTTTGAGCGATCTCGCGTCGTTGTCTGCCCGAACAAGTGGGCGGTGAGGCCCTCTTGGCCAAGTCTTGCGACGACTGATCCGGATGTGGCGGTGATGAAGCAGCCAATACTGATGCTTCGTTTCGGTTGGCACTCATTTCCAGCGCTGTTGAACTACCTCGCCTGGACGCCCATGGCTCGTGTCGCCTTGGGTGATGAGTCTCAGCTGAGGAAGTTCCTGGCACACATTGCTGCAGTCCCTGTGAGTAACGCTGACCTTCCGGGGATGCCGATGCTCGGTGCCGCACTCGACTTGCACAATGCGATTGTCAAATGCCTCAACACTCCGACATACCGCTGGTTCAAGGGAAGATTCGTCGACAACGAACCTCGTCCGGAACCACGAGAGCTAGTCGGTGCCGTACGCCAGCACCTCAGCCATCAACGCAATTCGGACATCACTGATGAACAGATAGTTCGCCGTCTGTCGGTCGTGATCTCCATGCGGGGCTGGCCATTCGGAGTACTCCTCACTTGACGAGGTTCAATACGAGCGAGGCCTCTCTGGTGGTGACGCCCACCACTGCTGAGAACTCGCGGTGCGGGCCGAACTGCCGATCGGATCGCGTGCCGCTGCCCTCACTTGGAGATGGCAGTGAGTTGTTCGAGTACCTGGTGCTCGGCGAACTGATATCGGGGTAGATCAAGACGGTCGCCGGTCGCGGTCTTGAAGTCCGACCAGATGACCTTGCCGCTGCTTCGACGAACCGTCATGAACACGCCGCCACACCCGACGATGCCACAGGCGCAGTTGAGTACGGCAGCGCAACCGTCGTTGACGAGATCGTCATCGATCGGTGGCTCGCCTATCCAGATGCGATGCCGTGGTGAGCACACCGAGCCAACGCCAAGCAGGCCTACGCCGTGAACAGAGTCGGCGACGAGTTCTGCCAAGCGATGCCCGTTGACCACTGGATCGACACAGCCGTCGACGACCTCGAGATGAAGACGGTCCATTGGCCCATTCTCCCATCGATGGACCGGGCCGACCTGCCGATCGGTGTGCTGCATGGTCCTGGATCTCGCGATTACGGCATCATGTGCCCGTGGGTGGCTTTGTCGGCATCAGGAAGTCGCCGGGGTCGTTCCGTCGTTCGATGCTCGTTGGCGGCGCTATCGCTGTGGCGGTAGGTGTCGGGATCGCCTATGTGGTGTGGAGCAGTCTTCGGACCACGTTTCATCGCGAGGACCTCATTGAGTTGAACCGGATGCGGGTCACGGTGCCGACTGGGCTGCTCTACTGGTCCGCTTCGAGCGATACACACTGCGGTGTCGATTGCGCGGGGGCCATGACTGACGATCGATACCTCGTGCCGTGCGAGAGTACGGATGCAGCGTTTGCTGATGTCAACCGCGACCTTGGAGCACAAGGCTTTCCGACCATGGTCGAGACCTTCGTCGAGGCTCCTGGCCGGGGAAGCTGGCAGGCGGGTCCGGTGACCGCTTTGGTCTCGACGGGCAAGGTTTGGGCGTCGGTCTACGTGTCGAAGGCACGCGGACCCGTAAACGCGGTGAACGTAACCGAGGAGCAGCTGGCTCAGGGTTGCAGTATCTCGATTCGCTTGAGTGTCGAAGACCGCTACTGAACGCACCCGTGCGTGGCCCTTGACGTGGCGCGGATCTGCTCATTTGGTGGCCCCGCCCGCGACGATCTCGTAACCCTCGCCGAGCAACTCCAAGCGTTGAGAACCAACCAGCCCGCCCGCTCCTAGCCGCCGTTCTGGCGGTGGACACGAGGAGCCTCATCGGGCAATACGCGCTTCCTGGAGGGGACGGAGCATCCTGAGACAACCTCAGTCCTGGGTTGGCGTGGAGCCGGTACTCTCGCCGACATGGGCTTGCTCGACCGACTGGATCGACGGAACCAGGCTGTGGCTGACTACCTCCGCGCGCACCCCGAGGCTGGCACGGAGGTGCTTCCCTACGCGAAAGATGCGAGAGCTAGTGGTCCGTCGCTGAAATAGCAAGGTGGGCTATGGTGGGCAGTATGCCGGTTGTGGTTGCTGCTGCGTTGAAGGTGTCGCGCAAGGCGCGTATCGAGTTGGAACGGATGTCTCGCTCGTCGGTG
>JBFWVD010000219.1:0-3334 GCA_050246915.1 Acidimicrobiia bacterium | reverse complement strand
CTCGGGCTGCCCAACATCCCCGACCCGCACTGGGCGCCGATCCTCGACGCAGCGCAGAGCCTCGGACAATCGATCAACTTTCACATCGGGTTCGGCTCGAAGATCACTGCCGAAGCGGAAGAGGTGTTGCTCAACGCCGCGCACATCCCTCGTGTCGCAACGGCAGAGGCCTCGTCGCTCAGCTTCGTCAGCAACGCACGTGCGCTCACGCTCATCATCCTGCACGGGGTCTGCCACCGATACCCGCGGCTCAAGTTCGTCACCGTCGAAAGTGGGTTCGGCTTCATCCCGATGCTGCTCGAGAAGATGGATTGGCAGTTCCACAACAACGGCATGGTGATCGATCATCCCGACTGGCTGCTGCCGAGTGAGTACTTCAAACGTCAGGTCTACGCCAACGTGTGGCACGAGCGTGTGGTTCCGGATCACATCGAGGAGTTCCAGGACAACCTGATGTGGGAGACCGACTTCCCCCATCCGACCTCGAACTGGCCGACGCCACACTCGCTCGCCACACCGCCACAGGAGTCGATCGCCAGGATGTTCGCCGGCGCGTCGCCCGAGGCGCTGCGGAAGATCCTCCACGACAACGCGGCAGATCTCTACCACCTCGACTGACGATGGTGCGTGCTGCGCCACGAGAGAAGGGTTCCTCGATCATGGACAGGCCGACGCGAGCAATCGTCGACTACGCGACTCAGCTCTCCTTCGACTCGCTGTCAGAAGCTCAGGTGGCGTCGACGGTTCGGCACATGGTGGACACGGTCGCGTGCGGGCTGGGCGGGTACACCTCCGAACCGGCGCGGGGCGCGCGACGGCTGGCGGCAACGGGATCGAGTTCGATGGGCGCTTCAGTCCTCGGACTGCCGGGGCTGTCCACGCCGGAGTATGCCGCCTTCGCCAATGCGGTGATGGTTCGCTACCTCGACTACAACGACACGGGCCCTGCCGGCCATGCGAGCGATCAGACGCCGGGCGTGCTGGCCGTCGCCGAACCGATCCACTCGAGCGGACGTGACGTCGTGCGCGCGGTCTTCGCCATGTACGAGGTGGTCGCGTCGCTCGCGCGCAACGGAGCGCACTTCTTCGACCTTCGGATGGCGGGGGTCGATCAAGTGTGGTCGTCGGTCGGCGCTGCGGTGGGGGCGGGGATGGTGCTCGATCTGACACCCGATCAGCTCGCCAACGCCATCTCGCTGGCGTTGGTACCGAACGTTCCGCTGCGCGTCACTCGCACGGGGGTGATCTCGGATTGGAAAGGATGCGCGACCGCGCACGGCGTGATGAGCGGCGTGTTCGCGGCGCGGCTCGCCAAGGAGGGGATCAGCGGTCCGTCCGAGCCGTTCGATGGCGTTGATGGCTTTCGTCGACTGACGGGTCTCGGTCCCGATGCGATGGACGACATCGGCCATCCGGTCGACGGACGGAGCACGATGGAGGCGACCGCGTTCAAGTGCTTCCCTTCCGAGTACACGTCGCAGGGCCTCCTGGCGACCGTCCTGAAGATGACCGAAGGCGTCGCGGTGGCCGATATCGACAGCATCGAGATCGGCATGCACCACGTCGGTTGGCACGAGATCGGCGGTGGCGCCGGCGACCGTGACCAGAAGTGGAACCCGTCCACTCGCGAAACCGCGGATCACAGTCTGCCCTACCTCGTGGCAGCGGCGATCACCGACCGCAACATCACCGTCGCCACCTTCGATCTCGACCGTGTGCGCGATCCTGCACTGCGGCCGGTGATGAACAAGATCGAGGTCCATCACGACCCCGAGCTGACGCGGCAACTGGATGATGGAGGTCTCTGGACCTCGGAGTGGCCCACCAAGATTGCGATCCGGCTGCTCGACGGCACGGTCCTGCAGGACCGTTCGACGTATCCGCGCGGTGGTCCGAACAACCCGATGACCGACGACGAGCTCGAGCTGAAGTTCCGTTCGATGAGCGACGTCGTGATGCCAGCGGAACAGGCATCACGGTTGCTGGACGTCCTCTGGCGATTCGATCAGTTGGCGGACGTGAACGAGCTGACGACTCACTTCCGCGCGTTCGGTGACGGCGAGCACTCGTGAGCACGAGCAGTGCTGGCGGTCAGCCGGGATGTGCTGCTCTGCGCATCGCCATGAACTCGTCCTTGAAGATCGCTCTCATGCTCCGCGTGGGCCGGAAGTTGAGGAACGTGAGGCCTTCGGGGCCGGCCTGGAACGAGTAGAGCGTCATCTTCGGGATCATCACCGACGACCCGACCCCGTAGGTCTGCTTGCCGAAACGGATCTCTCCGGCGGTGACCACGATGATCTCGTCGGTGTCATGGGCGTGCGGCGCGGCGGCCGCACCCGGCGGGAACCTCACCTCGAAGAGTTGAGGTTCGTCGGCGCTGCCGGCGTGGTGGGTGAAGGTCTCGCTGCGGCTCTCGTCCCCGGGCGCGCGCTCGAGCGCTTCTCTGAACACCGGGTCGATCTTGGCCCGTTCCGCGACCGAGACGAACGCGCGCTGCTCTTCGTGGACGAACTTGATCGTCCCCATCGTCGCTCCCGAGCCGCTCGCGACTCAGCCGAGGACGTTCGGTCGGGGCAGGCCAGCGGCCTCGCACCCTTCCATGTAGCGGCGAAGCTGATCGGTCACCGTGATGACCTTGACGATCTCGGTGAGCTCCTCGTTGAAGTACTCGTACTCGCCGTAGCCCATCGAGATGGCCTCGACCTCGTCCGGGCCGCCGTAGTACCGGTGGATGACCCCGGCGAGTTCCATCACGTAGCTCCCCGGCCCGTAGTCGTGCGGCGCGGGTCGATGACCCCACGTGCCCGACAAGGTGTAGAGCGATGACGGACCGATGTGGCGGTGCGGAGGGCTCACCCGGCCCGCGACGACTCGTCCCTGGATGGCGATGAAGTTGTCGTCGGGGCGCGCCTGGAGGACACGAACGCTGCCGGAGTGCGTTTCGATCCACGGGAGGTCCTGCGACCGGACGTGCAGGGTGCTGATGACCGCTTCTTCGGCCCTGGCCAGGCTCATGTCAGATCCTGTCTCCTGTGCTCGTCGGCGTCGATCGACACCCCTGCTCGCGCCCGCGATGCTACGAGTCCGAGTCTCACCTGTCAATGATTCGACTGAACCGTCGGACCGTCCCGGCAGCACCCGGCACCACCGGCGGGCGCACGACCGGGCGCCGACGAGCGCGATCGGTTCGGCGCGGCTACGCCCCGCCCGACACGGCTCGGAAGCGGGGCACGAGGTCGGTGAGGAACTGTCTGCAGGCCGCCGGGTCGCCGGGAACGCGGGCACGAAAGTCGGTGGCTCCCGCGGCGATGAGCGCCGAGACGCCGACCATCGC
>JBFWVD010000218.1:0-3342 GCA_050246915.1 Acidimicrobiia bacterium | reverse complement strand
GGCAACCGTCACGGCAGCCAAGGCCAACACCGGCGTGAAGTTCATCGGCGTCGACCAGTTCCAGGGTGAAGAAGTGGCCAACCTCACCGGCCTCATCTTCAACGAGGACAAGGCTGGCTTCATGGCCGGCGCCCTCGCCGGGCTGCTCACCAAGACCGGCAACGTCGCCGCCGTGCTCGGCACCGACAAGGTCCCGCCCGTGGTCGCCTTCGGCAAGGGCTTCGAGAACGGCGTGAAGTTCACCAAGACCGACGCCAAGGTGTCGGTGACCTATCACCCCGGTGGGCTCGACGTCGCCTTCGCCGACCCGGCATGGGGCGCCTCGACCTCCAAGCAGGCGCTCGACAACGGGGCCGACATCGTGTTCGGCGCCGGTGGCAAGACGGGCAACGGAGCACTCGAAGAAGTGGCCAAGAAGTCCGGCGCTCTGTGCATCGGTGTTGACACCGATCAGTGGGAGACCGTGCCCAACGCCCATCCGTGCCTCATCACCAGCGCCATGAAGCTCATCGACACCGGCATCGTCAAGCTGCTCGGTGAGGTCAAGGCCGGCACGATCAAGGGTGGCAACTTCTTCGGTGAGGTCGGCCTGGCCGACTATCACGACCTGAAGGACAAGGTCTCGGCCGATGTGCAGGCGAAGATGGACACCATCATCGCCGACGTGCTGAGCGGCAAGCAGTCCACCGGCTACACGCCTGGTTGACCTTCTCCCGTATCGGGACCTGTGCGGGGTGTGGCAGAGTCATCTGCCACACCCCGTACGTCGTTTTCGACACACTCGTCACGACACACGTGGTGCCCCGCAATCGAGTCCGGGAAAGCAGAGGCGTTCGAACCGACCATGCAACTCTCACCACGTGCAGAAGCAATCGTGCTGCCCCTGGCTGCCGTCGTCATCGCCTTGATCATCGGGGCGGGCCTCATCCTCACCCAGGATGCCAACCCCTTCACGGCGTATCAGGCCCTCCTGTCCGGCGCCTTCGGCAGCTGGGGTGACTTCGCCAGGACGCTCGAGAAGACCACGCCGTTGATCCTCACCGGACTGGCCGTCATCGTCGCCCTCAAGGGCGGACTGTTCAACATCGGAGCGCAAGGGCAGTTGCTCATGGGCGCGCTGTTCTCGGCGTGGGCGGGCTATCAGATCACCGGCCTACCCCGCCTGCTCCACGTCCCGCTCGCCCTGGCGTTCGGCATCTTCTTCGGCGTCATCACCGCTGCGTTCGCCGGCTTCTTGAAGGCATGGCGCGGCGCTCACGAGGTCATCACGACCATCATGTTGAACGCCATCATCATCAACCTCACCGAGTACCTCGCCGGTGGGCCATGGCAGGAGAAGGGCACCGCCATCAGCCGGACCCCACCGATCGAGGGTTCGGCCAAGATCCCACGCATCGCCGATCTGCCCGTCGGGTTCTTCGTGGCACTGCTGTGCGCGGCGGGCGTGTGGTTCCTCGTGAAGCGCACCACCACCGGGTTTGCCATCTCGACGATCGGCGCCAACAAGAACGCGGCCACCTACGGCGGCATCTCGGTGGCTCGCATCACCGTTCTCACAATGGCCATCAGTGGTGGGCTCGCTGGTCTCGGAGGTGCGGTCGAGACCCAAGGTGTGGTCGGACGCTACGAGCCTGGGTTCAACTCGGGTCTCGGTTTCGACGGCATCACCGTGGCGTTGCTGGCACGCACCGAGCCCTTGGCTGCGATCCCCGCTGCGTTGTTGTTGGGCATCATGCGCGCCGGAGGCACCGAGATGGCCTTCAAGGCCGGAGTCGAACAGGAGATCGTCGACGTGATCCTCGCCATCATCTTGCTCCTGGTGGCCGCACCCATCGTGGTGCGATGGCTCCTGCGACTCGACCGGAGCAACAGTGGCTCCGACACCATTCGCCTCAGCTCGGGATGGGGATCATGATGGACACGCGATTGCGCAAACTCATGCCGGTGTTGATCACCGTCGCCATCGTCATCGTCCTCGCCTACGGCTTTTACTTCTTCAACTCCGGCCAGAAGACCGAAGCGGTTCTGCGGTCCACGGTCCGGCTCTCAACCCCGCTCATCCTCGCTGCGATGTGCGGGCTCATCGGCGAGCGCACCGGCGTCGTGAACATCGGCATCGAAGGCCAGTTGCTCATGAGTGCCTTCTTCGCCTACTACGCCGCAGCGGCCACCGACTCGATCTGGTTGGGCATCATCATCGGGATGGTGGCCGGCGCCTCGCTCGGGTTGTTCCTCGCGCTGTGCGCGGTGACGTGGCAGATCGATCAGATCATCGCCGGAACCGTCATCAACATCTTCGCGGCCGGCATGACATCGTTCCTCTACACACAGGGCAAGACAGTCGACGCGCGTTGGCCCGATCTCACGATCCCGGGGCTCGACAAGATCCCGCTCATCGGACCGGTCTTCTTCGACACCACCCGCATTGCTTTCGCCGCCATCGTCCTGGCGATCTTGCTCCACATCGCCTTGTTCCACACCAGGTGGGGATTGCGATCGAGAGCGGTCGGGGAGCTGCCCAGCGCCGCGGACACGGTGGGCGTGATCGTGTCGAAGGTGCGTTTCACCAACGTCGCCATCGCCGGAGCGTTCGCCGGTCTCGGTGGCGCCTTCTTGAGCCTCGAAGGGACGAGCAGCTTCGAAAGAGGCATGAGCGCCAACCGAGGCTTCACCGCATTGGCCATCATGATCTTCGGACGTTGGAAGCCACTGGCTGCGTGGGCCGGCGCGCTGTTCTTCGCCTTCACCACCGCAATGGCAACGCAGCTGCAGTTCGATGACGTGGTCGACATCCCACCGCAGTTCATCAACATGCTCCCCTTCGCTCTGGTGATCATCGTGCTCGCCGCATTGTCGGGTCGCGTCAGGCCGCCGGCGGCCGCCGGCAAGATCTACACGAAGGAGGGATGATGGGCTCCGAGTCGACACAACGCCTCGAGGACGCTCCGATGGCGCTCGAAGCCCGCCATCTCACGAAGCGCTTTCCCGGGGTCATCGCCAACGACGACGTGTCCATCTCCCTCCGCAAAGGCGAGATCTTGGGTCTCCTCGGGGAGAACGGCGCCGGCAAGAGCACCTTGGTGAAGATGCTCTTCGGCCTGTACCACCCCGATGAGGGTGAGATCTTGTTGAACGGGGAGAAGGTCGCCATCAAAGATCCGCGCGATGCCATCCACCGCGGCGTCGGCATGGTCCATCAGCACTTCCAGCTGGTGCCGGTCATGACGGTGACCGAGAACGTGATGCTGGGAGCGGAGTCACGCAAGGGCATCTTCCTCGACATGAGCACGGCGGCGAAGCGTCTCGCCGAACTGGCGGACAAGTACCGCCTGTCGGTCGACC
>JBFWVD010000217.1:0-3359 GCA_050246915.1 Acidimicrobiia bacterium | reverse complement strand
GGGCACGGTGCTGCTCGGTCCTCACCCTGTCGTTCCGACTCAACCGAACTCGAGCGCCGTGTTGGCGGCACCGCTCGACACCGAGGTCATCCCGGCGTCGACCATGAGCGTATGGCCCGTGATGTAGCGACCATCCTCCGATGTGAGGTACAACACGGCACGGCTGATGTCGATGGCCTCGATCATCGGTACCGGCAAGGCGTTGGTGTAGGCCGCCATGATCTCGGGCTCGCTCATGGCCCACTCACCGAAGAACTCGTTCTCGACCATCGGCGTTGCACATGCCGTCGGGTGCACCGAGTTGACCCGGATGCTGTGTCGGGCGAGCCGCCCCGCGTACGATCGCATGAGTGCCACGACGCCGTGCTTGGCTGCGTTGTACCCGTCGTAACCGCCGTCGAAGTTGGTGGTGACCACGCGGGTTCCCGCCGTCGACGACGTGATGACGATGGCACCGCCCTGGTTCTGCTCGATGAGGATCGGCACGGTCACCTGGAGCGTGTTCCACACACCGGTGAGCATGATGTCGAGGCTGTCACGCCACGCCTGCTCGCTCTTGGTGTACGGGGCGGGTTGCATGTCCATGACGCCGGCGTTCGCACAGACGATGTCGAGCCGACCGAGCTCGCTCACGCCTTGCTGCACCGCGGCCTGCAACCCAGCGCGATCGCGCACATCGCACTTGACCGCCACCATGCGCCGATCGAGCTTCTCGACCTGGCTCACCGTCTCGGCGAGGTCCTCGGGAGTCGACATCGGATAGGCAACCGAGTCGACCTGGTCGCAGATGTCGATGCCGATGATGTCTGCGCCCTCGGAGGCGAGCAGCACGGCGTGCGAACGGCCCTGTCCGCGCGCAGCGCCGGTGATGAATGCGACCTTGCCGTCTAGCTTCCCCATGGACGTGTCTCCCTTGATCGTCGGTTGGATCAGGCGTCGCGTCAGCGAGCCGTCACGGTGAACGGCAGTGTGACGAGGCCCCGTACTTCGGCGCCCTGGTAACGGATGGCCCCCGGATCGCTCAGCGCGAAGTTCGAGTATCGAGCGAGCCACTCTTCGAGTGCGACGCGCATCTGGAGCTTGGCCAGGTGCGAACCCACGCAGCGATGCGGACCGAACCCGAAGGCCGCATGTGCGTTGGGTGTGCGGTCGAGGGTCATCTCGCGCGGGTTCGAGAACTGCGTCCCGTCCTGGTTGGCCGCGCCGATGCTCACCATCACGCGGCTACCGGCGGGGATCGGGCATCCACTGATGACAGTGTCCTTGGTGGCGACCCGTCCAAGGTGCGATGACGGTGACGTCCACCGCAGCGCTTCGTCGATGGCCCGATTCCAGATCGACGGGTCCGCCTCGAGTTGAGCGCGCGATTCGGGGTGGCTCGACAGGTACAGCAACCAACCGGCGATGGCATGGGTCGTGGTGTGCAGTCCGCCGAACAACAGCAACGCTAGATACGACATGGCGTCCTCGACCCCGATCTCTGTTCCGTCGAGATCTCCGTGGACGATCAAGCTCAGCAGATCGTCGGTGGGTGGTTGAGCCTTGCGAGCGACGACGAGACCACCGAGGTATGTGAACAAATCGATGCCGGCCTGCTGCGCTTGTTCGCTCTCACGCGGCGTGTACGTGAGGATCTCCGTCCACTCGCTGATCCGACCGAGGTCCTCGGTGGGCAGGCCAATGAGCCGCAGGGCAACAGCACGGGGGAACGGACCGGCAAAGTCGCGCACGACGTCGATCTCGCTTCGGCCGGCGAGGCCATCGAGGATGGCTATGACATCGGCGCGCACCGAGGACTCATAGTCGGCCATCTTCTGCGGGGCGAGCGCGGCGTTGATGAGCTTGCGGTACTTGCGATGCTCGGGCGGATCGATGTCCTCGGGCACGAACTTGAACGGCTGAGGCGGAATCGCCACCGACTGCGACGACGTGAACGTCTCGGTATCGGCCAGCGTGTTGAAGCAATCCTCATAGCGGGTCAACAGGTAGAACCCGCCGTGCTCGGTGCTGTGACTCACCGGGCACTCGCCACGGCGCACATCCCACTCGTCGTAGAACCACGACTGCGGCAGATCGCTCGGCTGGAAGTGGTTGTACGCGGCGCGGGATGTGACCGCCGCGGATGCGATCGAAGTATCAGCCACCGTTGCTCCTTGTGATCATCGAATCACTCGCATGCCGCGCTCCGAGCGCGGAGCGCCCTATCACTCGCTGAGATCGATCGCTCGCTCCGGGCACGCGGCAGCAGCGGCACGGACCTTGTCCTCGATGCCGTTGGACGCCGACGGATCCGGAACCGTCGAATAGCCCTCTTCGTCGGGCACGAACACTTCGGGGCAGTAGGTGAAACACTGCCCATGACCCGTGCACCGATCGGACACGACGATCTTCATCCCCATCTGCCGGAACGTACTACTCGGTAGGTTTGGGGGTCAAGGAGCTGACCGTCGCCGCCGGTTCGTGGAAGAACTCATCGATCGCCGCAGTCACCCCATCGGGATCTTCGTAGGGAAGATAGTGACCGACGTCGAAGCGTCGAGCAGCGCCGCGGGCCAGGGCTTCGAGCATGCGGCTGGTGAGCTCGTCGTCGAGGAGGAAGCTGTTGTTCGCCTTCAAGATCAACGTCGGCACATTGGTGTTGCGCAGACCCGCCCACATGTCGTCCTTCTCGACCAGCCCGGGTCGACCGAGCAACCACGTGACCTCGGTGTCGCCCCGGTTGACCAACATCCCGACCCAGTTCTCGCGATAGAGCTTCTGCGCCCGCAGTTCGATGGCCTCTTCGACCCACAGCGGCTGCTCGCTGCGGAGGAAGTCCTTCAACTTCTCGATGTCGCGAAAGCCCGGCACGCTCTTGGCCGAGGCATTGATGGACAGGGCCTGTTGTGCAGCAGCACGACTCACCTCCGGGCCGGTGTCCGAGATGATCCATGAACGCAGGCGATCCCCCAGCATCGGTGCCAGGACCATCGACACGCGGGCACCGAGTGAGTGGCCCAGCAGATCGACCTCGGTGAGGTCGAGTCGATCGATGAGAGCGAGCACGTCCGTCGCATAGTCCTTCAGCCAGTAGCCGTCACGCGTCCAGTCACTGAAACCGTGGCCGCGGAAGTCGGGGCAGATCACTCGCTCGGTGTGGACCATCCTGGAGATGACCGGCCGCCACGAATCGCCGTGCGAGGTCATCCCGTGGAGCAACACCGCGGCGCGGCGGCCCGGAGAGGCGCTGGCGCGGCGTGCGTCGAGATAGTGGAGGCGCAGACCGGCGCGTTCATAGTCGGCCTGGTGCAGATCCCATGTGATCCCCGACTGCTGCCCGGTGACCTGCTCCGTCGGCGGCATGGTCATGAGCGCTCCCC
>JBFWVD010000216.1:0-3407 GCA_050246915.1 Acidimicrobiia bacterium | reverse complement strand
GTTCCAGCAGAGGGTGTGGCCGGCGTCGAAGGTCTCCAGCTCGACGAGGTCCGGGTGGGCGTCTCGGAGTCCTTGTGAGAGCCGGATCGGTGCGGAATCGTCTCGGGTGCCGTGGAGGATCAGGGTCGGCGTGGCGAGGTCTGCGGCTCGGGATGTCCAGTCGAAGGAGCGAAGTGGGATGCTGCCCGGCAACCCGACTGCACGCGCCAGCGGGGTGACGGTGAGCCACGGGATCGCGAGGTGTCCGGCTGCTGCGGGCAGTCCGCTGCGAACACAGTTGGACTTGATGACCTCGCGCCAGTTCAGGACTGGTGAGTCGAGCACAAGCGCGGCGATCAACCCCTCGTGTCGCGGCCGGTCGGCGAGCTGGAGGGCAATCGCGGCACCCATCGACCAGCCGAAGAGCACGATTCGTTGGGCTCCGCGTCGGACGGCGCACCCGATGGCTTCGTCAACGTCTCTCATCTCGGTGCGGCCGAGGGTCACTCGGCCGGTGCCAACGTGTGGCCCTTCTGCTGTGTTGCGGTAGCTGACGACCAGTGAGGTGTACCCGAGCTCGGTCGCGACGCGGACGCCTCGAAGCGTGCCGGCACGGGTGCTGCCGAGGCCGTGGATGTGTATCGCCCAGGTCGAAGGGTCGCCGTCGATGCGCCAGGCCGGGCACGATCCTGCGGGAGCGGCGATGGCGATTTCGCGGGCATGAAGTCCGGCCTCGGCTGGGGTGGCGTAGTAGATGCCGCTCCACGAGGCGCGGTCGCCGACCTTCGGAGTGAAGCCCGATGTGGTGCCCGTGATCCTGCGGGCGACGCGAGTAGGTCCGCGATCGGTGATCTCTGCGGAGAGCTGTGCCCAGCGGTCGTGCTCGAACCAGAGGTTGTAGATGCCGTGCGCGGTGGTCTGGTCGGTGCGGTCGAGCACGATCAGGTCACCGTCGTCGTCGTGCTCGACTCCTCGGACGGGGAGGTCAAACGTGCGCGGGCCGACGGGTGCGGTGAGGCGCCTTGCGATTGCCCACCCGAGCCCGCCGACTGCTGCTGCCGCGATCCCGCCGCCGAGGGCGATGCGCCCGATCACGATTCACGCTCCTCGACGTTTGGAACGGGCAGCGTCGTTGCGACGGTGGTGTCGTTTCCGACGAGGTGGCTCTCGGCTCGTTCGAGCAGGGCGCGGTCTTCGGCGCTGATGTCGAAGGTGATGCGGGGGTCGATCATTGCGTCGCGGATTTCCACGATCACTCGGTGCAGGTGTCCCTCCGGGTCGTCGCTGTTGGCGGCGAGGGGGTCGGCTTGGCTCAGCCCGGGTCGCGCGCGTGTCGCTCGGAGCCAGAGCGGCTCCAGCTGCGCCGTGAACGAGATCGTGTTCCGTCGTCGGGCGTGGTGCTGGGCGCGGCGGACGGCGGGCTGGACCGCGAACCCGGCGCAGAGGAACACGAAGGTGAGGACGGAGAGCGGATCGTAGGCGGCCTGGATGGCGTGCATGAGGTCGAGTTGACCGGCTGCATGGGCGATGTCCATGACGATCACGGCGAGGCAGAGGGCGACGCCGAAGGTTGATCCGAGGCTGAGCAGCGCGGTGGGGAGGCGCTGGATGCCTGTGCTGTGTCGATACTGCCGTGCGGCGAGGACGAGCATCGTTGCGATGACGAGTGCTCCGTAGCTGAAGTTGATGATTGAGTAGACCGCTGTTGCTGGCTGTGCGCCGAGGTCGCTCATGAATCGTGTGGTGTTGGTGCCGCGGTCGATGAACAGGAACGATGCGGTGATTGCGAGTAGCGCGATGAGCAGGACGGGTGCGCTCACGGCGGCACGGACAAACCGGGGCCGGTACTCGCCGGACTTCATGACGCCGCGCCCGAGGAAGAACAGCCCGGTCATCAGCAGGGCGTCCGCGATCAGCGTCGCGATGTTCGTGCCGCCGAGGAGCGGATCGACGACCGTGTAGATGTCATCGACGTTCAGCGTCATCGCGATGGCAATGGTGATCGCGGCGTAGGTGATGCTTCTGTCGGTGCGCTTCCGGCGGAAAATGAGCAGGCTCGCCATGAGCGCCCACATGAGCGTCGCGACGAGCGTCTGGATCATCCGAAGACCTCCGAGTAGGCCGATTCGGCGAACACCGCCCCTCGGATGCCTGCGGCGAGCCGGTCGGCGAGGGACTCGGCGGCGATCTCGGTTTCGCTGTCGAGGTCTTGCCGAGTGAGCAGGCGTGCGCGGGTGTGCGGCGGGATGTTGGGCAGTAGTGCCTCGTCGACGGTGCAGTCGTCGCCGTCGCAGTGCCCGAGGATCATGTGGGCAAGCTCGTGGAGCACGAACTGCTGACGGTGCAGTGCGGAGTCGCTGCGGGCGTGGAGCACGAAGTCTTCGGCGGCGGTGGAGAGCAATGCCGCGCAGAGGCCGTCGTGGGCGTCGAGGTCTGCGAGTTCGACGATGCGGAGCCGCCGGTGCCGGCGGTCTTGGACGGTGTGGCGGAGGTTGTCGAAGGTGAAGGTGTTGCCGAGCTGAAGGCCCGCGACGGCCGCCGATACGGTCTGTTCGATATTCACGGTTCGCCCCTTGTCTGTGGGGAGCAGGACCGGTGGCGGCTCCGTGTCGTGCGGTACCGGTCAGTGCTCGGGCATGTGTGTCATTTCCTCGTCCAGGAACTTGGTGATGGCGTGGAGGGCTTTCGGCGAGATGTCGCCGAGGGTGCGCGCTGCGTAGGACTTCACCTTCGCTGCCCGCATGGACCGAACCAGATCGAGCTGCGCTGAGACCTTCTCGGGGGTAGCGGCACCGTCCTCGCCGAGCAGGAACGCGGCGTCCACGTCGAAGAACGCAGCGAGCCCCTCGAACACAGCGGGGTCTTGGACGTAGCGGTGGCCGTTGACCATGTACGTCCAGCGCGACCGTGACAGGTTGGTGCCTCGTTCGTGGAGGTAGTCGGCGATCTGCGAGTAGGTCGGCTCAGTGCCGGACTCGGCAACGGCGACATCCATCAGGAGCCGTAGACGCTTGGCGAGGTCTTCGGCCGCAGCCTGGCTCTCGTCTTCGGTCATGGTGGCTGACCCCCTTCCCTTCGCGACGGGCGAGGCATCGATGTAGTCCACCCGGAGGGTGGTTGTGCATGCTCAACCGTACTTGTTGAGCATGCACAAATCAAGGCTTGCGCATGCTCAACGGGCGGTGTTAGAACAGGACTCCGGGACATTTTGAGCATGCTCAATGCCGCGTCCCGGTCTCGGCTCGGGCTGCCTCAAGGAGGTGAACGATGTCCAGCTCACGGTTCGGGCACGGGTGTTCGCGCCTACCTGCCAGGTGTACCGCCGCGCGCAACCTTGGCGCGGCCCGCCGAAGAGGAGGCCGGAGCATGGCATCGAACGAGGACGCCCGCGCGGCGCGAGAGGCGAAGCTCGACGAGCTGCACGAGAA
>JBFWVD010000215.1:0-3422 GCA_050246915.1 Acidimicrobiia bacterium | reverse complement strand
ATCTCGACCATGCAGGGCAACCTCGGTGAGGGCACCGACGGCGTCGTGCGCGGGTCGAACATGCGGCGGGATTATCGCAAGCAGGCCAACCACGATCTGTTCGATCGGCTCGAGCAGGTCGAAAAGCCGGTCGTGATGGCCATCCACGGGCCGTGCCTCGGCGTCGGCATCGAGATGGGCTCGTCGTGTGATTTCCGGTTGGCCACCACGAATGCCACGTTCGCGTTGCCGGAGGTTCCGAACCTCGCGGTCATCCCCGGTTCAGGAGGCATCAGCCGCCTGACGCGTCTGGTGGGCCCGCACTGGGCCAAGTGGTTGGCCATGGCCGCCGAGCCCATCACGGCCGAGCGAGCACTCGCCATCGGGTTCGTGCATGCGGTGTACGCACCGGAGGAGTTCGACGCCGCGGTGCGCGCGTTCGCCGTGAAGCTCGCCGGTCTGCCCCGCGAAGCGGTGGGCGTCGCCAAGGTCACCATCGACGCCGCGGCTGAGGTGGACCGCCGTACGGCGCGTGAACTCGATCGAATGGCCCAGACGGTGCTGTTCTCCTCGCCTGAGTACATGGCCAAGGTGAATCAGTTCCTGTCGAAGTGATCTGGCGCGGCCCGGGCGCGCTGGGTATGCCGAGGGTTCGATGATGAGCGCGCGATCGTGGTGGCAGCGACTGACCGGAGCGGCCTCGGCGGACGGCAGCGACGATCGAGGCAGTCGACGCCGAGGCGTCGGGCCGGGCGGATCGGCACACGCCACGTCCGCGCATCTGTGGTTCGGCGGTGTCGGTCCCGGGCCATGGAGCGAGGTCTCAGCAACTCTCGAGGTGCTGGAGGAGCCAGCGATCGACCGCTTGTACTTCTGGGCACTCCAGGCAAGTTTCATTGACGCGTCCGGTCGCTCGTACGGGGCGGCTCACACGGGGCTGCAGTACAACCCTCGTCATCCCGGCGATCGTGCGGTGAACTGGGGTGGATACGGCACGGCCAGCGACGTCACCAGCGTCTTGAACGGAACGCGATCGGACTTGCCCGGCATCCCTGGAGACGAGAACACCCGCAACTTTCCGTGGAGGGCTCACGTGCCGTATCGCTTCACCATCGATCGCGGCCCGAAGGGCTGGCGCTCGACGGTCACCGATCTGATCACCGGGGAAGCGACTGTGATCCGGGAGCTCTTCGCCGATGGCGATCGGCTCAACGGCTTCGTGGTGTGGATGGAGATCTTCGCTCCGTGTGATGCGCCGCGCACGGTTGTGCGCTGGAGTGATCTCGAGGTGGCCGATCGATCACGTGGTCAGGTGCGGCGAGCGACGTCGGTGACGACCAACTTTCCCGATCAGGCCCGCGACTGTCTCAACAACGACTCCCGCGTCGATGAGATCGGCGTCCTGCAACTCACCAACGACCGTCGCACCAGTCCCACGGGCCACGTCCTGATCTTGCCGAGCTGAGCGTTCGGGCGGTCACCGGTGGCGTTCGCTGCGAGTCGGGAACGTGTCTCGAGCGTAAAAAGGTGCTCTGATCTGGGGTCCGGTCGAGGTCAACACCTCTTGTCGCATTAGGTTGTCGACTTGGTCCGGCCCGGGGATTTGCCCTGGGGGTGCGTACGGCGGGGTTGAAGATGATGTTCGGGGCGATCGAGACCAGCACCATGTTGCTGATCGGCGCGATCACAGTGGTCTGTTCGGTGCTGGCGAGTTGGACGATCCAGCGCCTCGTTCGCGCGCGCAACCGCCGCGAGCCCTCGGCATGGAGTGAGACGACCGGAACGATCGTCATGTCCGGTTCGGCTGCTGACCGCCGTTTGGCCTTCCGTCGTGGCAAGGACCGCATCTCGGGTCGGACGGCACGATCGGGGCCACGCTCGCCGAACGTCGTGTACGCCTACAGCGTCGACGGGCACGTGTATCAGGGCACCCGCGTCAAACTTGCCGGGCAGGTACGTGCTGCGGGCTCCGGGAACGGCGCGGTGGCAACGGCCGAACGCTATCCCGCCGGCGCCGCGGTGACCGTGTACTACGACCCGGCCAACCCCTGGGATGCAACGCTCGAACGATGAGCGGTACTGTCCGGCTGTAGTGGTCGGGCGTGGAGCGCGGCCATCGCAGGGGGGAGGTGCCGATGCGCACCACATCGGTCGGGGTCCTGATCGACTTCGGTTTCAGTGAGGCAGTCCAGAGGTTCATCCTCGACGGCTATCGACTTGCCTTCGACGAAGCGCTGGAGGACGGGGTCATCGATCGTCCGGTCGAGTTGCTCGTCGAGATCGCCGACGGTCTGCCAACCGGTTCGACCCGCAATGTTCTCGACGCGTGGAAGCGGCTCGATGATCGCGGTGCCGTCGCCGTGATGGGCCCGCTCATCAGTGAGAACGCCGTGGACATTCGTGAGTACATCGACACGGTCGGTCACATACCGACGATCGCCTGGGGTGGCAGTGACGGGATCTACGGCGAGTGGACCTTCGCGCTCACCAACGGCTCACTGCCGGAAGAGCCGTGCCTGATGGCGAACTACTTGGCGCACAACGGTGCGTGCACCGTCGCGGCCATCTACGAGGATTCCTACATCGGGCGTGAATACATGACGTTCTTCAAGGAGGCGTGCCGCTTCGAGGGGCTGCGCATCGTCGCCGAGGAACCGATCAGCCAGATCTCCACCGATCTCGGTGGCACCGTGTCACGGGTGAAGGCCGCGGGCACCGGCGCCATCGCATACTTCGGTTTCGGCCTTCCCGCCGTGCACATCAATGCAGCGTTGGCCGACATCGGTTGGGATCCGAAGCGGGTCATGACCACCGCGTTCCTCACAGCGCCGTTCACGCCGCAAGGGATGAAGGCATTGAAGGGCTGGGCCGGTGTCGATCAATACGACGAAGCCAACCCGGTCGGGCAGGCGGTCATCGACCGCTTCGCCGCGCGTCATGGCTATCGGCCCGAGAACTTCATGATGTCGTACTGCTACGACCTGGCGAACCTGGTTGCGCACGCGATCTCCAAAGCCCATCCCATCTCGGCAGCCGGAGTGAAGCGCGGCCTCGAGAAGGTGAAGATGCTTCCCGCCGCGAGCGGCGGTGCCGACACGTTCATCAGCCTTGCACCCCACGTTCGACGGGGATGGCTCGGCGCGCACTATCTCGTGGTGCGGCAGGCCACGACCGACGAGGACGTCACCATCTTCGGTGATCTGGGCACCACGCTCGTGCACCGCATGACAGCCCGGACCCGGGAGCAGCGCGCCGCTTCCCGCCGTGGGCAGTGACCCACCACATCGAGCATTCACCCCAGGAGGGACACCAGCAATGACGACGTCTCAGGACACCACTTCCGATACCGGCGCCCGTCGCGGTGTCGATCCCGTGGACGAGTTGCACGCGTGGTTGGCCGACAACTGGGATCCCGACCTGGAGTTGGGTGAATGGTGGAACCG
>JBFWVD010000214.1:0-3430 GCA_050246915.1 Acidimicrobiia bacterium | reverse complement strand
AGCGCAATTGCAATTGACTGACATGCCGAGCGGACGTCGAGGAAGATCAGGCCGAGCTTGGCGGTGGACTTGGCCAACACGGTCACCACCGCTTCGGGGCCGGCGTGGGCCATGAGCACGTACCCAGCGGAACCTTTGACCAGCACCTGTTCGAGCTCGCCGCGGAAGAGCTCTGACGCGGTGCGATCGCCGAGGGTCAACATCGCCGCGCTCATGGCCCCGACGCGGTCGGGGTCGAGACCCGCGGGGAGCATCGTGGCCATCACCAGGCCGTCGAGGGAGATGACGGCCGAGGCCTGGATGTCGGCCGAGGAGCCGTTCAGCTCCCCCAGGATCTGTTCGAGGAGTTCTTCACGCACGGATGATGTCCTTTCGCTGGCCGTCGCTGGCCGGGAAGCTCCCGTAGCGGACGGCGAGGGCCCAGATGAGTTCGGTGAGCATCGGGTGATTGGTTCGAGGGAGTCCGACGATCACCAGCACGAATCGCTGTTCGCCGAGGTGCAACGGCCAGAAGCCGATCTGGCTGTTGCCGGCACCGTCGACGAGCGCCCACGCCGAGGTCGACAGGCCGCTGGCCCGGCTCACGTGAGAGTGATGTCGGGCGTGCACGATGGCCAACTCCGCGCTCATGGCCGAGAGCGATTCGACCGCTTCGTCGCTGAGGCCGTGAGCGCTGACGGCGAAGCCCTGATCGTCGACGAGCAAGGTCTGCCCCGATGCCGACAGCGGTGGGAGCAGCACCGGCAGCAGGCTCTCGAGCGGGCCGCGTGGCGCTTCGAGTTGCTCTTCGAGCCCTTCGATCCAACCGCGTTGTTGCGCCTCGTAGGCCACGGCAATGGCGCTGGTCTCGTCGAGCGCCCCGGTCCATTGCCGCAACAACGCGGGCGTGAGTTGTGGGAGGCGCGGTTGCCCCAAGATGCCGAGGAGTAGCAGCCGCGCCGGTTCGGGCTCGGGCGAGGCGACGGCGTAATAGGCGCCGGCCGGTGTGGGCCGGGCGAAGAGACCGGGGGCGATCGAACAGGGCTCAGGCATCGTTCTGCTCCGATCGTGATGGGGCGAATGGATCGTCCCGCCCGTGCTGGGCGATGGAGACCGGGGGCACGGTGGGTGCGGGCGGCAGCAGGCGGGTCGGGATGACGACGGGGAACCCGCACACGCCGCGGCTGAGCACCGAGTGGATCGACGGCAGGATCGGATCGCTGGGGGCCAGGCCCGGATCGAGGTGCACGGCGAGCTCGCGATAGCGACCCTCGCCGATGAGCATGCGGCAGCTCTCGAGCAAGCGGGCCCGCAGATCGTGTCCGGCGCGCCCGTAGGCGATGAACAAATCGATGAGCGCTCCGTATGCCTCGTCGCCTTGGCGGGCTCCGAGATGGAGGTTGACCCGCTCGACGTGCAGCCGGGCGTCTTGCGGCTCGCGGGCCACTCGATGGGCCAGCGCCACGCCGGGCTTGTTGGAGCTGAGGTCGGCCGGGACGTGCACTCCCCCGGTGCCGGGCACGGGGCAGGCACGGCGGGACCATCGGTCGGTGGTCTCAGGAACGTCCCCCGGGGCCACGACAAGGAGATGTGCACCTGCCATTGCCGACGGGTATCGGTCGGTTCGGGGGTCTTGCTGTAGAGCAGAAGGTCACCAGAGCCGGGCTTGCCGGTCTCTGCCGGGGCGCGGTTGTCGGAACGCGCAGGACCGCGGACATGGGTCCGGCGTGGCCGAGTGCCTAGGGTTGCGCGGAGAACTAGGGGGAACCATCCGTGGCAGTTCCAGCGCTCATCTCGGTCGATGATCACGTCCTCGAGCCCGGCGATCTGTGGCTCGAGCACTTGCCGGCCAAGTTCAAGGATCGGGCACCGAGGCTCGAGCACGTCAAGGGCCTGTACGAGGGCGGCACGAACTTCTCGTTCCGCCGCACCGAAGAGGGTCGCTGGTGCAGCGTGTGGCGCTACGAGGACTACGAGATGACCGTCAACCCGGGTTTCGCCGCGGCGGGGTTCGATCAGGACAACTTCGGTGCCGACTGGCGGCCGTTGTCCTACGACGACATTCGGCCCGGCTGCTTCGAGCAGAAGGCCCGGTTGGCCGACATGGACGCCGTCGGTGTGGAGGCGAGCCTCAACTTCCCGACGTTCCCGCGATTTTGTGGCCAGACCTTCCTCCAGCACGGACCGCGGGATCTGTCGTTGGCGTGCGTGCAGGCCTACAACGACTGGATGATCGATGTGTGGTGCGCGGGCGATGGCTATGGCCGCTTGATCCCGCTGACGTTGATCCCGCTGTGGGACGCGGAGTTGGCCGCGGACGAGATCCGCCGTTGTGCGGACAAGGGCTCGCACGCGTTCTCGTTCTCCGAAGGTCCGGCCCGGTTGAAGATCCCCAGCATCCACGACGGGTATTGGGACCCGGTGTGGCAGGCCTGCGTCGATACCGACACCGTCGTGAACATGCACATCGGGTCATCGTCGACGTTCGCCCTCACGTCGCAGGATGCACCCCGAGCGGTGGTGTTGGCGCTGACTTCGCAGGGGTCGATCCATGCCTATTCGGATTGGATGACCAGCGGGGTGTTGGAGCGCTATCCGGGTCTGCGCATCGCGCTCAGCGAAGGGCAGATCGGGTGGATGCCGTTCATGATGGAGCGGCTGGATGAGGTGTGGGACAACCGGGCCGTGTACGGCAACCTCGACACGCGGTTGGCCAAGCGACCGAGCGACTACTCCCGTGACCAGATCTTCGGATGCATCTACAACGACGTCGCCGGGTTGAAGCTGCGCGATCAGGTCGGGATGAGCCAGATCATGTTCGAGGTGGACTATCCCCACGGCGATTCTTCGTGGCCGAACTCGCGGGCGCTGTTCGACCGCATCTGCGATGCCGCGTCGCTCACCGAGCACGAGCGCTATCTCCTGGCGCGTGGTAACGCCATTCGTTGCTATCGGCTCGACCGCTACGGCATCACTGCGTGAGCCCGGCAGCGTGAGCCCGGCGGCATGAGCCCGGCGGCATGAGCCCGGCGGCATGAGCCCGGCGGCATGAGCCCGGCGGCATGAGCCCGGCGGCATGAGCGAGCCGCCACCGGGCGTCTCGGCCCGCTTCTCTTCAGTTGTCAAGGTGCATTGACGCGTCACTCACAGGCTGGGGCGACCGACCGGGGTGGTCAGTCCCGGTGGCGGTTGGGTCCGGCGCGTGGCAGTTCGGTCCCATCCGGCAACGTGACGTGCAGGGTGCGGTCGTCGTCCATGGCCAGTTCCCAGCCTTCGGCGTGGATCTTGGGGTGATGGTGACCGCATTGCGGGGTGAAGTTGCGTAGGTCGCTGGTCCCACCGTGTTCCCACGGATGGATGTGGTGCGCGTCGCAGTGATCGAACTCCACCTCACATCCTCCGATCGCGCACGTCTTGTACATCGCCCGCAACGCACGGCGTTGCGCCCGAT
>JBFWVD010000213.1:0-3439 GCA_050246915.1 Acidimicrobiia bacterium | reverse complement strand
ACGTCGGAATCCGGGCCATTGCCATTGTTTACGAGCACACTGCCGGTGACAGGACTGTCCTCATTGGTGGTGATGGCGTCGTCCTCGGCTACCGGCGGATCATTCACCGGAATCACCGTGACCGTGGATCTTGCAGTGTTGCCCGTCAGACCGCCTTCGTCATTCGCAGTGAAGTCAAAGGTGCGATCCCCGGCTGTCGGTGCTTCCGAAGTGTTCTCGTAGGTAATGCCCCGGATCAGGATGTCCAGGTCACCTTGGGCCAATGGGATCGAGCTACCGAGGGCGTTGGTGATGGTGAAGACTCCGCCCACGAAGTCAATGTCCACTTGGGAGCCTCCCACAGTGAGTCCCCCCGCACTTCCGTCGGTGTCCAGGGCAAAGGAATGACCCGCGATGGTGAGAATTTCCGCGGAACCGTCGGCAAGGGCCCCGGTGGCAATTGTGAGGCTGGTCACATCCAACTCACCGATGTCGTCGAGATCGGCATCGCTGTCGGCGATAGGCACCGGCACGTCGCCTTCGGTGAAGATCGTCGCAAATTCGTAGGCATTGGTGCTCATGCCATATACGACCCGGTCAATGCCGATGTTGTCCGCGCTGGGCCAGGCCGTAACGTCATCGTTGCTGACTTCGATCCGGACTTGGGAGAATGCGGTCGGAGAAGAGAACCCGAAGAAGGTGACGGTTCCATTGCCAGTGATCACGGTGTCTCCGTTCAGGAAATTGATCGCTGATGGAGCATCCCACGCCTCGGTGGGTTGGGAACTCCATACCAGAGCCCCATCGAGGTAGATGTTGATCGTGGAGTTGGCGTCATCGTTGCCCGGATCGTGGATGTCAAGCAACGTGAAGCCAACACTGTCGACCGGTGTCGCGAAATCCAGATCGAGAGTATAGGTCCCGAGATCTGGCGCGGTGATGGTTCCCATTTGAGCTCCGTCCGGTGCGGTGGCGCCGAAGGCGCTGGCCGCAAATCCCGTGTCGACAGCGCCTGTCACGGTGATGGAGAAGTCTCCGTTGGAGAATCCATCAAGAGTGCCTGTAGCGGTTTCAAAACTTTCGACTGAGGTCACGCCGGAGGCGGCGAGGAATGCCGTTTCATCAGTGTACTGCAGTTCGACTTGGCTGTTAAGATCGATGATCGGCCGGTCGTTGACTCCCGTTACTGTGATGGAAAGCGTTGCCCTATCGGTGTTGCCGTCCAGATTGACTGCTGTGTAAGTCACCGAAGTAACCACCGACTCCCCATTGACGAGGTATTGGAAATCGGGACCCGGATGAAAGGTGTAAGAACCATCCGTTCCGATCAGGAATGTGCCACCATTGTCCCCAGGGACAAGCTTTCCGATGTCAGAAGGATTTCCCCCGACTTCAATGACACTGAGTCCTCCGTTGGTGTTGTGATCGTTGGTCAACACATTGCCGGTGATCGATGTGTCTTCGTCAGTGGTGTAAGGGTCGTCAACGGCATCTGCATCGTCATCAATGATCGTCCCGATGCCGGAAGCGTCGAGGAACGCCGCGTTCGCCGCGTTGCTTAGATCAACAGTGAACATTTCATTTAATTCATAGGTGCCATCATTGGTGATGGCGACGGTGACGGTCTTGGACGTTTCGCCAGGGGCGAAAGTGAGAGAACCGGAGGCTGCGGTGAAGTCCGCGCCGCTGGTGGCAGAACCCGACGCCGTGGCGTAATCCACGGTCACAGTGAGACCGCTGGGGGCGTCGAGGGTGACGGTGAACGTGGCGGAACCGGCGGCTTCGTTGACGGCCACGTCATTGATGCTCAGTCCGGGAGCGGGATCATCGTCGGTGATCGTGCCGGTGGCGGTGACGTCGGTTGAGGACAGAAGGGTGCCGGAAACATGGACGGCGGTGAGGGTGAACGTTTCGGGGTTTTCGTCGAGAGCGTCGTCAGTGACGGTGGTGCGGACAAGGAGGGTGGTCTGCCCGGCGGGGATGGTGACATCACCGGGAACAGGCTGCCAGGCGGAACCGTCGAAGTATTCGAGGGTGCTGCCGGTGTCGGTGCCGATCAGAGCGGACCCATCGGCGAGGGCAAGGCTGAGGACAACGGGCTCCACGCTGGGGTTGCTGAGGACGAGCGAAAACACGGCGTGGGTGTCGGTGCCTTCGGTGACGGCAATGTTGGCGATGGAAAGCGACGGGCGATCGTCGTCGGAACCCCCTGGGCCGGTGCCGTCATCGGTGATCGAGCCGGAGCCGGAGGCGTCGAGGAACGAGGCGTTGGCGGCGTTGCTCAAATCAACGGTGAACGTTTCAAGGCCTTCGTAAGTGCCATCATTGGTGATGGCGACGGTGACGGTCTTGGACGTTTCACCAGGGGCGAAAGTGAGAGAACCGGAAGTGGCCGTGAAGTCCGCGCCGCTGGTGGCAGAACCCGACGCCGTGGCGTAATCGACGGTGACAGTGAGACCGCTGGGGGCGTCGAGGGTGACGGTGAACGTGGCGGAACCGGCGGCTTCGTTGACGGCCACGTCATTGATGCTCAGTCCGGGAGCGGGATCATCGTCGGTGATCGTGCCGGTGGCGGTGACGTCGGTTGAGGACAGAAGGGTGCCGGAAACGTGGACGGCGGTGAGGGTGAACGTTTCGGGGTTTTCGTCGAGAGCGTCGTCAGTGACGGTGGTGCGGACAAGGAGGGTGGTCTGCCCGGCGGGGATGGTGACATCACCGGGAACAGGCTGCCAGGCGGAACCGTCGAAGTATTCGAGGGTGCTGCCGGTGTCGGTGCCGATCAGAGCGGACCCATCGGCGAGGGCAAGGCTGAGGACAACGGGCTCCACGCTGGGGTTGCTGAGGACGAGCGAAAACACGGCGTGGGTGTCGGTGCCTTCGGTGACGGCAATGTTGGCGATGGAAAGCGACGGACGGTCGTCGTCGGAACCGCCGGGACCGGTGCCGTCATCGGTGATCGAGCCGGAGCCGGAAGCGTCGAGGAACGTGGCGTTCGCCGCGTTGCTCAAATCGACGGTGAACGTTTCGAGGCCTTCGTAAGTGCCATCATTGGTGATGGCGACGGTGACGGTCTTGGACGTTTCACCAGGGGCGAAAGTGAGAGAGCCGGAAGTGGCCGTGAAGTCCGCGCCGCTGGTGGCAGAACCCGAGGCGGTGGCGTAATCGACGGTGACCGTGAGACCGCTGGGGGCGTCGAGGGTGACGGTGAACGTGGCGGAACCGGCGGCTTCGTTGACGGCCACGTCATTGATGCTCAGTCCCGGAGCGGGATCATCGTCGGTGATCGTGCCGGTGGCGGTGACGTCGGCGGAGGACAGAAGGGTGCCGGAAACATGGACGGCGGTGAGGGTGAACGTTTCGGGGTTTTCGTCGAGAGCGTCGTCAGTGACGGTGGTGCGGACAAGGAGGGTGGTCTGCCCGGCGGGGATGGTGACATCACCGGGAACAGGCTGCCAGGCGG
>JBFWVD010000212.1:0-3456 GCA_050246915.1 Acidimicrobiia bacterium | reverse complement strand
GCCGCCGGCCGACATCTACCCTGCCGCGGCCAACGCCGTCGACCTGAATCTATTCGACCTCTCTCTTTACGATTTCGATCAGGTGACCGACGCGCTCGGCGGTGGTGACGAGGTCACCCTGAGCTCCACCCAATTTGTCGGTGTGGCTTTCCATGGCGGCGCGGGCAACGACACGATCACCGGGACGAATGCGACGGATGTGATCCACGGTGGCGCCGACAGCGACATCCTGCGCGGCGGCAACGGCAACGACACGCTCAACGGCGATGATGGCAATGACTTCCTGTACGGCCAGAACGACAACGACACGCTGAACGGCGGCGAGGGCAACGACACGCTCAATGGTCAGACCGGCGCCGATACGATGACTGGTGGCAACGGCAACGACACCTACTTCCTCGACAATGTGGGAGACATCGTCAACGAGGCGATCGGGACCGGCGTCGATACGACCGACACCGTGGTCACCTCGGTCAACTTCCGCCAGGACCTGATGACGTCGGCACGCGGCGTTGAGTACATCGTGGTGACCGGGACGGGTAACGTGACGATCGTTGCGATGGAGACGTTCAACGTCATCACGGGCAACTCCGGCAACAACTACATCGCGGGCTACGGCGGCAACGACACCATCGATGCCGGCGCCGGAACGGATTTCGTCTTCGGCGGCGACGGCCGCGACCTGCTGACCGGCGGCCTCGGCAACGACACGTTCTACTACTCCTTCGTGGCCGACAGCGGCGGTACGATCAATCGCCGCGACACGATCACCGACTTCGGCCAGACGGCGGGCAACGACGACGTCATCGACCTGCGCCCGCTCGATGCCATCTCGTTCAATTCCGGCCTGCAGCATTTCACGTGGCTCGATACTGGTGCGTTCACCGGAGCGCACGGCGAGCTGCGCTACTTCTACGACGCGGTCAACAACCTGACGATCATCGAGGGCAACACCTTCGGCGACACGGCGCCCGAATTCCAGCTGGCGCTGGTCGGCAACTACACGCTGACCGCCGGTGCCGCGGGCCTGGGCCATGACATCCTTATTGTGTGAGGCTGCGCCGACGCCTGCTCGGGCAGTGCTACCAACTGGGTTGGCGCCGCAGTTCCGTTCATCGCGTTCCCAAGCACCGGTGCGGTTCTGTATAATTTGAGCTCAAACTATCAAACTCAATCGGAAGTGCTGCCCATCACTTTCTGCATGGCATCAACCAATTCGCCATGTGCGATTACTGAATAATTGAAGGATGATCCAACTCGTGCAATCAATATCGTCGTTTGGAGTTCGCTGGCGCGGCATTTCGACGCCAGCCATGCGACCGCCGCGCGGAACCGGCGATCTCCCTTCTTGGACCACCGGCGGCCGGCCGATCGTCATACCGCTGTAGACCGCTTCCAATACCGTCGAACCATCATCGGCCAAGTCATCATCGTCTCATGTGCAGGAGTACGCGATCATGGCACTGTTCTGGGCAGGAACGAACCTCACCGGTGGCGCCACAGACGACTTCATCTTCGGTCATCCGGCCTTCGGGCCCAATCACATTCTCGACGGCGCCGGCGGCGACGACCTGATCTATGGCGATTTCGATTACTTCTACACACTCGGTGGAACGAACGCCGCGACGGCTCTCGACATCACGGGCAACACACTGCCCTGGAGCACCACTTTCGACGCGGACATCGGAAACTCCACGACGGTGCCACACACCTCGATCTACGTCGAGCCGAACGCCGGCACCACCGTCTGGTACTCCGTCACTGTTGTGGCGGGCGCCACCATCACGCTCGATGTCGATTATGGCGCTCACGCCATCGGCGGCTCGACCGATACGATGGTGCGCATCATCGGACCCGACGGTGTAACGCAACTGGCCATCAACGACGATTCCTTAACCACCGATGGGGGCCTCGGCAGCACTTCAGGCCTGGACTCATACCTGCAATATACCTTCGCGGCCGCCGGCACCTATTTCATCGAGATCGGAGAGTTCAGTGCCGTCAGCACCTTCGAAGGTGGCGAGACGTTGATCCTCAACGTCTCGCTGACCGGGCAGACCGTCACCAACGACAGTCCCGTGAGCGGTGCTGACACGATCAACGGAGGTGACGGCAACGACACCCTCCACGGCGGCTTCGGCGTCGACACGATTAATGGCGGCACCAACAACGACACCATCGTCGATCGCAATTCGAATACGGTGAACGGTGACGCGGGCAACGACCTCATCGTCAATACGTTTGTTTCCGGCGGCACATGGGACGGCGGCGCCGACACCGACACGCTCGACACCTCGTTAGATTCCTTCTCCGGGCAGACCTACGATTTGTCGGCAGCCTCGTTCGTCATCTTCGGGGCGACGTTCCTCAACTTCGAGAACGTGATCGATAACGACGGCGGCAACACGATCATCGGCACGAACGGCGTCAACGTTCTGACGCCCAACGGCGGCGCCGACACCGTCGATGCGCGCGGCGGGAACGACACGATCATCGACACGGACGGTGTCAACGGCGACAACTACAACGGCGGCGCGGATACCGACACGCTCGATTATTTTGGTGCGACGATGGCCAACGGCACCGAGTACAATTTCCTGACCGGCACGATCACGAGCGGCGCCAACACCGAAACGATCTCCAGCATTGAAATTCTTATCGCAACGGGTGCCGACGAGATCATCCGCTCCGACGGAACGGGTGAGTATTATGCAGGTGGCGGCAACGACATCGTCCATGCCGGATTGGGACTGCCCGAGATCCTCGACGGCGGCGGTGGCACCGACACGCTTGTTACGTCGTCGTTCAGCGGCAACTACGTTGTCAACCTGACGACCGGACTGACAAACTTTGCGGGCGAGAGCTTCGTCAACTTTGAGAACCTGATCTCTGGCTCTGGATCTGACACGCTGACGGGAACGTCGGGCGACAACGTCATCGAGGGCGGCGCCGGCGCCGACTTGATGGACGGCGGTCTCGGCAACGACACGCTGAGTTATGCGGGTTCCAATGCCGGCGTGACGGTCAATCTCGCCACCAACACTGCCTCGGGCGGCCATGCGACGGGCGACAGCTTCTCCAATTTCGAGAATGTTCTCGGCTCGGCTCTTGTCGACGATCTGACCGGTTCCGCCATCGCCAATACTATGTCGGGTGGTGGCAGCGGCGACATCATTCGCGGTGGCAACGGCAACGACACGCTCAACGGCGATGATGGCAACGACTTCCTGTACGGCCAAAACGATAACGACACGCTGAACGGCGGCGAAGGCAACGACACGCTCGACGGCCAGACCGGCGCCGACACGATGACCGGCGGCAACGGCAACGACACCTACTTCCTCGACAACGTGGGAGATGTCGTCAACGAGGCGATCGGGACTGTCGTCGATACCACCGACACGGTCATCACCTCGGTCAACTTCCGACAGGACATCATGACGTCAGCGGTCGGTG
>JBFWVD010000211.1:0-3483 GCA_050246915.1 Acidimicrobiia bacterium | reverse complement strand
TGGGTCCGAGCGCCAGCGCGAACGCGGGGTGGGTCGCTGGCCCACCCGCTGGCAGGGCACCGGGGGTGATCACGCTGACGCGCACGTCACGTCCTCGTTCACCCAGACCGCGCATGACAGCGCTGAGGGCGACCAAGGCCCAGTCCTCGGCATCGTCGTAGTCGGAGCCACCGAGCACGACGACGAGATGGTCGGCCGCTGCGACATCGATGCCTTCGAACGACCACGGCACCGTCGGCCACGACAGCAGCGACGCCGCCGACACACCTGACAGCGCGGACAGCGCCGACACGAGGTCGTTGCCGAACGCGATGCGGTCGGGATGGCACAGCACTGCGACCGAGCCCCGGGCGCTCACCGTGGCGGCCGGAGCATCGATCCATTCGACCGACCAACCCCAACGCTCGATGGGGGCCAACTCGACGAGGTGGTCGTCCTCGGGCGCCCGTAGGCCATCGCCGGGCTCGATCCAGTAGCGCTCGCGGTCGAACCGATAGGTGGGAAGTTGCACCACCGAGGTGCGGGGACCGTTGACGACTTCCCAGTCGGGCTCGGCGCCGGCCATCCACGCCTTTGCCAACGCGCCGTAGGTGAAGCTCACGTCGTCGGTGGTGTCCTTGTGATGACGCAGCGCCGGAATGACGGTGAGCTGATCGTGCCCGGCACGTCGTGCCGCCGACGAGAGCGCTTGGCCCGGACCGGTGTCCACGGCGATCTGGACCATCGTGGCGAACGTCGCCAACCCGTCGGAGAAGCGGACCGGCCGGCGCAGATGGGTGACCCAATGCATCGGATCGGTGAGCTGCTCGGCGGTGGCCAGCTTGCCGGTGAGGTTGGTGATGACCGGCAGGGTCGGGGCGCGCAGCGTCATCGAGCGCAGCAACGCCTCGAACTCGCCGAGGTAGGGCTCGAGCAGCCGCGAATGGGCCGCCGCCGTGAGCGGCAGCATCGTGGTCTGCACATCGCGGCTGGCGAGGTGACCGGCCAACTCCTCGATGGCCGTGCGGGGACCGGAGACGACCACCTCATCGGCCGCGTTCACCGCGGCCAGATCGAGGCGTTCGCCGAGCAGGGGCACGATCTCGTCCTCCGGCAGTGGGATGACAAGCATGCCCACGCCGCCGACCGAGGCGCGCTCCATGATGTCGGCACGCTTGTGCACCAATGCGATGGCGTCTTCGAAGGACATCACGCCGGCGAGATGCGCAGCGGCATACTCACCGAGCGAGTGGCCCATGAGGGCCGCGGGCGTGATACCCCACGACATCCACAGCCGGGCCATGGCCACTTCGGTGATGAAGATCGACGGCAACGACCATGTCGGAGCCTCGAGCTCGGCCGCGAGATCGGACGCGTGTTGACCACGCAGCGCCGGTTCGAGATCCACGCCCGTGAGCTTGCGCAAGATGACGATGCCGTCGCGGACCGTCGACTCGAACACCTCATCGCTGGCCAACCCTGCACCCATGGCCGGGTACTGCGATCCGCCACCGGGGAGCAGGAACCCGACGCGATGATCGCCGGTGACCGTCGAGGTGGCTCGCTGGGCGCCAGCGCGCAGTGCGCCCACCGCACTGGGCAGATCGGTAGCGGCAACAGCAAGGCGGTGATCGAAGCGACGACGATGATGCAGCAGCGTCGACGCCACCGAGTCGAGGTCGAGGCTCGGACCGTCGAACCCGGGAGCGCTGGCGCGATCGAGGCGATCGGCCAGCGCGGATGCCATGCGCTGCGCTGACGATTCCGATCGGGCCGACACCACGAGCAGTCGCGGTGAGGCCGTGGGGGGTTCGCTCGGCGCCGCAACCGGCGGTGCCTCTTCGATGATGACGTGGGCGTTGGTGCCGCCGACGCCGAGCGACGAGATGCCGACGCGACGCGGATGGGGACCCTCAGGCCACGGGGCCGCTTCGCCCGACAGCACGAATGGCGTGCGGGTGATGTCGAACATCTCGCTCGGAGCTGTGTGGTTGGCGAGCGGTGGGAGGGTCCTGTGCCGCAAGGCCTGCACGGCCTTGATCAAGCTCGCCACGCCGGCCGCAGTATCGAGATGGCCGATGTTCGGCTTGCTCGACACGAGCCGGCAGAATTGCGAGTCCTTGGTGAACGTGCGGAACGCCGCGGTGAGGGCCGCGACCTCGATGGGATCGCCCACAGCGGTGCCGGTCCCATGGGCTTCGACCATGCCGATGGTGCGGGCATCGATCCCCGACACCGACAGCGCCTCACGCACGACGTCGGCGTGGCCGTCGACGCTGGGCGCCAGATACCCGGCCTTGCGCTGGCCGTCGTTGTTGACCGCCGAACCCTTGATGACAGCCAGTACCTCATCGCCGTCGGCCAGCGCATCGTCGAGGCGCCGGAGCGCCACCGCGCCGACCCCGCCGGTGAGCACGGTGCCCGAGGAGTGGAGGTCGAACGCACGACAGCGCCCGTCCTTGGCCAAGATCTCGCCCTCGCGGTACAAGTACCCAGTGGCGTGCGGCGCCTCGATGGTGACACCCCCGGCAAGGGCCACGTCGCACTCGAACGCGAGCAGGCTCGAGATGGCGAGGTGCACGGCGACCAAGGACGTGGAGCATGCCGTCTGCACGTTGATGCTGGGACCGCGCAGATCGAGCTTGTAGCTCACCTCCGTGGCCAGGAAGTCCTTGTCGTTGCCGGTGTGGCGGACCAGGAACCAACCGAGGGTCTCGAAGATCTGCGGGTTGGTCAACAGGTTGTGCACCAGGTATGAGTTCATGCCGCAACCGGCGAACACGCCGATTGCACCATCGAACTCGCCGGGCACCACCCCGGCCGACTCGAGCGCCTCCCAAGCCGTCTCCAGGAAGAGACGATGCTGCGGGTCCATGATGGCCGCATCCCGGGGACCGATGTTGAAGAACCCGGCGTCGAAACGATCGACGTCGTCGACCTTGCCGGTGCGCCGGACGTAATCGGGATTGAACCGCAGTGAGGCGGGGATCTTGCCGGCCAGCAGATCGGCCTCGTCGACGTCGGTCAGGCAGTCCTCACCGGCGACGACGCGATCCCAGAACCGATCGACGTCCGCAGCACCAGGGAACCGACCGGCCATGCCCACGATGGCGATGTCCGTTCCAGCCTCTTCTGCCGCCATCGATCGGGTCCTTTCGAAACTGCTGTCGTATGGGCCTGACTACCCTGCCCTGCCCCGGCTGAGAGCCGCCCGGCGCCGAGCGCCGCGCGACAAGCTGGCCGCCTGTGTTTCGTCGGCACCATCATCGCCCGCATTGAGGCGATCGAGGTACGCGGCGAAAGTCGAAACGGACGGGTAACGGAACACGTCGGTGAGGGCAAGGGCGTGACCGGATGCTTCCGCGAGGTCGCGGAACACCTTGACGGCCAGCAGGGAGTGCCCTCCGAGGTCGAAGAAGTTCTCGTCCCGGCCGACCGCCTCGAGCCCGAGGACCCGCTGCCAGACACCGGCCACGAGCTCTTCGTTGGCGCCAGCCGGAGCCA
>JBFWVD010000210.1:0-3486 GCA_050246915.1 Acidimicrobiia bacterium | reverse complement strand
TCGAAGACCACGAACGTTGGAAGCAGTGGTCGCAGGGAATGAACCGGGCCGCCATCTTGAACGGCCGTAACCGAGCCTCCGACGATCTGGCCGAGGATGTGCGAGCGTTGGCGCAACAGTCTCTGCTTGCTTGGTATTCCTATCTCACGGACCTGGTTGCCGGTCGCAGCGGTGGTATGGGTGATGATCTCGTGTCGACGCTGGTGCGCTCCAGCGAATCAGGTGAAGGTCTCAGCGACCTCGAGGTGGTCGGGACCATCGGATTACTGATCGGGGCCGGCCACGACACCACGGCCAACCTGATCGCCAACGCGGTGTTGGCGCTCATGCGCAATCCGGAGCAATACGAACTGCTTCGCGCCGATCCGTCGTTGGCATCAGCGGCCGTCGAAGAAACCTCGCGCTACGACGGCTCGGCGCGGGGACAGCCACGTGTGGCTCTCGAAGACGTCGAGATCGGTGGCGAGGTCATTCGCGCCGGTGACACCGTGATGGTCATCGCCAACGCCGCCAATCGCGACCCGGAGAAGTTCACCGACCCGGAGCGATTCGACATCACTCGGCGCGAGGGCGGTCATGTTGCGTTCGCTGCTGGCATCCACTTCTGTGTGGGAGCCCCGCTCGCTCGCATGGAGGCCGAGGTGGCGCTGCGCCGTCTCACGCAACTGCCGCAACGTTTTGCGCTGGCCACCGAGGAACTCACGTACAAGCCCACTCACGGCCGGAACCTCACGGCGCTACCGGTTCGGGCCTGCTGAACGGTGCAGTGCCGTCAACCGGAGCGATTCCACAGCAGCGACAGCGTGATCGCTCCGAAGGCCAGCGCCGCACCGATCGCCGCGAAGATCGCTCCGATCTCGCGCTTCTCGGTCTGGACTTCGATCTGCGACGGCAACTCGGCGAAGACCTTGCGGAGTTGGTCGGCACTCTCGGCCTTGTAGAAGGTGCCCCCGGTGATGTCTGCCACCGACTGCAGGGTGGGCTCATCGATCACCAGGAACTGACGTGGCGCGCCGCCAGCGCCTCCACCGGGTCCGCCGCCGAACGGAGGTCCGCCGCCCGATCCGTCGTCGCCCAGCGCCTCGGCGCCGAGCTGCTCACGGGTGCAGACCATCGCCGTGGGTGTCGTCGTGCCGAACCCGATCGTGAACACCCGAACTCGTCGCTCAGCGGCGATCTCCGCCGCCGAGATCGGATCGATGCCGCGCGTGTTGGCTCCGTCGGTCAGGAGTACAACGACATCGGGGACATAGTCGCCCTCGGGCTGGCTCGTCGGGGTCCCGGAATCGCTGGTGCCCAACGGCGATCGGCTGGTCGCAGCGGCCGAGATGGCGTCGTCGACCGGCGCCACGGCGGGGTTGATGGCGGCGATGGCGTCGATGGCGGTGAGCGTGGCGGCTCCGATGACGGTGCCGCGGGCCGTGGCCAACCCATCGATGGCGCCGAGGAGGGCGTCGGTGTCGGTGGTAGGCGGCACGATCAGTTGCGCCGAGCCGGCGAAGGCCACGATGCCGATGCGCGCACCATCGGGCTGGTTCTCGACGAAGTCCCGCGCCGCCGCTTGGGCGACCGCCAGCCGGTTGGGTTCGACGTCGGTGGCACACATCGAGCGCGAGACGTCGAGCGCGAGCACGATCGAGGTGCGTGACACCGGCACGTCGGCCGAAACGGTGGGTCGCGCCGTGGCGATGGTCAGTGCCGCGATCGCCGCGAGGAACAGCATCAGAGGGAGCATCCGTCGGCGCCGATTGTTGGTGCCGAGGGCAGCCCGAACGAGGGCCACGTTGGAGAAGCGCACAGCGCGTTTGCGGCGCCGGCGTTTCTGCAGATACTCGAGGCCGACGATCAGTGGGATGGCACCGATCATCAACAGCGCCAGGGGCCAGGTGAACGACATGATCAGACCACCCGGCCGAAGATGAGCAGCGACATGGCCCCACCGATGACCAACATCGCGGCCGCGATCGCGGTGGCGATGGCTGTCACTTCGGTGCGCTCGGACTCGGTGGTGAACTCGAGGTCGATCGACTTGTAGATGTCGACCAAACCGGCTGAGTCGTCCGCCGAGAAGAACGTGCCGTTGGTCGTGTCGGCGATCGACGTCAGTGTCTCGGTGTCAACTGCGGTTGCCACATTGAAGCCGTCGATCTCCACCACGGTCCCCTCAGCGCTCCCGACGGCGACCGGGTAGATCTTCACCCCGGCCACCGACGCCAACTTCGCCACCTCGACGGGATCGATCGACGATCGGTTCTCGCCATCGGACAACAGCACGATGGCCGCAGAGCCGTAGTAGCCGATGTCCATGTTCTCGAGGATGGTCGCGGTGTCGCCAGGCGATGCCGCGGCGGGATCGGGTAGCTGCAGCGGCTCACCGGCGATGGCGCCGAGCGCGGCGAACATGCCCTGACCCAGCGAGGTCCCTCCCGATGGTTTCAAGCGATCGACGGCAGCCAGTGCGTCGGAGTGGCTGGACGTCGGCGCCTGCGTGACGAGTGCTCCGTCGCTGAAGGCCACGACGCCGATCTCGATGCTCGACGGCTGAGCTTCGATGAACGTTCGGGCGGCGGTCTTGGCCGCTTCCATGCGGGTCGGCTCCAGGTCCTCGGCCGCCATGGAGTTCGACACATCGAATGCCAGGATCACGGTTCCTCTGCGATGGGGCAGGCTCGTGGAGATCTCCGGCCGAGCCATGGCAACCGCCAACAACGCCACCGCGGCGAGGGAGCAAGCGAACGGGAGATGCTGGAGCCAGCGATCCTTCGCCGCGCGCGATGTCGGTGTGAAGCCGCGTGCGGCAAGGTCGGCCAGTCGCGCTCGGCGTCGTTCGAGCGCGGCCCGGTACACCATCAAGAGCGCGGGTACGGCGATCAGGCCGAGAAGCATGATCGGCCAGCGGAACGACATCAGCGCACCTTGCGCTTACGGGACTCGACGATGGCGACGATGGCGTCGACGAGATCGTCCGCCGTCGACACCGGATGCAGTTCCACTCCGGCTCGATCGGCCGACGCGCGCAGCTCGGCGTCGCGCTCGTCGCGCAGCTCGACGTATCGGGCCCGGAACTGCGGATCGCTGGTGTCGACCGTGAGGAGCTCGCCTGTCTCGACATCTTCCACCACCAAGATGCCGGTGTCGGGCAGTTCACTCTCGCTGGGATCGAACAACCGGATGGCAACCACATCGTGTCGTTTACCGAGCATCGCCAGATGGCGTTCCCATCCTGGTGCGCTGATGAAGTCCGAGATGACGACCACCAGTGATCGACGCCGGATGGTTCTCGCGGCGCGGGTCATGAGCCCGGTGAGATCGGTGCCCGCGAGATCAGGCCCGTCGGTGGCGGCGGCCATGGGGCGCATCAGCTCACGGAGCAGCCGCAACACATGGGTGCGCCCGGTGCGCGGCGGGATCGTGCGGCCTGACTCGATGCTCGAATACAAGATGGCTCCGACGCGATTTCCGCCTCGCGTGAGCAACCGAGCGATG
>JBFWVD010000209.1:0-3536 GCA_050246915.1 Acidimicrobiia bacterium | reverse complement strand
CGTCGGCACCACGCGCTCACCGATGTACTCGAAGTGCATGCCATCGGGGATCGAGAACGATCCACCCCAGATGAACCCGTGATCGCGGAAGATCTGCACGATGCGTTGATCGATGCGCGGCGTACCACCGAAGGTGTTGGTCGACGGGTTGATGTCGATCGCCCCGCCCCAAGTGTGACGCGACAAGTTGCGGCCGCTGGTGCCGGTGTCGGTGCGCAACTCCCGCGCGTTGAAACAACCGCCGTAGCGCTGCGTGTCGGAGACGTTGATGAGCCCACCGAGGCCCGCCGCGGCGATCTCGTTCAACGCATCCGTCGCCGCCGCCACCACCACCCGATGGCACGTCACGAACCCGATGATCGGCAAGCGTGCCCGCACGATGTTCGCGGCCCGCCATGACGACTCGAGCACCAGACCGCTGCGGCCGCGTGCCAACGCGAACTCACCGAGCAGCACCTTCAGTCGGCCTTGCCCGATCTGATCGTCGGGGAAGATCGGATCCCAACTGTGACGCAGTCGCAAGAAGGTGCCCCTCGGCACGCCAGCCAACAGCGACGCATCGACGCCATCACGAGACGCGAATCCCCACACCCGCACCGTCGAGGGCCGATCGAACCCCACCGCCTTGGCCACCGTGGTCGACCACAACAGCTCGGCCCCCACTTCACCATCGGGGGCGATCAGACCGATGGGCAAGTTGTACACACCACCGTTCCAGCCGACGATCGTGACCTCATCGCCGGCCAGAGCCCCGCGCACCGACGCGCTCGACTCCGACATCACCAGCTCGCCCCGTTCGATGGCAGAGGCAACCGCGGACGGCGAGACGTTGCGCACCGTGAACGGATCCACGGCGAGCGACGACATCGGATAGCTCATGCCAGCGGGAGCGGCTTGGTTCGTCTGCGCGCCCCGGCGGACCGAGAGCAACTCCAACGTGCCCGAGTGCACCACCGAACTCTGCGCGCCGATACCGGCCGCGGCATTCTGGATCGAGGCGACCACACTCGGGGTCATACCCCGGGGCGCAGAGACGCTGACCCGATCGGCCAGTACCTCTTCGTGCTCCTCGGCATCGGCGAACGCCGTGGGCGTGTCGAGCAACGACAGCAACGACGCGAGCAACGAGACGATCACGGCCGAGGCCACGTGGCTCAGGACCGGTCGTCGCCCGGTCGCCCCAGGCATCTTCTTCAGCTGTCGGGCCGGGCCGGATCTCACCATCACGTGATCGGCACTGTAGGCGGGCGCCATGACCGGAAAGCCTCATGTCCATCTCAAACCTGGGCTCGGCCTGGCCGCCCACTAGGTTTGAACGACCATGGCAGATCAGGAAGACCCGGCGGAACCCATCGAGGACACGGCGGCCGACGACACCGCGGCAACCACCAGCGGCCTCATCGTCGAACGCCAGCGCCGTTACGACAAGATCGACGAGATGCGGGCGGCCGGCAACGAGCCCTATCCGTACCGATTCGACCGCACGCACAGCACCAAGGACATCGCGGACCGATTCGCTGATCTCGAACCTGGCACCGAGACCGACACCGTGGCTGCGTTGGCCGGGCGGGTCATGCTCATCCGCCGTCAAGGCAAGTTGATCTTCGCCGTGCTGCGCGA
The DNA here is from genome assembly GCA_050246915.1 of Acidimicrobiia bacterium. GTDB lineage: Bacteria > Actinomycetota > Acidimicrobiia > Acidimicrobiales > Ilumatobacteraceae > JBFWVD01. The sequence continues at coordinate 1,916 of JBFWVD010000209.1, read as the reverse complement.
TCGCACCGGCGACATCCAGCTGTTCGTGTCCAAGGCGGTCATCGGCGATGAGGCCTTCGACGACTTCGAAGCGCTCGATCTCGGCGACTGGGTCGGCGTCAACGGCACGGTCATGACCACCCGCAAGGGCGAGCTGAGCATCAAGATCAACACGTTCACGCTGCTCGCCAAGTGTGTGCGCCCCCTCCCCGACAAGTGGAAGGGCCTCACCGACACCGACGCCCGATACCGCCAGCGCTACGTCGATCTGGTCGTCAACGCCGAAGCTCGCCGCAACTTCGAGATCCGTCACGCCACGCTGTCGTCCATTCGCAGAACGATGACCGACAACGGCTTCATCGAGATCGAAGGCCCGATCCTGCAGATCGACGCCGGCGGCGCGCATGCCAGGCCGTTCGTCACCCATCACAACACGCTCGATCTCGACATGTACCTACGCATCGCGCTCGAACTGCATCTCAAGCGCTGCATCGTCGGCGGCATGGAGCGGGTCTTCGAGATCGGCCGCGTATTCCGCAACGAAGGCGTGTCACCACGTCACAACCCGGAGTTCACCATGATGGAGAGCTACATGGCCTTCGGGGACATGTACGACGTCATGGATCTCACCGAGCAGATCATCCGCAACGCGGCCATCGCCGCGCTCGGCACCACCGTCGTGACCATCGATGGTGAGGAGTGCGATCTCGCGCAGCCCTTCACCCGCAAGAGCATGATCGAGCTCATCGCCGAGTACGCCGGTGAGCAGGTGCACCCCTCGATGCCGGTCGCCGACGTGCAAGCAGCTTGCCAGCGCCACGGCGTGCCGTTCGAGAAGCACTGGGGCTCGGGCAAGCTCATCGAGGAGCTGTTCGAGACCACGTGCGAGAAGCATCTGCACACGCCAACGTTCGTCACCGGTCACCCCGTCGAGGTGTCGCCGCTCGCCCGGCTCGATCGCAACGATCCGTGGATCACCGAACGCTTCGAACTGTTCGTCGCCAAGCGCGAGCTCGCCAACGCGTATTCGGAGCTCAACGATCCGAGAGTCCAACGCGAACGGTTCGAAGACGAACAGCGGGCCAAGGAGATGGGCGACGACGAAGCCGGCACGGTCGACGAGGACTATCTGCGGGCTCTCGAGTTCGGCATGCCCCCCACCGGCGGGCTCGGCATCGGCGTCGATCGCCTGGTGATGTTGTTGTCGGGCGCACCGTCGATCAAGGAAGTGATCCTGTTCCCCACGCTGCGACCCGAGATCTGGTGAGCTGGGGGTCGTGAACGATTCACGGCCTGGCGAGATGCCGGCGTCGCCGGACGAACCATCGCCGATCCGGGCCCCACGCTGGAAGCTCGGCGCCGCTCGCGCCGCCATGTGGTTCATCGCCACCTGGCTGCTGGTGTTCCCGCACCTCGACCGCATCGGCACTCACGTCGTCGGGGACCGCGGCGACGGATTCTTCAACTACTACGTGCTGCGCTGGGACGCCCACGTGCTGACCCATCCCAGCCTGTGGGGCGACTACTGGGCCGGCACCATCTTCCACGGCGCCCATCTGCCGATGGCCTACAGCGACACGCACCTCGGCATCGCTCCACTGTTCACGGTGTTGCAAGCGCTGACCGGCAACGGCGTCATCGCCATGAACGTGATCTACATCGCTTCGTGGATGATCGGTTGCGAGGCGGTGTATCGATTGGCGCTGCGGGTCATCACACGGCCGGGCGCGGCCATGGTCGCGGCGATGGGGTGGACATTCGCCACCATCCGCATCGCTCAGTTCGGCCACTTCCAGTTGGCCATCGGTGCGTTGGTACCCGTGGTGATCGTGTTGATGCTCGATCTCCTGGAGCGGCCCCGCTGGTGGCGCGGCGTGCTGCTGGCGATGGTGTGGGCCATGTGCACGTTGTCGGCCAGCTATTACGGCATCGTGTTG
>JBFWVD010000208.1:0-3555 GCA_050246915.1 Acidimicrobiia bacterium | reverse complement strand
CTGTTCAGGTCCGTGCTGGACTGACCGATGGAAATCGGTGCAGGCCCAGGGACGGGCTTGCCGTCGAACGATGCCGGAGCACGTGCCACGGCCCGACGTGATCCTCGAGGAGACCCCGAGCCATGCGCCATGCCGTTCGAACAGCCGACCGCAAGGCTGCGCCCAGCAAGCTGCGCGCCCTGTGGGCCGGGAGCCTGCTCGTCGGTCCGCTGCTCGTCGTCGCCGCACCGGCCGCGTATGCCGATCTCACCGCCCCTGACCTGGCCGAGGCCTGGGGCGTCTCCATCCCTACGGAGGCCAAGCTGGCCGCTCCGGTCGTGGGTGATCTCACCGGTGACGGCGTGCCCGAGATCGTGGTTGCCGGGCACGATGGCATGGTCCGGGCCCTGCGCTCGGATGGTTCGTCGCTGTGGACGGCCGCTGCCCAAGTGACGCCCGGTGGCCCCGCGGTCGCCGTGGACGCGTCGCCGACCATTGCTGACATCGATGGTGACGGCAGCCCGGAAGTGATCGTGAACGCGCAGTCGCTCTCGGTGTCGAACCAAGGCGGCGGCACGGTGGCCTTCAGCGCCAACGGCGCCATCAAATGGCGTTGGGGTGGCGGCGAGGACATCTTCAACGTGTGGAACCCGGCCTGGGGAACACGCGGGGACGGCTATCGCGAAGGCGCCATCTCCACCCCGTCGGTGGGTGACATCAACGGCGACGGCAATGTCGAGGTGATCGTCGGAGCGCTCGACAACCGAGTGCATGTGCTGAGCGGCTCGAACGGCAACGAGATGTCGGGATGGACCTCGCGTAACGCCCCCGGCTACTGGGTCGACGACTCGATCTTCTCCTCGCCGGCGGTCTTCGACGGCGACGGCGACGGACGCGACGAGATCTACGTCGGTGTCGCCGCCAGCCCGGGTGGCCCCATCGATCACGCCGGTGGCGTGTTCATGTCGCTCGGCTTCGACGGCAGCGCGCCGCAGATCGAATGGATCAACTACGTCGGTGAGGTCGTGAACTCGAGTCCGGCCATCGCCGATCTCGACGGTGACGGTCGTCCCGAGGTCGTGGTCGGCACCGGCTGGGACTATGCATCCATCAACGGCACATCCGCGGCTCGCTCGGTCTTTGCCTGGCACACCGATGACGGCTCGACCGTGGGTGGTTGGCCGGTCGTGCTCAACGGCACGTCGTACTCGTCGCCGGCCATCGGCGATCTCGACGGCGACGGCAAGCCCGAGGTCGTCATCGGCTCGTGGCCGCGGCCTGGTGCTGGCACCGGCGATGGTCGCATCTACGCCCTGCGGGGCGACGGCTCGGTGCTCTGGGAACGCGATCCGCACCAGTTCGTGAGCCAGATCAACACGTGGGAAGGCGGCGGCGGCATCGTCGGTTCGCCGGTGATCGCCGATGTGAACGGCGACGGGCGCAGCGATGTGGTCGTGCCGAACCCGTGGGCCACCTTCACCTTGAACGGTGCTGACGGCTCGCGCCTGTTCGCGCCGATGCGCAAGGGCTGGACGAGTGAGAACGCCGCGGCGGTCGCTCGGTTCGGCAACGCTGGTTGGCGCATCATCACCTTCGGCAGCAACGGGTCATCGAGCGTCATCGCGTCGTGGCCGATCGGTAATCCCGGCACCACTCCGCCGTGGGCCCAATGGCGCGGCGCGGCCAACCATCGTGGTGTGCACGAGAGCGCCGATGCGCAGTGCCCGACGGCGCCGTCGGTGACGGGCGCAGCGGGGGCGGCATCGTCATCGACGTATCACCCGGTGTCGCCGGCCCGTGTCCTCGACACCCGCACGGCACTCGGCGGACGTCCTCGTCCGCTCGGCGCTCGTTGCGCCTTGCCGCTGAAGGTCACCGGCGTGGGCAGCATCCCGTCAAGTGGAGTTGACGCGGTCACCATGAACGTGACGGTGACCCAGCCCGGCTCCGGTGGGTTCGTGACCGTGTACCCGTGCGGCGTCGAGACGCCGACCGCGTCGAACGTGAACTTCGTTCCCCGGCAGAACGTGGCCAACCTGGTGACGGTCGCCGTCGGCAGCGGCGGGCAGGTGTGCTTCTACTCCTACAGCCGTGTACACATCGTGGTGGACGTGGCTGGATGGTACGGCGGAACCACCGGATCGCGTCTGGTGCCGGCCAACCCCGACCGGTTCGTCGACACCCGGCTCGACGCTCCCGGCCGGGCCGCCGGGAAGCTGGCCGGTGGCCAGACGTTGCGGGTCCAGATCTCCGGCAACCGTGGCCTACCGTCGTCGGGTCTGTCGGCGGTGTCGATGAACCTCACCGCGGTCGATGCCGACGGTGGCGGCTATCTCACCGCCTATCCCTGTGATGTGGCACGACCCGAGACGTCCAGCGTCAACTACGGCACCGGCCAGATCGTGGCCAACCACGTGGTGGTGCCGGTGGCCGCCGACGGTTCGGTGTGCGTGTTCGCCTACGCCACCGCTCATGTGTTGGTGGACGTGATGGGCTATTACTCCTCGTCGGGTGGTGGCGCTCGCTATCGCTCCCTCAGCCCGGTCCGTCTGGTCGACAGCCGCAACGACGCCAGCCGCATGGGCGATCAGGCGGTGCGGCGGGTGCACGTGACGGGTGCCAACGGTGTGCCCTCCAGCGGTGCCACCGGCGTGACGTTGAACGTGACGGCGGTGAGCCCCAGCGGAGACGGCTACTTCGGTGTGTTCCCGTGCGGTTCGGATGTGCCCGGCATCTCCTCGCTGAACTACACCACCAACGGCATCGTGCCCAACTACGTCACGGTCGGCATCGGTGACGGTGGCGACGTGTGCATCTTCACGTGGCGGGCTGCTGACGTGGTGGTCGACTTGGCGGGATGGTTCGGCTGACGGGTTGAGCTCAGCTCAACGTGACCACGATCGCGCCCGGGACCTCGTCGCTCGCAGCGACGCGGCTCCCGGGAAGTGATCTCAGCGCGTCGACCATGGCACGGGCTTGCTCGACGCTGACGTGGCTCACACCGGCGTCGGTGACCTGACCGTCGATGGCCGCCACTCCGGTGTCGATCGGTGCCGTGCGGATCACGATGTAACGCACGCCGAAGCCGTCGGCCAGTTGCAGCGCGTCGGCCTTCGGTAGCTCGCTCAGCGCCAAGGCCTGCGCGGGAAACGCCGGCGGGAAGAAGCCGGAGTAGCCGGTGACGCGCGGATGCCAATCGATGGTGGACAGCACCATGCGCGGTGCCTCGCCGAAGGCCCATGCCGATCCATTGTTGGGACCCGGCACCGGGTACTCGAGCACCGGTCCGGGTGGCAACGTGGCCAGTAGGGCGTTGGCCGCGCCGTTGTCCTGTTCGGTTGGTACCCGCGCCCACAACAAGTTGGTGTGGGCTTCGAACGCGATGACGGCGAGCAGCGCGGTGACGACGAGGCTCGCGGCGGGCATCGATACCGTGCTGCGCTGTTGCAGCCTGGGCCTCGACAAGACCGCGTCGACGCCGACGGCGGCCAGCAACGCCAGCGCCAGCTGCCACAGCACCAGCAGTCGGCTGATGGCTCGCATCCCCTTGAATCCGGGCAGATGGACGAACAGGTC
>JBFWVD010000207.1:0-3556 GCA_050246915.1 Acidimicrobiia bacterium | reverse complement strand
AGCACCACGAACGACAAGGCGTTGAGCTGGATCACCCGTGCCGCGGACGTCAGCTCGATGATGATGCCGGCCAGCGCGGGGCCGATGATGCGTCCGGAGTTCCACGACACGATGCCGAGCGCCACCGCGCTGATCAACTCTTCCCTGGGTACGAGGTCGGGCAACATCGCTTGTGCGGCCGGCTGCCCGATGGAGTTCGTGGTGCCCTGCAGAAGGACCAACATCGCCATCGCTGCGGTGCTGGGGTTGCCGCGAGCCAACAGAACGCTGAGCGCCAACGTGATGGCGGTCTGCACGGCGAGGGAGATGCGCAGCACGTTGCGCCGATCGAACCGGTCAGCGATCACGCCACCGATCGGGGCGGCGAACGCCTGAGGGGCGAACGCCGCGGCGGCGATGAGCCCCGTGGACGAGGCCTTGCCGGTCTGGTCGGCCACGATGATGCCCACTGTCACCGCCTGCATCCACGTGCCGATGTCCGACACGACGGCAGCGAACCAGAACAGCGCGTAGTCGCGATGGCGCAGGACTCGGAACGGGTTCGTGGACAACGTTGGTCGAAGCTACCGCCGTGGGGCGTCCAACCGGCGGAGCGGCGTCGGATCGTTGTGATCGAGCAACTTCCACGTGTCGTGGCGTCGCCAGATCATGTTGGCGTACGCCGCAAACACGGCAACAGCCCACACCGTGAAGGCGAGCCGCAGCCCGATCTGATCGCCCAGAGCACCCATTCCGAGGGTGGCGACGCCGTACAGCAACCCCCACAGCGACACCACGAGCGACAGCACCCGCCCGCGGCTCGCCGGCGGAGCATCACGCTGTGTTGCGCCCATGAGCGACACGAAGATGCACATCATGGCCACGCCGTAGGCGACCACGGCGATGACCGCGGCGGCACGCCACGGGGCGTTGACGACCAGGGGCCCGAGCACGACGGAGATGAACGCGCACGTGGCCAACGTTCGTGATCGACCGAAGTGGGCGATCAACGTGGGGGCCATCGCGGCGCCGACGAGGCATCCGGCGCCGTGACCGGTGGTGAGGATCGAGGTCAATCCGCTCCCGCCGTCGAAGACGTTGCGGGCCACGATCGGCAACAACGCGGCCAACGGGACCAGGGCCATCTGCGCCAGCATGGCGATGCGTACGAGCATGCGGAGCGACGGCGAGCTGCGGATGACGCGGACCCCCTCGGTCAACGATGCGACGAACGTGGGATGGACCGTTCGCGCCGGAGGTCGGAAGTCACGGCGCAGCATGCTCAGGGCCAGGAACAGGACCAGGAACGACACGGCGTTGACCCGGATGACCCAGGGCGGATCGGTCACGGCGATGACCAGCCCGGCCAACGCGGGGCCGGCGATGCGACCGGCGTTCCAGGACACGTTGGTGAGCGCCACCGCCGAGGTGAGTTCCTGTGGGGGCACCAGATCGGGGAGCATTGCCTGACTCGACGGCAGCCCGAACGAGTTGAACGAGTTCTGCACGAACACCACCAGAGCCATCCAGCCCGGGCTCGGATGATCGGCGGTCAACAGCACGCTGAGCACCACCGTCACTGCCGATTGCACGGCGAGCGAGAGGCGTAGCACATTGCGCCGGTCGAACCGATCGGCCACCACTCCGCCGATCGGCGCGGCGAAGAACTGGGGAACGATGGCGGCGGCGGCGATGAGACCCGTGGACGAGGCCTTGCCGGTCTCGTCGGCGACGATGATCCCGACGGTGACCATCTGCATCCACGTGCCGATGTCGGAGGTCACCGCTGCGATCCAGAACACCGCGTAGTCACGATGGCGCAGGACTCGGAACGGGTTCGTGGACAACGTTGAACGACGCTACAGGCAGTGGTGTTGCGGCGCAGCAATCAGCCGACCTGTCGACCCAGCTCTCAGCCCAGCAGCGCGTCCTTCAACGGTCGCAGATCGAGGCGCTCGTACTCGGGCAAGTACACGTGCACCGCATCACGCATGAACTTCAGCGACAGATCACGCATGAAGAACGCGTCGCCCTCGCGCAGCACGTAGTTCAAGATGAAGAACCGATAGCTCTCGGCGATGAGGTCGATCTCGACCTCGGTGAGTGGATGTACCCGATGGTAGGCCTGCAGGAAGCGCACGAAGCGGGGCTCGGTGAGCGTGTGCGACGAGTAGGTGAACGCTGTTCGATCACCGGTCTGCGACGACACGCGTGACAAGAAGTAGAAGTCGAGCGAGCGGGGCTCGATGCGGAACCAGTCGTAGTCCCATCTCGACAGGAGTCGGAACCGTTCGCTGCCGGGATCGATGGGGGCGACCGAGAAGTTGCCGAGGTTCCAGTCGATGAGCACCGGGATCTTGGGCACGTCGTCGTAGCGGAGCCGATCGAGGGTCATGAGGAAGTCGTGGCAATGACGCCGGGCCATGTTGAGCTCGTCGGGATCGAACCGGAACCGTCCCGAAGAGAACGGGTTGGTGAGCTGGTCGAACAACGTGATGGCGTCGGACTTGATGGACTTCGAGGTGAACGGGATCTTGGGGGCGACCACCGAGCACTGCAGATGGAACAGCGCCATCTCCTCGGCGAGGTTCACGATCTGCGCGTCGTCGAGGATGCGAGGCAGGCGCTGGCCGAGCGGGACCTCGTTGTAGAACACGGCCCACACGTCGCCGTCGTAATAGGTCCAGACCCGGCCGTTCAGTTCGATGGAGCGGGCCAGCAGGTTCCGGAACCGGGTGGTGGACAGCTCCTTGTTCCACCGGTGGATGCGATCGTGATCCTCGGCGAACAGGAAGTACGAGCCGTAGTTCGACACCTTGGTGTACAGCCGAGTGCCATCGTCGAGCACGACCCGGTAGACGCGGTTGGTGGAGACGTTGGCGCTGGCTTCCTCGACGGTGACGATGGCGCGTGGGTCGCCGAGGGTGGCCCACGCGTGGCGGGCGACGGCCACGTGATCGATGGCAGAACGCAGACCGGCCATGGGTCAACCGTACCGGGGGTCGGGCCTCCTGCGATGGCGCAGCCGAGCGAGCTTCTCCGGAGCAGGTCAATCTTCCTACAGTGCAGGTCATGGCTGACGCTCCGCGCACCGATTCCGGCATCGAGATCAAGTCCCTCTACGGACCAGACGACCTGGCCGGTTGGGACCCCGCCGCTCAGATCGGCGCTCCCGGCAAGCCGCCCTACACCCGGGGCGTGTACGAGAACATGTACCGCGGCCGTCTGTGGACCATGCGCCAGTACTCCGGCTTCGGTGACGCCGCCTCCACCAACGAGCGGTTCAAGTTCCTGCTGAACGCGGGCCAGACCGGTCTGAGCTGTGCCTTCGACCTGCCGACGCAGATGGGATACGACTCCGATCATCCCCGGTCCGAGGGCGAGGTCGGCAAGGTGGGCGTGGCCATCGACTCGCTCGACGACATGCGCACCCTGCTCGGCGGTCTTCCCCTCGACAAGGTCACCACGTCGATGACCATCAACTCGACGGCCGCCATCTTGCTGCTCATGTACGAGTTGGTCGCCGAGGAGCTGGGGATCTCGTCGCAGCAGATCGCCGGTGGCACCATCCAGACCG
>JBFWVD010000206.1:0-3640 GCA_050246915.1 Acidimicrobiia bacterium | reverse complement strand
CTCCGACGCCTTCACGGTCCATCCGTCCAGACGCGGACCGAGCGATTCAATGATGCCTGCCTCAATCCTGGATCGTGCCATGCCGACATCCTTCCACGCCTCGACCGCACCGAACTGCCGCTCGGCGTGGGTTAGGCCGACTCGAGCGCAGCGCCGTAGCGCTGTTGCGCGGCCTGCCCTGAAGTGCCGACGAGCGATCCGATCTTGTGCCATGACATCCCCGCAGATCGTGCCTTCACGACCGCTTCGAGGAGTTGCTGCTCGCTGCGGGCGCGAGCGATCACGGCGCGCTGCAGGAGGTACTCCTCCACCGGAATCTCGACGGCATCGTCAGGGTCGAAGGTCTCGAAGCGTTCGGCGAGCCCGTCGGCGTGGTCGAGGATGTCTTGGATAGATCGAGGCATGAGGGTCACCTGATGAACTTGGGCCGAGCGGGCATGGCGTGAACGATGAAGTCGATACCTTCCCGATTGCTCTCGCCGACTTCGAGCAGTCTCGCCGAGAGGTCGGGACCGAGGAGCATTTTGAGTTGTCGAGAAGCAGCACGCGTATCGGATCGTGGTAGGCGTGAGTCATGTCTTCGTCGGCGACGCCGTGCTTGCGTGGGCTGGCGAGGATGACAGGATCCACGTCATCAAGTTACCTTGACGGGCGGGCTTCGTGGCGGCGCGTACCGCTCGGCGCTCGATTTCTCCGCGGAGAAGAGTTGTCGCGTCGTGAGCGACGAGCGCGACGGTGGGTGGGAGTGCATCTCGAAGTGCGTCGGCCAGTTCGACGCCGCGGTTGGCCCATGCGTTCGCGGCCGATTGGTCGGTCCAGCCCGAGTCCTCTCGGAAACCGCGAGCGAGATCTTCCGGCCAGTCCGCAAGAGCATCGAGCAGCTCGACTGGCAGTCCCAAGGCCCACCAGTTGCAGCCCCAAATGGTAGATCTGCCGCGTAGTCAGGACTCAGGCACACGACCGCCGCCTCGATCTCGATCTCGCCATCGGTCGGAAACCAACTTGGGTCGTTCCACGGCCGCGCCACTGACGGAGCCGCGCCCTGGATGCGGACCAAGCGGTAGGCGTCTCGTCGGTTTCGTCGCGAGATCTCCAGGTCACGGCCCGATTCTGACCGATCGACGAGGAACACTCGACTTGCTTGCTGACCTGAGGCGCGCCGGACCTGCCGCTCGGGACGGTCACGTTGCGACACCTGGTCACCTCAGATAATCTGACTTCATGCCTGAGATCACTGCGACGGAAGCGTCTCGGAGCTTCGCGGATCTGCTCGATGCCGTCGAGCACCGTGGCGAGACGTTCGTCATCGTTCGTCGAGGGAAGGTGATCGCTCAACTCGAACCTGCGCGAGTTGCGACCGGAGCGCGTGCAAAGGACGTCCTCAAACGGCACCGCATCGATCCCGCCTGGAGCGAGGAAGTGGCCGAACTCCGATCGCAACTCGTCACCGAGGAGCGGTTCTGACCGCCCTCCTGCTCGATACGAGCGTGCTGATCGCCGTCGAGCGACGGAAGCTCGATCTCGATCGATTGATCGCCGACGACGACGAGCCAGCGATCGCAGCGATCACCGCAGCAGAGCTCGGTGTAGGAGTCGAGCTCGCAACGGGACGGCGAAAGCTGAATCGGCAAGCGTTCGTCGACGACCTGCTCGATGTGCTCCCCGTCATCGCGTACGACATCGACGTCGCTCGGGCTCACACCACGCTGCTCGCGGCCGTCCGGCGCGCCGGCCGACCCAGAGGCGCGCATGATCTGATCATCGCCGCCACGGCCCTGGCCACCGCCCGAACTGTCGTCACTGCGGATCACACCGGCTTCGACGACCTCCCCGGCGTCGTTGTGCGAACGCCCGTCTGAGAGCTCGGAACTGCTGCCGTTATGCGCGCAGACGACCCTGCGTTGATCTGGTCGTACCGTGGTCGTACCATGGCCTCCATGTCGACAGTTGTGAAGCGATCCATCTCGTTGCCGGTGGACGTCTTCGAGGCGCTCGAGGCGCAAGCGGCAGAGGAAGGACGGACGGTGTCCGCGGCACTCGCAGATGCGGCGGATCTCTGGCTTGCGACCAGGCGGGGGCTTCGTGCCGTGCGCGCTTGGGAACGTGAACACGGGGCCCTCACGGCCGAGGAGCTGGCGGCGGCAGATCGTGAACTCGATCGCGCAGGCGTCGGTCGCCGCTGATGGCCACGCGTGCCGCCGCACGCCTGCCGCTCGGTGTCGTATACGACACCGGTGCTCTGATCGCTGCAGAGGCGAACGATCGGCGGATGTGGGCGCTCCATGCGCGAGCGATGCAGCGGGGCGTGCTGCCGATCGTCCCGGCAGGCTGTGTCGTTGAGGCGTGGCGTGGGCGCCGTCAGACCAACTTGTCCAGGCTGCTCGCTGGCTGCGAGATCGAACCGCTCGCCGCTGATCCGGCCAAGCGCGCTGGGACGCTTCGTCGAACAGTTGCCGATGCCATCGGTCCGATCGACGCGACGGTGGTCGAGTCAGCCGCTCGCCGTGGCGCGGCAGTCGTCACGTCGGACCGCGGCGACATCGAGCAGCTCGCCTCTGCCGCCCGGCGTCGAGTCCAGATCATCGACGTCTGACGGCGCGCCCAAGCTGCCTCGTCGATCGGTGCCGAGGACTTGTGATGAGAGATGAGGTTGATCGAATGGGTTCTTGCGTGGCATGAGTCGATGGGACCGGCTTGGGCCGACGAAACCAGGCCAGGATGGAGCGCGCCAATCACCTGATGGGCGGGGACGACTGCGCCTCGTGCTGTCCGGTTGACAGTGACAAGGCCACCGGGTGCAGAACTGCGCTCGGCGCTCGACTTCTCCGCGGAGAAGAGGCGGTCGCCGATGCCGGGCTCGCACAAGGGCGACTGCGACACGGAGATGGTCGATGGAGACGTCGGTGTCGACGAGGAGATCAGCCACGCTGCCACTCGTCGCGCGACGGCGCATCCGCAGTCGGAGCGGCACCGAAGGTGGCCGCGAGTGCTGTGGTCGCGTCGGCGTCATCGGTGAGGTACCCGTCGGGTGCCCGACGGCGTCGACGTGGTTGCTCGCTTTGGGGTAGCTGGCGACGCCGAGCACGAGCGATCCCTGCCACCACAATCGGAACCAGCTCCGCTCTGCAAGGGTCTTCCTCGACACATCCGTGCCACTCGTACTGTCCTCTGTCTCGCCACCCGTGAAAGGCTCGTCCCGTGGCAATCCTCGACCTGCGGGATCTGATCTCACGAACTGTATTGGTCGGCATCACCTACGTCGACGGGCACGGCACGACCGTCGATCAGGTGCAGTTCGCAGGGATCGTTCGTTCGGTCGATCCGCTGGTCGCCATCGACACGGGCGACGACGAGCTCTTCACGTTGCCCCCCGAACCGGAAGCCTTCGACGTGGCGGCACCGGGTGAGTACAGACTCCACACGACCGGCGAGGTCGTGGTGAACCCCGACTTCACCACGTCGTGGACAGTCGAATCCGGCGACGAGTGAGGGGTCTGCTGCGCCGGCTCATGTCGTGCTGCATGTGCCGGCGGTTGTCGACCAGCCAGATGGGTCGATCGCTGAGCGCACTGGCAGGGACTCGAACCCCGAACCTTCTGATCCGTAGTCAGATGCTCTATCCATTGAGCTACCAGTGCAG
>JBFWVD010000205.1:0-3641 GCA_050246915.1 Acidimicrobiia bacterium | reverse complement strand
TGAGTTCACCCGATGCGATTCGCCGCTTGATCTCCTCCACCGGCGGGTTGGGGAACTCCGAACCGAGCAGGCCGGGGCGCCACCCGATGCGCGCCTTGGCGATGCCGGGGCCCTCGTCGGCCCAGATATGGCAGGTGTTGCGTAGCCACTTGGGCGACCACTTGTCGGCCATCGACACACCGGCGCGTTCGTTGTCGTGGAACTTGTGAGCGGTCATGGCCTGCATCACCATCGGTCCGAGGTCGCGGGCGAGCTGATCGAGGTGACTGCACCCGTTGGGCCCGGCGAATCGCTCCTGTACCGCTCGCAGATACCCGCGTCCGACGCTGACGCCTTCGAGTTGTGAGAAGTGGTCCTCGATGGAGCGACACTCGGCATGCGGGAAGCTCGACATGGCAGCCCTGGCCGACGTGATGAGGTTGGTGGCCGATTGCACCGTGACGGTGAGGGCCACGTCGTGCAAGGTGCCGTCGTTGATCGTCATGTGGGGCCGCTCGTCGGTGAGACGGCACTCGACACGGATCTCGTCGCCCTCTTCGAAGGCCTCCATCACAATGGTTCGGCGGTGGATCGGCTTGCGTTCGGCATCGGGCGTCATGGCCCCCATGTTGCCAGCGAGGGAGCGTCAGGCGCTGATGCGCTCGATGACCATGGGCCGCTTGGCCGCAGGCTCGGGGCCGATGTCGATGGCGCCATGCAGAGCGGCAAGCGCCCGCTCCAACCGGCTCGGATCGTCGATGTGCAGTTCGAGCAGCGGTTGACCGGCTTCCACGTGATCACCGGGCTTGGCCTCGCACACCACTCCCGCGATGAAGGACACCGGGTCTTCTTTGCGATCGCGGCCGGCGCCGAGCCGCCATGAGCAGATGCCGACGCTGAGGGCGTCGAGCCGATTCAGATAGCCCGACCGCTCGGCTCGCACGATGTGGCGCTGCGTCGACATCGGCATCGCCTGATCGGGGTCGCCACCTTGGGCGGCGACCATCTTGCGCCATGTTGCTTCGGCAGCACCGGAGGCCAGCACCGCAGCGGGGTCGGCGTCGACACCGGCCAGCGCGCACATCTCCACCGCCAATGCCACGGTGAGTTCCACCACATCGCTCGGTCCACCGCCGCGCAACACCTCGAGGGACTCGCTGACCTCGAGCGCGTTGCCCGCCGCCCGCCCGAGTGGGGAGTCCATGTTGGTGATGAGCGCCACGGTGCGCACGTCGTTGGCTTCACCGATGGCCACCATGGTCTCGGCGAGGCGGCGGGCATCGCCCAGATCCACCATGAACGCACCGGAGCCCGTCTTGACGTCCAGCACCAACGACTTGGTGCCTTCCGCGATCTTCTTCGACATGATCGACGAGGCGATCAGTGGGATCGAGGCGACCGTGCCGGTCACATCGCGCAGCGCGTACAACTTGCGATCGGCGGGTGCGAGGTTGGGTCCGGCGGCGAAGATGCCTCCACCGATGTCGTCGAGCATGTTGCGCATCTGGTCCATGGGCAGCACGCCGGACCATCCGGTGAACGACTCCATCTTGTCGATGGTGCCTCCGGTGTGCCCGAGGCCTCGCCCACCCATCTGCGGTACCGCTGCCCCACATGTCGCGACCAACGGCACGAGTGGCAACGAGATCTTGTCGCCGACGCCGCCAGTTGAGTGCTTGTCGGTGGTCGGCCGTTTCAGCATCGACAGATCCAGGACCTCGCCCGTGTCGATCATCGCTCGGGTCCACACCGCGAGTTCGTCGGGCTCCATGCCGCGGAAGAAGATGGCCATCGCCATGGCAGACATCTGCTCTTCGGCGATGCGGCCCTCGGTGTAGGCGGGGATGAGCCAGCGGATCTCGTCGTCGGAGAGCCGACGGCCGTCACGCTTGGCGATGATGAGATCGACGATGTTCATGGTTCGCTCCGCCCTGCGGCTGCGCTCACGGTGTTCATGGTTCGCTCCGCCCTGCGGCTGCGCTCACGGTGTTCATCAGGCACCTTCCTCGGCCCGGCCGACGATCTCGTCCGGGGTGATAGCGAACGGCAACAACGCGTCGAGCCGTCGGATGGTGCCGTCTCCATCGACGAGGAGATCGCCACCGCCGTGCTCGAGCAGCACCTGGCGGCAACGACCGCACGGCATTGCGCCCTGGCCGTCGCCGGCGACCACAACGATTCCCGCCAGGCGTCCCCCGCCGGACAGATGCAGTGCGCTCACCAGCGACACCTCTGCGCACACGGTGAGCCCATAGGACGCGTTCTCCACGTTGCAGCCGGCGACGATGCGGCCATCGGTGGTGACGGCCGCCGCGCCGACGTGGAACTGCGAGTACGGGGCATACGCGTGTGTCGCCGCTTCGACCGCCCGGGATCTCAGCAGGTCCCAGTCAATGTCGATTGACATGTGATTCCCTTCAGGCGTGATGGGCACCGGCGCCGGCCATGAGCAGACCGACCTTCTCCCGTGTTGCCTCGGCGATGGGAAGGATCGCTTGGATCTCGCCTTCGTAGATGACCGCGACGCGGTCCGACAGCGACAAGATCTCGTCGAGCTCGGCCGACACCAGCAGCACCGCCACACCGGCATCGCGCTGGGCGATGATCTGCTTGTGGATGAACTCGATGGAGCCCACGTCGACGCCGCGAGTCGGTTGGGCAGCGATGACGAGACGAGCGTTCTGCGTCATCTCCCGAGCGACGATGACCTTCTGCTTGTTGCCGCCCGACAGCGCGTTGGCGGCGTTGTCGATGTTGCGGGGCCGCACGTCGAACTCCTCGACCAGGCGCGTGGCGTTCTCTCGGACGGCCGCGAAGTCCCTGACCCAGCCCTTGGAGAACGGCGGCTCGTCGAAGTGCTCGAGCACCAGGTTGTCGGCGATGGAGTAGTTGCCGACGAGCCCGTGCTTCTCGCGATCCTCGGGCACGTGGGCGACGCCGAGGCGATTGACACGGTGTGGCGACAGGCCGGTTGCATCTCGGCCTTCGATGGTGATGGAGCCGGCACGGACCTTGCGCATGCCGCACAACGCTTCGATGAGCTCGCGCTGGCCGTTGCCCTCGACGCCCGCCACACCGACGATCTCTCCCGCATGCACGGTGAGATCGATGCCTCGCACGGCGTGTTGCCCGCGGTCGTCGTCGGCCTGCAGCCCCTTGATCTCGAGCACGGCCTCGCCCGGATGCGCCTCGCCCTTCTCCACGTGGAGCACGACGCTGCGGCCGACCATCATGTTGGCGAGGCCGGCTTGGTCGGTTTCGCGCGGTGACGTGGTGCCCACCAGCTTGCCGCCGCGCAGCACCGAGATGGTGTCGCACACCGCCATCACTTCGCGGAGCTTGTGGGTGATGAAGATGATCGACACGCCCTGCGACGCGAGGTCGCGCATCACGCCGAGCAACTCATCGGTCTCCGCCGGTGTGAGCACCGCGGTGGGCTCATCGAGGATCAAGATCTCGGCGTCGCGGTAGAGGGCCTTGAGGATCTCGACGCGTTGCTGGGTGCCGACGGGGAGATCTTCGACGAGTGCATACGGGTCGACCGACAGGCGGTACTTGTCCGCCAGTTCGGCGAGACGCTTCGCCGCCGTGCTCATGTCGAGGAAGATGCCCTTGCGTGACTCCGCTCCCAGCATCACGTTCTCGGTCACCGTCATGACCGG
>JBFWVD010000204.1:0-3645 GCA_050246915.1 Acidimicrobiia bacterium | reverse complement strand
ACCTCGGCCACTTGCCGCAGCAAGGCGTCGCCGGCCGGGTGTCCGTGCGCGTCGTTGAAGGCTTTGAAGTGATCGATGTCCAACATCACGAAGGCGGTCATCGCGCTTCGATCGATGAGGGCGAGGTCATCGTCCAGCCGTCGGCGGTTGGCGAGAGAGGTGAGTGCATCGGTCACCGTCAGCTTCGACAGGGACTCGTGTCGGTGGGCCTGATCGAGGGCTGTAGCGACGATGGGGGCAAGGTGGCCGAGTCGTTCTTCGATCGTGTGATCGAACGGCTCATCGGCGATGACCCACAGAACTCCCTTCACCGACCCGTTGGACGTGACTGCGGTGGCGAGCACGTGATGATCGCCGATGGTCGCCATTGCGCTCTTGCCTGAGTCGCTCACGCGATCGATGAGCGCCTCGAGCGCCACTTCCTGACGCGACGATGCGTCGATCGTGGCTTGGGCTGGGGCAGGGGCACGGGCAGGTGAGGTGGCAGGGACAGCTGAGGTGAGCATCGGGCGCGCTCCGCCCGATGCCGCTCCCGCAAGCGCGACGGCCTCGGCCACCGCCGACGACCAGACGGCGTCGACGTCGGTGGCGGCACTGATGCGTCGTCCCAACTGCACGAAGTGATCGACGCTCAGTGATTCGCGGCGGGCGCGTCGAGCGCGACGGCGCGTCGACATCACGATGGCGCCGAGGAGCAGCACAACCGCCGCGATGCCTGCGACGACCACGGGCTTGGATACTGCGTCGCTATCGGAGGTCGACGGGGACGGCACGGTGACTCTCGGCGTGCTGGAGGTCGAGGCGGTGGCGCCTGGCGGACCGGCTGACGCACTCGTGGCGGGCTTCGACGGTGGCGTCTCGGCCAACACCCCGTTCGGACCGGGCGCGCCGTCGCGATCGCGCAGGTCAGCGATGGCCTCCACGTACTCGCGAGCGCGCACCTCGATGGTCATGCTGCCGTTGGTGTCGAGCGCCTTCACCACCTCGGTGGGCATGCGTGACATCGCCGCCACCACCGCCCGGCTCATCGGGGCGCCGATGGTTCGCATCTGATCGAGGACCGTTGCATTGGCGAAGTCGATCTGGTCGAGCCAGTTGCGTACACCGTCGGGCCCCATCGACTCGATCGAGTAGACGAGCCCGTCGGCCGCGTCGGCCAGTGCCTGGGGCACAGGGCCGGGGAACGCTCGATAGTGCACGAGCAGGGCGGCTTCGATCTCGACCAGTTGCTGAGCGGACAACGCCAGGTCGTGAGCGGTGTACTCGTAGGCAAAGATCCGCTCGGCGCGTTCGTGGTGGGCCGGGAGGGCGCTGGCTGAAGCACGCGTCGGTGCGACTGATGCCATCACCAACAACAGCCCAGCGCTCCTGAGCGTGACGCCGCACCACCGCACCTGGTCCTATCGGCCAGCGGAGGTCCTGGCTGAGGGTCATGCGCGTCGTTGGTTCTACTGTGACACCGTGCTGACTGAAGAGGTGTTGCTCGCCCGATTGGAAGAGATGGTCCCCCGGCTTCGGGAGCGGGCACCGCAGACCGAGAAGCTGCGTCAGTTGCCCGACGTGACGGTGGAAGAAGCCCTGGCCACCGGCTATCTCGGTGCGTTCCGCCCTCGTAGGTACGGCGGTTCGGGACTCGGCCTGTCGGCGCTGGCCAACGGTTCGCGCATCTTGGCCCATGGCTGCGCCTCGTCGGCGTGGACGCTGGTATTCCTGGCCCAGCACGCGTGGATGGTCGGCAAGATGCCACCCAGCATGCAAGAGGAGTTGCTCGGCTCCGGCGAGGTGCCCTACATCGCCGGGGCGCTGGCGGCCATCGGCTCCGCAACTCGGGTTGACGGTGGCTACCGGGTCACCGGGACCAGCGACTGGAATTCGGCCATCGCCCACTCGAGCTGGACGAGCTTGAAGGCCCGTGTCGGTGATGAGGTGTTCAGCTTCTATCTCCCGGTCGCTGATGTCGTGCGCGACGACAAGTGGCACACCTCGGGGATGCGCGGCACCAGCTCGGACTCGTTCAGCGCCACGGACGTGTTCGTGCCCGAAGTACTCGCCGTTCCGATGCGGGCATTGGCCACGTCGGCCGAGGCCCATCCCGATGAGCCGTTCATCGACTACCCCTACATCGCGTCGGTCTCGCTCACCTGCTCCGGTGTCGTCCTCGGCGCAGCCGAGGCGGCGGTCGAGTTCTTCGAGGAGAAGATGCGTTCGCGCGTCCTGGTGTTCAGCGCCGATGAGAAGCAGATCGATCAACCCTTCGGCCAGATGCGCCTCGGCGAGGCCAACCTGCGGGTGACGATGGCCCGGGAGTTATGGGACTCGTGCATTCGCGAGATGGATCGTCTGTGTGGCGACGGAGGGTCGATGACCGTCGCTCAGCGCGTCGCTGTCCGCGCCAAATGCGCCCTCGTCGTGCGGACATGCCGTGATCTCGTCAACGACATCATGAACGCCGCCGGCGGATCGGCGTACTACCTCTCGTCACCATTGCAGCGCATCCAACGCGATATCGAGGTGCTCAAGAGCCACGCCATGTTCGACTGGGACCGCACCTCGCAACTGCAAGGACGGCTGATGCTCGGCATGCGGGCTGCGCCGACCGACCTCGTGTGACGGTCATGAGCGCGCGTCGCGCATGACCTCGCGAAACGACTTGTCCTTGTCGGCACTGGGTTCCCGCGGCAGCCCGAGTACGCGTTCACCGATGCCGTTGCGCTGCATCTCGTTCGACCCTCCGGCGATGGCGGTCACGCGCGAGTTCAAGATCTCCAAGGACGCGGTGATGCCGGCATGCTCACCGGCTTCCCAGGCCAGCAGGCGTCCGCCGGCGATCTCGATAGCGGCGCGGGCTCGTTGCGGTTCGTAGGTACCGGCGGCGAGCTTGGTGTAGCCGATGAGTGCGCCGCCTCGTCTCGCATCGACGCGCATGGTCGTAGAGATGCGGTTGCCGAGCTGGGTGAGCGCGAAGTCGTTCACATGGGCTCGGGCGATGAGTTGACGGATGTGGGGATCGTCGAGCCGTCCCGACCGCCGCGCCAACTCGACGAGGTCCGGGGCGAGCGGCGGCGCGTCGCGTCGCTGCGGGCCACTGGTGAGGCTGCCGCTGGATGCCTCACGCTCGTAGAACAGCGCGGTGGCCGCCACGGTCCAGCCGTCGTTCACGTCTCCGATGCGCTCTGAGTCGGCGATGATCACGTCGGTGAACGATTCCTCGCAGAACTCGACGTCGCCGGTGATCTCCTTGAGTGGCCGAACGGTGACCCCGGGGGCGTCGGTAGGCACAGCGAACCACGTGAGGCCCCGATGTTTGGGGACATCCCAATCGGTGCGGGCCAGGCACATGCCGAAGTCGGCGTAGTACGCGCCGCTCGTCCAGACCTTGGCGCCGTTGAGGATCCACTGGTCGCCATCGCGGACCGCTGTGGTGGTGATGCCTGCGAGGTCCGACCCGGCGCTCGGCTCCGAGAAGAACTCGACCCACAGTTCGTCCCCGGCGGCGATGCGAGGAAGATGGCGGCGGTTGAACTCGGCCGAGGCATGGGCGAGCATCACGTTGGCGCACACGATCCGTGTGACGATGCCCGAGATGCCGAGGTCGGGCAGCTGGTATCCCGTCGCCTCCTCCTCGAATGCCGACTCATGGGCGGC
>JBFWVD010000203.1:0-3716 GCA_050246915.1 Acidimicrobiia bacterium | reverse complement strand
GCACATCGAGGTGCTCGGCCGATCGATGACCTACGTCGAGATCGGCAGCGGTGATCCGATCGTGCTGCTGCACGGCAACCCGACCTCGTCCTACTTGTGGCGCAACGTGGTGCCGCATCTGGCCGGGTTGGGGCGATGCATCGTGCCGGATCTGATCGGGATGGGCGACTCGGGCAAGCTCGATGGCACCGGCCCCGACTCGTACACCTTCGTCGAACATCGCCGTCATCTCGACGCCCTGCTCGATGCCCTCGACCTCGGCGAGCGCGTGACGCTGGTCGTGCACGACTGGGGATCAGCGCTGGGGTTCGACTGGGCCAACCGCCATCGCCACGCCGTCGCCGGGATCGCCTACATGGAGGCCATCGTCCGTCCGGTCACCTTGGAGGAATGGCCTGAGGCCGCCCGTCAGGTGTTCGTGGCGATGCGGTCGGCGGCGGGTGAGGCGATGGTGCTCGACCACAACGTGTTCGTCGAGCGGATCCTGCCAGGTTCGATCCTGCGCACGTTGACCGACGCCGAGATGGCGGAGTATCGGCGCCCCTTCGCCGAGCCGGGGGAAGGGCGACGACCGACGCTGACGTGGCCGCGGCAGATCCCGATCGACGGCGAACCAGCCGACGTCGTCGCGATCGTCGCCGACTACGCGACATGGTTGTCGACCAGTGACGTTCCCAAGCTGCTCATCGTCGCCGAGCCGGGAGCGATCCTGCGCGGCGCACCGCTCGAGTTCTGCCGAACATGGCCGAACCAGCGCGAGGTCACGGTTGCAGGCATCCACTTCGTTCAAGAGGACAGCCCCGACGAGATCGGCGAGGCGATCGCCGCCTGGATCCGCGAACGCCACGAGCCGAGCGGCCCATGAGTTCCGACGCGATCGTGCGCGGTGGGGTCGACGGCATCGAGGTCTTCGACTTCGGCGGCACCCCGGTGTCGACGGCACCGCCGCTGTCCGAGGCGCGGGTCGCGATCGTCACCACGGCCGGCTTGCGAGCCGATGGACAGGGGACGTGGACGGTCGGTCAGGGATTCGTCGTGCTCGACGATGCCGAACGCCACCTGACGCTCGCCCAAGCGTCACCGAACTTCGACCGATCCGGCGTCGCCGCCGACCTGAACGTCGTCTACCCCATCGACCGGTTGCACGAGCTCGCCGACACCGGCGTGATCGGCTCGGTCGCCTCGCAACACCTGGCATTCATGGGCGCCCAGATCGACCACACCCTGACCACCTTGCGGCTCGACACCGGCCCCGCGGCGGCAGAGCTGTTACTGGCCGACGGTGTCGAAGTCGTGCTGCTGACACCGGTTTGACCGCTGTGCACGCGCACCGTGAGTGCGCTCGCCCACACGCTCGAAGCAGCAGGCCTGGCAACGGTCGGGATAAGCCTGGTACGCGGACAGGCCGAACGCTCCCGACCGCCGCGCATGTTGCACTGCGAGTTCCCACTCGGCCGGCCGCTCGGCCGCCCCGGCGACCCGGCGTTCCAACACCGAGTGCTCACCGCCGCGTTCGAGCTGCTTCGCAGCGATGACGTCCCGGTGCTCGCTGACTTCGACGAGACGATCAGCGACGAGGCCGACCAGCCGCTGGCATGCACGCTGCCACCACGACACGACTCGACCCTTCATCCAGCCGTCGACGAAGCACTCGGTCTGCGAGCGGCCTACGAGCGGCACCGCGACGTCACCGGCGTGACCGATGTCGTGCGATTGGGTGGCCCGGACCGGGTCGCGGATCTCGTCGGCACCTTCGTACGCATCACAGACGGAACGCCCTGGAACGAGGTCGGGCTCGAACCGGCGCAACTCGGACAGGCAGCAATCGACATCCGCGCCTACTACGAAGAATCCGCACTCGCCCTCGCCGACCACATCCCCGCCGCACGCCAAGCCGAGTCCTGGTTCCATCGGCACACCGAGACCGGACAGGTGTTGCGCGCAGCGCAGGTGGTGATGCGGGCATCCGACGCGCCACGCTCGGCATGGTTCGCCCTCGTACCTGTCGGTCAGCCCACAGGCTGACGCAGATCCTGACGTGTTGCGGTCACAACTGGGTGCTGCGGATCGTCCAACCCTCATGACGGATCGCACCGACCCAGGAGGAGCAATGACCATGAACCACGCCGCGACGAGCCCCGAGCAGCTGATGCTGATGTTCGCCGAACGCGCAGCAAGCGGTGACGCAGCCGGTCTGATCGAGCTGTACGAGCCAGACGGAGTTTTCGAACCGCAGATCGGTGTCGTCTTGCGCGGCGCCGCCGAGATCCTGCCCGCCCTCACCGAACTTGCAGCGATGCGACCTCGCATCGAGTACACCGGCGTGCCTGATGTCGTGATCGTCGACGCGATCGCGATCGTGTCCAACTCGTGGACGATGACTGCCCGACTGCCGGACGGTTCCCTCCATCGCGAGGGCGGCGTGAGCGCAGACGTGCTGCGCCGCCAACAGGATGGCACCTGGCTGGTGTTGATTGACCAGCCACGTGGCGCGACGCTGACCCCGTGAGCGAGCCCACCACCCGCAACGACCCCGACGTGCTCGCTACCACCGTGATCGCCGCCCAAGCAGGCGACGCCGTCGCCCTCGAGCAACTCGTGCTGGCAGTTCGCGATCGGGTCTACCGGCTGGCGTTGCGCATGACCGCCCGCCCGCCCGACGCCGAAGACGCCACCCAAGAGATCCTGATCCGGGTGATCACACGACTGTCGACATTCCGCAGCGACGCCGCGTTCACGACGTGGGTACATCGCGTCGCCGTCAGTCACCTCCTCGACCGAGCCAAGAACTGCGTTGAACGAATGGAGATGACCTTCGATGCCTTCGCCAACGACCTCCTCGACGGTTTGTCGAACACGCCCAGCCATGCCCCCGACGCAGCGATCCTCGAACGCGAAGTACAACTGGCCTGCACCCACGCGCTACTGACATGCCTCGATCGAGAGCATCGCATTGCCTACATCCTCGGCGAGATTCTTGGCGTCGATTCTGACGACGGCGGATACATCTGTGAGGTGGCACCCGCTACCTACCGCAAGCGGCTCTCGCGAGCCCGAGTCCGGGTGCGCGAGTTCCTCACCGCCAACTGCGGCCTCGTCGCCCCATCGGCATCGTGCCATTGCTCCAAACGCGTCGACACAGCGGTCCAGCTCGGACGCATCGACCCGCACCGACTCGAGTTCACCGACACCACGACCCGCGTCAACGAGGAACTGATCCGGTTCCACGACGCCGCAACTCTCCTCAGAGCGCTACCGCCTGCAACCGTGCCCACATCGGTCATCGAGGCGATCACCGCCATGATCCGCGACTCGACCGCAGCCGATCCGGCCGATCGCCGGCTGCGCGTCCCGCGATGACGGCGGGTCCCCACCCGCGGGCGCGGATCGGTCGCAGCGTCGATCTGTCGGGAATGGCGGGGTGGTCTCGCAGGGTTCCCCGGCGATGGACAGACGTCGGAGACTTCGGCTCGGAGTGATGGCGGCCGCTGCAGTCGTGTTGTTCGCGGCGTGTGGTGGGCCCCGCGAGGCATCTGTCGAACCGGGTGCTCGCCCGGACCTGCCGGTGACGAACCCGGTCTCACGAGACCTGCTTCCAGCGGTGACGGTCTGGGATGTCGGCGAGAAGGAGTGGGTGCAGCTCGCGAACTTCTTGCCGGCAGACAGGCCGGTGCTTGTCTGGTTCTGGGCGCCACATTGACCCTATTGCCGGGCCG
>JBFWVD010000202.1:0-3743 GCA_050246915.1 Acidimicrobiia bacterium | reverse complement strand
GCGATGGTCGGCGTCTCGGCGCTCATCGCCGCGGGAGCCACCGACTTTCGTGCCCGCGTTCCCGGCGACCCGGCGGCCTGCAGACAGTTCCTCACCGACCTCGTGCCCCGCTTCCGAGCCGTGTCGGACGCATAGCCGACGACTCCGTCGAATCATTGACAGGCCACGATCAGCCCCATAGCATCGCGGTGCGCAGCCTCGCGAGCAACGGGAGACATGATCTGACATGAGCCTGGCCAAGGTCGAAGAAGGGGTCATCAGCACCCTGCACGTCCGGTCGCAGGACCTCCCGTGGATCGAGACGCACTCCGGCAGCGTTCGAGTCCTCCAGGCGCGCCCCGACGACAACTTCATCGCGATCCAGGGACGAGTCGTCGCGGGCCGGGTCAGCCCTCCGCACCGTCACATCGGTCCGTCGTCTCTCTTCACGTTGTCGGGCACCTGGGGTCATCGACCCGCGCCGCACGACTACGGCCCGGGAAGCTACGTGATGGAGCTCGCCGGGGTCATCCACCGGTACTACGGCGGCCCGGACGAGGTCGAGGCCATCTCGATGGGGTACGGCGAGTACGAGTACTTCAACGACGAGCTCACCGAGATCGTCAAGGTCATCACGGTGACCGATCAGCTCCGCCGCTACATGGAAGGGTGCGAGGCCGCTGGCCTGCCCCGACCGAACGTCCTCGGCTGAGTCGCGAGCGGCTCGGAGCGACGATGGGGACGATCAAGTTCGTCCACGACGAACAGCGCGCGTTCGTCTCGGTCGCGGAACGGGCCAAGATCGACCCGGTGTTCAGGGAAGCGCTCGAGCGCGCGCCCGGGGACGAGAGCCGCAGCGAGACCTTCACCCACCACGCCGGCAGCGCCGACGAGCCTCAACTCTTCGAGGTGCGGTTTCCGCCGGGTGCGACCGCCGCGCCGCACGCACATGACACCGACGAGATCATCGTGGTCACCGCCGGCGAGATCCGTTTCGGCAAGCAGACCTACGGGGTCGGGTCGTCGGTGATGATCCCGAAGATGACGCTCTACTCGTTCCAGGCCGGCCCCGACGGCCTCACGTTCCTCAACTTCCGGCCCACGCGGAGCATGCGAGCGTTCTTCAAGGACGAGTTCATGGCGCTGCGCAGAGCAGCACATCCCGGCTGACCGCCAGCACTGCTCGTGCTCACCCGTGCTCGCCTTCACCGAAGGCGCGGAAGTGAGCGGTCAGCTCGTTCACGTCCGCCAACTGATCGAACCGCCAGAGGACGTCCAGCAACCGTGATGCCTGTTCCGCTGGCATCACGACGTCGCTCATCGAGCGGAACTTCAGCTCGAGCTCGTCGTCGGTCATCGGGTTGTTGGGACCACCGCGCGGATACGTCGAACGGTCCTGCAGGACCGTCCCGTCGAGCAGCCGGATCGCGATCGTGGTGGGCCACTCCGAGGTCCAGAGACCTCCATCATCCAGTTGCCGCGTCAGCTCAGGGTCGTGATGGACCTCGATCTTGTTCATCACCGGCCGCAGTGCAGGATCGCGCACACGGTCGAGATCGAAGGTGGCGACGGTGATGTTACGGTCGGTGATCGCCGCTGCCACGAGGTAGGGCAGGCTGTGATCCGCGGTTTCGCGAGTGGACGGGTTCCACTTCTGGTCACGGTCGCCGGCGCCACCACCGATCTCGTGCCAACCGACGTGATGCATGCCGATGTCGATGCTGTCGATTTCGGCCACCGCGACACCGTCGGTCATCTTCAAGATGGTCGCGAGGAGCCCCTGCGACGTGTACTCGGAAGGGAAGCACTTGAACGCGGTCGCCTCCATCGTGCTCCGTCCGTCGATCGGTTGCCCGATGTCGTCCATGGCGTCGGGACCGAGCCCCGTCAATCTGCGAAAGCCGTCGACACCATCGAACGGCTCGGACGGACCGGTGATCCCCTCCTTGGCGAGGCGCGCCGCGAACACGCCGCTCATCACCCCGTGCGCCGTCGCACATCCCTTCCAGTCCGAGATCACACCGGTGCGAGTCACACGCAGCGGAACGTTGGGCACCAACGCCAGCGAGATCGCGTTGGCGAGCTGCTCAGGTGTCAGACCGAGCACCATCCCCGCCCCCACTGCGGCGCCGACCGACGACCACACTTGATCGACCCCAGCCATCCGCAGGTCGAAGAAGTGCGCCCCGTTGCGCGCGAGCGACGCAACCACCTCGTACATGGCGAAGACCGAGCGCACGACGTCACGTCCGCTCGAGTGGATCGGCTCGGCGACGGCCAGCACTCCCGGGGTCTGATCGCTTGCGTGGCCCGCGGGGCCGGTGTCGTTGTAATCGAGGTAACGGACCATCACCGCGTTGGCGAACGCGGCGTACTCAGGGGTGGACAGCCCCGGCATTCCGAGGACCGATGCGCCCATCGAGCTGGATCCCGTTGCGGCCAACCGCCGCGCCCCTCGTGCCGGTTCGGAGGTGTACCCGCCCAGCCCGCATGCGACCGTGTCCACCACGTGCCGAACGGTCGATGCCACCTGCGCCGGTGACAGCGAGTCGAAGGAGAGCTGAGTCGCGTAGTCGACGATTGCTCGCGTCGGCTTGTCCATGATCGAGGAACCCTTCTCGGGGCGCGGCCCGCACCACGTCAGTCGAGGTGGTAGAGGCCCGCCGCGTTGTCGTGGAGGATCTTGCGCAACGCCTCGGGTGACGCGCCGGCGAACATCCGGGCGATCGATTCCTGTGGCGGTGTGGCAAGCGAGTGTGGCGTCGGCCAGTTCGAGGTCGGATGCGGGTAGTCGGTCTCCCACATCAGGTTGTCCTGGAACTCCTCGATGTGATCCGGCACCACACGCTCGTGCCAGACGTTGGCGTAGACCTGGCGTTTGAAGTACTCACTCGGCAGCAGCCAATCGGGATGATCGATCACCATGCCGTTGTTGTGGAACTGCCAATCCATCTTCTCGAGCAGCATCGGGATGAAGCCGAATCCACTCTCGACGGTGACGAACTTGAGCCGCGGGTATCGGTGGCAGACCCCGTGCAGGATGATGAGCGTGAGCGCACGTGCGTTGCTGACGAAGCTGAGCGACGACGCTTCTGCCGTTGCGACACGAGGGATGTGCGCGGCATTGAGCAACACCTCTTCTGCTTCGGCCGTGATCTTCGAGCCGAACCCGATGTGAAAGTTGACCGACTGGCCGAGGCTCTGAGCGGCGTCGAGGATCGGTGCCCAATGCGGGTCGGGGATGTTCGGCAAGCCGAGTTGCTCGAACGTGTGAGCGAACAGGACTCCCTTGTGGCCCGCCGCCATGCCCCGCTCCATCTCTGCGACGGACGCCTCGACATCCCAGAATGGGAGGACCGTCAGGTGCACGAGCCGTGCCGGGTCGGTCGAGCAGAACTCGGTCATGAAGTCGTTGTACGCACGAATGGCAGCGTTCGAGAACTCTCGGTCGAGCTTCAGGAAGGTCTGTGCGAAGAACCCGACGAGATTCGGAAAGATGACCTGCGACTGAATGCCTGCCGAATCGAGCAGCGCCAACCGAGCCCGTGGTTCGTGCGTGGCCGGGTGACAATCGGCCAACGTGGGTGGGTAGCTGGGGAATGGCTCCGGCCAGCCGGTGATGCTCGGCATGCCCCCGGGCATCATGGTCTCGTCGCCGACCATCCAGCGTTCCTCGCCCCGTCGCTCATCGAAGACGACATGCGGAATGAGGTCCCCCCACTTCGCTTTGGACATGCGCGACGTCCACACGTCGGCCGGCTCGG
>JBFWVD010000201.1:0-3751 GCA_050246915.1 Acidimicrobiia bacterium | reverse complement strand
GGGTGAAGGCGAACAGGTCGGCGTTGGCCGCCTTGGCCTCGAACACGCCGCTCTGCCACGGGGCAACCTTGGCTGCCTTCGCCAGCCCCAGCGCAGCCAGGATCTCGATTCGTGTGTAGCGGGCGTGGACCTGCAGCGGACAGTTGGGATGGGTGCGCAACGGATGGTGGAGATGGTCGATGCGTGCGCGGAGCACGCCGAACAGCTGGATCAACTCGTCACGCGCTTGCGGGTGCGACCACAGCAGTTCCGTGCCGTCAGCCAAACTCGACTCCTTCGTGAGCAACTGGTCGCCGAGCGAGGCCACCAGCATGTGGAGGAGCCGACGCTGTCGCTCAGACAGGCCACCGAGCTGGGGAGGCCGATCATCGACCAGCAGGTCGCAGTAGGCGTCGAGGCGTTCCTCGTCATCGGTGTGGAGGATCCGGCCGACCGCTCGGCGGAGCACCGTCTCGTTCGGCCCCATCGGCAACATCGTGCCTCCGGACTCCTCGAGGAGATCGGACCAGCTCTTGCGTCCGTCATAGACGTCGTCAAGCTCGAGACCCGACTCCATGAGGAAGTCAGCGAGACCGATGTCTGGCTGACTCTGGCGCAGCAGCCGCAACTCTTCGACCTTCGCAGGCCAGCGAGTGGGGATTGCCTCACGAAGACTGCGCAACACCACCTCGGCGGCCACGCGATCAAGCTCCATGTGGCAGCCGGCCGGGAGGAACGGAAAGCGTTGCATGACCGCCCGCTCCACATCACGGCGCGATCCACCGAGCAGCGCGCGGTACCGGCGATCGAACCGGAACTCGCGGCGATGCGTACCGACGAAGTCGAGCACGGTGCAGAACGACTTGCCTTTCGCCTTCCGGAGCCCACGCCCCAGCTGCTGGAGGAACAACGTCGGGCTCTCGGTTGGTCGAAGCATCAGCACCGTGTCGACGTTCGGCACGTCGACGCCTTCGTTGAACAGATCGACGGAGAAGACGATGCGGACCGCTCCACTCGCGAGGTCGCGCAACGCCTGTTCACGTTCAGCCCTTGGGCTGTCGCCCCACACGGCGACGGAAGAAATGCCGTGCGCAGCGAAGTGGCGCGCCATGAACTGCGCATGTTCCACGCTGACGCAGAATCCCAGTGCACGCATCGTGGAAGGCTCGGCGTGCCGCTCGAGTTGATGGATCACGAGGCGGGCCCACGCATCGGAGCTCGTGTAGGCGTTGCTCAAGGCCTCGACGTCGTAACCGCGACCGCGCCGCCAGGGGATGTCGCGGAGATCGAGCCCGTCGTGAATGCCGAAGTAGACGTACGGCGCGAGGTGCTGCTGCTCGATGGCTTCCCACAGCCGTAGCTCGGCTGCGATTCGATCGTCGAACCAGCGAAGTATCGAGAGTCCGTCGCTGCGCTCCGGTGTCGCCGTGAGGCCGAGCAGCTCGAGGGGAGCGACGTGGTCGAGCACTCGTTCGTAGGAGGGAGCTGCGGCGTGGTGGAACTCGTCGACGATGACGACATCGAAGTGATCGGGTGCGAGTGCACTGAGGTCGCTTGCCCGAAGGCTCTGGACCGAGGCGAAGACGTGCTCGAAGCGGCTCGGCCGAGCGCCGCCCACCCACTTCTCGCCGAACGAAGCGTCTCGCAGCGCGTACCTGAACGTGGCGAGGCTCTGGTCGAGGATCTCTTCACGGTGAGCGATGAAGAGCAAGCGGGCCCTGGGCAAGCGAGCACGGAGTGCTGCATAGTCGAGCGCAGCCATCACGGTCTTGCCAGTGCCCGTCGCGGCAACCAAGAGGTTGCGGTGGTGACCGTTCTGCCGTGACAGCTCGAGCAGCTCCAGCAAGCGTTCCTGGAAAGGAAGCGGCCTGATCTCGATCGGACTGAGGATGACCGTTGGTCCCGCATCGGTTCGCCCGGCACGCGCCCGCTCGACCTTGAACTGGTCGGCGTCGTAGGGGACGAAGTCACCGGATGCCCAGTAGCTGTCGAAGACGGCAGCGAACTTCTCGAGGACGCTGGCGTTGCGCGCCGATGACACGCGCAGGTTCCACTCGAGCCCCGTCACTTGCGCCGAGTGCGTGAGGTTCGACGACCCGACGTATGCGGTCGAGTAGCCGCTATCGCGATGGAAGACCCACGCCTTGGCATGGAGCCGCGTCGAGCTGAGGTCGTACGAGATACGGATGTCCGCTCCGAGATCTCGCAGCTGATCCAGCGCGCGCCCTTCGGTCGAGTCGGTGTATGTCGTCGTCAGCACGCGCAAGCGTCGACCGGCCTCACAATGGCGGCGGAGCGCATCGAGCAGCGGAGCGATGCCGCTTCGCCGGATGAACGCCATCACGACATCGATGCTGTCCGCCGAGTCGATCTCGGAACGGAGCTGACTCCACAGCGTCGGCTCTCCAGGCGCATTCGTCAGCAGGGTCGTGTCGAGCAAAGGGATCAGCGGAACTTCGACGGCGTTCGGCGACCCGTCAGGCCTGCGACGAAGGACAGCGTGAAGAACTGACGCTGGGTCGACGAGTGCCACCCCAGGGTCGATCGTGACGATCCCACTCAGTCGCTCGAGCAGGGCGCGAGCGACTTCCAGACCGATACGAATTCGTTGTTCCTCGCCGACGTCGAGGAGCGCTCGCTCGACGACCCTTGCCAAGTGCCATCCGATGCGGTCGGCAGCATCCGCTTGCGACAGCGGTCGCTCGACGACGGGAAGGCTCTCGGCCAGCGCGTCGAGCTGAGCGCGTATCTCGGCGGTGATGAGCTGCTCGTAGATGCCCGGGCCGAGCTGCGTCACGCGCCGATGCTATGGGTCGGAACGCCCACCATTGTCGATGGGGCTTCAGCCGTGAGACATAGGGCCCGATAGACGTTCATGACTGGAGACGAGACCGGCCTCCGTGAGATCACTGCGCGGTACCCCGGGCGCTGTGTGGTGTGCGGTGTCGATGTGGCCGCGGGCCAACGCGTGTTGCACGACCGCAGCTCACAAAGCGTTCGATGTCTCGAACACGGAGACGCCGCAACCGTCGACGTCGATGAAGGGGCCACGACGGACCTTGCTGCCTGCACCGTGCTGACCAAGCGCACCTGCTGCGTTCGCTGCGGGATTCCCCTCGCCAGAGGAGCAAGTGCCGTGCGATCGGCTCGGGGCGACGTCCTGTGCTTGACGTGCGGCGGCGTCACCGAACTCGTGGACGCCGGTGTGCCGGGCGGATCAGCCCGGAAGATGCACCTCGACCATCGAGATCGTCGCGAGCAGACCGTACGGGCGAAGCACAAGGTCCTCGGAGGTTTGATCCTCCGGATTGCCCCGAACGACGTCGATGGAGCCAAGTGGGCGAAAGGGGCGACCGGGGAAGAGCTCCTCGGACCGAAGCTCGAGAAGATCGCGGCGGCAGTCGACGGCCGAGTCCTTCACGATCGCAGCATTCCGGGAAGTTCGGCGAACCTCGACCATCTCGTCGTCGTTCCGAGCGGCGTCTACGTTGTCGATGCCAAGCGCTGGAGCGGTGAAGTCGAACTTCGAGACGTCGGTGGCTGGTTTCGCTCAGACCTGCGCGTCTACGTCGGGGGTCGCGACCGCTCGAAGGTCGTCGAGTCTGGAGCTCGTCAGGCAGGGCGCGTCAACGACGCGCTGCGCGCTGCGAAGGTCGACCCGAGTATCGAATGCCGCGCCGCCATGTGCTTCATCGACGCAGAGTGGCCGCTGCTCAAGAGCCGAGACCATCTCGTCCAGGGGGTTCGAGTGTGCCCGCCGAGGAAGCTCTAC
>JBFWVD010000200.1:0-3769 GCA_050246915.1 Acidimicrobiia bacterium | reverse complement strand
GACCAACATGGAGCAGATGGGCGACCGCATCGCCCTGCTGACCACGGGCCTGGTCGGGATGAACCTCGCCGCTCCCGGTGCGGGCGCGATCCTGACCATCTTCATCGCCGGCCTCGCCATCGGCGCTGCGGGCATCGTGTGGATCAGCCTGCTGGTCCGCAAAGCGCTGCTGCTGATCGCGATCGTGTTCGCTCCGATCGCGCTGGCCGGGTCGAGTTGGGACCACACTCGCGGCTGGGTGAGCAAGTGGGCGTCGTTCGTGATCGCGCTGATCGTCTCGAAGGTCGTCCTGGTGGTGATCTTCCTGCTGGCCACCGCGCAGGTCTCCGCGCCCATCGACGGCGACATCCAGTCGGTCTCGGAGCCGATTGCTGGTGTCGTGCTGATGCTCATGGCCGGGTTCGCGCCGTACATGACGTACAAGGCGATCAACTTCATGGGCTTCGACATGTACCACGCGATGTCGGCCGAGCAGGAGGGCAAGTCGGCGCTCAACCGGCCCATGCCGATCCCGATGAACCGCGCGCCGAGTTCCCAGCCGAGCAAGGTGCTCGACGGCGGGTCGAGCGGCGCCGGTGGGAGCGGATCGGGTGGCTCTGGTGGTTCGCCGGCACCGGCCGCGCCCGCCAAGGGCACTGGTCCGTCGACCGGCACCGCCGGCGCATCCTCCGGTGGCGGAGGCGCTGCCGCCGGTGGCGCGGCAGCGGGAGGCGTCGCGGCCGGCGTTGTCGTGGCCAAGGAAGCCGCCACCGCTGGTGTCCGCACTGGAAGAGCCGTGGGTGGCGCCGCATCCCAGCAGACAGACGCGGCGCAGAAGACACCTGTAGCCCCGGACGGCGCGCCGCTGCCGCCTCACGTCGCGGACTCGATTCCGGCCAAGGCCAACGGCAAGAAGGGGTGAGCAATGAGCAACCAAGCGACCGCGCACGACTACGAGCTCGCGCCCGTGAAGTTCTCCCGCCTCACCCGACGTGGAGTGCTCCTCGGCCTGTCCGGATCCCAGCTCGTCGTCGTCGGCTTGGGAGCGATCGTCCTGGTGTTCGCGCTCTACTTCGGCGGCGGACCGTCGCTGCTCTACGTCGTCCCGATCCTCCTCCTCTGCTCAGCCTTGGCGTTCGTAGGTGTCGGTGGTCGCAAGATCGTCGAGTGGCTCCCCATCATGACCAAGTGGCTGTGGCGCTCCACCGGCGGACAACTGCTGTTCCGTCGCCACATCGTCAAGCCGCGCCCTGCGGGCACGCTGTCGTTGCCAGGTGACGCGGCCCGACTGCGCCAGTGGCTTGATCCCGAGTCCGGTGCAGTGATGGTCCACGACCCGCATGCCGCAACGCTCACCGCCATCATCGGCGTCACCCACCCCGCGTTCATCCTGCTCGACCCCCTCGAACAGCAACGCCGAGTCACGAGCTGGGGCCGCGTCCTCGCCACCGCCTGCCGCTCGGGACGCGTCGCCTCGTTGCAAGTGATGGAGCGGACCCTTCCCGACTCCGGCAAAGGCCTGGCCGAGTGGTGGTCCCAGCACGGTCGCCACGACGACTCGTGGACATCCTCGACCTACGGCGAACTCATCAACCGAGCCGGACCGGCCGGTGAGCGTCACGCCAGCACCGTCTCGATCTCCCTCGACCTGAAGGCAGCAGGCCGCGCGATCCGAGCTGCTGGTGGAGGCAATCGTGGAGCTGCAGCAGTGCTGAGGCAGGAGATGTCGACCATGACCGCTGCCCTGAGGGCCGCCGATCTCGCCCCCTCGGGGTGGCTGGAGCCGGGCGACCTCGCGGTCATCCTGCGCTCGGCGTACGACCCCGTCGTGGCAGGTGCCTTGGAGCGGCACGGCGACCTCGGCCGCGACCTTGCCACCGCCGGGCCGGTCGCGGTCACGGAGAACTGGTCGAGTGTGCGCTCTGACTCCGCACACCACTGCGTGCTCTGGATCAGCGAATGGCCGCGTTCCCTCGTCTACCCGGGCTTCCTCGCACCCGTACTCCTCTCGTCCGGCGTACGCCGAACCTTCACCCTGCTCTACACCCCGATGCGCACCGACCAGGCCGCGCGCGACATCCGCAAGAAGAAGACCGAGTACATCTCCGACGCCGCCCAACGCCAACGCATCGGCCAGATCGAGGACGCCCAGCACTCGGCTGAGTACAGCGACGTCCTCCAGCAGGAAGCCGACCTGACCGCCGGCCACGGCATCCTCCGCACCACCGGCCTCATCGCCGTCAGCGCCCAAGACCTCGACGAGCTCGAACGGGCCGTCGCCGACATCGAGCAAGCCGCGATCCAAGCCTCCTGCGAGACGAGGCGGCTTTGGGGCCAACAGGCCCAGGCGTTCTCGGCGGCGGCCCTGCCTCTCTGCCGGCACATCTGACTGCGTGCGGACCTTCGTACCCACGAAACCCATGATGATGTCGGATCCGGTCGCTAGGCTCCCGAGCGTGATCCATCGCGTTATTGGCGCCGAGCGTCGCCCAATCGAGGCGAACAATGTCTGAGCCGCTGCCCGCATTCGGCTGGTCTCGCCTCGCAAAGGATCCCAGAACGTCTCGCGAGATGCTGCAATCCCTCGCGAGGTCTGGGCGTCGGGGTGTCAAGATCGCGGTCGGACAGAACGCTGGTGCCGCCCCAACGACCCTCGCCTTCCTTGCTATGGATCATGACTCTCGTGTGCGGGCGAGCCTGGCGGGCAGCACCCGCACGCCACCCGAAGTCCTTGCGACGCTTGCACACGACTCAGACCCAAGCATTCGGACCGCCATCGCCGCGAATCAAAACACCCCAG
The DNA here is from genome assembly GCA_050246915.1 of Acidimicrobiia bacterium. Lineage (GTDB taxonomy): Bacteria > Actinomycetota > Acidimicrobiia > Acidimicrobiales > Ilumatobacteraceae > JBFWVD01. The sequence goes on along the minus strand of JBFWVD010000200.1, from coordinate 990 downwards.
TGCCGGCGCTGGTCGTGCTCACTCTGGACTCGGTAGTCGCGGTACGCGAGCGCGCGAAAGGCAATCCGCGAATCTCGGAGCGATTCGAAGGCTTTATTCGAGCCTGCAACCCTGGCGACGACCCGCGCCCCAGAACCGCAACCGAGGCACTTGCGTGCCTAGTGCGGGACGGCGGTGCGTCAACGACGAGGTTCGTGACGGAGCGGTGGGCCCTTGACGACATCCCGCGACCTGAGGTCTTGGCCGTCCTGGCACATTCTCCAGACCTGAAAGTGCAGGCAGGTGTGGCTCGGAACAAGAACACTGGGCCCGGTCCGCTCGCCCTACTCGCCATGTCAAAGGACTCCGAGGTACTGAGAGGCGTCGGCGCCAACCCGAACACACCCCGCGCCACCCTCGACTGGCTCACCACCGCTGATGCGTACTACTGGCGAAAGGGACTCCCGCTCCGCGAGCTCGTTCAGAGGGAAGTAGCCGCAAACCAACGCACTAGTGCGAACACTCTCGTAGACTTGGCTAGAAGTGAAAATGCAGACGTTCTGAAGGCGGTTGCTCAGAACTCAAATTCGCCCGCGTCCGCACTTTCCGCTGTGCTCGATCACTTCGACCGTATACCCGGTCCTCCATGGTTCGGATCATGGGAGCTGCGGCAGACCCTTGAGGCAGTTGGCTCGCATCCCAACGCGCCAGCAGAGGTGCTGCGTCGGCTGGATGAGGCGGGATGGCCGCACTGGATCGTCAGCAATCCGAACGCGCCCGAAGGCCTTCTCAAGCAAATCGCCAAGCGAGCAACTGAAGGTCGGGAAGCATTCGATCAATATGGCGGAGCAGACTGGGATCGACGCAATGATGCGGAGTCTCTTAGCCTCGATCCACCGATGAGCCGGGTTGGCGTAGGTCGGCAGCGATGAGGGCGGCTTCGGCGGGTGTGGGCGTGGTTGGGTGACCGGCCTTGCTGCCGGGTCGTTCCGTTGGGTCCTGGGTAGTGCC
>JBFWVD010000199.1:0-3789 GCA_050246915.1 Acidimicrobiia bacterium | reverse complement strand
CGCTGAGGCGAGCGCTCGGCCGGCGCGCAGCGCGCCCGATGTCGTGGTCACCTCTCGCAGCGGTGTCCAGCGGGCCGTCGGCAGCCCGGTGACGCCACCCGGATCGAACACGGCCAACTCGCCTCGGGCTGAGCGGGCCGCAGCGGTCGAGTCGTACAAGTCCCGCTTCACCGACAGCGCAACGACCGGGCCGTCCCATCCGATGATCCCGGCCGACGCCAACACCGTCTTGCCGGCACGCGTCGGGCCGATCAACGCCACCGACCCACGATCACCCTGAATCGCTGCCCCACGGCGACCGTGCAGCGGATGCCGCTCGCGGTCCTCGGTCGCCAACAGCGGACCCCGCCGCGACAACCGCCCGAGCAGGAGCCGCCCCGTTGGCGGCACCGATGACGACACCACGAGCGGCGCCACATCCCGCCGCCGAGCGAGGCGTGCCTCGGCGGGCACACCAAGGCGAACTCGCGACGGTGCCGACGACCGCCGCCACAGCCAGTAGACGCCGGCCGCCAGGCCGACAACGGCTGCGAACACCACGGCCGTGCATGCCCAGTAGAGGACCGGGCCCGGCAGCCCTTCCGCCGCATCGCCCCAGGCCGCCGCCGGATCGCCGGGTGACGACGCCAACGGCCCCATGGCACCGATGGTGTCGCCCACGCCTCCCGAGACCGTGCCGCCCACGAGGAGCGCTGCGAGCCGCGCGCCGCCCCACACGATCGCTGCTGAGCCCAGCACGACCCCGCCGAGCACGACGAGGACCACGTCGCCGCCAGCACCGGCACCGGTCCGATTCATGGGCTGACTCACGTCGGCCCGCCCAGCCGGCATCGGGAGTCATCAGGGCAGATCGGGACCTTGACCGGGAGCGACACCGGGACCTTCTCCGGGACCTCCGTTTCGGATTCTCCATGCACTGCAACCAACGCAAGGAGACTCCCATGAACCTCTTCAGGCACATCGAGGCCGACTACCGGCGCATCGCCCGCGACGGCCTCCCCGACCAGTGGCGCATCGACGCTGCCACCCTCGACGACGCAGTCGAAGCCATCCGTGATCATCGACAGAACCAGGAACGCTCCGACGCCCTCACCCGACGCCTCGCAACGATCGCCAGAACCGATCAGCGGGCTGCGGTGGTCGTGCTGTACGCACTCGCACCGCTGCTCGGCGCCCGTCTCGGCCGGGCGGTCACCACCGAGTACCGGACTGACGCGCTTAGTGAACTCGCCATAGTCATCCTCGACTCGCCCCTTGACGGACCCCGACTCGCCCATCGGCTCGTGAACCGAGCCCACACGCGCGTCTACAAGGCCGCCCGCAGAGTGGTGGAACGGGGCGTCGTCCACGTCGTGGAGATTGCCCCCGTCGATCCTTCGCGGATGGGCACAAGCTTCGGGAGGTCTACGCCGGACATCGCAGAGGAGGTCACTGACCGGTTGGCACTCGCCCGGTTCAATGACGCCGTACTGAAGGCAATCGATAGCGGGGGCTTGTCCCGCCCGGCCTGGACTGCGTTTCGAGACCACCGCCTTCGCCGGGCTGTCGACATCTCGGGCCCGACGGCGACAGGCGTTCAGCGCAAGCTGGCTTCGCGAGCCGCGTTGCGGATCCAGCCGCTCGTTGATCAATACCTCCACGCTGCATAACGCACCCGGATGACCAGGACTCGCGACAGGGCGAGGTCACGCGGATTGTGCGTTGGCTGTCACCCGGCCACAACCGGCCCGAGCATTTCTTCGTTCCAGATCTCCCAGTCGCCGTTCAAGTGTGACCAGATGCCGCTCATCAGGTCGTCGCACCACTCTGTGGAACGGTCGCTGGATGGGTTACCTTCCCATCCAGGCTCGGCTAGTCGACGGCATCCGGTCGGGGTGGCACCAAATCATGGAACCCGTCATCGATCCGTTCGTCATCTGCCGGGCGATCCAATCCGTCATGTGCTGACACCAACTTGTGGACGTCGGGCCCCAGCGCATGTCGTCGTTCATTCACGCCATACAGGCCTGGCTGATATCGGCAAGCTCGGCACTGGTCGTAGCAGCGGGCGACGACGTGTCATCACGGTTGGCGAGCGTGGCGGCCGTGCCGAGTCCGGCGAGTGCCATGTTAGCTACGGCGACAGCATGATCGAACGATGTCGCGCGCAGGTTGCACGCAGATGCGCTGCGCAAGAACTCAGGGTCGCAATCGGCAGCCGTTCGATCGATCAGGTCGTTGTCGTCTCGGCGGGGCTGGCTGCGTCGTTGTGAGTGTTGTCGGGGGCTCTGATCGTGGTGATGATCCACAAGGCGACGCCGGTGGTGATGTAGATGTCGGCCAAGTTGAACGTGGGCCACCACCCGGTGTGGAGCATGTCGACGACGCTCCCGGCTTCGAGCCTGTCTACAACGTTGGCCACGCCGCCTGCAACGATGAGCGCTACCGGGACGGTGGGTGCACGATGAGTCCGCCACATGTTCATGATCACGGTCACGAACGCGAGCGTCGCGATCGAAATGATGCCTGTCGGGAGGTTGGAGAACAGACCGAAAGCGGTACCGGAGTTGTAACCGAGTTGCAGATCAACGGGTCCGGGCAGCGCACGCCGGCGGTCGGATAGTGCACCGACTGCCCACCACTTAGTCGACAAGTCGATGACGACGAGTGAAACGGCCGCGGCGATGAATGCTGTGACCGGTCGACGGTTGGTCATCGGGTGAGGCTGAGGATGCGGCGGGCGCCGTTGGCGACGACGAGGAAGATGACAGCGCCTGCGAGGAGGTCCGGCACAGCGGAGTCGGTGAGAGCGACGCCGATTGCCGCCGTGATGACGAGGGCGTTCACCTTTATGTCGTTGGCAGTGAAGATCCAGCTGGCTTGAAGGTGTACTTCGCCGGACCGGACGCGGTGCAAGACGACCAAGGTGATGATGTTGCCGACCAACGCGAGTGAAGACAGCACGATCATCGAGGTCGGGTCAGGCAGTTCGACGTCGACGACAAACCGGCGGATCACCTCGATCAACCCGACGGTGGCGAGCCCGAGTTGGAGGTATCCGCTGGCGCGTGCGAGTTGCTTCTTGCGGGCGGCGACAGTGCCGACGGCGGCGAGGCTGAGCGCGTAGACGCTGGCGTCGGCGCCCATGTCGAGCGAGTCGGCGACAAGCCCCATCGAGCCGCTGAGCAGTCCAACGGTGAGTTCGCCGATGAAGAACCCCGCGTTGATCACGAGGGCCACGATGAGGGCCTTGCGTTCGCGGTCGGACTCGTGGCCGGGCCCGATTTCACTGGTGTCATCGATATGCCGAGCCCCGAGACCGAGCGACTGGAGGGAAGCGTTGATGGTGTCGGACGTCGACTGGTGGTCGATGACGACATCGCGACGGTCGCTGTCGATCTGGATGCGGTTGATGCCGTGGACGTCAGACAGCGCCATGCGGACGAGTTGTTCCTCGGCGGCGCAGTCCATCGCAGCGATGTGGAAGCGGCTGATGGTCACGACTGTCTCAGGCGTTCTGGGGTGTTCACCGTCGCGGGCACGGTCGAGCGAAATCGAAATGTGCTCTTCCTGGTCTCGACCTCCACGTTGATGAACCCAGCGGCCTCGAGTCGGCCTGCGAATGTGTCGGGGTTGACGAGAACCATCGTGTCGGCCAGGTGCGCGAGGCGGAACACTTGACTGCTTCGGCTGTCTGAGCCGGCAAAGGTCGCCCCTGGTCGCAGGACTCGGCGCACCTCGCTCAAGAGTCGATCCATCAACAGTGGCGACGGGATTTGATGCAGCATCGTGAACGACACGGCTCCCGTG
>JBFWVD010000198.1:0-3986 GCA_050246915.1 Acidimicrobiia bacterium | reverse complement strand
ACATCGGCCGGGCATCCAAGGTCGTCACCGCGGACCAGATGAAAGCGTTGGTGGTACGCGACAGAGGCTGTCGCTACCCGGGGTGTGATCGTCCGGCGACCTGGTGCCAAGCCCATCACGTCAAGCATTGGCGATGGGATGGTCGCACCGCGCTCCACAACCTGGTCTTGTTGTGCAGTCGGCACCATCACATCATCCACCTGCCCGGCTGGACCATCGAACTGTGCGACGATGCCACCGTCATCGTCACCACACCCGACGGACAACAACTCACCAGCCACCCACCCCCATAGGCGTGATGCACCGCTCAAGGTGCTCGTGCGGTCGTCAGATCTGTCGGCTGCCAAGTGTCGCCGCTTCGAATGCCGGTACGCGGCTCATGTCAACCTGAGTTGCGTCCATACGCCTGCGGGCTTGCCTACTCGGTGCACTCGACCGGCAGCGACAGTTACACCGATGTGGGTACCCCGTCGGGCCGGATGGTTCGACACGGAGCGCCGTGTCGGGCATCCAGGGCAGGTCAAGCGGACCGCGTAGATCGTCGTCCGAAGGGCTCATCCGACTGGAAGTGCTCGCCTCCAGCAGCGGGTACCAACCGTGCAACCAACTGCTGAGCGGCCTTCGGACCGACTGGCTTCGCTCGTAACCCCGGTCGGTGACCGTGGCTCTCAGAGGACCGCGCCGAGCAAGCCGAGGCATGGATCGAGGCCGGCGACGGTGATGTCGGGTCGGTGCCGGAGGGCCCAGGTCTCGCTCGTGAGGATCCAGCGGTTCATGCGCGCTGATCGTCCTTCCCGCTCGACGACGTTGCTCCCGTTGGGCGAGTAGCCGATCTTGCGGCTGACGGCTTCGGACCGTGGATTGTCCTCGAATGAGCCGCTGATTGCCTCGACGGCTCGCAGCCCGTCAAATGCAAGGTGCAAGACGGCCGAGCGCATTTCAAGACCGATGCCGCGTCCCTGGGCCGATCGCGTGAGCCAGGAGCCGGTCTCGACCGTTCGAACGATGCTGAAATTCCGTGCGAATAGCTCTTGGATACCGATTGGTCGGCCACCTTCGAACACGACGAAGGGGAGTCCCCAATCATCGACGCTGAGTGTCGCCCGGCGAGACCAGATGAACTGGGCGACGCTACGTTCGAGTTCACCTGCGGGCTTGCGCGTCCAAGGGATTGAGAACGGCATCTCGTCGGGCGGGTGTATGCCGGACGCGGCGGCAGCGGTGATCGCGGGGAGAACGTCGTCGGTTGGATAGCGGAGCTCGATCCGCGGGGTTCGGATCGTCAGCTCGAAGAACGGCCAAAGTGGCATGGGTGGATGTTCGCAGGATCGGGCTCACTGGTCGATCGACTTCGGCGCACCCGCCCCTGCCCAGCAGCGAAGGCCGCTCGCCTGACGTTGTGCTCCGACCTACCGCGCTGCGCGCTTCGGAGTGGGCTCGCGCAGGGCGTTAGGTGTGGGCGCTCTCGTGGCGCCGTGAGGTGGCAGCGGGGTTCGTCAATATGAGCTTCGCCACGCAGCGTCGTAGTCGTCGAGTGACCCGACCTTCATAGGGCCCATGCGCCCGTTGATGTCGAGAACTCCTCGAGATCGGGGGTGACGCTCGCAACGCCGGCGCTGTTGCCGAGCTGTGCGAACCAATCCCACAATTCAAGGGAGTGGTAGAGGCGATAGAGGTCGAGGCGTTCGTCGGCCCGATGGCCCAGTGACCCGTAGCCGTCGATGAGGCCGTGCCACTTGTGTTCCGCCGTTCGGATCGCATAGAGCCAGGTCTTCGACAGGTCGATGAGCGGGTCGCCTGCGACGGCGTTCTCGACGTCCAACAACCCGGTCAAGACGAGGCCCTGGTGGGTCCGCTCGACGAGCAGGTTGTTCTCGTACACGTCGTCGTGGCACAGCGACGCCGTTTTGCAGATGTCGAGCGCGGATACTCGCTCTTCGACGAATCGTTCGATGGCGGTAGCGATCAAGCTTGGCCCGCCCGCAGAACGGAACTCCGTGAGCTTCTTGTTGAACTGGAACTGCATGTAGTCGCGGTTCGTGGAGTGTCCTTCGACGACGCCGGTGTAGAGATAACCGAACTGGTCGAACGTGAGTTTGTGCATGGCGCGCAGGTGCATTCCGAGCTGGTGGTACACCTCTGCCTGCTCGTTGAGGGACGCGTCGGTGATCCCGCTCAGCATCACTCCTGGCAACTTCGACAGGACCAGGAAGTGGGCGTCGATGATCATGCGGCTGTCGTCCCAGCCGATCACGGTCGGCACGGGGAGTCCGGCGATCGTGGACAGCCGTTCGTAGACGAACACCTCCTTCGCGAGCTTCCAAGCGAAGGACTCCGGATACACCTTCACGATGTAGCTGGCACCACCACGGGTCGACATCTCGAACACCGAACTGATACCACCCCCGCCGACAGCTTGTATCGCTGCGACCTCATCGCTGACTCCGACACGACGCAACACCCCGATCGCCTCGCTCGCGGCGATCCGCACGTCGTCGAACATCCGCTCATCGTCTCATGACGCGCCAGACCTGTAGACACGCCGGTGATCCATGTCGTCCTTCGTTGCACGTCGCTGGGACGCCACTCCTCCGAATCGATGTGCCCCTGACACTGGTCGGCAAGACTCGCTGTCCATGACCGACGACTCGCTGCCCAAGATCGGTGCACCGGCCACTCGCGCGCTTGCCTCGATCGGCGTCACGCGCCTGTCGCAGCTCACCAGCTTCCGCGTCGAGGAATTGCTGGCTCTGCACGGATTCGGTCCTCGCGCCGCCGGCATCCTGCGCGAGGCGTTGACGCAACGGGGCCTGAGCTTCGCCGACGGCTAGCAGCCATCCGGCGCGCCGCTCGGCCATCGTTTGGTGTCATCGCCGGCCTGAGCCGCCACAATGACAGGGCAATGCCCGACGCCGCCCCCATCATCGCTCCGCTCCAACTGGGGCCAATCACCGTCGACCCACCGATGGTGCTGGCCCCCATGGCCGGAGTGACGAACGCACCGTTCCGAGCCTTGTGCCGTGAGTTCGCCGGCTCCGGTCGCACCCAGCCCGACGGCTCCATCGTGACTCCGGGACTGTTCGTGAACGAGATGGTCATGGCCCGCGCCGTCGTGGAAGGCAACGGTCGCACCGATCGCATGCTCACCTTCGCCCCCGATGAGACCCCGCGCTCCATCCAGCTCTACGCCATCGATCCCGAGTTCGCCGGCCGTGCCGCGAAGGTGCTCGTCTCGAAGTACGGCGCCCAGCACATCGATCTCAACTTCGGTTGCCCGGCCGCCAAGGTGACCCGTAACGGTGGTGGCGCTGCCGTGCCTGCCAAACCACGCTTGCTCGCGCGCATCGTCGCCGCAGTCGTGGCTGGCGCCGAAGGCGTACCCGTCACGATGAAGTTCCGCGTCGGCCTCGACGACTCGCTCATCACCTATCTCGACGCCGGTCGCGTCGGAGCTGAAGAGGGCTGCGCCGCCATCGCGCTCCACGCCCGTACCGCCGAGCAGCACTACGCCGGTTCGGCCCGCTGGGACGACATCGCCGCGCTCAAGGCTCACGTGTCCACCATTCCCGTGCTCGGCAACGGCGACATCTGGGAAGCCAACGACGCGCTACGGATGATGGCCGCCACCGGATGCGATGGAGTCGTGGTCGGACGTGGCTGTCTCGGACGTCCGTGGATGTTCGGTCAGTTGGCCTCCGCGCTGCGAGGCGAGCCGATCATGACGCCACCCAAGTTCGCCGTCGTGGCCGACGTGATGCGTCGCCACGCCGCCGCGCTCGAGCAGCTCTTCAACGGCATCCGTGGCGTGCGGGAGTTCCGCAAGCACTGCGGCTGGTACACCACCGGCTATCCCGTCGGTCCGCAGCTACGGCGCGAACTCGGCCTCATCGACTCACTCGAGGAACTCGACGAACTGTTGTCACGAGTGGATCCCGATCTCGACGCGGTGCCCGGCGCCGAGCGCATCACCCGCGGCCACACCAACG
>JBFWVD010000197.1:0-4044 GCA_050246915.1 Acidimicrobiia bacterium | reverse complement strand
CGCCGATGGCGAGGCCGGCGATGAAGATGGTCAGGATCGCGCCCGCACCGGGAGCGGCGAGGTTCATCCCGACCAGGCCCGTGGTCAGCAGGGCGATGCGGTCGCCCATCTGCTCCATGTTGGTCCCTGCCGCCTTGACGATGCCGATGCAGAGCTGGTCAGTGACTTCCAATGCCGTCGCCAGCAGGGCGAGCGCGACGAAGGAGCCGAGGATCGACTTCGCCAGCCCGAGTGCTGCTCGCGACAGTGCGGCGGGTTCTCGGCGGATCATGCCGCCGATCACTTGGAGCATGAAGAAGCCGAGCATGATGAAGACGGCGACGCCGAAGAGGATGTTGTAGACCTTCGTGTACTGGCTGCTGGTGACGTCGACCATCGTGGTCGAGTCGAAGACCTTCCACACCGCCTCGAACATCCAGCCCGCCGCGTGCCCCATGCCCTGAGCCAGCCAGTCGAACGGCGCAGACACCAGAGCTCCGGCCGCGTCGCCCGCGACGTCGCAGACTCCAGAGATGACGGGTACGTCGCAGACGTCGACCATGGTCGTACTCCTCTCAACTCGGTGCGGGTCAGACCTGCTGGCCGACGTTCCAGAAGAAGTTGACGAGCGCGACGGACGCGCCGGTGATGATCGCGGCGCCGAGGCCGACGAGGACGCCGAACTTGCCGCGCCCCGCGAGGTGGGGGTTGGACGAGTTCGCGCCGAGCGCCCACACGATCGCGGAGACGATGAGGGCGAGCACGGCGAGAATCAGCCCGACGGTCATCGACGCTCCGACGATGCTCTTGAGCTGGCCGATGCCGGGCAGGCCGTTTGAGTTCGGGCCGATGTTGATGTCCTGCGGCAACAGCGACACAACCGTGGCGGGTAGACCGAGGTTGATCACGATTCCTCCTGGGTGAGTGGATGGTTCACTCGCTCAGGTGTGCGCCTCAGGTTGCTGCGTCTGCCCTGTCATTGTCGGACGGTGCCCATAGGCTTGATGTCATGGAGACCGCTGATTCGAGCACCTCGTCCGAGGTGATGCTGTTTCTCGACGGCGGCGATCTCTACGTCACGGGTGAGGCCGCTTCGATAGACCTCGTCCTTACCGATCTTCTCGGTCCTGACGACTCCACGCGCCGTCGGACAGCGACGCGGCTCGCTGAGGCCGGGGCGGTCGCAGCGGGAGTTGCGGCGCTCGCGATGCCCGCAGAGGAACTCTTCCGCCTGACGCCAGAGGGCCTGGCGAAGCTCGCTCAGTACGGCGAGCAGTTGACTGACGGCGGTGCTCTACGAGGCTTCGTTCGAGGCGACGCCGGCCGGTTCGCTGGCGACCTGTCATTCGAGGCCGTGTCGTTTGGCGCGGAGCAGGCACTCGCCATGCAGACGGCCGCCGTTGCGCTCGCCCTGCGCTCGGCCATTGCCGACGTTCAGGCTGCCGTCGAGGCCGTCGATGAGAAGGTCTCCGACATCCAGAAGAAGGTCCGTGCCCGCGAAGTCGGCGAGGTTGTCGGGACGTACCGGTTCCTGCAACGAGTCGTCGACTCGACGCGCGAGCGTGGCCAACTCCTTGAGGCCGACTGGGATCAGGTCGCTGGCGCTCGACGGGACCTGGAGATCGCGCTGGAGTCGCTGCGCGCATACGTCATGGAGTCGATCAACGACATCGACGCCGACGACTCCCTGCCGAAGCGTGAGGCGGCCATCAAGCGGATCACAAGCAACAAGGGGGTGGCCGGCAGCCTTCGGCTCATCCTCGTCGCCGAGCAAGCGCTTCACCTGCTGGAGTACCTGCGCTTGGAGCGGGTCAGGACCACCGACCCCGATCAGGTGCCATCAGCGCTCGCCGATGCGAAGAAGTCGCTGACGGCACAGCGAGAACTCGATGCGAGGTTGGTCCAGACGGCGATTGCTCGGATCGAAGCGGCGAAGCATGTCGACCCGCTCGAAATCCATCGGATCTTTTCGATTCCGCAACTGGAGAAGGCGGCCGTCAAGGCGTTCGACGCGCTGGAATCCTTCGCCACCGCCTCTCGTTCCGACCTTCCTGAGTTCGACAGGCTGGTGCGCCGACCCGAGTTTGCGGAGGCGCGAGCCGAGGTGAAGCGCCACGCCGTCAATGCACGAGACGGCGTCGTCGATGGTTCGAAGGCCCTCGGGCAGGCTGTCTCCCACGGCGCGAAGCAGGTATCTGAGTCTGTCCGCGAGAAGGTTCGCCGCAAGTCGGACTGATCTGGTCAGTCGCCCAGGACGTGGGCAGGCGACACCACGGCCTGTGGTGGCTCCACCGGGAAGTCCCGCGCATGGCAAAGGGGCTTTGCTCTCTCGACGACGCGGTCAGGGTCAACTGCGGTGTGCGAGAGGTCGTAGCCGCCCCACGGCGAGCGGCCGGGGACGTGCCGCGTGCCATAGGGCCGACGCTCGGTGATGATCGGCGCGCCGGGTATCTGCATCGGCTTCGGGTAGTGCTCGCCGATCCAGTTCCTCGCGGCCTTTGACAAGCCGTCCTTGTCCATCATCCGCAGTCGCGACGGCACGATCGGCAGCTTGCGCCAACCGGGTAGCGCGTGGTCGTGCCACATCTCGACCGCGTCGTTCTCACTGTCTGTGATTCCGTTCCACCCGCACGGCTCGCAGATCGTCTGGTACATCAGATCGCCCAGGCAGGTGCAGTTCGCGTGCTTGTCGGTGTGTTTCCAGGGCTCGCAGCGGAGGTCGGCTGTGTAGAGGACGAATCCGTGCCCGGTGACCTGGTCGCTCTCGGGGACGGTGATCGAGGAGTGCCACATCCGGCTGTTGACGTGGGTCTTGTCGTGGGCGTGGAGGAACTGCCAGTGCTCGAAGGCGGCATCGAGCTCGGCCGGCGGGTAGTACGCCGTGGTGAAGTGCAGCGGAGCGCCGGTCCACTCGGGCGCGGCCTCGATCGCCGCCTCGTGGAGCATCCCTTCGATGTCGAAGGCGAGTTGCTCGTCGTTCACAATGTCGTTCCCACATCGAGCAACCAGTTGGCCCACGCGAGCGCGCCGCCTGTGAGGACCGCGCCGCCGAGCGCGACGAAGAGGCCGGTCTTGCCTTTGCTGGCCGTCTGCCAGCTCCCGTTCGAGGAGCCGATCGCCCACGTCGCCGCGCAGATGACGACCATGAGCACGGAAACGATCAGGCCGTAGGTCAGCAGGGCGCCGACGATAGCCCGAAGCTGACTGGACCAACCGACGGCACCGAAGTCAGGGCCGACGAGAGGGATGCGGGCGAGGCGCGGGGTCATGTCTGGTAGGTGTGTTGCTGCCGCCGGCCGGTGTCTGGGTAGGGTTGCCGCAGCGTCGCGTGCTGGTGACAGACCGTGTCAGGCATGGAGGCGTGGGATCTGAAGGAGAGACGATGACCTCGTCTACACCTTCGCTCTCTCGTGACTGAGGGCGAGAAGAACAGGCTGGTGGCCTGGAGTGTCGAGATGCGCAGCGTCCACAACCGACTGCGCGAAGCCTTGAACGTGACCCGTGAAGCGGCCCGGGCTGATGTACCTGCCGAGCCCGCCGCACGCGAGTTGCTGCTGTTCTGCCGCGGCTTCTGTACGGCGTTGACCGGCCACCACGTCGGCGAGGACTCCCGGCTGTTCCCCGCGATCGCGGCCGCGCACCCGGAGTTGCGGGACACGCTGCGCTATCTGGAGCAGGACCATTCCATGATCGCTCACCTGATCAGCGGACTGGAGGCGGCGATCACAGGTGGTGGCACGGCCGAGGAGTTGAACCGCCACTTGGAAGGGATCTCCGCGATCATGGAGTCCCACTTCCGGTACGAGGAACGCAAGCTCCTCGACGTTCTGGAAGGTCTCGATCTGGCCGATGACGTGGCCGATGTCTTCGGCCCGCTGTGAGGCTTCGGTGGGTTCCGACAGGCTGGGAGCGTGGGCAGATACAAACCTCCGACATTATACCGGCGCCGTCGGATGATCGAACCGACGGAGTGGCATGGCGGAAATGTTCTTTCCTCCAGCCGAGTGGTGGCGTGCGAGGGACGCGGTTGACGTCGATGGCGCGCCCATCGTCAATGGTTCAGCA
>JBFWVD010000196.1:0-4050 GCA_050246915.1 Acidimicrobiia bacterium | reverse complement strand
GGCGGGCCTCTTTCGCGGCGCGACGCCATCCCCACCTCGGCCGCTGCTTGGTGAAGCTGCGGAGGAACTCGCGCAGCTCGGCCTCCTCGTCGGTCACCGGTGGTGGGGCGAGACGCTGGGTCGAGCGCAGCCGTCGCGGTGAGGCATGCCGAGGTATCGAGCGGCGACGGCAGATAACGGAACCACCATCCGTAGACGCCGGGATCCTTTGGAACTGGAGATGGCGCGGCCAGGGCTGCTTGCCGGGTGTACATCGGCGCTGCGCAACACTTCTCGCGCGCAGGCTCCATGGCACGCATTGTTGCCGCGGCCGGAGTCGATCCGATCGTCGGAGCTGATCCGGCGTTCGGAGACAGTCTCCGTCAGAGGTCTTCGCGAGTCGTCTGCAGGGAGGTCCGTTGCCCGGCTTCGCCGGCGTGACATGCTGCATCGACACTGACAGAGGAGTCAGACCTTGAAGGCAGTGAGAGTCATCGTTGCCCTGGTGGCAGTCGTCGTTGCGGGTGTCGGAATTGCTGTCGCCCTCACCAGTTCGTACACCGACCAGTCGGACGCGATTGAAAGCGCACGTGCCATAGGTGAGATGAACGAGGACTCCGCGGAGTCAGCCCCGCAACAGCAGGTAGTCAACGGTTGGCTTGCCGCGGACTTGCTCGAGATCCAGGCACAGCAGTTGAACGACATCGGGGAGGGGCAGAGCACGACGAACCTGATGCTTGGCCTCATCGGGGCGGTCGCGGCTCTAGGGGTTCTCGCGATCGCGTTGCAATCGAGGTCGACGGAGGTTGTGAAGACGGGATCCGCTGCGATGGCACCCTCGGTAGGCGCGGCGCGAGCGGAAGCGACGCTGCGCAATGACGTCCCCAAGAATCCGACCGACGAACGTCCGAGCAGCCTGCCGCCTCCGCCGGCTTGAAGCCTCCGTGCACCGCCGTCAGCGTCAAGCTGGACCCGCACAGACCGGACGACGCACACTGGCGACGACACACTTGCCAAGCAGTGCCTCTCGCGGAATCGTGACCGCCTGCCACTGCCTCCACGGCGAGATCCCTTGAGCGGCGCATCGGCACCGAGCGGCAATCGCTGAGCCGGCGGTATGGCGCGCTGCGTGTCGTGGCTGGCCCAAGTCGACGGCGAGTGCCGGCGGTGCGCTGGCGAGTCAGAAAGGTGATCCTGCACTGGTGCGATTCGGGGGAATCTGCTGCGCCGTGCTCAGCGGGGTCGGTGCTCGGCGCCGGGGCAGGGCGTCACGTAGATCGCGGCAAACGGCTTCTCCGCGTCGGCGGGTGGTCTCCGGTTGTGTCCCGAATGCCAGCCAATCCCCAGGGCTACGGCGATCTCAGGCTGTGTGTGACTTCGGGGTGGTGAGCCCGGCGATGAGGTACACGACGGCACCGATCAACACGAGGAACCACACTCCGAAAGCCACCACGGCATCGGTCCCCCAGTCGTCGCCAAGGATCGGCAGCGAGACGAGGTAGATGACGGGCAGCAGCACGCCGAGCACCGCTGCGGTCATCAATCGCTTGTGCCGCAGCCGCGTGCCGTTCACGGGATCGATCGAACGTGCCAGCGAGCTTCGTTGCGTGACAGCCAGGACGACGGCGAGCACCAGCAACACGGCGCCCAGGTACAGGCCCGTGAAAATGCTGACGATCCCGATGCAGGCCATCGCTGTGATTGCCACAGTCAGGACGGTGGCAGTGTGTTCTTCTTTCACCAGAGCCTCGATTCGATAGCGGGGAACGGTCACGGCCAGGTCGAGCGCCACACGACTCAAGGCCCGGCGCCGGCCGAGTTCGGCCAACAGGTCGGTGATGGCTTGCTCCAAGTCGTCGCGGTAGTGCTCACGGAACTGCCGCGGGTACAGGTACAGGAGCCCCCGGTAGACGCGAGCTCTCGATCTGGAGTTCATGTCATGCCAGTCGCGGGCGCAGGTTGGAGCGGGCAACCTCGGCTAACGATGACAGTCGGTTGGCTTCTGCCCCGCACACTGCGGCACCCAGCTTGGTGAGTCGGTAGTAGCGGCGCCGTTCGTCGTCGTCCGTGGCGGGGCGCCGATCGGACTCCTCGACAAGCGTGAGTTTGACGAGTTTCGCGAGTGTCCCGTACAGGGTCGCCGGACCCATCCGTACCGCCCCTGCAGATTCCTGTTCGACGGCTTGCATGATCGCGTACCCATGACGATCACCGGCCGTGAGAGCTACGAGCACATGGAACTGTGCCTGCGGCAGTGGCAGGAACGATTGCGTTTCGACGGAGCTGGCTCGCGGCACGCCTGCACTATATATCGAACAATGATATATCGTCAAGTGACCGAAGTGGGTTCTCGGTCGCATCCCGCCGACGGCCACTACGAACCCACAGCACAAGCGTCGTAGATGTTCTACTCGTCTGTCGTACCTGTTGTTCGGTGGATCGACTCTGGTGTGTCCCGCAAGGAATCGCCGGACAGTACGGAGTCACTCGGCCCTGAGGCCGATAGGCCGGGCGCCCGACCGCGCCAACCCTCGAGAGTCCTATATGTGCCTGCTTGAGACTTCGGGTGGCGCTTCGCGAATGCTGCTCGGGTTCCACCATCGCGGTCAGGCCCGCTGCAAGCGGTCGACCGTCGGAAGCCCGCTGCGAGTGAATCGATGTCGTGCGACCCCCGGTCAACCTGTTGCTTGCATGATCTGCCTGAGGGTGGCGGCGGCTTGGGCGTCTCCGCCGGGGACGGCGTGGGCGTATTTGTCGAGGGTGGTCGACACACGGCGGTGGTCGAGACGTCGAGAGACGATGACGAGAGGGACCCCGGCGTGGAGCATTTCGGTGGCCATGAAGTGGCGCAGGTCGTGCAGCCGGAACGCTCGCAGCCCGGCGGCCCGGCGGTGTCGCAGGAAGGCTTTGGTGACCCGGTTCGGTTTCCATGCCGTGGCGCCGCCGTCGTCACTGAACACGAAACCCTCCGGCAGCTGAGCACCTTCCCGTTGGGCGGCGAGCACCCCGAGCACCTCGATCGTCATCGGGTCGAGATCGACCACGTGACGGCGTTTGGTCTTGGTGGCGGCAAGCACCGGACCGTCGGGTCCTTCGACCCAGCCGGCACTGAACGACACACGTCGGGCAGCGAGGTGCACGTTGTGCCATCGCAACCCGAGCAGCTGAGCGCGACGGGCGCCGGTGAACGCCGCCAGCACCAACAAGGCGTGCAGGTGCGGGTCGCGTGTCGCGACATAGTCGAGCAGTGTGCGCAGCTCCTCCGGGGTTGGCGGTCGGAGCTCGGCGGTGACGTGGACGATGCGATGAGCGCGCTCGGCCGGGTTGTCCCACACCCAGCCCCACCGCATCGCCTGCGAGAACGCGGCCCGTACGATGGCATGGACGCGGGTCAAGGTGCCGGCCGACAACGGCCGGCCGCCCATCCCACCGCGGTGACGCAACGCGGCGTAGGTGGCGTCGAGTATCGCTGCGGTGACATCACCGACCGCAAGGTCACCGAGATGAGGATGCAGGTAGCGGTCGAGCACCGAACGGGTCTGGCGAATCGTGGTCGGCGCCCAACTCGTCGACGCAACCGCGAACCACGCCTCGAGCAGCTCGCTGACCGTGGAACGCACACCCACCGCCCGCGCCGCTTCGACGGCGGCGACCATCGCGGCGAGGTGGCGTTCGGCGTCGCCACGGCCGCCTCGCACCGTTGTCGATCGGTAGCGGCGGCGTTTCGTCATCGGGTCGACACCGATGAAGACGCGTAGTTCGAACGAGCCGGTAGAGCGTTGACGAATGGATCCCTGCATGCACCATCATCGGCGTCCCGGTCGCCGTGATGGGCAAACCGATGGGCATGATGGGCAAAACGGCAGGTCAGCAGCCCCGGAAAACGGCCGCTGACCTGGAGCGGACGACGGGATTCGAACCCGCGACCCTCACCTTGGCAAAAAAAGGATCATGAATCCGTCCAGGACATACTCTGGAATTGGCTGACATGGTCTGCCGTTCTTTGAGTCATCCGCGGAGTGCGACTATTTCCATTCTGTCGTAGACCAGTCTACCACATTCAGGGCTCTC
>JBFWVD010000195.1:0-4090 GCA_050246915.1 Acidimicrobiia bacterium | reverse complement strand
CGCCCATTCGAAGCTGAGCCGCCGGTTGCGGGCCTCGAGATAGACAGCGCAGGCATCCATCAACGGGTCGAGTGGATACCGCTTGTTGATCGGCACCAATTCGTCGCGCAACGCGTCGTTGGCAGCATGCAGCGACACGGCGAGGTTCACCGGCAACGGCCGCTCGGCCAGACGCAAGATGCCCGGGATGATCCCGACCGTCGACACGGTGAGGTGCCGGGCCGACAGCCCGATGTCGCCGTGCATGCGCTCGATGGACGACCAGACCCGCTCTTCGTTGGCCATCGGTTCGCCCATGCCCATGAAGACGATGTTGGAGACCCGTCGACCACTGTCACGAGCGTGGCGTGAAGCCCGCACGACCTGCTCGACGATCTCGCCGGTGGTGAGATGGCGCTGGAAACCATCTTGCCCGGTGGCGCAGAAGCCACAACCCATGGCACAGCCGGCCTGGGAACTGACGCACACCGTCGCCCGATCGGGATAGCACATGAGGACGGTCTCGATGCGTGCCCCGTCGTGGAGCTCCCAGAGGAACTTCACCGTGTCACCGGTGGTATCGCTCGACGTCGCGACCTCGCGCAGCGCGGTCGGCGCTTGCCCGTCGAGTGTCGCTCGCAGCGCTTTGGGGAGCACCGAGAGATCGCTGGGAAAGGTCAGGTGCTCGTACAGCCCGCTCCACACCTGGTCGACGCGATAGCGCGGCTGACCATGGAGGATCTGCGCGAGTTGCTCGCGATCGAGATCGCACACCGTGGCCATCGCTGCAGGTTACGGCCCGAGCCATCGTCCCAACGGGTCCGGTCGCGATCGGGGCAAGTAGCGTCGCTGCCGTGGACGATCATCCAGCGCAAGGGCACGTCGAGCATCATCGCTCGCATCGTGCCGGTTGGTTGCGTGCCGCGGTGCTGGGAGCCAACGACGGACTCCTGTCGACCGCCGGCCTGCTCGTGGGCGTGGCATCGGGTAACGCGTCGAACTCGGTCATCGTCCTCACGGGGCTGGCGTCGTTGGCTGCCGGTGGCTTGTCGATGGCCATCGGCGAGTACGGATCGGTGAGTTCACAACTCGATGCGGAGTTGGCCGACCTCGCCATCGAACAGCGGGCACTCGATGATGAGCCCGACGTGGAGGTGGCTGAGCTGGCCACGATCTACCGGGCCCGGGGCTTGTCCGCTGACCTGGCGATGCAGGTCGCCGAGGCATTGCACGAGGCCGACGCGCTCGGTGCCCACGCACGCGACGAACTCGGCCTCGACCCCGAGGCGTTGGCGAAGCCGCTCGAGGCCGCGGTGGTCTCGGCCGGGAGCTTCTCGATCGGTGCTGCGATCCCCATCGCCACCATGGGCTTGTTGGGTGACTCGCTGCAGACACCAGTGACGGTGACGATCACGATGATCGGCATGTTCGTCCTCGGAGCCGTAGGCGCCAAGCTCGGCGGTGCCCGACCCTGGCGTGCGGGCGTCCGCATCTTCGTGCTCGGTGGATTGGCCATGGCTGCCACGTCGATCATCGGCAAGCTGGTCGGCGTCGACGTCTGAGCGTCAAGACCCCGACAAGGGGCGGTTATGTCCGCCGAGCTCCCGTCTAGGTTGGTCCGGTCGTGGGGAGAACAAAGATCGTGCACAACGGGCGTGTGATCGTCGTCGTTCCCGGCCCGGTCGCGCTCGACGACGCACTCAACGCCGCTGGTGCGGCCGCGATGCGACACGCCGTCGTGGGCAAGCTGGTGTCGGAGGGTGCTCGCGTGTGGTTCGTCGCCCACGATGGCGCCGAGCTCGAGTACTTCTCGGCGACGGGGCTGGCGAGCGGGGGTTGCGTCATCGAGGCCGGCGATCCCTCGGCGCTCGGCGGCGCCCTCGACCAGGCCGCCGGGCTCACCGGCGAGATCCACGGCATCTTCGTCGAGGCTGTCTCGGCGCCGCCGGTGGCAGCGCTCATCGACACCGACGATGACGTCATCGATGAACGGATCGCTCGATCCTTGGCGTGGATGGTGACGGTGGCCCGCGACGGGGTTCGCCGATTGGCTGACGGCGGAGCGTTGTGCCTGGCCGTGTCGCCCCTGGGTGCACGCCCGCATGCGGGGCATGTGTGCGAGAACATCGCCAGTACCTCGGCGATCGCGTTGGCGAAAACCCTGGCGCTCGAGGTGGCCGATCGCCGCGTCTCGGTGACCGCCCTGTGCCCCGGGAGCGCGCACAGCCGGGTCCCGGTGCTGCTCGGCCCTGCACTGTGGAGCGACCAGATCGGCGACGTGATCACGCCGGCGGCATCCGAGGTGGCGTCGCTGGCCTCGTTCCTCCTCAGTCCTGAAGCGGCGTTCTGCACCGGCGGTGTGTTCACCATGGACGGCAGCCGCGAGTCGTGACGTCGCTAGCCTCGCTCGTCATGGCTGAGGTGCTTCGCGTTCAACGATGGTCGGAGATGGGCGAGGCCGATCGTCGGGCCCTCATGGAACGAGGGATGGACGACATCTTCGATGTCGATCTCGGTCGGCAGATCACCGAACTGATCGACGACGTGCGGGTCAACGGCGACGATGCGGTGTGTCGTGCGCTGGCCACGTTCGATCGTGTGCAGATCACCCCGGAACGGTTGCGGGTGTCGGACGACGAGTTCGCGGCGGCTCGCAATCAGGTGCCGGGCACGCTCGTGGATGCGCTGAGCGACGCCATCACCCATCTCCGGGCTTTCAGTCGAGAGGTACTGGCCCGCCACGGTCGCTGGCGGTTCGAGAGCGAGCCGGGTCTGATGGTGGGCGAACAGGTCAGCGCCATCTCCTCGGCCGGTCTGTTCTGCCCGAGCGGTAAGGCCAGCTATCCAAGCGTGTTGGCACAGCTGGGCACTCCAGCGGTCGAGGCCGGTGTACCGACCATCGCCGTTGTCGTGCCACCGGTTCCGGGCGGCGATGGCGAGGTCGATCCGGCGGTGCTGGTGGTCGCCGATCTGCTCGGGCTTCGCAACGTGTTCCGGGTCAACGGACCCGCCGGGGTGGCTGCGCTCAGCTTCGGTACCGCATCGATCCCGAAAGTGGTCAAGATCGTCGGGCCCGGGAGCCCGCCGGTGGTGCGGGCTCAGGTCGAAGCGCAGCGCCACGGCACCGCCACCATGATGCTGCTCGGACCGACCGAGTCGCTGGTGCTTGCCGATTCCAGTGCCGACCCGGTGCGCCTCGCGGCCGACCTGTTGGTGGAGGCAGAGCACGGCACCGACACCACGGTCGTGTTGGTGACCGATTCGTCATCACTCATCGAACAGACCGACGCCGAGTTGGTGCGACAGATCGTCTCGCTCCGACCGGCCCGTCGTGAGGCGGCATTGGCTGCGCTCGGAACCAACGGTGGGGCGGTGCTGGTCGACTCGATCGACACCGCCGTGGCCGTCGCCAACGAGTTCGCTCCCGAGCATCTGCAACTGGTGGTGCACCACGATGTCGAGGAGCAGCTGTTGAGCCGGTTGGTGAACGCCGGCGAGATCCTCATCGGCCAACACACGTCGTTCTCGTCGGCCAACTTCATCATCGGCTGCCCGGCGTCGCTGCCGACCAGCGGATTCGCTCACGTCTCCTCGGGCATCACGGTGGATGCCTTCTTGAAACGCACGGCCATCGCCCGAGCAGACGAACGGGCCATGCGGCGCATGGCCCCCAGCGTCATCGCACTGGCCGACCACGAAGGCTTCCCGGCCCACGGCAACGCCGCCCGCGTGAGGCTCGGGCTCGACCTCGCTCAGTAGGAGTGTGTCTGTTTCGCCGGGTCCGCTTCGCTTCCCCGGCTCAAGGACGGTGTCTGTTTCGCCGGGTCCGCTTCGCTTCCCCGGCTCAAGGACGGTGTCTGTTTCGCCGGGTCCGCTTCGCTTCCCCGGCTCAAGGGTTAGAGGTCGCCGACGTACGCGCCGTCGGTGCGGTGCGTGGTGAAGCCGAGTGAGCGGTACAGGCTGACGGCCGGAGTGTTGTCGGCATCGACGAACAACATGCCCGTGGCGATCCGTCGCGACGCGATCGACTCGAGCCCTGCCAACGTGAGTTGACGCCCGAGGCCCTTGCCGTGGAAGTCGGGATGGACGGCGATCACGTAGATCTCACCGA
>JBFWVD010000194.1:0-4232 GCA_050246915.1 Acidimicrobiia bacterium | reverse complement strand
CTGATCTGTCGGCGTTGACGGGCAAGGCCCCCATGGGATGGGACGACTGCGAAGAACAACTCGAGCAGTTCGTCTTGAACGACAACGGCAAACACGACGCCGAACTCGTCGTGCTGTTCAACCGACGCTGGCGTCGCTACAAGGCCCTCATGGGCCCGCCCGGCTCGGCCATGGCCACCCACCACGTCATGCAACCACTCGGACGCTCACTGCTCGGATGACGCCGCGCGGCTGACACTGCATCCGTCGCGGCTTCGACGGTGGGAGGAAACGATTCATGGCTGGATCGAATGACGCAGGAGCCGTGGGGGGCAACGACGCCCGGGTCCTCGCCTGGCTCGAGGCCCAGATGGGCGGCAAGGTCGTGTCGTGGGAACGGCAACCACGTTGGCGGCCGATGTGGTTCGTGGACCTCGATCGAGGCGGCGCCGTGGAG
The DNA here is from genome assembly GCA_050246915.1 of Acidimicrobiia bacterium. GTDB lineage: Bacteria > Actinomycetota > Acidimicrobiia > Acidimicrobiales > Ilumatobacteraceae > JBFWVD01. The sequence goes on along the minus strand of JBFWVD010000194.1, from coordinate 3,796 downwards.
CGCGTCGTCATTCGTGGCGAACGATCCGATGTGCCCTTGGCATTCCCCTTACGCCACGAGATGGTGTTCCAGCAGTTACTCGAGGAACACGACATCCCCACACCCCACGTGCACGGATGGTGCGATGATCCGGTGGCCTATGCGATGGCAGTGGTGCCCGGACGACCCGATTTCGTCGGCGCGTCCCCCGAGAATCGCGATCGGATCGTCGACGAGTACGTGCAGTTGCTCGCTCGCATCCATTCGCTCCCCGTCCAGCCGTTCGCTGATGCCGGCATCATCCGGGGCACGTCGCCGGCCGACGCCGGATACGTCGGCAGTCGCCAGATCACGCAGGTCTATCGCTCCACCAAGGTGCAGCCCGATCCGCTGATGGAGTTCGTCCTCGGATGGCTGGAACGTCATCCCATGCCCGTGTCCGATCGAGAAGGTCCGGTGCTGTGGGACTCGGGACAGTTCCATCACGACGGTGAGCATCTGCTGGCGGTTCTCGATCTCGAGAACGCCCACATCGGTGATCCGATGATGGACCTCGCCGCGTGGCGCATGCGCGACACGGTGCTGGGGTTCGGTGACTTCAACAAGATCTACGCCCGCTACGCCGACATCACCGGCAAGCCCGTCGACATGGCCGCCATCCAATGGCACCACCTGTATTACACGCTGAGCAACAAGCTGACCTTCCACGGCCCGCTGGCCAAACCGGTGCTCGACACCGACTACATGACGTACGCGCATTGGGTGAGCGAGACCAACCTCCACGCCATCGAGACCATGGCCGAGTACCTCGGCATCGAGCTCGAAGAGGTGGACATCCCGCAGCCCACGTCGTCACCGGTGTCGGGCCCGCATGCGCATCTGTCCAACTCGCTGCGGGCCATCAAGATCGACGATCCCTACGTGAAGTACCAAGTGCGCATCGCGTTCCGTCTGGCCCGCCATCTCGAACGCTTCGACCAGATCGGAGCCGAGGTCGTCGACCAGGACCGCGCTGATCTGTCGGCGTTGACGGGCAAGGCCCCCATGGGATGGGACGACTGCGAAGAACAACTCGAGCAGTTCGTCTTGAACGACAACGGCAAGCACGACGCCGAACTCGTCGTGCTGTTCAACCGACGCTGGCGCCGTTACAAGGCCCTCATGGGTCCGCCCGGCTCGGCCATGGCCGCCCACCACGTCACGCAACCACTCGGACGCTCACTGCTCGGCTGACGGCGCAGCTGCGAGATACTGGTCGCTCGGAGCGCCGATGCGGCTGGGGGGCTGATGGACTTCACCGACACACCGAGCGAAGCGGCGTTCCGGGACGAAGCGCGAACTTGGTTGGCCGAGCACCTCGTCGGCGACTTCAAAGCGTTCGGCGGCCGAGGAGCCCCGGTCGATGCCGATGGTTTCGAACTCCGACGCGAATGGGAGCGCGAACTCGGTCGGGATGGGTGGCTCGGCCTCGGCTATCCCGTCGAATACGGCGGGCGCGACGAGCCGATCAGCCATCAGATCATCTTCACCGAGGAATGCGCCAAGGCCCGCGCCCCGTACCGCGCCAGCGTCCAAGGCACCGAGATGCTCGGCCAGTGCGTGCTCGCATTCGGCACCACGGAGCAGAAGCAACGGTTCTTGCCGTCGATCCTGTCCGGCGACACCTTGTGGTGCCAGGGCTACAGCGAGCCCGACGCCGGCTCCGACCTCACCAACGTCTCGACTCGCGCGGTGCTCGACGGTGACGAGTGGATCATCAACGGACACAAGACGTGGACGTCCATGGGCCACTTCTGCGACTGGATCTACACAGTGGTCCGCACCAATCCCACCCAGCAACGCAACCGCGGCCTGTCGGTGCTCCTCATCGACATGCGCCAAGACGGGGTGCAGACCCGCCCCATCCGCAACCTGGCCGGCGGCATCGAGTTCGACGAGACCTTCTTCGTCGATGCCCGCACCAGCGCCGGCAACGTGCTCGGACCGCTCCACGACGGGTTCGCCGTCGCCATGGCCGCGTTGGGGTTCGAGCGCGGCACCGCGGTGCTCCCGTACCAGATCATGTTCGAGACCGAGACCGCTGCGCTCATCGACCTCGCCCGCTCCCGCGGCCTCACCGACAACGCGGTGGTCCGCCAGCGACTCGCCGACGCCTGGATCGGCGTCCAGGTGCTGCGGTTCAACAACTATCGCAAGCTCACCGCGCTACGACGTGGTGGCCTGCTCGGGCCGGAGTCATCGTTCAGCAAGCTGTACTGGGCTACGTGGCACCAGAGGCTCAGCCATCTCGAGATGACCATCATGGGGATCGCGTCCGACATCGTCGGCGACGGCTACTCGCTCGATCCGATGCAACGATCGTTGCTCATCAGTCGTGCCGAAACGATCTACGGCGGCACCAACGAGATCCATCGCAACACCATCGCCGAGCGGGTGCTCGGCCTGCCGAAATCTCCGAGGTGAGCGCCGTGTCGCCGTCGAACGGCCCTGTCGTGCCACGGGTGAACGCGACCGTGGCTGGACCATCGACCGTGCGCTAGAACACGAGACATGGGTTCACTTGACGGAAAAGTCGCATTCATCACCGGAGCAGCGCGCGGCCAGGGCCGGGCACACGCGGTCCGCCTCGCCGAAGAAGGGTGCGACATCATCGCCATCGACCTCTGCGAGAACATCGCTTTCATGGACTACCCCAACGCCACCGAAGCCGATCTGGCCGAGACGGTTCGGCTGGTCGAGGCGCTCGATCGGCGCATCGTGGCCCGCAAGGCCGACGTGCGCGATCTGGCCGGACTCCAGGCCGCGTTCGACGCCGGTGTTGCCGAGTTCGGCCGTTGCGACATCGTCGTGGCCAACGCCGGCATCGTTCGCCTCGGGCCGGTCGGTGAAGATCGGGTCGCTTCGTGGAACGACACCATCGCCACCAACCTCACCGGCGTGTGGCACACCTGCGAAGTGGCACTACCCACGATGGTGGCCGGCGGGCGCGGCGGCTCGATCGTCATCACCAGTTCGAGCGCCGGCATCAAGGGCACCGGCACCACCGGAGCCGCCGGCGCCGCCTACGCAGCGGCAAAGCGAGGCGTGGTCGGGTTGATGCAGGTACTGGCCAACGGGTACGCCGAGCACTCCATCCGCGTCAACACCATCCACCCCACCGGCGTGATCAGCGGCATGACCCAGAACTCCGCCATGGAAGCACTCGTCGCCGCCAACGATCCGATGTTGTCGTCGATGCAGAACGCGCTGCCCATCCCGATCCTCGAAGCGCGCGACATCGCCAACGCCGTGGCCTGGCTGGTGTCCGATCAGGCGTACTACATCACGGGCGTGCAGATGCCGCTCGACGCCGGCTTCACCGTTCGCTGACAACCGCCGCCGACAACCGGCTCCGACACTCGGGCGTTCAGCCGAGCAGCGAGCGTCCGAGCGGTTGCATGACGTGGTGGGTGGCCATGGCCGAGCCAGGTGGGCCCATGAGGGCCTTGTAGCGACGCCAGCGTCGGTTGAACAGCACGACGAGTTCGGCGTCGTGTTTGCCGTTGTCGTTCAAGACGAACTGCTCGAGTTGTTCTTCGCAGTCGTCCCATCCCATCGGGGCCTTGCCCGTCAACGCCGACAGATCGGCGCGATCTTGCTCGACGACCTCGGCTCCGATCTGGTCGAAGCGTTCGAGATGGCGGGCCAGACGGAACGCGATGCGCACCTGGTACTTCACGTAGGGATCGTCGACCTTGATGGCCCGCAGTGAGTGCGAGAGGTGCTCGTGCGGACCCGACACCGGTGACGACGTGGGCTCCGGGATGTCCACCTCTTC
>JBFWVD010000193.1:0-4285 GCA_050246915.1 Acidimicrobiia bacterium | reverse complement strand
TTGAGTGTGACAGGTTTGGCTGGCCCCGTTTGGTCGCAGAATGTCAGGTTTGAGTGGCTCCACCGCGACTCGCCGGGCAGGTTGTGTCAGGTTTGAGTGGCCCCACTTCATCGTCGCCGTAAGGGGACGACGACAGGAGCCAGAGTGGGGTCCAGGGTGGAATTGTTCGAGCAGATCCGACGGGATTCCCGGGTGGATGGATTGTCGGTACGGGCGCTGGCCAAACGACATCGGGTGCATCGCCGAACTATTCGGCAGGCGTTGATCTCGGCGCAGCCACCGCAACCGGCGCCGCGGCGGTGGCGGGCCCGCAAGATCGACCCATTCGTCGGGGCGATTGATGACATGCTGCGGACTGATCGTGATGCCCCGCGTAAGCAGCGGCACACTGCTCGGCGGATTTTGGCCCGGTTGATCGACGAGCATGACGCCGCAGACCTGGTGTCGTATTCGACGTTGCGGGATTATGTGGCCAAGCGGCGGCCCGAAATCGCTGCGGAGACAGGCGATCAGCTGGTTGAGGCGTTCGTGCCGCAGACCCATGAGCCGGGGTGTGAGGCTGAGGTCGATTTCGCTGAACTGTATGTCGATTTGCCCGAGGGCCGCACGAAATGCTTTCTGTTCACGATGCGGCTGTCGATGTCGGGCAAGGCTGTGCACCGGGTGTATGCGACCCAGTCCCAGGAGGCGTTTCTGGAAGGCCATTTAGCGGCGTTCGACGAGTTCGGCGGCATCCCGACCGGCCACATCCGGTATGACAACTTGAAGTCCGCGGTGAGTCGGGTGTTGTTCGGTGATCGCGACCGGATCGAAAACCAGCGTTGGGTCTTGTTTAGATCACACCAGGGCTTCGAGGCGTTCTACTGCATCCCCGGGCTAGCCGGGGCGCATGAGAAGGGCGGTGTGGAAGGCGAGGGCGGACGGTTTCGGCGCAATCACCTGGTCCCGGTCCCCAAGGTGGCGTCGCTGGCACAGCTCAACGAGCGGCTGGCTCAAGCGGACCGCGACGATGACGACCGCCGGATCGGTCACCGGCTGCGCACCGTGGGTGAAGACTTCGCTATCGAGCAGCCACTGCTGCGGGCGCTGCCGGCCGAGCGGTTCGAACCGGGGCTGACCCTGACTCCCCGAGTTGATCGGCATGGGCGAATCATGGTGCGTAGCAGCCAGTATTCGGTGCCAGCGCGGTTCATCGGCCGACGAGTGCGGGTCCGGCTGCGTTCTAACGAGCTGCTCGTCTCCGATGGCAACACTCCGATCGCGCATCATGAGCGCTCGATCCGTAAAGGAGCTCAAGTCCTTGAATTGGATCACTACTTGGAGGTGTTGAAGATCAAACCCGGCGCTTTGCCGGGGGCTACCGCCTTGGTGCAGGCGCGGGCGGCCGGCACCTTCACCAGCGCCCATGAGGCGTTTTGGGCTGCTGCTCGCAAGGCGCACGGTGATGCTGCGGGCACCCGGGCATTGATCGACGTGCTGCTATTGCACCGGCACATGCGTCACGCCGATGTCATTGCCGGGTTGAGCGCCGCTCTCAACGTCGGGTCCACCAATGCTGATGTGGTGGCCGTGGAAGCTCGCCTTGCTGCCCACCACCACGGCGGCGGCGCCACAGTCGATGCAGCCCTAGCGGACACGTCCCCCGTTGAGCAGCAGCGGCGGGTGATCAGTCTGACCGAGCGGCGGCTCACCGACCCGGCTGCGGTGATCGCCGGGCTGCCGCCTGACACCCGAGCAGTGCCCTCGCTGGCCGGCTACGACGAGCTGTTGATCCGCCGCGCCGCCAGAACTGCGCAACTCCCGCTGCCTGTGACCGGAGGGGTCAGCTGATGGGCGCACCGATGCGACGACGTCGAGGATTGAGCGCCCAGGCCGCTGATGCTGCGGTTGATCAAGCATGTCGGCAACTACGGCTGCCCTCGGTGCGGGGGTTGTTCGCCGACATGGTGGCCACCGCGGAGAAAGAACAACTCACCTATCAGGGATTCTTGGCGGAGTTGTTGTTGGCCGAGTGTGATGACCGGGCCCGACGCCGCTCGGTCCGCCGGGTCAAAGCCGCAGGGTTTCCTCGGGAGAAGTGGTTGGGAGACTTCGATTTCGAGGCCAACCCGAACATCAACCCGGCCACTATCCACACTCTGGCCACCAGCGCCTGGGTACGAGCCGGCCAACCCTTGTGTTTGATCGGGGACTCCGGCACCGGTAAAAGCCACCTGCTGATCGCGTTGGGCACCGCGGCTGCTGAAGCTGGATTCCGGGTGAAGTACACCCTGGCGACCAAGTTGGTCAACGAACTCGTCGAAGCCGCCGACGAGAAGGTCCTGGCGAAAACGATCGCCCGTTACGGCAGAGTGGATCTCATCTGCGTTGACGAATTGGGTTACATGGAGCTAGACCGTCGCGGCGCGGAGCTGTTGTTTCAGGTATTGACCGAGCGCGAAGAAAAGAATTCGGTTGCTATCGCCTCAAACGAGTCGTTCTCAGGATGGACCAAAACCTTCACCGACCCACGCCTATGCGCAGCCATCGTGGACCGACTTACCTTTGGCGGCAACATCATCGAGACCGGAACCCAATCCTACCGACTGGCCCACACCAAAGCAGCACACACCGCCGCGAAATGAGGGGTCTGGCTCACCGCAGCGGAGATCAATCCTCACTCCGCGACCGTGGCGGCCATCAATGCGCGCAGCGCGGCATCTGCCGGGCCCGCGATCGGATCATCAAGGGAGCCAATGAAGACCGCAGCTATCTCGCCCGGATCGGCGGCGGCGATGGAGCGCCAGGCAGCTAGATTGGGGTGATCGACATCGGTCGCCGCCTCAGCGGGCTGCAGTTCAACAATCGCCCGAGCCAAATATGCTGCCGAGATTGGGATTTCGTGCGTCCCGCAGGAATAGCCCACCACCTCGGCCAAGATCACCGCCGGCAACCCATGAGTCCCACCCGGCCGGTTCACATACGGGAAAACCCACTCGTGCCCGCACCGGAACCCAACCGCATAAGCCACCGGCGCCGCCCAGCCATCGATCCGACCACTACGAGCACGCCGAATCTCATGCAGCCCCGCCAGCGTTGACCAATCCTCGACGATCACGAACCGATTCAACCACCCTGGGTTCAGCAGTACCCGGGTCCATGCCAGCGGGGCTGGTCTCTGACGGTGCGGCGATACGCTGTTGTCGTGGGATCAACGCGCCTCGACACAGCACGAGTCCAGGCCGCTCGGGGCATGATCAACCCGATTTTCCTCGACACGCCGTTGTACCGATGCGAGGCCCTAGAGAGCAGCCTCGGCTGCAAAGTGAGTATCAAGCTCGAGACGGCGAACCCCGTTCGAAGCTTCAAAGCCCGCGGCGCCGAGGTGGTCGCCAGCCTCCTAGCCGAAAACGGTTCGCGAGCCCTGGTGTGCGCCAGCGCGGGCAACCTTGGCCAAGCCCTCGCCTGGTCCGGTCGAATCCGGGATCTCGAAGTCACCGTGGTGGCATCCCGGTTTGCGCCAGCAGCCAAACTCGCCCGCATCCGCGCCCTGGATGCCACGTTAGAGCTGGTCGACGGCGACATCGAAATGGCGCGCGAGCAAGCAGCCGACATCGCGCGCCAGCACAGTATTCGCCTGGTCGAAGACAGCCAGGACATCGAAACCTGCGAAGGCGCAGCGACAATCGGCCTCGAACTCGCCGAGGCCACGACCCACTTCGATGCCGCCCTAATCGCTCTGGGAGGCGGGGCACTCGCCACCGGAGTCGGCCACGTGATGAAGGCGATGAGACCCGAAGTCGAAGTGATCTGCATCCAACCGCACGGCGCACCCGCGATGACCTACTCCTGGCGCGAACGCCGCGTCATCACCACCGACTCAACCAACACCATCGCTGACGGCGTCGCCGGGCGACATCCCATTCCAGCCGTCCTCGACGACCTACTCGTCGTCGCCGACGACGCCACCCTGGTACACGAGGCGTCGATCATCGCTGGCATGAAAATGCTCCACGACCACGCCGGCCTGATCGTCGAACCATCGGCCGCCCTCGGCATCGCCGCCATCATCGAAGACCGCGACCGGTTCGCAGGCCGACACGTCGCCACCATCGTGTGCGGCAGCAACGTGGACCTCGACACCTACCACCGCTGGATCGACGGAGCACCAACGGTTCCCAAGTAGCGCACCAACGCTCGTCATCGTCGCTCGAAAAAACACCTTCCACACGTTGCCCAACGCACGCCAAGATGGGGCCAACCCAACGTGTCCTCCCGGGCCCGATCAAACTTGACAGACTCACCT
>JBFWVD010000192.1:0-4321 GCA_050246915.1 Acidimicrobiia bacterium | reverse complement strand
TCGGTACGGCGATGGGCCTGGCGATCGGGCTGTTCTTCGGATGGAGCATCGTCCGAGCGCTGAACGGAGAAGGCATCGACCAGCTGGTCATCCCGGTGCCGACGATCGCCGTGGTCTCGGTGATCGCTGCACTCGCCGGCATCGCCGCATCGGTCCTCCCGGCCCGACGGGCGGCCCGCCTCGACGTGCTGGCGGCCATCGCCACCCAGTAGGTCAGCGTTTCACCCAATCCCCTCGAAGCTGGGGTACTCCGACCACCGTTCGTGTGGTCGGAGTACCCCAGCTTCAGCGCGAGCCGGCCGGCAGCGGAAAGCCGGACGCACGGTCGACGGTGGCCTGCGGCGCCCAGTCGCCCCCTCCGAGATACGCGGATATGACCGCAGGGTCGGCAGCCACCTCCGCTGGCGGCCCACACGCGATGAGACGCCCGAAGTCGAGGACGGCGACCGTGTCGGAGACGTCCATGACCACGCCCATGTCGTGTTCGACGAGCACGATCGTGATCTCCAGTTCCTCTCGAACGTCGAGGATGAAGCGAACGATGTCCTCCGTCTCCTCCTGGTTCATGCCCGCAACAGGTTCATCGAGCAGCAGCACCCGTGGCTGCATCGCCAGCGCACGGCCCAGTTCGACACGCTTCTGCAGACCGTGGGGAAGCGCACCCACCGGCTCACGCCGAAGATGCTCGATCTCCAGGAACTCGATGATCTCTTCGACCACGAGACGCTGTTCCGTCTCCTCCCGGATGGCCCGACCCCAGAACGCGCAACACGCGAGGACGCCGGCGCGCATCCGCTGGTTGCATCCCAGCAACAGATTGTCCAGAACGGTCATGTTGGGGAACACTTCGACGTTCTGGAACGTACGAGCGATGCCGGCCTTGGCAATGGCATGGGGCGCAAGTGCACTGAGCTTCAGGCCGTCGAGGCGGATCTCCCCGGATCGGGGTCGATAGACCCCGGATATGCAGTTGAACAGCGATGTCTTGCCGGCACCGTTTGGGCCGATGATGGACAGCAGCTCACCCTCGCGAACACTCATGCGAATGGACTCGAGGGCCACGATGTTGCCGAACTGCAGTGTCACATCGTCGATTTCCAGGATTCGATCACTCACGACAGCCAGCGCTTCCTTCGCTTGTAGTGCTTGACGTCTCGATAGGCGGTGCGATTCCCAGACGAGTTGATTCCGAGGTAGAACTCACGTATGTCGTCGTCGCGTAGCAGACGTTCCGCCGGCATGTCCATAGCGATCCTTCCGCTCTCCAGGACATAACCGTGGGACGCGAGAGAAAGGGCCATGAGCGCGTTCTGCTCAACGATCAGGACGCTGCATCCCTCCTGGTTGATCCGCCGAATTGCGTCGTGGATCTCGGCGACGATGCTTGGAGCGAGCCCGAGACTCGGTTCGTCGAGGAGCAGCACCTTGGGGCGAGCCATCAGTGCACGACCGATCGCGAGCATCTGCTGTTCACCTCCGGAGAGATAACCAGCCGTGCGAGAACCGATGTCTGCAAGTCGTGGAAAGAGATTGTGCACCCGACGAAGTGAGCGCTCGGAATCCTCGCGGCTCGGACACGTGTGCGCGCCGGTCATCAGGTTGTCGTGCACCGACAGCTTCGGAAACACGCGGCGCCCCTCGAGCACCTGAACCAGCCCATCACGCACCCGCCGAGCCGCGGGCTCCCTCGTGATGTCCACCCCGAACAGCGAAACGGAACCCTTCCGAATCTTGGCGTCATGGATGTCGAGGAGCCCAGACATCGCTCGAAGGATCGTCGTCTTCCCTGCCCCGTTCGGGCCGAGCAGCGCAACCGTCGCGCCGGTGGGAACCGAGAGCGTCACCCCGTGCAGCACTTCGGACACCCTGCCGTAGGCCACTTCGAGGTTCTGCACCTGCACGGCGACATCGCTCGATTGGTGCGTCGCCGGCTGCTCGCGAGTCAGAATGTCCATGGCCAACCCTTCCAGTAGTTCTTGACGCGTCGCCAGATCCCGAGGACTCCCTTTGGCTCAACGACGAGAACTGCGACGATCGCAGCGCCATAGAGGAAGGAGGAGATGAGCTCGACGGACAGTCCTCCCGAGGGGTCAGCCTCGACCGAGATGAGCGGCACCAGATCCGCCAGGGTGCGCACCACCTCGGGAATCGCCACGACGAAGAATGCTCCCGCGATCGCCCCGAATGACGTGCCATAGCCACCGATCACGATCATGGCGATGTACTGGACGCTGAGAGCGAGACTCCACTGGCCAGGAACCACATAGCTGAGATACGCGCCAAGGAGGGCGCCCGCGATGCCGGCCAGGAACGACGACACCACGAATGCGGTGATCTTCGTCCTGAGCACCGGGATGCCTGCAACCGACGCGGCGATGTCTCGGTCTCGGACCACGGTCAGGGCGCGCCCGAGACGGGTTCGCTGGATGTTGACGGCCGCAAAGGCGGCGACGAGCAACACCGCGATCGCGAAGAAGTACCAGGCTTGGCCGCCGGTCAGTTGAATCGGGCCGACACTCAGTCCGTCGTGAAGGTTCTCGCCGAGCAACTCGACTTGAACCATCGACCTGCCGTTCGGGCCGCCCGTCACCGACGTCCAGACTCGAAAGACATGGTCGGCGATGAACACGAGCCCGAGGGTGACGACCAAGCTGTAGATCCCGCGCATTCGAGTGGCGAGTGGCGCAGCGGCCAAGCCGACGAGAGCTGCGACGACTCCTGAAGCTGGAAGCCACACGACCAGCGGAAGATTCAGGTCGGACCCGAACCATGTCGCCGAGTAGGCGCCCACACCGAGGAATGCCGCCTGCCCGAGGGAGACCTGACCCGAGAGCCCGGTGAGCACATGGATGCCGAGCGCTCCGGTTGCGGCGATCGCCGCGAGCACGAGCGTCGACTGCCAGCGCGTCGAAACGATGAATGGCACACCGACCACGCCCAGTGCACAGATCGCCGTTCCGAGATGAGCGAGTGCCCCGCGCCGCAGTCGGAGATCCTGTCGGTACGACTCCGAATAGATACCTGAGGCGAGCATCACACGCGATCCACATCGGGCGAGCCGAACAAGCCGGTGGGTCTGATCGCCAACACCGCCATCATCACGATGTAGGGCGCAACAGTCTGCACATTGCCACCCGCCACGTCGGCGAGGTAATCGGCCGAGTAGATCTGCACGAGACCGACGACACCGCCACCGATGACTGCACCGGCCAGTGAATCGAAACCACCGATGATGACGGCGGGAAGAGCCGCCAGAGCGACAAAACCCATCTCGAGCCCGACCTGTCTCGGAAACGCGCCGAGGAAGATCGCAGCCGCGACCGCGAGACCGCCAGAGATCGCCCACGACCAGGCGACGGTTCGACGGACATCGATGCCTTGTGCGAGAGCCGCTTCTTGATCCTCGGCAGCCGCTCGCATCGCCAACCCGATTCTCGAATATCTGAAGAAGACCCACAGCGCCATCAGCAGGCAGATCGTCACCCCGACCGTCCAGATTCCGACGAGCGTCAGCGAGACGTCGCCAATTCGTACGACGCCCAGTCCGATCGGGTCCGCGTAGCCCTTTTCCTGGTACCCCCAGATCATTGCGACGACGGCGCGCAACATGATCGCGAGGCCGAGCGTTGTCATCGCCACGGTGAAGACTGGCTGACCGACGAGAGGGCGCAGCATCGTGCGCTCGACCACGAGCGTGAGTGCGACCAGCACGCCCACCGCCGCCAGTACTGCCACGCCGTAGGGCGCCCACGCGGCCACCGCCACGACGACGAATGCGCCGACCATCACGAACTCGCCGTGCGCGAAGTTGAAGGTTCCACTTCCCTTGAAGACGATCACGAACCCGAGAGCGATGAGCGCGTACACGCAGCCGAGTGCAAGGCCCGCGAAGCTGAGTTGCAAGAACGTGTTCATCGGTAGAGCGCCTCGATCTCGCAGCCGAACCTCTCGACGATCGCCGAGCGACGAACCTTCTGCGTTGCCGTGAGCTCGGAGTCCTCGTGGTCGAGCTCCTTGGGAAGGAGCCAGAACCGTTTGATCGTTTCCACGCGAGCGAGATCTCGATTGACCTCCGTCACCCAATCGTCGATGAGCTCGATGACTTCAGCCCGCTCCGAGAGATCTCGGTAGGTCGTGTAGGGGATCCGACGTTTCTCTGCCCAGTTGGCCACCGCGTCGAATTCGATCCCGATGTGAGCCGTCAGGAACTTCCGACCCTCTCCCACCACGATCGCCTCCCGCACATACGGCGAGAACTTGATCTTGTTCTCGATCTCCGATGGCGAGATGTTCTTCCCGCCAGCGGTGATGATGATGTCCT
>JBFWVD010000191.1:0-4326 GCA_050246915.1 Acidimicrobiia bacterium | reverse complement strand
CGAGCGCATGCACGGCGACATCGGGCTGTCGGCCCGGCATCTCACCGTGTCGACGGTCGGGATCATCCCGGGCATCTTGCGTCTGGCCGAGCGGCCGTTGCCGGTGAACCTCGCCGTGTCGCTGCATGCTGCCAACGACGCGTTGCGCGACGAGTTGGTGCCGATCAACAAGCGGTATCCACTCGACCCGTTGATGGATGCCTGCGCTGTCTATCTCGAGGCCCGCAACCGGCGGCTCAGCTTCGAATGGGCGCTCATCGACTCGGTCAACGATCGGCGCAGCGACGCCGCCGAGTTGGCGGAGCGCTGCCGATCGCTCCGACTTCCCGCCCACGTGAACCTGATCCCGCTGAACCCCACACCGGGTTGGCCGACGGTCGGTTCGCCGGCGATCAAGGTGCGAGAGTTCCGCGATCGGCTCGAAACGCTCGGGGTGAATGCCACCGTTCGCCGCAACCGGGGCACCGACATCAATGCGGCATGCGGTCAGCTCGCCGCCCGACTGCGCGACAAGTCAACTCCAGTTGACACATCACTCAGCGGCCCAACGGGTGGGAGTGTGCCGATCAGCGATCCGTCTCGTCGGTGATATCGCCGACGAGTTCCTCGAGCACGTCTTCGAGCGTCACCAAGCCCGCGGTGTGACCGTCCTCGTCGAGCACCAATGCCAGGTGCAGTCGGGCCTTGCGCATGGCCAGGAGCAGCTCGTCGAGCGGGCGGTTGCGCCCGACGATGAGCAACCGGCGGATCGATGACAGAGGGATCGGTCGATGCCGTTCACTCTCGGGGATCTCCAGCAGATCCTTGGCGTGCACGAACCCGAGCATGTCGTCGAGGTCCCGCCCGATGACCGGCAGGCGGCTGAAACCGTAGGACACGAAACGCTGCTCGGCATCGGCCACCGACATCGAACGCCGGACCGACCGGATCTTGTCCCGGGGCACCATGATCGACTCGATGGTCCGCACGCTGATGCCGATCGCCCCGGTGAGTCGTTGATGGGCCGTGTCGGCGAGCAGCCCTTCGCCGGCAGCCTGATCGACCAGCACACCGATCTCGTCGATGGACCGAACCGAGGCCAGCTCGTCGCGTCGCTCGATGCCGGCGAGGCGCAGGAACCCGCCGGCAATGGCGTTGAGCACAGCGATAGCTGGAGTCATGATCCATACGAAGGCCTGCAGCGGCAACGCCAACAGCAACAGCGCCCGCTCGGCCGAGGCCATGGCCAGCGATCGCGGCACCAGCTCGCCGAGCACGGAATGCGCGAGCGTGACGATGGTGAGCCCGAGGGCAACCCCGATGGCCTTCGACCAGCTCTCCCCCAGTGGACCCGCGAGCCAATGCTCCAGCGCGCCGCCGAATGCCGGCTCGGCCACCGCGCCGAGGCCGAGCGATGCGATGGTCACGCCGAGCTGAACGCCGGCCATCTGCCGTGACAGCTGACCCAGCGCAGTTGTGGCGGCTCGCCCTCGCGCTCCACCGAACATCTCGAGCGATTCGAGTCGCGTGCGCTTCGATGCCACCAAGGCGAACTCGAAGGCCACGAACACGCCGTTGGCCAACAACAGCACGATGATCAAGAGGAGGGTGCCGATGTTCATGACGTTGGGCCTGTTCCCGGCACCTGGTCGACGCTCGGCAGTTCGAGTCTGCGGACCCCGACGCGGGCGATGCGGTGACGATCCATCTCGAGCACCTCGAGCTCCCAGTCGGCGAAGTGGGCGATCTCACCGACCACCGGGATGTGTTCGAGCAACGTGAGCACGAAGCCGGCCAACGTCTCGTACTCACCGTCGGGGATGATGAGGCCGCACGCTTCTTCCACGTCATCGGCCCGCGCCGTGCCGTCGAGCGCGATCGCTCCACGGGCCAACCGGGTGAACCTGGGCGGTTCGTCATACTCGTCGTCGATCTCCCCCACCAGTTCCTCGAGCACGTCCTCCAAGGTGACGATGCCGGCAGTCGAGCCGAACTCATCGACCACGACCACCAGCTGCCCGGCTCCGGCCCGCAGCTCGGCGAGCAGCGACTCGAGGTCACGGGTGTCGGGCACGGCGAGCACCGCGCTGGCCAACTCGCGTACCTCACGCGTCGAACGCTGCGGGGCCGGTACTCGGAACACGTCCTTGGCCAGCACGACGCCCACGATCTGATCGAGATCACCATCGATGACCGGAAAGCGCGAGTAGCCCGTCGACACCGCCAACTCGGCCAGATCGGCCACCGTCGCCGAGGCATCGATCGCTTCCACGGTGAGGCGCGACACCAGCGCGTCGGCCGCGGTCTTGTCCGTGAATCGCAACGTACGGGTGAGCAACCGGGTCGCCTCGGCACCGATGACGCCCGATGTCGCCGACTCCTTGATCATCGAGGCCAGCTCGATCGCGGACGGTGCGATGTCGTGCGTCTCGCGCGGTTCGATGCCGAGCATGCGCACGATGCGGCCTGCGGCTCGGCTCAGCACGGTGATGGCCGGACCGAACACGATGGCGTAGACCCGCAACAGCGGGCCGAGCAACAATGCGGTGGGCTGCGGCCTGGCCACGGCCACGTTCTTGGGGACCAATTCGGCCACAACCATCTGCACCGTGGTCACCAGGACGAGGGCGACCGCAACCGACACGGCATCCACGGCACCGGTGCTGACGATCGCGTCGACCGGTCCTCGCAACGCCTCGGCGACCACGGGTTCGGTGAGCAGACCGAGCACCAGCGACGTGACGGTGATGCCCAGCTGTGTGCCCGACAGGTTGAACGACAGATGCCGCTGCAGACCCTGGACAACTCGGGCGCGACGGCTCCCCGCGTCGGCGGCCAGGGCCACCTTGCTGCGATCGGCGGCGACGAGTGAGAACTCTCCGGCGACGAACACGGCATTGGCGAGGAGCAGCACGACGACGCATGCCATGCCCACTGCGGTATCGATCTGTGCCCCTTTCGTCGTCGACGTCGAGCCCAGCCTACGTTTCGACGCTGTGAACCAAGCGACCTCCCCAGTCATCGACGCAGCAGCGGGTTCTGCCGTGGTGGTCCTGGGTGGGGTCGGCGTGTGCCATGGAGAGCGTTGGGTCCTGCGTGATCTCCATCTCACCATCTCCACCGGCGAACACTGGGTGGTGCTCGGACCCAACGGCTCGGGCAAGACGACGCTGGTCCAGATCCTGAGCCTTTACCGCCATCCGTCTGTGGGAACGGTCGATGTGCTCGGCCAGCGGCTCGGCCGTGGGATGGATGTGCGCACCATGCGTACCCGCATCGGCCTGGCGTCGCCGTCGTTGGCCCAGCAGCTGCGCGCCGAGCTCCCGTGCCGCGATGTGGTCATGACCGCCCGTCACGCCGCGCTCGAACCATGGTGGCATCGCTACGACGATGCCGATCGGGCCAAGGCCGTCGATTGCCTGGCTCGAGTGGGGTGCGAGGCGTTCGCCGAGCGTTCGTGGTCGACCCTCTCGTCGGGTGAGCGTCAACGGGTGTTGCTGGCCCGCACCCTCATGACCGATCCGGCAATCGTGTTGCTCGACGAGCCCACCGCCGGGCTCGACCTCCCGGGGCGCGAGCAGCTGGTGTCCACCTTGGCGGCGCTCGCGTCGGACCCCATCGGACCACCGACGGTTCTGGTCACTCATCACGTGGAGGAGATCGCTCCCGGAACCACCCACGCGCTGCTCCTGCGCAACGGCGAGGTGATCGGTGCCGGTGACATCGACCAGGTGCTCACCGAGTCCGCGCTGTCAGAGACGATGGGATGTGACGTCGAGCTGCGCCGCCATCGCGACCGCTGGTCGGCGACCGCTCGCTGACTCAGGCCTCCACGAGCTGCCGCAGGCGAGGGATCGACTTGTCGACCTCATCGCGCAGCAGGCGCTCCAGCACCGGACCCCACATGGAGCCGTCGTATCGCAACTGCATCTCGAGCCGTGTCAACTTTGGTTGCTTAGCCTTCGCGGAGGCCGAGCCACTCGAGCTCAACGTGGCCTCCAGCACCCAGGCCGAATGCGGTCGCCCGTCCAACTCGGCTCGTTCGAACACCCATCGTCGAGTGTCGCGTGGGCCGGCCTCGTCGATGGTGCACAACATCCGCAGCCGCTTCGATCGGGCCAAGGGACCGAGGCGGGCGCGCAGCTCAACAGCCCATGCCGGGCGGCCATCGTCGGGGTCGAGCGCCTTGACCGAGTTGATGATGCCGAGCCACGAGGGATAGCGATCGAGGCTGGCCACGAACGGTTCGACGGCGGCCACCGATGCCGGTGTCGTGAGAGACGCGACGTACTCCACTGCGTCAGATCATTCCTTGGTGGCGATCTGGTTGGGGACGACGTTCATCTT
>JBFWVD010000190.1:0-4392 GCA_050246915.1 Acidimicrobiia bacterium | reverse complement strand
TCACGGAGGATGCGATCCAGATCCTCGGCGGCTACGGCTACACGCGTGAGTACCCGGTCGAGCGCTGGCACCGTGACGCCAAGATCCACACGATCTTCGAAGGCACGAGCGAGATCCAGCAGTTGGTGATTGCTCGGGCGATATCAGGCCTGCGCATCGAGTAGCAATCTACAAGGGCTATTCGCGCTGCCGTGCTCGGGTACGTCGTCAATGTTGTACAACATGGTGGACAACATCACAGGTCGGGGGGTACCATCCCGTTCATGGCACTGGTGACACCGCACATCATGGGAACCGCAGAGACCCGCAAGAAGCTTCCGGCGATCCTCGACGAGTTTCGCAAGCACGGGGCCGAGGCCGAGCCGGTGTACATCGGCTCGTACCGACATGCGGATGCGCTGCTGATTCCCGCAGCGCTGGCTGCGAAGATCGCACCACTGATCGAGGACGTGATGATCGCCGAGCGAGCCAAGGCTCGTCTGGCCGAACCGTTCACCCCGGTTTCCGGCGACGAGCTCGTTGCTCGTCTGGGCCTCGACGAGGCTGACATCTCAGCTGAAACCGCCGCACTGTTGGCAGAGCTGAACATCACCGCGTGAGCGCGCCGGCTGGCCGCAAGTGGCGGGCCCATCCGGCGGTCGAAAAGGACATCGAGCGACTCGGCGAGGACGACCCCAGGTTGAAGGTCCGTGCAGTCGCTCTCCTGGATCTCATCGCTGATGGCACGATTGCCGGCGAGGAGTTGAAGGACATGGCGTTCTACGGCGACCTCTCTGACTGCTTCAAGTTCTACTTCGGCACCACCGGCGACGCGATCACGCACCGGATTGTGTACCGAACACTCGCCGATCGCGCGGTCGAAATCGTCGAGGCGATCGCCGTCGAGGAGCGCGGGGAGGGGTACGTCTACCTCTTGGCTTCGCATCGTCTGGGACGACTGCCTGACACCGCCAAGAAGGCCTTCAACCGCGCGCATCAGAAGGTGATCGAGCGGCGGGG
Organism: Acidimicrobiia bacterium; assembly: GCA_050246915.1. Lineage (GTDB taxonomy): Bacteria > Actinomycetota > Acidimicrobiia > Acidimicrobiales > Ilumatobacteraceae > JBFWVD01. The sequence continues at coordinate 3,393 of JBFWVD010000190.1, read as the reverse complement.
CGCCGTACGCAAAGCTCTCCGCAAGCGATAGACCTTCTCCTTGCCGACGCCTTCTTGGTCTGTCTTCGACCGCGATCCGCTTGCACTCGGCCGCCTCGTGTGGGTTGTCGGTACGCCAGCTTCCAGGGAGCTTCACGCGGTCGTTCGGGTCCGTGATGAGCTCGGCGGGGTAGTAGCGAATCACCAGCCGGTTCCGTTGGCGGGCGATGCGAACCGGATGAGCAAATGGGCTCTTCTCGCGGCTCATCCGGCGCGCTCGTTCACCTCGTTCATCGATGGCTGACGCATGGGCGCGCATCCCGGAAGTGCGATCTTCGAAGGAAAGTCCGAGATCCAGCAGCTGGTCATCGCTCGGGCGATATCGGGCCTGCGAATCGAGTAGTCGTGGTGGCGGCGGAGGCGCTCGGCGCTCCTGTCGAACGCGCGGCCTGCCGAGTTGCCGAGACGATGCCGCCCGGCGTGTGCGTCCGTCCCGTCAGGGGCCAAGAGTCGCGAACGGAGATGAGACGACCATGCCTCCACATGCTCGAGCACTATCAGACATTCGGCGCGGACGTGGTTCCACACGTGCGTGGCGTCGAGCTGCCACTCGTCGACGAGCTGGGGTGGACTACAGATTGCAGCCACTCGGAGCTGCATGTTGCGGCCTATTCGGGATGCAGTTCGCGGTCAATCCGGGCTACAGGTTGCGTCTGCTCCGACGAGCGACGAACGAGACGACACAGCCGTGGCTCTCCGGGTGCACCCATGCGAGCGCGAAGCCGACCGCGCCAGATACCCTGGGGGGTATGTGTAGAACGATGACATGTCCGAAGTGCGAGCGTCCGAGTTGGGCCGGTTGCGGCGCCCACGTCGAGCAGGTGCTCGGCCACGTGCCGGCTGCGGATCGTTGCCAGTGCGGAGCCGCCGCCACGTCGGCCGCGCGCCACGCATCGAGCACGGCGCCGAGCTGGATGGCGCAGCTGCGGCGGAGGAAGAGCAGCCGTCAGGGGTGACCGGATGGCGCCGGCGTCACCACTTGGACTGCGGCTCCACGTGGAAGCGCTCGAGGATGATCGAGGCCGGGCAGCGACGGAACGTGACGTAGAGCCACTGGTTGATGCCGACCAGAACCGTGAGCAGCAGGAACCATCTGCTGACCACGGCCGCGAGCAGCGCGCTCAGCAGCGTCATCGTCCCGGCCATCGCGAACAGCACTCGCTCGAGCGGCCAGCGGATGGCCTGGGCTTCCGTGGCCGGCGCAGCTTCGATGTTCATGATGTCCTCCGAATCCGATCGGTCTCGATGCCGATCCGTTCAGGCGGCCCGATCAGTGGCTGAAGTTCACGTGAGGTAGGACCTTCTGCAGCCACCTCGGGGCGTACCAGTTCTTCTCGCCGAGCAACGCCATCGTCGCCGGCACGAGCATCACCCGGACCACGGTGGCATCGAGCAACACCGCCATCGCCAGCGTGAGGCCGAGCTCGGTCGGCGGGATCGGTCCTGTCACACCGAACGCGATGAAGACGATGATCATGATGATGGCCGCGTTGGTGATCGGCCGGCCTGTGCGGGCGATGCCCTCTCCGATCGCGCGACGGGTGTCGTCCGTCGCCTGGTAGCGCTCCTTGATCGCGGCGAGCAGGAACAGCTGGTAGTCCATCGACAGGCCGAACAGCAGCGCGAAGAAGAACAGGGGTGCCCACGCATCGACGAAGCCCTGGTGCTCGATGCCGATGAGACCTGCCCCGTAACCGTGCTGGAACACGAGCGTGGCGAACCCGAACGCGGCACCGACCGTGACGAGGTTCATCACGATCGAGAAACTGGCGATGACGACGCTGCGGAACACCACCAGCAGCAACGCGAACGCGACGACGAGGATGATCGCGATCGCGTACGGAGCGCGATCCACCAGCACCTGGGTCAGGTCGTGGTTCTGCCCTGCCGGACCGCCCACCTTCGCGTCCGGGACGGCCGAATCGAGCCCGCCGCGCAACGCCTCGACCATGTCGGCGGTGGCGGACTCGTCGATCTGCGTGCCGGGCACGACCCGCACGACGACCCGACCCGTGTCGGCCGGACCGACGACGATGCGGGCATCGACGACGTTCTCGGTCGCCAGGGCGATGTCGATCACCCGCTGCGCCTCGGCGGCATCGACGGTCACGTAGGCGGGCCCAGCGGCGCCCGGGCCGAACGATTCGACGACCATGTCGTAGCCGTCGCGGCTCGTGTGGCCCGGATCGACGACACGAGCACCGGGCATGCCGAGCTGCATCCCGAACGCGGGAGCCGCCAGACCGCCGAGCAGCAGCAGGCCGACGGTCAGCGTCCGCCCCGGATGACGGAGCGCGGTGCCGGTCCAGCGCGCCCAGCGGCCCTCGGCGACGATGTCGGGGTCCTTCTTCCCGCGGGTGACGAGCACCTTGTCGCCCATCGCGATCAGGACGGCCGGCAGGAGCGTCAGCGCAGCGAGGGCGACGGCGATCACCGAGATGATCATGCCGAGCGCCATGGTCTGGAACACCATCACCGGCACGAGGAAGACGGCCGCGAGCGACAGCACGACGGTCAGCGCCGACAGGAACACCGCCTTGCCGGACGTGGACATCGCGTTCTCGATCGCCTTGATCGCGTCCTTGCCCTCGACACGCTCCTCGCGGTAGCGAGAGACGATGAACAGGCTGTAGTCGATGCCGACGGCCAGGCCGATCATCATCGAGAAGTTCATCGACCACACCGAGATCGGTGAGATGAAGCTCAGCAGGTGCAGCGTCGCGAAGCCGGTCGCGATGCCGGCGATCGCCAGCAGCAGCGGGATGCCGGCGGCGAGCATCGCGCCGAAGGCGATGAACAGCATGATCAACGTGGGGAGACCCGAGACGAGCTCGGCCTTGTGCAACGCGTCCTCGTTCATCTTGTTGAAGTCGGCCCACACCGGCCATTCGCCGGTGACCTCGACGGTCGCGCCGTCGGGCACCGTCAACCCGTCGACGTAGTCACCGAGGTCGCCGGCAGCCTCCGGGCGGTCCTTGTCCTCGCCCACCTCCTGCTCGACCGGGACCAGGGCCGTCGTGCCGTCCTGTGAGACCATGCCCGCCTCGGCGGGCATCGACAGCGGATCGACGACCGACAGCACGTCCGGTCCGGCAGCGAGCGCCCGTACCACGGACTGCAGCCCCGCCGGGTCGTCGGCGATGGGGGAGGCCTGCCGGTAGACGACGATCGGGTTCTCTGCACCGAGCGCAGGGAAGTCCTCGCGCAGCTCGATCCGTACCTGCTCAGCGGTCGAGCCCTTCGCGTCCCACCCTGCCCCGGACAGCGCGCCGGTCAGGGTGATCGCCAACGGCGCAGCGGCAACGGTGACCACCGCCCAGACGACGATCACCGATCGACGATGTCGGGCCATGG
>JBFWVD010000189.1:0-4397 GCA_050246915.1 Acidimicrobiia bacterium | reverse complement strand
GCTAAGGCATGTAACGCTCGAGTGCGATTCGGGATCGCAGCAGCAACTGTGGCGATCGTGGCCGCCGCTTGTAGCGGCGGCGACTCCGGCGCAAGGTGCGTCGATTCGTTCGACTCGTCGTTGGAGCTGACAGTGTCACCGCGCAAACTGGACGCCGGTGAGACGTTCACCATCGACTTCGCCAGAAGCGCCTACGACATGCGCGGAACCTTCGAACTGTTCAGCAACCAGGCAAACAGTCGGGTGCTCGCCGCTTTGCTCGACGAGGGAACAGCGGACGGCTCGCGGCCTCCAGGGTTTCGCCTCCCGAGTCCGACATCGGTGATCCTCGAAGAGAACATCTACCACGCCGACTCTCCGGTGACCCTGGTGACTCCACCAGACGTCGAGGGGTCGATGAGCCTGTGCAACACGTTTCGCTCGGTAGGTGACACCCTCACCCGCCGGACCCTGAGCGATCAGTGCGTGTGTCTCGAACTCAACTGATTCCCTCAGCCAGGCACCCGGCGCACGTCAACTGGAATTGCGCTCATGAGTGGTATACCGCAGCGCTCGTCATAGTCGATCGAGTTGTCGGTGAGTCGACCCGTCGGCGAACCGATGGTGCGCACGTCACCGTCGAACTCAGGTGTGTCGCCCCAGCAATGTGCCATCGACACCACTCCGGGCAGTACATCAGGTGCTGCTTCGGCCACTGCGGTGATGGTGGCCCGAGCTGACGTGATCTCCACCAGATCGCCCGATGTCACGCCCAATGCCGCAAGATCGTCGGGATGGATGTGTGCCGGGTTGTACGGCCGCTTTCCCACCAGCTTCGCTGACTCTTGACCGGTCGAGTTGTACACCGAGAACTCGCGTCGAGAGATGAGCCGGAAGCCGAACGGCTCGTCGCTGCGGTAGCCGCCGTGGCTGGTGATGGGGTCGAGGGCCATCTCGTTCAACTCCGCCATCATCGGTTCGTACCCCACGTCCAACCGGGCATCGCTGGGGCGCGACGGTGCTGTCACCCGCACATCGCCCTGATCGAAGACCTGACCCTTGTCGCTGGCCGCGATTGCGGAGAACGGCACCACCGATCCGGCGAAGATCTGCTCGAGCAGTTCCTCGCTGGTGGGCGGATCCACAGGGTCGACCGGGCGGCCGCCGATCGGCAAGGTGATGCCGAGGCGCGCCGCCAGACCGTGGAAGAACGTCCAGTCGTCGATGACGTCAGAACCTTCCGGCGGGTCGACGATCGTCGGCGTGTAGTGCACGTACGGCATGGGGTAGGCGTTGGCGGTGGGGTAGAGGTATGCCTCGCTGCGCTCGTGGAACCACGTCACGCTCGGCATCTCCAGCGACAACTTCGGAGCGATCACGTAGTGGGATCGGCGGGCCGTGGCCGTCATGCGCGGATCGATCGATACCAGCAGATCCAGTGCGTCGAAGGCCTTTGTCAATTTCAATTGATCGGGGATGGCGACGAGTGGGTTGCCGGCCCAGTTGATGAGAACGCGTATGCGATCGGGGCCGTCGAACAAGATCTCATCGGCCATCTGTGCGGTGGGCATCGATCCCTTCATGCCCCGCAACGGCACCGACCGCATCGACTCGCCGACGTCCCACGTGGGCTTGGCGGCCACGGCGCGTGCCTCGAACGTGCGGGGTGGGAGGAGCGTGCCGGCATTGGCCACCGGATCGCCCTCGCGTAGGAAGTGGCCGCACACCGTGAACAGCGACGTGATGAGGTACTCCGACAACGTGCCGCGTCGGGCCATGTCCGTCCCGGTCCCGGCGTACGAGGCTCCTCTTCGCGTCGACGAGAGAAGATGAGCCGCGGTCACCAGGTCGGCAGCGGGCACCCCGGTGCGTCGTTCCACGTAGTCGGGATCGAACGGGTCCACGGCGCGACGCAAGGCTTCGAACCCCTTGGCGTGGCGATCGATGAACTCCCCGTCGTGACGACCACTGGTGATGATGGCGCGCAGCAGCCCGGCGATCACCGTGGCGTCCTCGCCTGGGCGCGGGCGCAGGTGCAGATCGGCGAACGCCGCGGTCTCGGTCACGCGTGGGTCGACGACGATGAGCTTCATGCCCCGGGCCTTGGCCTCGCGGAACTGCCGTGTGGGGTTGTAGACGAACGTGCCGCCCCACATCGACACCACCGGGTTGGTACCCACCAACATCAGCGTGTCGAGTTGATGCAGATGCCAGGTACCGCCGTGCCAGCGGCCGTGCATGCCCGTGGCCAGGATCTTGCCCGGCTGGTCGATGGCGACGGGGTTGAAGATCATCGGTGAGCCGATCGCCCGCATGAGCTCGTCGGACATCGCAGCGGCCACCGGCTGGGCCATGCCGTGGGTGCCCTGGTACACGGCGATCGAGCGCGGCCCGTGCTCATCGAGGATGTCGCGGATCCTGCCGGCGATCTCGTCGAAGGCCTGCGTGCTGGGGATCGCAGTGAACGAACCATCAGGTTCGCGGCGCAGCGAGTGCAGCAACCGATCGGGGCTGTTGTGCTGCTGAGGCAGTTGACGACCTTTGATGCATGTGTACCCGTGGTACACGGGATCGGCGGCATCACCGATGACCTTGGTGGCGCGACCATCGCGCACGGTCACCTCGATGGCGCACAGCGCCGAGCAATAGCGGCAGAACGACGACTTGACCTGCTCGGTCATCTGACCCCTCCAGCCTCACGTGGGCAACGCACCGGCAGAATCTTTGCTCTCTTGTGACAAGCGCGCCAGAATCGGACTCGGTCGACGCGTCGCTTCAGACGCGTCTCGCTTGGGGGAGTGTGCGCATGGAGCAGGGAATCGCGGCAACGGATCCGGAGTCGATGGTCGTCAAGGGCTGGCTCGAGGAGAACATCGGCGGCAAGGTCGTCGCCCTCGCTCGTCAGGCACGCTGGCGTCCACAGTGGATCGCCGACCTCGACACGGGCGGCGAGGTGCTGCCTCTGATGGTCCGCGGCGAGCGCTACGACACCGACATGACCTGGCCGCTGCGCCACGAATACGACTTCCAGCGGATCATGGACGACATCGGGGTCCGCGTGCCCAAGGTGTATGGCTGGATGGACAACCCGACCGCCTTCGTGATGGCCCGTGTGCCCGGCTCGAGCTGGACCAAGGAACTGCCCACCAAGGAGCGCGACACCATCGTCGCCGAGTACGTGGAGGAACTGGCCAAGCTCCACACCGCGGATATCACACCGTTCGTCGAGGCCGGCATCGACCGAGCCCGCGAGGGCGAGAACCCTGCCACCATCGGCTTCAACCGCATGAACGCCATGTACAAGCGGCAGAAGCACCACTACGACCCGCAGATGGAGTTCTTCATCGATTGGCTCACGCGCAACCCGGTCCAGCCGAACAACCGCGAAGGTGCCATCATCTGGGACTCGGGTCAGTTCATGCACAACGAAGGGCACTTCACCCACATCATCGATGTCGAGATCGGCCACATCGGCGATCCGATGATGGACCTTGCCGGTTGGCGCATGCGCGATTCGATCATGAACTTCGGTGACTTCAACAAGATCTACGACCACTACTCGAACGTCACCGGTGAGCCCGTCGACATCAAGGCCATCGAGTGGCACCACATCTACTTCACGCTGTCGAACCAGCTGGCGTTCTCGCACGCTCGCATCACGCCGCCTGTCAATTCTGATTTCGCCACCAACATGCAGTGGTGCAACGAGACCAACCTGTACGCCACCGAGGCGTTGGCCGAGTACCTCGACATCGAACTCCCCGAAGTCGAGATGCCCGCCGATGAGGAGACCATCGCCGCGCCAGCCATCGACCATCTGGTCAAGACCCTGTCGACGCTCCGCATCGACCACGAGTACGTGGCCTACCGCATCCGTGGGGCGTTCCGCGAGGCGCGTCACATCCAGCGTTGGGATCAGATCGGCCGCCAGCTGGTGAACGACGATCTCGACGACCTCGCTGCGTTCCTGGGCAAGCGCCCGAGCGACTACCGCGACGGAGAGCGAGCGCTCGAGGAGTTCGTGCACACCAAGAACGCTGACGGCAAGTACGACGTGGAGCTGTGCCAGCTGTTCCACAAGCGCAACCTGCGCCAGCAGATGCTCAACGGTCCGGTCGGGTCGGCCATGGCCCGCCACATCCCGATCCAGAGCTTCCGGCAGTGACGCTGGCGGGTGATCGCGGGCGCCTCGTGTCAGCGGTTCACGCTGACACGAGGCGTATCAGAACTCAGGCTGGGCCTCGGCGACCACGTGGAAACGCCGGCCGGAGATCTCGTCGGCGATGATGCGGACCCAAAGCGACTTGGGTGACGTGGACCACGGGAGGAGGTTCAGCTTCTCGACGTGCTCGAGGTCGACCAGCTTCTCCAGTTCCACGGCGCGTCCCTTGATGACGACGCTCCATGCGTCACCGCTC
>JBFWVD010000188.1:0-4460 GCA_050246915.1 Acidimicrobiia bacterium | reverse complement strand
CTCGACGTCCGCTCGGCATGTCAGTCAATTGCAATTGCGCTGGAGCCCATCGCTCAGCCGATCATGGCCCCGCCGACACTGCGACGGCTGGCATGAGCGGCCGACGCCTCCCCGACATGGACCCCGACGGCATCGTCGGCGATGCGGTCGAGCACGTCCTGCACTACTTCGACGGATCGAGCCGGCGCATCTTCGTGACCGACATCGAGACACCGTTCCCCGAAGGTGAACTGATCGTCTCGCGCACCGACGTCGAGGGCGTCATCACCGATGTCAACCCTGCCTTCGTCCACATGTCGGGCTACAGCGCCAACGAACTACTGGGCGCACCCCATCACATCCTGCGACATCCCGACATGCCCGCCCCGGCCTTCGCTGATCTGTGGTCGACGGTGCTCAACGGCGAGAAGTGGCGCGGCTATGTGAAGAACCTGCGTGCCGACGGCGGCTATTACTGGGTGTTCGCCACCGCCATCCCCAACTTCCGCAACGGCAAGCTGGTCGGCATCACATCGGTGCGTCGCAAACCATCGCGCACGCGTGTCAACGAGTGCATCGCCCTGTACGCGTCGATGCAGTCGGGCATGCCGGTACCGGCCCCAGCGACCGCCGCGACCACGGGAGCGATCGCATGAGCCCGCTCCAGTTCACCGTCAGCCCCGACTTCGGCCCCGACGCCATCGCCGGCTGGTTCATCTTCAACACCTGGCTGCAACACGCCATCGCCGAGCCGGTGCACCTCGAGCTCTACGACTCGTTCGCCGCCCAGCGCGCCGCCATCGACGCCCGCACGGTCGATCTCGTCTACGCCAACCCCTACGACGCATCGCTGCTCGTGCGCTCCCACGGGTTCGTCCCCATCGTGCGGCCCCGCGGTCGATCGGACGAGGCCGTGCTGGTGGTCGCCGATCGTTCCGCCATCGAGACCGTCGAGGAGCTACAACCGGGATGTCGCATCGCCGGCACCGACGATCCCGATGTCCGCACCATCGGCATGATCATGCTCGAGCCCGCCGATCTCGACGCCACCAACACCGTCGATGTCGACGCCGACACCTATGTGCTGGTGGCCAAGGCGCTGCTGTCGGGCAGAGCGGACGTCGGCATCTTCCTCGCTGTGGCCTATGAGAAGTTGTCGGCACTCGTGCGCAGCCAGTTGCGCCCGCTCGTCACCAGCCAGATCAGCGTGATCCATCACGCGATGCTGGCCGGCCCGGCGTTGGCCGGTCGTCGCGCCGAGCTGCTCTCGTTGTTGACCACGATGGGCAACGATCCCAAGGGCGCCGGCGTGCTCGACGCGCTCGGCATCACCGCATGGGACGAGATGACCGACGAGCAGGTCGAGTTCATGATCGACCTCATGGACACCCTCGTCGCCTGAGCGGCCAACCCGAACCATCCATCGCGACGTTTGGCCGCTTTGTACCGCGTGGCGGACCGAACCGACCGAACCTCGAGGGGGAGGGGGCGGAGGGACGGGGAGGGGCGGTCGCGAAACAGCGGTCAGCGGTCAGCGGTCAGCGGCGCTCACAGATACGGCAGCACGTCCGTCTCGAACAGCCGCAGCGACTCCCACGCCAGCTCCGGCTCGATGCCGCCCATGAGCGGATGCAGGATGAGCCCTCCGTTGCGGTGGGCCAGTTCGATGCATTGCGCCGGCGTGACCATGGCGTAGCGCCCGCTGGTGCGCAGTGACTCGGCCCCGGCGGCGTCCATCACTGCCCAATCGGAGTGCACCGTGTCGTCCTGCCACGCGGCGTAGGTCTCAGCGTCGTAGAGGGCGTTCTCGGCGATGCGGGCCCACGTGGCATCGGGATCGTTGGCCACCATCACGAACCCCGGCACCATCGGCGGCGGCACATCGGCGCCGGGGCGCGCCTGGTACTGGGCCAGCGACGTGAAGCCGTTCACCTCGGCCCCGTCGAACCCGATCCGCTCGGCTTCCTCCAGATAGGCACCCACCACCACCGGGTCGGCGACGGCGGGCAGGAACGGCAGGCGCAACCGCGCCGCCCGGCGAGCGGCCGGCACGCTCTTGCCCCCGATGTAGATGGTCGGTCCACCGGGTGTGGCCGGCGTGGGGGTGACCAGCACCTCGCGGCCGCGGAACACGAACGGCTCGCCGGTCCACGCCGCCTGCAGCACCTCGGCGCACTCGGCCACGAGCTGACCCCGGGAGGATCGATCGACCCCGGCCATGGCGAACTCGACCTTGCGGTACCCCGCACCCAGCACCACCGAGATGCGGCCCGGGGCGATCAAGTCGACAGCGGCGATCTGCTCGGCCAAGCGGACCGGATCGTGGAGCGGGACGAGCGACGCCGAGATCGACACCGTCAGGTGCTCGGTGCGCGACAGCACCGCCGCGGCCAGCGTGATGGGCGCTGGCGTGTACCCGGCCGGGTCGCCGTGATGCTCGGACAAGGCGATGTTGGCGACGCCGTGGGTGTCGGCCCAGTCGACCATCTCGAGCATGGTCCGGTACTGGGCGGCGTGGTCAGTACGGGCGAACGGCGGCACCCGGAGGTCGAACCGCATGCGCAACAACGTCATCTGAGATCCCCATCTCCGTGTGGACCGGCCACATCCCCGCGCCCGACCTTACGCGCGCTGTTGATTTGGCAACGGGTGCGTTGACACGGTCGTCAGAAACCGTCGAAACTCTCCGAGGGAATCGGGGGAAGCAGGCCCTGGGGGTCAACGCCGTTGCGTTGGGCCACAGCGCGTGCCGACACCGTGATCCGTCCAGTCGTCGAGTTCCTCTGGGAGGAAACATGAAGGTGTGGGTCGATCCGTCGAAGTGCCGAGGCCACGCGCTGTGCCTGACGTGGGCCCCGGAGGCCTTCGAGTTCATCGACCTCGAGGACCGTTCGGTGGTCAAAGAGGGTGCCGAGAAGACGGTCCCCGTCGAGACCTTCCTCTCCGCCGCCCGTGAGTGCCCCGAACGGGCGATCATCGTCGAACTCGACTGAGGCCCTCGACCATGAGCACGACTGAACGGTATGTGATCGATTTCGATCACCACGGCGAAGAGTTGACGAACCACAACGACGACGTCTTCAAGCGCCTCATGTACAACGAGGCGGGCTGCCCGATGGGCTGGTCGGAGCACAACGGCGGCTTCTGGTCGATCTGGGGCTACGACGCGCTGTACGACGCCGTCCAGAACGCCGAGCTGTTCAGCTCTGCGCACTCCAAGGAGAACCCCAAGGGTGCACCTGGTGCGTTGTACGAGTCCCCGCTGATCCCGATCGACATCGATGGGGACATCCAGCAGGAGTACCGCAAGATGGTGCTCAACTGGTTCAACCCCGGCCACGCAGCGCGCATGAAGCCGCGCATCGAGCAGATCTGCACCGAGCTCATCGACAACTTCATCGAGCGCGGCGAGGCCGAGCTGTCCTATGAGTTGTTCACGGCCCTGCCGGCCATCGTCGTGTTGGAGATGATGGATTGGGACTCGACGAACTGGCGTGAGTGGGTCGACTGGGTGCACGGCGCCATCCACGACGGAGCGCTGTACCCCGAACGTGGGTTGGCCGCCATCACCAGCTTGTACGGCGCCATCGGCAACGAGATCGCCAAGCGCAAGGGCAAGATGGGCACCGACCTCTTCAGCGACATGATGCGCTACGAGGTCCGCGGTCAGACGCTCACCGACGAGCAGCTGCGCGATTTCGCGATGTTGGTGCTCTTCGGCGGCATGGACACCACCGCCGGTGTCACCGGCAACACGATGCTGTTGCTGGACAAGGACCATGATCTGCGGCAGCAACTCATCGACGAGATGGACTTCATCCCGAAGGCCATCGAGGAGTTCCTGCGTTACGCCGGTCCCGGCGGCGGGCTGTACCGGCGGGTCACCGCCGACACCGAGTTCCACGGCTTCGAGATGAAGCAGGGCGAACCGGTCCTGATGATGTTCTGGGCGGCCAACCGCGATCCGAAGATGTTCCCCGACCCGGAGAAGATCGACATCCATCGCACCAACAACCGGCACATGACCTTCGGGATGGGGCCGCATCGGTGCCTGGGCTCCCATCACGCCCGCATCATGTTCTCCACCATGTTGCGCGAGGTGCTCACCCGCCTTCCCGATTTCAAGGTGAACCGCGATGGCGTCGAGCGCTTCCACGACTCGGGCTCGGTGTACGCCATCCGCCATCTCCCCGTCACGTTCACGCCCGGAAAGAAGTCCACGGCGAGCTGATCCCATCTCGACGACAACATCATCGACCCCGACCCGACGAGGAGGTCGCAATCCATGACGGCAACCGAGTCGACCACCGGTGAGCGCTACCTCATCGACTTCGATCACCACGGACCCGATCTACGCGATCACAACACCGAGGTGTTCAAGTCGCTGATGTACAACGAGGCGGGCTGCCCGATGGGCTACTCGCCCTATCACGGCGGGTTCTGGGCCATTTGGGGATACGACGCGCTGTACGACGCGGTGC
>JBFWVD010000187.1:0-4464 GCA_050246915.1 Acidimicrobiia bacterium | reverse complement strand
GTATCACTCCACTCGCTGGGGAGAACCTGTGGAAGATCAACGGCACCTTGTCCGAACGCGACGCCAAGATGGTCAACGACGCCATCGCCTTGTTCCGTATCCCACCCGTCGACGGTGACACCACCACGCCCGCGCAACGCACCGCTCACGCCCTCGCCGACAGTTGCGCGTTCTCGATCGCTCACCACGACACCGACAAACTGCCACGCAACACCCAAAGCCTCGGACTCATGGCCTGGGCCCACAACGCCCAGAACCCCGCGGCTGGTGCGATGACCTTGGACGGGAAACCGATCTCCCGACGGCTGTATGAAGAACTGGCCTGTGCGCCAGAAGTGACACGGATCTTGTACCAGAGCCCATCCAAACCCGTGGATCTCGGCCGAGCCACCCGCGTCGTCCCGAAAGAACTGTTCAAAGCGGTCGCCGCGCGAGACCACGGCTGCCGCTACCCCGGCTGTGATCGGCCCGTTGCCTGGTGTGAAGCCCACCACGTCAAACACTGGATGTGGGACGGACGAACCGACTACTGGAATTTGGCTTTGCTATGCGCTCGGCATCATCACCTCATCCACCGCATCGGCTGGAAACTCGAAATGGACGAAGACTTCGTCGTCACCGTCACCACACCTGATGGACGACGACTCACCAGCCACCCACCACCCCAGCTGCAATAGCAACACGGACGCCGAAACGAATCACCAACACCAGCACGGCGCGGCGCGCCCCGAACCGACGATCTGTCCGCGCGCACGCCCCTTGCCGGAGAGCGCCAGAACGGGCAATCGGGGCGGGTGGCTAGGCGCTCAAACCGCGCTGTGCGATCGCTCGAGGCCGCGCTACCGCGAGCCGCGCCGGAACCGCTCGGCTCACTTTCCAGTGTCGGTGTCGATGTTGACGGTTAGCAACCCGGGCCGGTCAGGGTGCAATCGTTCGAGGAACACAGTGCTCTCGGGTGGAAACGCGCCGCCACTCGTCCCCGTGAAAACCACGTACGACCGTTGAGCGTCCGGGCATCGGTCGAGGGCTGCTCTCCCGGTGCCCAGATCGCAGTAGTCGGTGCGGGTCCAGCCCGGAAGCGCAGACTCGAAGCGGTCGGCCAGTTCAGAGATCTTGGCGGTCGGCGACACGTTGTACAAAACCGAGACGCCGTGCCGGTCGTTGCCCGACGAGCAGCTCTCGTGGCTGCAGAACGTGTATTCGGACTCGCTGAGCCAGTCAATGCCGCTGCCGAGATGGAGTTGCCCCGCGAGGGTGTGGTTTTGACTCTGGTCAGTCGGCGAACTGCAGCCGAGCAGCAGCAGGCTCATCGCGACGAGGCTCGCCCGGCCGCCAGTCCGAACGAGGCGCGACAACGACGACTTGAGCAACACGAACACAGCGTTGATCGTAGGCCGCGGCCAGACCGAAGAGGTCGAGGTGGCAACGAGGCCGATGACGCCACTCGGTATGACTGCCGTTCTGGCGGTGGACACGAGAAGCCTCATCGGGCACTATGCGCTCGTGCGCCGCCGTGATGCGGTGCATGCATGTCGATCGACGGGGGGCGATGCGATGGGAGCGTTGGAGATCGTGGACCAGCGGTATCGCTTGGTGTACGACCGTGCGATGGAAGTCCTCGGCAACGACCGCCGGGTGTTGAGCGCGACTCTTACGGGGTCCGTCGCTGACGGCACCGCAGACCCGTGGAGCGACCTTGATCTTGTGGTGATCACACATCCCGAGGACCATGACGAGTTCGTGGCGAGCTGGCCCGAGTGGCTCGCGGCGATCACCCCAACGGTCTTCGCAAGGACGCCAATCGCTCCGTTCATCATCAACGCCGTTACCGCTGATGGCCTGACGGTTGACTTCGCCATCTTCAGCGGTGTGCAGCCCGCCTTCCCGCCACCGAGCACGCAGTACACGGTCGGGTTTCTCCCGATCCGATTCGACAGCATCGGCGAAGCCTTGGAGTACGCAGTCGTCGAGCAACTGCGGGGGCTGGCGGGGCCGTTCCTGAGCTTGGTGCTGCGTGATGAGCACATCCGCTATCTCACTGGCGTCCCGCATCTGATGGGGCTTCTCACCACTGTGTTCCTGGCGGAAACGGGCGAGCTTCCCCCGGGCAAGCACTGGAACCGGACGTTTACGTCGGAGCAGCAGGCGGCCGTCGCCTCCCTTCCAGCGCTGCGAGCGACTCGTGCCGACGTGATTGCATGGGGGCTGGCGCTGGCAGAGCTGATCGTCAGTCGTGCCCGACCCTTGTACCCCCGCTATTCACTCGTATGGCCCGAAGACTTTGCGGTCGTCGCTGCCGCGAGAGTCGAACAGAACTTTGGTGTCAACATCAGCGGCTGGCTCTACTGACCTTCTGGAAGACCTCGGGTGATCGCCGATCTGCCGCTCTGGGCGGTTTAGCGCTGCCCAGTCGGCGGCGACTCTGATCGCAGGACGCCTTGCGAGCGAAGAGCGGTGACAAGTCGCGTTGCGTCGCGTCGGCGCACCAACAGAACGATCGTGACTGTTCCTGCTCCCATGACGACGGCCGCATTCCTCGACAACGCTGGAAACCGGAAGCCTGAGTATCCAGCTGCCTCCATGAACCGGCGCCGCCGAATCTCGAGGAGGTCCATGTCGAGCGGAAGGCGTATGCCCCGAGGATCGATATCAACGTCGCGGTCATGCTCGAACCACACCGAGCGGTCAGGCCGAACGACGATCCAACCGGAGGACCATTCGGGCCACGCCCAACCCCGCCCCGACATCCCACAGCGGACGACCGCTCCCGGCGGCTGTGAGTTGATCACCGGCACGACCCAACGGTAACGGGCAGGCTTCGGGGCCACCGCGCCAACTCTGCCGCTCTGCGCTATCTCGACTTCGACGCGCACATCGGGCACCATGCCGGAGTGGGGTGGCTTCAGTGGGCCGATGAGCGCAACCAGCGGCGACTAGATGTGACGACCAAGGACGTTGTCCCTGGAGGCATGGGGTAGGGGGTCCGCGGTTGAGGTGAGCCCTCCTTGGGAGTCTGTGGGTCTTCCACAACTCACCGAATCCCAAGGAGAGGACTCGTGCCCCACGCTAGAACTCAGCACCCGAATGCGCCGCTGACTCCGGAAGGACGGCGCCGGATGGTCGCTTGTGTGCTTGATCAGCACTGGACGATCGAGCAGACAGCGGACCGGTTCCAAGTCGACGCCAAGACCGTTCGCAAGTGGCGCGACCGGTTCTTGACCGAAGGCGATGACGGGCTGCTCGACCGCAGCTCCCGGCCGCACCACTCGCCGAACCGCACCCGCCCGAAGCTGCGCAACAAGGTGCTGCAGTTGCGCCGCCGGCATCGTTGGGGTGCCGACCACATCGCGCATGAGACCGGGCTCGCTGCATCGACCGTGCAAGCGATCTTGAACGCCGAAGGTGTCGGCCGTCTCGACCGCGGCGACCGCGCGACCGATCCCGTCGTGCGCTACCAGTTCGATCAGCCAGGCGGGCTGATCCACGTCGACGTGAAGAAGATCGGAGCGATCCCCGACGGCGGCGGCTGGCGGATCCATGGACGCGGCAAAGCACCCACCGGAAGCCACTCCGGCGGCGGCTACCGCTACTTGCACTCAGCGATCGACGACCGCACCCGGCTCGTGTACTCCGAGACTCACGACGACGAGACCGCCGACACGGCGTGCGCGTTCTGGGCCCGAGCCCACGCCTGGTTCACCAGCTGGGGCATCCACGTCGAGCGAGTACTCACCGACAACGGCACCTGCTACAAGCGCAAATGGGCTCAGGCCTGCGCGGCGACCGGCACAACGGTCAAGAAGACCCGGCCCTACCGGCCCCAGACCAACGGCAAGATCGAGCGTTTCCACCGGATCCTGCTCGAGGAGTGGGCCTACATCCGACCGTGGCGTTCCGAGCACCAACGCGAACTCGCCTACGTCCGCTTCCTGCACTTCTACAATCACCACCGCGCTCACGGCGCTCTCGGCTGGTCAACCCCCGCCGCGACCCTCTCCACCTTCGGGGACAACCTCCCCGCGGTTCACAACTAGAGCAGGACAACGTGGCGTTCTCAAACGAGAACCTCGAAGACACGATCAACTCCCAGCCGGGTCCGGCGTGGGCGTGGGCGATCCAGTCGATACCCGTCATCGGGCTGGTCGGCGCGGCCGCCATCTGCCTCGACGCGTGGCGGAGGAATAGTCGCAAGGGTCGCGGGTAGCCCCGAGACCGATCTGCCGACAGGCGTGGTGGACACGAGGATCCTCATCGGGCATGTTATGTGGGTGTTGGGACGACGCCGTGGGCGCAGAGCAGAGTCGTCTGCGATGGATGAAGCGCCGGGCTGGGATTCGATCGACGCAGCGATTCAGCCACTCGTTGGTTCCCGTCAGCCACACCACTGGGGGACCGGTACTGGGCTCCCTGACCAGGATGGCATTTGGGGGGTCTCTGCTTACCTCGTTGACGACCACTGGTTCT
>JBFWVD010000186.1:1734-4491 GCA_050246915.1 Acidimicrobiia bacterium | reverse complement strand
CGCCGACCGTCACGCTGGCGAACGGTCCTTCCTCGGCCACGCGCGCGAACTCACGAAGCTCGCGACCGGAATACGACCTCATCGGCAGGCTCACGCCAACATCCATGTCCGCACCACCTCCCCCGTCGGGCGCAGCACCAGCAAGCGACACATTGGCCGGTGCGCCGCGCCTGCGTCAAGCAGTCGACGGGCCGACGAGATGGTCGCCGGTGTCGGGCGGTCGTGGGGCAGACGGTCGATCGCCGCCGGCGGGCAACGACGTTGAACGTTCGGTGACGGAGGTCGGGGAGCGAAGGGCTTAGTGTCACGGAAGTGACCGAACAGTTCGACGCCCCCGATCTCGCCATCGAGCGGGCGACGGTTATCACGATGGACGGCACAGGAACCGTCAAGCGCAATGCCACCATCACCATCCGTGACGGGATGATCCAAGCCATCGCTGGGCCGCGAGACAGCGACAGCCGGCCGACGGCCCGGCGCACCATCGACGTTCGGGGCGGCATCGTCATGCCGGGCTTGGTGAACGCCCACACCCACCTGGCCATGACCTTGTTGCGGGGCCTCGCCGACGACTGCGACCTCGACGGCTTCCTGGCCCGGATGCTCCCCGCCGAGGGGGCGTTGCTGTCGCCGTCCACCGTTGCACTCGGCACCGAACTGGCAGTGGCCGAGTGCTTCCGTTCCGGCATCACCAGTGCGCTCGACATGTACTTCTTCCTCGAGGCCGCACACGAGGTGGCCGACCGGACGGGATTCCGGCTGCACAGCGGACCGGTGTTCATCGAGTTCCCCGGTCCCGACCAGCGTGACTTCGCCGAACGCATGGCGTGGGCCGACGACTTCCTGAGTGCACGCAGCGACACCATCGGCTCCACCAACTGGCTGTCACCCCACAGCACTTACCTGTTGTCGCAAGATCAATTGACACAGATCAGAGAGCTGGCCGAGAAGCATGGCGCTCGGGTCCACATCCACGCGTGCGAGACCCGGGCGGAAATCGAACAGGTACAAGCCCGCCACGGCCGCTCCCCCATCGCCGTACTCCACGAGGTCGGTCTGCTGTGCCCGGGCACGGTGCTGGCCCACGGCGTGCACCTCACCGATGCCGACATCTCCCTCATCGCCAGCAGCGGTGCCTCCGTGACCCACAACCCCGCGTCGAACCTCAAGCTCGCCTCGGGCATCGCACGCGTGAGCGATCTACTGGCTGCCGGGGTGAACGTTGCCCTCGGCACCGATGGCACGGCGTCGGGCAACGATCTCGACCTGTGGCTGGCTGGCCGGCTGGCTGCCTATGTCGCCAAAGGCGTCGGTGACGACGCCACCACGGTTCCGGCGGCCACCATGTTGAAGATGATGACGATCAACGGCGCCAAGGCTCTGGGACGAGAGCACGACCTCGGATCGATCGAAGTCGGCAAGCGAGCTGATCTGGTGATCCTCGATCCCGATTCGCCTTCGCTCACGCCGAGCTTCGATCCCGTCTCGTCGGCCGCTTACGCGTCCTCGCGTGGCGATGTGCGCTGGGTCGTGATCGACGGGAAGGTGGTGGTCGACGATCGCCGGCTCACCACCATCGACATCGATCGGGTCCTCGGTGATGTCCGTTCTCTCATGCCCACGATCGAGACCCTCGTCCCATGAGCCCCAAACCGGCACTGATCGCGTCCACCCAGGAGAGCGTCCACGATGCCTGCCTCCGCATGGTTGCCGACGGGCTGGTGATCGGCTCGGCCGGCAACATCTCCGCTCGGGTCGGGCGACACCATGCCGTGGTCACCGCCGGCGGTGTCGCCTACGACCGCCTCACTCCCGACGATCATCCGCTCGTCGATCTGCGCGATGGATCCTGGAGCGGCCCACGCAAACCCACCAGCGAAATGGCGTTGCACACCGGCCTCCTGCGCGCCATGCCCAAGGTGTCGGCCATCGTGCACACGCACTCCGTCCACGCCGCAGCCTTCGCCGTGGCCCGCGTCGATCTGCCCTTCATCTGCAACGAGAACATGATCATGCGGTCCGAGCGGGTGCTGGTGACCGACTACGCGCCACCCGGTACCGAGGACCTCGGGCAACAGGCATTGACAGCACTCCGCCGCCAACGCGGCAGTCGCGCGGTCCTGCTCGCCAACCACGGTGTCGTGGCGCTGGGCGAGGATCTCGACGCGGCCGAACTGGTGGCCCGGGCCGTCGAGTGGACCGCACGCATCTGCGCGGTGGCGCGACAGCTCGGCGGTGAACACGTGCTCGACCGGGCCACGCAGCAGGCCATCGGCCACAACTACGGCATCACCATCGCGCCGCTGACGTCAGGACGTCGTATGCCATGACCCATCGCCCAACGGCCGAACAGCTCATCGCTCGCTTCGGTCTCGAAGCACTGCCCGTCGAAGGCGGCCTGTTCCGTCAGTGGTACCGCTCGTCAACTCTTCTTGCCCCGGACCTCCACGGCGCGGGACCCGACCCCAAGCCCATGGGCACGGCAATCGTGGTGCTCCTCACCGACGATCCCGATTCGTATTCCGGTATGCACCGGCTCGTCACCGACGAGCTCTGGCACTACTACCTCGGCGATCCGCTGGAGCTGTTGGTGCTCACCGACGATGGCGCCGGGCGCGTCGTCACGCTCGGCCCCGATGTGCTCCACGGGCACGAGGTGAATGTGTGTGTGCCCGCCGGGGCGTGGATGGGAGCACGCATTGCCCCCGGCGGCTCGTGGTGTCTGTTCGGCAACACCATGGCACCAGGGTTCACCGA
>JBFWVD010000186.1:0-1634 GCA_050246915.1 Acidimicrobiia bacterium | reverse complement strand
CGTCGCCGAAGCGCAGCAGCTCCTCGCGCATCTCCGGCGCTGTCTTCGATCGCACAGCGATCGTGAGACGATGCACGCCGAGGTCTGCGAACCACTTCGACTGTTCGACCGTACGAGCACCGCCTGAGGTGATCTCGATCGAGTCGGGATCGCGACCAACGTCCTTGGCCGCATGGAACATCGTGTCGATCAACCCGGGAAGGTCGTCGAACACCCGCGGTGTTGGGAAGATGGCCGGGAAGAACCCGTCGCCCATTCGTCCGGCCCGCGCCGCGGCGGTGTGCGAGTCGCCGCCCACGTGGATGGGGACCGTGTTGTCCGGCGGCTTGGGATCGCAGTGCACGTCGGGAAAACGGACAAAACGTCCGTCGTATCGAGCAGGTGAGTCACGCCACAACACGCGCATCGCTTCGATCGACTCCTCGCACCGCTTGCCACGGTTGTCCCACGGCATCTGCAGGGCGTCGTACTCCTCCTTGCACCAGCCGACACCGACACCGAGCATGAAGCGCCCCTTGGACAGGTGACCCAGCGTGGCGACGGTCTTGGCGAACGCCACGGTCGCGTGCTCCGGCAAGATGACCACACCGGTGCCGAACTTCAGCCGTGTCGTGACCGCCGCGACATACGCGAACCACACCAATGGGTCCGGCACGCCCGAGCGCGAGAGCTGGTCCATCTTCCCGGTCGGTGACGCTTCGTATTGCGGCACATAGACCTCGGGGATGATCACGTGCTCCGGCGCCCACAGCGAATCGAAGCCGGCTTCCTCGGCTGTCTGGGCCAGCATCACCGCCTGATCGGGGTCCGGGCAGACCGTTGACGAAAAGACGATTCCCCACTTCATGGCGTTCCCCCGAACGATTCAGACGCGACGGCGGCAGGAGCCGACGATGAACCCCATCATTGTCGCGGCTGGGTCCTCGATGTGTCGACGCAACCCGAACCGGCCGTCCATCTGCTGGACACCGACCGTTCACCTCCCGGTCATCGCCACATGGTTGTAACGCCAGAGGAGGAAATCACGGCATCGGCTGCGGTCTAGGCTCTGCGCACTCCACCGAATCCCAACCTTCGAAGGGGAGACATGAGATCAATCAAATTTGGTGCTGTCATTGCCGCGGCCGGCCTGTTGCTGGCTGCGTGTGGTGACGACGGCGACAGCGCGACCACCGAGACCACCGCGGCGACTGCAACCACCGCGGCTGCGGCCACCGGTGACTGTGCCGATGCTGCCTTCTACTGCGTCGGTGTCGTGACCGACGTCGGCAAGGTCGACGACAAGTCCTTCAACCAGTCGGCGTGGGAAGGTGCCCAAGAGGGCGCCAAGGCCATCGCCGGCAAGGCCGAGTACATCGAGACCAAGGACTCGAAGGACTACGCCGCCAACATCCAGAAGTTCATCGACGAGAAGTACGACGTCGTCATCACCGTCGGGTTCGCCCTCGGTGAGGCAACCGTCACGGCAGCCAAGGCCAACACCGGCGTGAAGTTCATCGGCGTCGACCAGTTCCAGGGTGAAGAAGTGGCCAACCTCACCGGCCTCATCTTCAACGAGGACAAGGCTGGCTTCATGGCTGGCGCCCTCGCCGGGCTGCTCACCAAGACCGGCAACGTCGCCGCCGTGCTCGGCA
>JBFWVD010000185.1:0-4508 GCA_050246915.1 Acidimicrobiia bacterium | reverse complement strand
AGCTCGTTCGCGACGTCGGCCGCCGCCGACCGGGCGCGGGGCACGTTCAGAGACAGCTCCGACGCGATCGCTGTGACCACCAGCGACGGATCGCCCAACGATGCGAGCTCGACGAACAGGCCCTCCCTGGGCGCGAGGCGGCGCAGCAGCTCGTCGACGAGACGGGTCTTGCCGATGCCCCCAGGGCCCGTGATCGAGACGAGGCGCACGGTGGGATCGCCGAGCAGCGCGCACAGCTGCACGAGATCGTCGTGTCGTCCGACGAACGGAGCTTGCGCGACTGTTGCGCGTGCAGCGATCGCGTCGTCGCCTCGCCCCGGTGAGTGCATGGCCACCGAGTATGGCCGAGAGCCTCCCGGCGGGACCGAAACATGTCCACCGGCCATCTCAATCGGGCGCACAGGCGATCCGAGAAGCGTCCTCCTAGGTGCACTGCTGGCCTGGTCGCTCCATCGGTGCCGTCGGCAGCAGTGTCACAGCGCAGAACCTCAAGAATCACGCCCAGCTCCGCGAGGAGGAAGTCCGGGTAGTGCAGGTGGTTGTTCGGCAGGCAGTCGAACTTGACCGGCTCGTACTCCCACGGGATCCCGAAGTGGTCATGCACCGCCGTCAGACCAGAAGAGCGACCATGCGATCCCTGGCCGCTCGGGCATGGGCGGACGGAGCGACGTACGAGCTACGACTCGTCGACAACCCAGACCTTCTTGCCATCGTCCGACACGCCGGTTCGGACTGAACGCCGAGTGTTCGGCCGGCGCGTCGAGCGGCTCGACGCCAGTTCTCAACATCTGCGTACTAACTGACTTGGCTCACCCGAGGTGAGAGCGGGCTACGCGCCGATCGGCACCGGCTAGTCCGCGGTCGTGAAGATAGAGCCCCGTTGAGTGGTGGGCTTTCGTAGGTCCACCTGCCGGTGAGCCATCGGCGTGATCCTTGGTGTGTTCCTGGAAGAACGACCGAGGAGATCACACCGATGGCTCTGGATGAGTCTGCCCTGTCCGAACTTGTTGTTGCGCTGCGCACGCGCGATGGCGGCGTTGATCCTGTGCGCGAGCTGGCCCAGTGGCTGGCGCAGGAGTTGATCGAGGCCGAAGCGACCGAGGTGATCGGTGCCGGCCCGTATGAACGCGTCGAGGGGCGGATGACCGAACGCAACGGCCATCGGGCCCGCACGCTGACGACCAAGGCGGGCGATCTCGAGTTGGCGATCCCGAAGCTGCGCAAGGGGTCGTTCTTCCCGAGCATCTTGGAGCCGCGCCGACGGATCGATCAGGCGTTGTACGCGGTCGTGATGGAGGCGTACGTGTCGGGAGTCTCGACCCGCAGCGTGGATGCGTTGGTGCAGTCGATGGGCGCGTCCGCGGGCGTGTCCAAGTCCGAGGTCAGCCGGATCTGCGCCGGGCTCGATGAACGGGTCAGCGCGTTCCGCAATCGCACGCTCGGCCACATCGAGTTCCCGTATGTGTACCTCGATGCGATCGATGTCCACGTCCGCGACGACGCGCTCGGCCAAGTCGTGTCGCGGGCGATCGTCGTGGCCACCGGCGTGAGCGCCCAGGGCGGCCGAGAAGTCCTCGGCGTCGATGTCGGCGACAGCGAGGCCGAGACGTTCTGGACCGCGTTCCTGCGCTCGTTGAAGCAACGTGGGCTGAGCGGTGTGCGGCTCGTCATCTCCGACGCGCACGAGGGCCTGAGAGCTGCGGTCCGCAAGACCTTGCAGGGCTCGTCGTGGCAGCGCTGTCGGGTGCACTACGTCCGCAACCTGCTCGCCCCGGTCCCGAAAGCAC
Organism: Acidimicrobiia bacterium; assembly: GCA_050246915.1. Classification (GTDB taxonomy): domain Bacteria; phylum Actinomycetota; class Acidimicrobiia; order Acidimicrobiales; family Ilumatobacteraceae; genus JBFWVD01. The sequence goes on along the minus strand of JBFWVD010000185.1, from coordinate 2,721 downwards.
ATCAGGAGATGGTCGCCGCTGCGTTCCGATCGATCTTCGCGCTGACCACACCCGCCGACGTCGCCGCACGTTGGGACGAAGTCGCCGTCATGCTCGCCGACAAGTTCCCGAAGGCTGCCGCGCTCATGAACACCGCCAAGATCGACGTGCTCGCGTTCACCGCGTTCCCCAAGGCCCACTGGCGTCAGATCTGGTCGAACAACCCGCTCGAACGCTTGAACAAGGAGATCCGCCGACGCACCACCGTGGTCGGGATCTTCCCCAACGACCCCGCCGTCATCCTCCTCGTCGGAGCAATCCTGTCCGACCAACACGACGAATGGGCGATCGCTCGCCGCTACTTCAGCGAGGCCTCGATGACCGCGCTCTACACGCGCGACACTGTTGAAGTCGTCACCGCCGAGCTCGAGCCCGGCGACTGACGACCGCACCACGGATCGCGCTACGCGAACCCCACCACTCCGCGGGACTCATACCTCGATGGCGCTTGGTAGAGCACCGAACGCTCGCTGCGGAGTAGCACAGAACATTCTAGCAACGTTCAGGAACGAGCGCAGAGCCGGCGATCTGAGCGTGATGCTTCGACTCTCGAAGTTCCTTTGCTGCTTTGATCCTTTACTTCGTGCGGTTGCGAGTCGGCGGACGTGCGGTCTCGTTCCACACTTGAACTTCGTGTCTTGACCAGAGAAGACATCTTCCGGCGCCCATGTCGACGATCGGCTCGGGGAAGCTGGCGTAACGCCGGCGATACACCGAGACGCTCTGAAGCTGCGCGAGCCCCAACACCTCTGCGACTCCGCGGGAGTCGATCAAGTCTTCGGCGTCGACCATTCTTGGCACCGCCCGAAGCCTAGTTGACGTGCTAAGACCCGCCAGGCTAGTCTTAGCACGTCAACTAACGTGCGAGTGACCCCGGCGCAGCGGCAACTGCCCGGGGTCTGGCCAAGACCGCTAGGGGGGTCTCGACATGTCAACGGTACCGAACGCGCCGGAAGGCGCTTGGGATCCGCGCTTCGATCTGCTGCGGCGTCGCGAGGAGTGCGCAGACGTGTTCGTGACGGCCCGGTCTCGTCCTGAGGTCGAGGCCGTGGCGTTGCTCCCGCGGCGCGGTCTGCTTGATCTGCGTTGGGTGCACGAGCTGTTCACGACACGCGCGGGTGAGTTGGTGTCGGGTGTGCGCTTCCTGGATCGCGAGTCTTTGCGCGATGCGTACGCGTTGCTGTTCGTGGAGGAGCGCCTGATAAGGAGCGCTGTCTGTGATTTTCCTTCAGCTGAGACGCGACGGGAGTTGCCTTTGTTCGTCGTCGACGCGGTCGGGGATGTCGTGGGTGCGCTGACGCAGGTCGAGCGGCTCGCGCGGGCATGGGCTTGGTTTCTCGGTGGCGACTCGGACGATGAGGGCTGAGGGCGGCTCCCGGTCGATCGAACCGGGCCGAGGTCCAATGCGGGGAAGGGCGATCTCAGCCGCAACCGCATCGGCCGACTTGGTCGATGATCTCGATGCGTGCCGTGTGTTGATTCGTGCGTCGCGATCTGAGTCGAGTTGGCGACGTCTTGCGCCCACGATCGACCGGTTCCAACTGTTCTTGGCTCGGTCGACCGATCACGTTGGCCTTTCGACTGTCGATGCTGCCGATGTCGAACGGTTCGTCGGGTCGCGGACGAGGAGTGGTGGGGTCCCGTCGTCGGCGACGGCGCAGAACCGCCGGAGCGCGCTGCGATGCCTGTTCCGCGCCGGCCTGGAGCTCGAGTTGATCGGGCGAGATCCGACCCTCGGCATGTCGTTACCGGTCAAGGTGTCTCGCGCTCCACGGCCGCTCACCGATGGGGAGGTCCGTGAGGCGCGTCAGGTGGCTCAGTGGTCGGTCGCGCACGGCAGATTCGCGGCCGCGTGGGCGTTGGCCGAGACCACCGCCCGTTCCGGTGAGATCGCCGAGATCCGGTGGCGGGACGTGGATCTGTCGGCGGGCGAGGTGCGCCTGCCGGGTGTTGGCAAGGTCCGTGCACGTGTCGGGAAGCTGACCGATTGGGGTGTTACCACCCTCCGGCACCTCCCACGGCAAACCGGCCACCAATCCGTGCGGGTGGTGTACGCGGGAAATGTGCCGGCATCGGGCGGTTCAGCGTCGGCGAGCAACGCCGTCTCTACCGTGCTGATCCGTGCCGGGCTCGCCGGTAGGCGAGATGTCCGGCCGGGCTCGGTCGTCGCATGGGCGGCACAGCAGCGGATGATCGCCACCGGCGACATCGGCGAGGTGGCGCGCATGCTCGGTGTCGGCAGCCTCGATGTCGCCGCCCGAACGATCGGCTGGGACTGGACCAGAGGCTGAACCACATGGCCCGAACGGTCGGGATCAGCGCGCTCGAGCGTCTGGAAGCACTCGTCGCGAACCCGGCGCTGTTTGCGTTCGCCGACACGGTGCCCCCGCAGCGACGCTCCGATGGTGGCCGGCCCCGCCAGTACCCGGTGTACATGTGGGTGTTGTTCGACGCTTTGCTCTCGGTCTACGGATCCGGTCGCCGTGTCGAGGCCGAGCTCGCGCATCCCCTCGTGTGGAAGCGTCTCCGGCAGCTCCTCGTTGAACGGTTCGCGGACGGAGGTGTCAGATGGTGTGTGTAAGGGGTTCGGGTCTGTTCCTTGAAGGGAGAACACACTGTGGCTATGGCCAAAGCAGATTCGGAGCGTGAGGAGCGTCGCCGTCAACAGAAAGAGATCGCTGA
>JBFWVD010000184.1:0-4537 GCA_050246915.1 Acidimicrobiia bacterium | reverse complement strand
ACCTGTCGATCGATGCGCTTGCGCAGCAATGGGTGCGGCGCATCGGCGGCGACATCGACGGACTCACAACGTTGGATCGGACCGAGGCCATCGAGCGGTCGCCCGAGCCCGTCGAGAACTCGACCGAGCAGTCCCGATCCCACTGGCACCCGCATGGCGTGGCCCATCGGCTCACACAGATCGCCGGCACGCACCCCACGCAACTCGCCGAGAGGCATGCACACCAGTCGATCGTCGTGGACCGCGACGACTTCACCGACCAACGGTTCGGCGCTGTGGATGGTGACGGCATCACCGATTGCGGCCTCGATGCCCGACACCTCGAAGTTGAGCCCGAGGATCCGGCGTACCTGACCGGTACGGCGCGGCGCGGCGACAGCCACGGCCCGCTCGGCGAACCGCTCCAAGACCGTCATGACAGCCCCAGCGCCTCACGGACCCGCTCGAGAGCCGGACCGATCTGCGCGTCGATGTGACAACGGCCGACCTGCACCACAGCGCCACCGCGCTCGACCGACGGATCGGCTGCGATCGTCACCACTCGACCGGGGACGAGATGCTCCACCGAATCCACGATGGCAACGTCATCGGGGTTGAGGCGGGCCACGATCTCACCGCGCTCGGGGACCATCACGAGTGCACGACGCAAGGAGTCGAGCGCACCGTTCGATGAGAGCTCGAGCTCGCGTCCGATGACTGCTTCGGCCACCGCGATGGCGAACTCCACCAGTTGTCCGGCGAGTTCGTCTGCGCTCACCCGGTCGGCAGCCTCGAGTTGCTCGCGGACACGCGAGATCGCCTCGATCGTCGGAGCCAGTGCCGCAGTGAACTCCTGGAATGCTTCGTCGCGTCCATGGTCGTGCCCGTCGCGCCATCCGGTCTCCCAGCCTTTGCGGAAACCGGCATCCTTGGCGGCGCGCAGCTCGGCCGTGACCGGCCGGCCGTCCATCGAGTAGGGCAACGCTTCGAGCGAGTCGATCTGGATGTCTTGCGCATCGCGCTCGGGGACGGAACGCAGAATGCGGTTGGTCGATGAACGCAGCAGTGTCGGCTGCTGACCCGACAGGGAGTTCGACTGCGAAGGTGTGGCGGGAGAGTGCATGGAGATCGTCACCGACTCAGGTCACGAACTCGTCGGCACCGGCGCGGGCCACGACGATCTGTCCGGCTTCTTCCAGAGCCCGGATGACACGCACCACTGCGCCCTGGGCTTCTTCGACGGTCTTGAGGCGAACGGCACCGAGCATGTCGATCTCCTCGGCCAGGTTCTGGGCGGCGCGAGACGACACGTTGCGGAAGATCTTGTCGCGCACCTCGGCCTTGACGCCCTTGAGCGCCACCGACAGGTTCTTGGAGTCGACCTGACGCAAGATGAGCTGGATCGAGCGGTCGTCGAGGGTGACGATGTCCTCGAACACGAACATCTGCTGACGGACCTCGTCGGCGAGCTCGGAGTCGTACTCCTCGAGCCCTTCGAAGATGAGGCGTTCGGTGGCGCGATCGGAACGGTTGAGGATCTCGATGAGTGCCCCGACGCCACCGGCCTTGGAGAACTCGCTCTGCTGCAACACCGATGACAATCGTCGTTGCAAGGATTCTTCGACGGCCGAGATGATGTCAGGGCTCGTGCGATCCATGACCGCGAGGCGCACCGCCACGTCGCGCTGCAGCTCCTCGTCGAGGCCCGACAAGATCATCGACGCCGCATCGGGAGGCATGTGCGCCACCACCAGAGCGATCGTCTGTGGATGCTCTTCCTGGAGGAAGCCGAGCACCTGACGTGGGTCGGCTTTGCGGAGGAACTCGAACGGTGCGTCGACGAGCGACACGTGCAACCGGTCGAGGATCTCGTGAGCCTTCTCCGCGCCGAGGCTCTGCTCGAGCAGTTCGCGAGCGAACTCCACACCGCCCATGGCGACGTGACGACTGGCGGCGGAGATGACGCGGAACTCCGACAACACCGCGGCCACCTGCTCGGGCGGCACGTTCTGCATCTTGGCGATCTCGGCGGTGACCGAGGCCACTTCCGAATCGCGCAGATGGCGCATGACCTGTGAAGCACGGTCCTTGCCCATTCGCATGAGCAAGATGGCGACCTTGCGGGCGCCGGAGAGATCGGAGATGTCAGCGAGTTGTTCCTCAGCGGGAACGGCAAGACCCATGTCGCTCATCGGCCACTCACCGCTTCGCCGGGGTGCGTCGTTCGGCCAACCAGTTGCGCAGCAGGAGAGCCACCTCGTCGGGTTGAGCATCGATCAGCTCGGAGATCTCACCCTCGATGTGGTTCGCCATCATCGCCGCGCGGCTTGGCGCGATCGGATCGAGCGAGAACGGATCGGCGGCGGGGAGCGCTGTCGATCCCGACTCTCCAGATGCCGGCAACGCCAGCGAACCCTTGGTCAGCTCACGCAACTCGTCACGCACCACTTCCAGCTCTCGAAGGTCGATGGTCGAGGTGACGTCACCCTTGCCCGCCTTGCGGATGGAGCTCCAAGCGAAGAACAGCGACGCCAAGATGATGAGTGCGGTGAACACGATCTTGAGTAGGCCGACGATGCCGCCGCTCGACGACGAGCTGCTGGACGCCGCGGCTTCGAGCTGGGCCTGCGCGGCGGTCGCCTCGGTCGTGTCGAAGTCCAGGTTCTGAACGGTGAGTTGATCCCCGCGCTGTGCGTCGATGAAGGGCTTCAGCAACGTCTCGATGTTGGTGCGCGCCGCGTCGTCGGCAATGACGGACTTGTCGACGATGACCGAGATGCCCAGGCGGTCGATCTTGCCGGGAGCGCTCTTGATCGCCGTGTCGACCCTGTTCACCGCGAACTGGGCGAGGTCCTTGGTGTTGGCGTATCCCGGTGTGGTGCTCGCCGTGGTCTGCCCAGCGACAGTGGTCGGTGTCCCAGCAACAGTGGTGTCCGTGACCAGCGGGGTGCCGTCCACCCCGAGCACCCCGGTGTTGGCACCGGCCGCGTTGTAGAGCTCGGTGGCCTTGTCCTGCGCCAAGCGGAGATCATCGATGGCAGTGATGGTTCCGTCGGCGTTCACGGTGAACGGCTTCTGGTACGTGGTCTGCTGGTCTTCGCGCTGATCGAAGTTCAGCGCCGCAGTGACGGCGACCTTCACCTTGCCGGCCCCGACGATCGGCACGAGCAGACGCTCGATATCCGCGGCCATCTGGTTCTGGAACGTGCTCGTCGCGGCCATGGCGTTGTCGCCGCCGGTGGTGAGGTCTGCGCTCTTGCCCGGGTACCACAAGCGGCTACCGGACTGATCGGTGACCGAGATGTCATCGGTGCTGAGATCGGGCACCGCTTGCGCCACCAGGTTCACGATGGCCTGCACTTGTCCATCGCTGAGTCGGGTCGTGCCCGCTGTCTGCAGGAGCACCGACGCCGACGCGTGCTGATTGTCCGCAGCAAACACGTCGCTGGTGGGGATGACGAGGTTGACGATGGCCTTCTGGACGCCATCCATCGCGCCGACCGTCCGTCCGATCTCGCCACCGAGGGCACGCTGATAGTCGATGCGTTGACGGAACTGGCTGGTGGTGATGCCCTGCTTGTCGAGCAGGGCGAAGCTGGCCGCGCCGCCGGCCGGCAGGCCCGCCGCGCTGATCTTGAGACGCTGCGAATACACCTCGCCCGAAGGGACCAAGATCGTGGATCCGTTGTCGGCGAGTTGGTAGGCGATGCCGGCACTGTCGAGCTGGGCGGTGATGTCCGACGCGTCCGTTGCCTCGAGGTTCGAGTACAGCGGCGACATCGTCACCCCGCTCTGCGCTCGGGTGAACATCATCAGCCCGACGATCACGGCCACTGCGGCAACCACCATCATGGACTTCTGTCCCGCGGTGAAGCCGGCCAGCGCGTCGTTGGCCTTCCCCTTCATCCTGCGAACGTCGACGGCGGCCATCTCAGACCCTCGCCGTCATCGGGCGCGCCAACGAGGAAAACCCCGCCTGCGCAAACACGGACAACCGTTGCGTGGAGCACGCCATCAGACGGCCATCCTCATGATCTCCTGATAAGCCTCGACGGCCCGGTTGCGCACGGCAACGGTGAGCTGGGTGGTGAGCTGGGTCTCGGTCGCCGCAGTGAGGTAGTCCTCGACGTTGGAGAGTTGACCGGTCACCGCCTTCTGGGCGAGTTGGTCGGTGTTGTTCTGCAGCGCGTTCAGATGATCGACCGCGCCGCTGATGGCCTTGCCGAAGGCTGTGCCGGACTCGGCGGTGTCGCCAGCGGCGGCCTTCTTGATGCTGCCGCTCTTGCCGAGCAGATCGAATGAGATCGGTGCGATCCCGCCGGAGATGGGTGCGATGGCCATTACTTGCCGATCTCCAGTGCCTTGGCATAGGCGTCACGAGCACGCTCGAAGACCGAGACGTTCAGCTGGTACGAACGCTGCGCGACCATGAGGTTCGTCATCTGGTCCGAAAGGTTCATGTCGGGATAGCGGACGAAGCCGTTCTCATCGGCCAGCGGATGGGTCGGCTCGTACACGAGGCGGCCAGTGGGATCACCGAACGCGGCCTGCGCGACCT
>JBFWVD010000183.1:0-4546 GCA_050246915.1 Acidimicrobiia bacterium | reverse complement strand
CTCTTCGGCAAAGACCGCCTGATCCAAGGCCTCGTGGAACCGGCGCTGTTCCTTGCCCTGCTCCCACGGGCGCGGCACCGAGATCTCGAAGAGCATGTCGAATTTGAACACCGTGTCTCCTGACGTCGTCGGGCCCGTCACAACCCCCGGAGCAACGATATGCAGCGTCGTCACAGCTGTCAATCATTGAACATCATCGTCTACTCGTCGATCGTATGGCGATGTGCGCCGTGGAGCAACAACGTGTCGATCGATTGACGGTGGTGTCGAAACAACGATATGCTCCGCCGCTCGCGACGAGGGGTCGCACCGGACGGACCGAGGCAGCCGCCGCGCCCGTCACCGCGGAGCGTGCCGCTCGGAAGGAGTCCCAATGGTCTCGCTGCAGGGCAAGTCGGTCATCGTCACCGGGGCCGGCAACGGTCTCGGGGAAGCGTATGCGTGTGCGTGCGCCGACGCCGGGGCGAGCGTGGTCGTCAACGACCTCCATGCCGACGCCGCCGAACGAGTCGCGCGCGAGATCGTCGGGCGAGGTGGAACAGCCGTGGCCGTCGGCGGGAGCGTCGCGGTCTCCGACGAGGCGCGTGCCCTGGTCGACCGCTGCCAGACCGAGTTCGGCCAGGTCTCTGCCATCGTGAACAACGCCGGGATCTACCACGTGAAGCCCATCTGGGAGGAATCCGAGTCGTCGCTGCATGCCATGTTCGCCGTGAACGTCCTCGGCACGTTCAACGTCACGCGCGCTGCGGTCGATGTGATGAAGGAGCAGAGGTCAGGCTCGATCATCAACGTGACCTCAGGTGCACAATCCGGCATCTGGGGATCGTCGGTCTACGCGGCGACCAAGGGTGGTATCTCGTCGATGACCTACGCGTTGGCCCTCGAGCTCGCGCCGTACAACGTTCGAGTCAACGCGATCTCGCCGAACGGACGCTCGAAGTCGAGCGTTCGACAGTCGGGCTGGGACCTCGAAGCGAACGCTCCGGTCGTCGTGTTTCTGATCGGTGATGCAGCGGCGAGAGTCACCGGCCAGGTGCTCAGGGTCGAGGGACCATCGATGTCGCTGGTGAGTCACCCACGACCGATCCACTACGTGGTCGCCCCCGAGGGTTGGACTCCGCAGAGCATCGCCGATTCGTTCCCGAAGACGTTCGAGCAGTGGCTGGAACCAGTTGGGGTCGGTCAGAACCGGTACATCTACGCTGACGGGCTCGAACAGGCACCGGCCCCCCGAGACATCCGCAGCACGTGAGGGCGAGACGGTGACACGAGCACTCGAGCCCGAGCTGATGGTCGAGGGATTCCTCTTCGGAGAAGGACCTCGATGGCGTGACGGACGCCTGTGGTTCAGCGACATGCTTGCCGGTGTGGTGTACAGCACCAGTGAGGACGGCACGCTCTCGGTCGAGCTCGAGCTGCCACGGCCGTCCGGCCTTGGCTTCCTACCGGACGGCAGCCTGCTCATCGCGGCCCGCGAGTACCGCACCCCAGAGGGCGAGCTCCTGCGTCGGCCGCAGCTCATCCGCCACGCGCCGTCGGGCGACACCCGACTGCTCGAGCTGACCGATGGCTCGAACTTGAACGACATGGTGGTGGCCGAGAACGGCGACGCGTACCTCGATCTCTACGCCAGGGTTGCGCCTTCGGGGGCCGACGACATCATGCTCGTGCGACCGGATGGTTCTTCCGCCATCGTCGCGACGGACATCCGGTTCCCGAACGGCATGGCGATCACTCCCGACGGGCGCACGCTGCTCGTGGCCGAGACGCGCGGCGACTGCATCAGCTCGTACTCGATCGCTGCTGACGGCACGTTGGCGGATCGTCGAGTGGTGGCCACCGATGTGCGGACACCCGATGGGCTGTGCCTGGACGCGGAAGGTGCAGTGTGGACCGGCAGCTACTCGACCGGCGAGTTCTTGAGGATCGACGCGAGCGGAACCGTGACGGACCGCGTTGCCGTGCCGGACCCGCAGTGGGCCGTCGCACCGATGCTCGGTGGACACGATCGGCGGACGCTCTACATGATCACCGCTGAGACCACCATGGAGGGTTGGCCGTACGGTCATTCGAAGGGACGCATCTTCCAGTGTCGCGTCGGCGTCGAAGGTGTCGGACTGCCTTAGAGGACGAGGCAGAGCCGGCGAAGCTACTGCGCCGGCGAGTCGATCTTCTGTTGGATCAAGGCCGATGCTTCGCGCATCGACGCGCCGATCTCGTCGTGCACCTTCTGATCCGTCCAGCTCACCGGGACGCCCCCGAACCGGAAGTCATCTGGGTACGGCGACACGTCGTCGACACGCCGAGCCTCGATCCGTTCGAGGAGCGGCGCGAGGCGCCGCTGCTTGTCGGCCACGTGCTGCTCGTCGCGCTCGATCACCGCAGGCAGGATCAGCGTGCCGACCTTCTCGACGGTCTCGAGGTCGTGTTCGAGGTTCCACGCTCCGAGCATGAACATGATCTCGTCTGCTCCTGCCGCCTCGAACCGTTCGATCCACCGCCTGATCTGATCAACATCGCCGACTGCGCTGTCGCGGAGCTGTGCCTCTTTCGCGGCCTTCGCGAGGCGTTCCCAGTCGTCTCGATCGCCGCCGAGCGGGCTGCCGTCGCGAGCGAGCGGCTGCGTCCGCCCGGTCGCGGAGTCGAGGTACTCCTGCCACAGGTTCTCTCGACCGGGCGAGTGCATGGGCCCGGTGTAGTAGTGGGCCACGCCATGACCGAAGAAGCCCGAGTTCCACCCGATGCGGTTCATGGCGTCGTCCTTGGTCGGGGCACAGACCAGGTTGCCGCCGAGGAAGAGGATGTTCGGATTGGGCGAGGCGGCAAACGGGATGGCCGACTCGAGCCCGTCGTAGTAGCGCGTGACCCGTTCGGAAGCCTGTTCGGGGCCGGCGAGGCTGAAGCTCAGCGCGCCGATGGCGTGACTCGATGCAAGGTCGATCGTCGAGTCCCTCGTGCACGCGACCCACAGTGGCGGGTGCGGCTTCTGGAGCGGCTTCGGGACCACGTTTCGAGGTGGCATCGAGATGTACTCGCCTTCGACGCCCCGGAACGGAGTCTCACTCATGCAGCGAATCGCTGTCTTGGTGCCCTCGCGCCACATGTCGCGCTTGCGGCCGGGATCGACGTTGAACCCGGCCAGCTCGGCGACGGACGATCCCTCGCCGGTACCGAGCTCGACGCGCCCGCCCGAGATGACATCGAGCATTCCGATTCGCTCCGCGATCCGTGCCGGATGGTTCACCAGGGGAATCGATTGGATCACCGCATGGCCGAGGCGAATGCGCTTGGTCGTGCGTGCCAGTGCAGCCAGGAACACCTCGGGCGCGCTCGCGTGCGCGTACTCCTCCAAGAAGTGATGCTCGGTGATCCAGACGCCGTGGAACCCCACCTGGTCGGCGAGCTCGACCGTCGCGAGGTTGTCCAAGATGCACTGCGCCTCGGACGAGGCGTCCCACGGCTTGGGCACCGAGAGCTCGACGAACAGCGATACCTTCATGTGTCCCCTCTCGCATCGTCTCCGACCGAGCTCGCAGCGGAGCACGGGTGAGCAGTCCGAGGAACCTAGCGCCGCCCATCGCGTGAGTCAATGACTCGACGGAGCAGACGAACGAGGGCTAGGGTGCAGCGGGGGCATGCACGAGAGGGGCCGGTGACGATGCTGCGCGATGACAGCTATTGGGAAGCAGCCGACGCGGCTTGGATCGCGTCGTCTGGAGGCGCAGGGCTCGAGCGCCCGCTCTACCGCATGCCGGTCGGCTTCGGCCCCGCGGCCAGCCAGCGCAACCACCCCACCGACAAGGCCCACTTCGTCACGCCCGGCAAGTCGCCGACCTTTCGCGTGACGGCGGCGACCGAGGCCGAGGCGTTGGGCAAGCTCCTCCCGCCCGGCGTGGAAGTGCGTGGTGAACCGCGGTTCCAGGTGGTGTTCACGCATGTCCAGGAGGCCTATTGGCTCGCTGGACGCGACTACACCTCGTTGACGGTCCGCGTGCCGGTGACGGTTACTCGAGGAGAGAGCCCTGTCGACGCGAACTACTACGCGGTCAAGTGGGATTCGCTGGCAGACAACGTGCTGACTGCTCGCGACGACATCGGCTGGCCGACGTTGTGGGCCGACGTCAGCGCACCGATCCGCCTGGGGACCGATGGCTACTCGGTTCACGCATCGTGGCTCGGATATCGGTTCTTCGACATGGAGCTCACCTCGCTCGGCGAGAGCGAAGAGATCGAGCGCGACGACTCGATGGTGCAGGTCACGTACAAGTACGTGCCAGTCGGCTACGGGCCGGGCGCTGATCTGAGCAAGTTGATCGTGAACGACCTGTCCGTGTACTGGGCGAAGTCCGCCTCGGTCAGCCGCGCCACGACCGGGCGGCAGAAGACCGTCGTGCTCGCCCGGCGCGGTGATGGCAGCTTCCGGTTCCATCGAGCTCGTTGGGAAGACATGCCCACGCAGTTCCACGTGGTGAACGCCTTGGCCGATCTTCCCGTCCTCGCCGTCACGCGAGCCGAAGCCATGGACTCGCCGTACATGTGAGCTCCG
>JBFWVD010000182.1:0-4567 GCA_050246915.1 Acidimicrobiia bacterium | reverse complement strand
GCTACCCCGACGAACTCGCGCTCTACGACCTCGTCGACCTGCTCGCCGACGAATACGGCGAACGCAGCCTGACCCCCATCGATGCCGACGACCTCCGACCCGCCACCACGCTCGCCCAACTCATCGCACTGCTCGTCAACCGCGAGACGCGCTGAGACGACATCGCGCCTGCGGTCAGCACCAGGAAACGCACCACACCGCAGAACCGCGCGCCCGGCATCCGGGGCGGGTTGTTGATGGAGTCGTTCCGGCCTCCGCAGTGCCGATCGAGGAACGCCACCGGGGCGCGTCGAGAGGGCACTGCACGACGGCGACCGCGGCCAGGGCCACACATCGACCGAAACTACCCGTTGCACTATTCATAGGTTTCCTATACATTCTCCGTTACATAGGATGCCGATGTAACGGAGGTTACTGATGAACAAGATCCGATCCCTGAGCCTGACGGCTGCCCTCGCGCTCGTCGCCGTCGGGTGCGGCGACGACAACACCACCCCCACGGCCACTGAGCAGCCATCACCGAGCGCGGCCACCAACACTCCCGCCGACACCGACGCGGACCCGGAGCACAGCAACACAGACCACGAGCACCCAGCGGGCGCGATCACTTCGGGAGTATCCGAGTCCGCCGACGCCGCGTTCGATCTGGTCCTCACCGCAGTGACGACCGACGGCGATGACGTCGTGTTCCGTTCCGAGGTGGTCGCGAATGCAGGGTCCAGCATTCCGAAGCCGGTCGGGGCGCTGGAACAAGCACCGGTGTGGTCCTACGTGTGGCCCACGACGCTGAACTCATCGACCATCGGCTTCGACGCCGATCAGGGCATCGTGGCGCTCGCAGCGACAAGCCACCCCGATTTCGATGACACCCCCCTCTACGACGAAGACGGCGACGGTGACGCCACCAACGACGGCGCCCTGTGGCACACCCACTGGGTGGTGCTGGTCGAAAGCGCCGAGTGCGGTGGAGGGCTCAGCGTCCGAGACATCCCCGACGGCGCGACCCCGACGGTGCCGGCCACCTGGCCCGAGTTGCCGATCCTGATCGACAGCCCCGACATCGCCACCAACGTCACCGCCGAGACCGTCGAGATCCGAGTGCCGATCTCCGAACTGGGTTCCAACACCGACTTCAACTACGACGGCGTCACCGCAGGCCTGCGAGTCTCAACCAGCCCCCACGACCCCCTGCTGTGCGTCGAGAACGTCTTCGACGTCGCCTCAGGCGACCTCTCCCTGCCCGGCACCGTGGAGCAGTGAACTCGTCAAGGCCCCATGACCTCGGTGGCGGCGGTTCGACAAGCGGCGACCGAACCAGCCCAACGCCCGGCTCGCGTCGTCGGACGCACTGTCAACGCCCACGAGAAGCCCGGCGCCGACAGAACACCTGCCGATCGACGATGAGCGCACCCGCGTGCTGCCCTCGCCAGGGCGCAACTGGCACACGAAGCCCCATCGATGTCGATGCGGGATCCGATCTGTCTCGTTGGGGGTAGCGACCCGGCCGGACAGCTTCCTGAGCTGGAGGAACGCCCTGCTTCTCCCGATGTGTTCCACCGCCGACACATGTCGGCCCGAACCGAGGAGCACATCGACATGCAGGGATACGTGGCCCGCAAGGGCGACCGCTACTACGCCGTCATCTACGAAGGAACCGACCCGATCACCGGACGCGAACGACGCCGCTGGCACCCCGCCGGCACCGACCGCGCCGACGCCGAACGGCTCGCCGCCGACCTGGCACAGCGCCGTCACAACGACGGCCACGAACGGTCATCGCTCACCGTCGCCGTCTATCTCACCCAGCGCTGGCTGCCATCGAAGAAGCTCACCCTTCGGGCCAGCACCTACGACTCCTACCGACGCAACATCGACCTCCACATCACACCGACGGTCGGCAGAGTGCCGCTACGTCGGCTCCGGCCCGATCACCTCGAACGGCTATACGCCAAGCTCGCCGACCACGGCCGCGCCGACGGCACAGGCGGCCTCAACCCAAAGACAATCGTCGAGATCCACATGATCCTGCGCCGCGCCCTCGACGACGCCGCCCGACGCGGACTCATCGTCTCCAACCCCGCCCGCCTCGCCCACGCCCCGAAAAGACGGCCACTGTCGAGCCCCACCTCGAGAGTGTGGACAGCCTCCCAGCTCAACCAGTTCCTCACCGGAACCAGCGACCACCGCTACCACACCGCCCTCTGGGTCACCGCGAACACCGGCATGCGACGCGGCGAGATCCTCGGACTCCGCTGGGGCGACGTCGACCTCGACCAGGAGCTGCTGTGCGTCACCCGATCACTCGTCTCGGTCGGCTACGAGCTCCACGAGACCCGCGGCAAGTCACGCACCGCCCGCCGCAACATCAACCTCGACCCCACCACCACCGCCCTCCTCCGTGCATGGCGGGAACGGCGTATCGACGAAGACCCCGAGTTCGACCCCGACGACCCGAGCGGTCACGTCTTCAGCCGACCCGACGGCGCACCGACCCACCCCCAACTGCTGTCCGACGCGTTCAAGAAGCTCGTCGCACGCTCCGGACTGCCACCGATCCGGTTCCACGACCTCCGCCACACCCACGCCACCCTGCTCCTCAAGGCCGGCACACCGGTCAAGGTCGTCTCCGAACGCCTCGGGCACTCCACCCCCGGATTCACCATGGCCACCTACCAACATGTCATCCCCGGCATGCAACACGAAGCCGCGCTCACCTTCGCACAACTCCTCCACGACGCCGCCTGACACCCCACCGTCGGCCATGCTCGCTGGGTCGACCGAGTTCTACCCGGTAGAGGTCCCGGTAGAAGGCAGCTGGGCGTGCTTCGGGCGGGGAACGCAGAAGGCCCGGAAACTCAATGTTTCCGGGCCTTCTGTCGAGTGGCGGGGACAGGATTTGAACCTGTGACCTTCGGGTTATGAGGCCCGTGGGAGCTCGTTGGCGCTCATCGGCGTTCTCCCTGATCACGTTGCGTTTTCGAGACCGGCGCACGGCACTGTCGTATGCGTTGGTGGGATCCCGTTGGTGCTCGTCGTGTTGTACGACTGTTGTACGGGACAACTCCCGAGCCACTCCCGAGCGACGCTCGCACGCTCGTCCGCGTTGGTGGGTGCGAGTCGTGCTGACACGCTGCTGACAGCGTCCGGTCAAGGTGGGATCGACATCCGGCCGATTTCTGCATCGCTGAGGTGGGCGAGTACCGGAGTACGGCGTCTGAGCGTTGGTCTTAGCGGTGCGTCGAGATTCGCGTTTGCGCCAGTTGCCGCGCGGTCAGGTCCGCCGCTCGACGACTTGATCGAGGCTGGCAACGAGTCGGTCGAGGAGTTCGGCGAGGGTGTGGCGTTCGTCGGTGTCGAAGGTTTCGAGGGCTTCGGTGACGACTGCGAGTCGTCGGGTCGCGATTCGGCGTTGTGTTTGTCGGCCGAGGGGTGTGGCGTTGACGAGTGTGACTCGCTTGTCGGTCGCGCATGTGTGCCGCTCGGCGAGGCCGACCTCGATGAGGCGACCGATGGCTCGCGTCGCGGTGGATGGGTCGATGCCGAGCGCGGTCGCGAATTCGCACATGGTCCAGCTGCGATGGCGGACGAGTAGGTCGAGGCTGTCGATCTGTCCTATGTCGAGTTGGGGTGGGTCTGGTGCCCATGCGAGGGTTCGCATTTTTCGTGCTGCGGTGCCGCGGCGCAATGAGCGCCAGGCGAGTGCTACTCGTTGCGCGTCGTCGTGGAGTTCGGCGCGTTGGATCGACGCTTCGGGATGTCCGAGATCATCGGCGTGGCTCATTGGTCGCCGTCGATGATTGTTGTGTCGGCGGGGACGACGAGAACTGGTCCGACAGCGCGGTGGGCGATGTGGGCGGTGACGCTCGGCGATCGAAGGTGGGAGACGCCGGGGTGGCTGTGGGCTCCGAGCACGGTGAGGATCGATGACCGGTGGGACAGCCAGTCGAGGATCCCGTGGGCGGGTGAGCGGTGGTGGAGCGTGTCCCAGGTGACGTGATGGCCGCTGCGGATCGCGGTGGCGGCGCATCGGCGGAGGTCTGCGTCTTCGGTGATGTCGGTGTTGCCGGCGGTGTAGCTGGGCTGCAGGGCTCGCAGAAAGGTGAGTGGAAGCTCAAGCGATCGGGCGAGGGTGGTTGCAAACCGGGTTTCCGGCTCGCTGGCCCTCGAGCCATCGACGAAGACCGCGATCTCGTTCCAACCGGGCGTTGCGCGGCAGTGTGGTCCGACGAGCACGACTGGTCGGCGAATCCTGGCGAGCACTTCGCTGCTCGTGGGATGGAAGAGGGCCTCGCGCAGTCCACCGGTGGCGTGTGTGGGCATGCAGACCAGCGAGTCGGGCTGGGAGTCGACGTGGTCGCAGAGCGTGTCAGCGGTGCCGGCGCCGCGTGGCAGGACCTCGATCTCGACGTCGAGGTCGTTGATCGGCGTAATTGTCTCGGCAAGTTGCTGTTTGGCGTCGCGATGCCGCTCCCCGACAGCAATGATCGTGAGCGGGACGTGGGCACGGCGAGCGAAGTCGACCGCGGTCGTGAGGGCTCGGTGTTCGGCGTGGTCGGGATCGATTGGT
>JBFWVD010000181.1:0-4648 GCA_050246915.1 Acidimicrobiia bacterium | reverse complement strand
GCTCGGCGATCACGACCGTCCTCGTCGCCGTCGTGGACTTGCCCCAGCCATCGGTGACCGTCAGGGTGACGACGTAGGTGCCGTCCGCCGCGTAGGTCTTCGATGCCGAGCTCGACGTGCTCGTCGTGGCCGGTGTGTCACCGAAGTTCCACAGGTAGCTGATGGTGTCGCCCGTGTTCGGGTCGGTCGACCCGCCGGCGGCGAAGTTGCACGTCCGCACGACGCACGCCGGCTGGTTGAACACGGCGTTCGGTGGCAGGTTGCCCGCCGGCTCGACGATCGTGACGACCTTCGAGGTCTGACCCTGCAGGCCGTTCTCGTCGCTGACCGTGAGCGTGACCGTGTAGCTGTTGGCGCTCGTGTACGTGCGGGTGGGCACAGGACCCGAGCCGCTGCCGTTGCCGAAGTTCCACGAGTACGTCAGCGCCGGTGCGTTCTCGTCGGTCGAGGTGCGACCGTCGAACTCGCACACGTTCTGCGTGCACGTGTAGGTGAAGTTGGCGACGGGGGGCAGGTTGTTGGTGTTGTTCGACACCGTGACCACACGCTCGCTCGGCACGGCAGTCGTGAAGCCGTGCGAGTCCTCGCCCCGGACCAGGACGGTGTAGCTGCCCGGCGGGATGATCGGAGTGGTGTAGGAGAAGTTCGAACCAGGCGAGCCCGGGCTGTTCAAGAACGCGTTCCGCCAGCTGACGGTGGTGCTCGTGAAGGCGCCCGACGAGCTCATGTACTGGCCGGCCGCGTTGCGGATGGCCACGTGCGCCTCGGCGATCTGGCGGTCGTCCTCGACACGGCCGCTGACGAAGATCTTGCCGGCGGTGAACGTGTCGCCGTCGTTCGGCTGCAGCAGGTTCTCGGTGACCGTCGGTGGCTGATCACCGGGGTAGATCGGGTACCGCGAGGTGGCGCCCGAGCTGGAGGCGTCCTGCTGGTTGGAGGTGTCGTACGCGTAGGCCGTCACCGAGTAGTCGCCCTCGGTGGGGAGATCGACCGGCAAGGTCCACGTCGTGCTCGTCGCACCGGGGTTGGCCAGCGTCGCGTTCAGCAAGGTGAAGCCGGCCTGCATCGTGCCGTTGGGCTGCAGGTAGCGGCTCGTGTCACGGTCCTGCACCGTCACCTTCACCGACGCCACACCGATGTCGTCCGTCGCGGCACCGGCCAGATCGAGGTGCAGCGTCTGCAACCCGGTCTGCGTACCGGTCGGGGTGATCGTCGTGTCGGGGAACGCGTCACCCGGCACCTGCACGTTGATCGTGAGCCGACCGGTGTTTGCATTCGCTGTCGACAGGCCCAGATCGTCGACCGCGCCGACCTGGAACGTGTACACGCCGGTCGTGAGGTTGAACGGCGTCGTGTACGACCAGTTGTAGGTCGTCCCGGGGATGCTGCTCTGACCGCTGATCCGGTGAGAGCCGGCGATCTGGTCGCTGCCCCACACACCGCCCGCCGACAGGACTTCGCGGGTCGAGCTGTTCTGCAGCCGGATGGCGACGTAATCAAGGCCCTCGTCATCGCTCGCGGTGCCCGAGAACGTGATCGGGCTCCCAGGAGCGAGCGTCAGCGTGCTCGCCGCAGTCGGCGGGATCATGACCGCGGGGGTCTCGATCGTGACGGTCGGCGCGATCGCCGTGTCGCTGACGATCCAGGTGCGGTCGGCGCTGCGGAGATCGGACTGACCAGACGTGTCGACGGCGATGGCCTGCAGCGACCATTCTCCTTCGTAGGGGACGGTGAAGTCGTACGACCAGGTCGTGTTCGGCGAGTCGATCACGTCAGGGTTCGCGCGGAACGTGTTGTAGGTGGCGGAGGTGCTGCCGTCGTCCTGGAGGTACCGGTTCTGCACGTCACGGATCGTGAGGGTGATCGACCGAACGCCCAGGTCGTCCTGCGCGCTACCGGTGACGGTGAAGGTCGTCGTCGGGATGACGCTGCCCGAAGGACCCGAGACGCTCGTCGTCGGGGTCTCGTCGGCGAGGCCGAACGTCTCGATCCGCTTGATCGCCTTCGAGCCGTCGTTCGTCCCGTTCACCGCGAAGGTGCGGGCATAGATCATCAGCCGCCGGTTGGTCGGGATGTTGAGATCGATCGACCAGTTCGTGTTGGTGGCGTTCGGCGTGGCCAGCGTCGTGAGGATCGTGTTCGCCGCACCCCAACTCGTGAGGTTGTCCTGGAGGTACTGGTTGGTGTCGCGATCGCGAACCTCGAGCTGGACCCGCTGCACCCCACTCGTGGCACGAGCCGTACCGGAGATGGTGAACACCTCACCCGAGGGTTCGACGCGACCTTCGATCGGATCGACGATGACCGTCTCGTTCGCGCCTGCGGCGGGGATCCGGTTGAAGTCGTAGAAGGCGATGCGACCGACGTTGGCATCGCCCTGGGTGGTGGCGTCACCGAGGGTGATGATGCCCCGCGGGATCGCGATCATCGCCTTGTTGCCCTCGTAGGAGTTCGAGCCCGGGTTCCACTCGACAGCCTTGCCGTCGACCGGGTTCAACGCACCCACGTGATCGCGCAGCACGATGTCGTCACCCAAGCCGTACCCACCGAGGCCCTGACCACGGCCATAACCGGTGTCGGTCAGACCGGGCCACGGATCCGGAGCCGTCGGCGACTCGTTGTAGTTGAAGTGACCGCCCATGTAGATCGCCTGCTCGGTCACCGCCAGCGAGTACACGCTGTCGAACGCACGCGAGATCCACAACGGTTGCACGTCGTCACCACCCGACATCGGGTACGCCACGACGGTGTCGCTGATCGGCGGGCGATCGCCACCCGAACCCGACGACACCACGAAGTACTGATCGTTCGGCGCGATGTCACCGGCGTAGATGCGGGTGATGCCACCGACGAACTGCAAGTTGTCGTCCCACAACCGGCTGCGCCACGGCAACAACTGGTTGGTGTTGGTGTCGATGAGGCCCATGCCCATGCGGGTCTGGCCGGCGATCGTGGTGCCGGTGTGGACGACGAGCAGCTTGCTGCCGTCGTGGCTCAACGTCAGGTCCTGCACGGTGAGCGCGCCGTTGACGCCGATGCCGCCGGCGAGATCGTTCTGGAAGCTCGTGATCACCGCACCGGTGTTGATGTTCAACGCCGCGAGGCTCACCCGAGTCGTGCCGTTGATGTTGGTGAAGCGACCACCGACGTACACGGTGGTGTTCGACACATCGACGCTCGAGACGGACGCGTCGGCCTGTGCCGTGAAGCCGGTGACGGTCGCTCCCGTGGTCGGGTTGATCGAGGCGATCTTGCGCTTGGTCACGCCGTTCACGGTGTTGAACGTGCCGACGACGATGAGCTTGGTGCCGTCCGGCGACGCCTCGATGTTCGTGACCCCACCGTCGAAGGTCGGGCGGAACGTCGTGTCGACGAGGCCGGTGTTGAGGTCGAACGCCGCGAGGTAGCGGTAGTTGTAGCTCGTCGTGTTGTTGGTGGCGTTGTTGCGGATGCTGGTGAAGCCACCTGCCACGTACACCTTGGTGCCGATCACCTCGACGTCCCACATCTCACCCGTGGTGATGCGGGGCATGTTGGTCGAGACCACGTCGTTGGCGACGCGAGTGTGACCAGGCACCGGCTGGGTGCCGGCGGCCGATGTCATCACCGTGATCGAGAGCGATGCCTGGCTCTTCGCGCTCGCGTTGTTCAGCGAGTCGACCGCGTCGACCTGGTAGGTGTGACTCGAACCGGGGGCGAGCCCGATGTCGGTGAACGACGTGGTCGTCGTGTTGCCGATCGCGGTGGCGCCACCGTCGCGATAGATGCGGTAGGTGATGGGCGGCGAGGCATCGGACGAGGCCGTCCAGCTGATCTGGATCTGCCCGGCGACCGGGCTGCTGCCAGCCGGACGACCGGGCACCGTCGGCGCCGCGGTGTCGGGGCCGACCTGTGCCGTGATCGAGGCCGACGAGGCGCTCTTCGCGCTGGCGTTGTTGGCCGAGTCGACCGCGTCCACCTGATACGTGTGGCTGGTGCCGCCGGTGACCGTGTCGGTGTAGGTGGTGTTGGTGGTGGTGCCGATCGGCGTGGTGCCACCGTCGCGGTAGATGCGGTAGGTGATCGGCGTCGACGGGTCGCTCGAGGCGGCCCAGCTGATCTGGATGGTGTTGCCAGCGGGGCTGTTGCCCGTCGGCGTGCCGGGGACCGTCGGAGCCGTCGTGTCGGTCGGGGTGCCGCCACCGTCACCGGGTGCGGTGTCGATGACGACGTGGTCGAAGTTCGCTGTGAAGGTCTTGGAGGCCGTGTCACCGATCTGCATGCGACCGACGGCGGTGGTGCCGGTGCTCACCTGCCACGGTGTGCCGATCTGCGCGCCGTCGCGGTAGAGCGTCCACGTGGTGTTGGTGCCGACAGTGCCACACAGCTCGACGTTGTGCCAGCCCGTGCCGAGCTGAGTGGTGGACGAGCGCGAGCTGCCGGCGAAGTCGCTGCGCATGCCGAGCGTGCCGTTCGAGGCCAGGAACACCTTGATGACCGCGCCGTTCGTCGACGTGCGCAGGCGGAACAGGTCGATGTTGCTGCCCGAGGCGACGTTGACGTTCACGCTGGCGCACAGCTGTGAGCGGGCCGGGCTGATCGAGCGGTAGGCCGATGCCGACTGGTTGGTGACCTGCATCCGGGCGCTCGGCTGTGCCGGGCTGCCGGC
>JBFWVD010000180.1:0-4770 GCA_050246915.1 Acidimicrobiia bacterium | reverse complement strand
GTCACCGATCTCATCGATCTTCGTGCACTCGTTGCTTCAACCCGGCCATATGCGGCCGATCTAGTAAGCGTCGGCCCCTGGAACGAGGCCGACCTGGACACAGGGGATGGATTCCATGTCGGATGAACTGGCGTACTGCACGTTCGAACTCGATGGCTTGTTCTTCGGGGTCGAGGTGCTGCTGGTGCAAGAAGTGATCCGCTACCAGCGGATGACCGCCGTCCCGCTCGCTCCCGATGTGGTTCGCGGCTTGATCAACCTCCGCGGCCAGGTGGTCACGGCGATCGACTTGCGTCGTCGCCTCGGCATGCCTGCGCTCGAGGAGGGTCGCTTGCCGATGAACGTCGTCGTGCGCACCCCTGATGGTCCGGTGAGCCTGCTCGTCGATGAGATCGGTGATGTCATCGAGGTGCAGGACTCCACGTTCGAGCCGCCGCCCGACACGCTCACTGGCGTGGCAGCGGAGCTCATCACAGGTGTGTACAAGCTCGAGAGCCGGCTCCTGTTGGTGCTCGACATCGACAAAGCGCTGCGTCTGCCATCCATGGCCGGCGCCGAGAGTGGGAGCTGATCCATGAAGGTCCTGATCGTCGACGACTCGCGCGCGATGCGAGCGATGCTCAAGAGCATCATGACCGACCTCGGTTTCGAGGTGCTCGAGGCCGGCCACGGCATCGAAGGGCTGGCACAGCTCGAGGCGAACCCCGCCATCGATCTCGCGCTGGTCGACTGGAACATGCCGCAGATGGATGGTCTGGAGTTCGTCAAAGCGCTGCGACAGGACCGTCGCAATGCCGAACTCAAGGTGATGATGGTCACCGCTGAGAACGACATGGCCAAGATGGCACGCGCCCTCATGGTGGGTGCCGACGAATACGCAATGAAGCCCCTGACCCGCGACGCAATCATCGCCAAGCTCGAGATGCTCGGGCTCGTGGCGGTCTGATCGGGGCTCACATGTCAGAAATCCGCGTGCTCGTGGTCGACGACGCTGTCGTCGTCCGCAAGGTGGTGACTGAGACGCTCTCCGCTGATCCGGAGATCGTTGTCATCGGCGCGGCTTCGAACGGGCGACTCGGTGTCGAGAAGTTCCTGCAGACCCACCCCGACGTGGTCATCATGGACATCGAGATGCCGGAGATGGATGGCATCACCGCACTCAAGGAGATCCGCAAGATCGATCGCCGTGTGCCGGTCATCATGTTCTCGACCCTCACCGAACGAGGCGCAGCGGCAACGCTCGAAGCATTGGCCCACGGCGCCAGCGACTACGTGACCAAGCCGACCAACTCCGGCTCGATCACCGGCGCGACCAATCAGCTCAAGGCCGACCTCATCCCGCGGGTGAAGCAGCTGGCCCGTCGCTTCCAGCCGCGCAGTGCGCCGCCATCGGCCGCTCCCGCGGCTCCTGCACCATCGGCTCAGGCACGTCGCGCCAACCCGTTCTCGGGTCGCCCAACGTTGCCCAGCACGCCACGACCCGAGGCACCGCAGGTCGGGCGTGTCGGTTCGTCTGTCGTGTTGGCGCAGAGCTCGACGCCACCGTCGAAGGTGGACATCGTGGCCATCGGTGTTTCCACCGGCGGGCCCAATGCACTCGCCGAGCTGCTGCCGACGTTGCCCCGCAACCTCGGTGTGCCGATCGTGATCGTTCAGCACATGCCGCCGACGTTCACCAAGCTCCTCGCCGAGCGGCTCGATCGCGCTGCACCGCTGACGGTGGTCGAGGCATCGGCCGGGATGCCACTTCGGCCCGATGAGGTCTACATCGCACCCGGTGACTTCCACATGGTCATCAAGCGTTCCGGTGCCTCTGTCGTCATCGATCTGAACCAGAACCCGCCGGAGAACTCATGTCGACCTGCCGTTGACGTGCTGTTCCGTTCGGTGGCCGACACCTACGGACCCAACTCACTCGCCGTTGTCCTCACCGGCATGGGATCCGACGGGTTGCTCGGTGCCCAGGCGATGCGCGCCCGTGGCGCGCGGATCTTGGCGCAGGACGAAGAGTCCAGCGTCGTGTGGGGAATGCCGGGGTACGTCGCCCGCGCAGGTATTGCTGACGCCGTGCTGCCTCTCGGGCAGATCGGTGCAGAGATCGTCAAGAGAACAGCACGGGGGGCGGTCGTCGCTCGACCGGCGCCGGCACATGCCATTGGAGGGCTCGCGCGATGAGTTTGTCGTTGACCAGACCGGCCGGAGCCACTCCTGCCCCCGCCGCGACCTCGCCTGGCGGCATGAACTCAGCAGCGTCTGCGCTGAGCCCCATGGACTTCCAGTTCCTGCGCGACCTCGTTCGCTCGAAGTCGGCCATCGTCCTCGAGGATGGCAAGGAGTACTTGGTGCAGAGTCGGCTCTCGCCGCTGCTGCGCTCTGAGGGCATGTCATCGCTCACCGAGCTGATCCAGGCCATCCGCAATCGCAAGCCTGGTCTCGAGGGCAAGATCATCGACGCGATGACCACCAACGAAACGTCCTTCTTCCGGGACATCCACCCGTTCGAAGCACTTCGCACCACCATCATCCCCGAGTTGATGGAGAAGCGTCGGGCGGTGCGCCAGTTGAACTTCTGGTGCGCCGCGTCGTCGAGCGGTCAGGAGCCATACAGCCTGTGCATGATGCTGCGGGAGAACTTCCCCGAGCTCGCCGGCTGGCAGGTCAAGTTCCTCGCCACTGACATCTCACCGTCGATGATCGAGAAGTCCAAGAGCGGCAAGTACACCCAACTCGAGGTGAACCGTGGCCTGCCGGCCCAGTACCTCGTGAAGTACTTCGAGCGCGCTGGTGCTGATTGGCAGATCAAGAGCGAGCTCCGCTCGATGGTCGACTATCGCTTGGCCAACCTCGCCGAGCCGTTGCCGGTCATGGCACCCATCGACATCGTGTTCATCCGAAACGTGCTGATCTATTTCGATCGCGACACCAAGAAGCGCATCCTCCAGGGAATCAAGAAGAACCTGAAGCCTGATGGTGTGCTGATGCTCGGGTCGAGCGAGACAACCTTCAACATCGATGAAGGTTGGGCGAGCAGGCCGATCGGCAAGACCATCGTCTACACCGCGCAGTGACGTGCGGAACTGAGTGAGGAGACAGATCATGGAGTTCGACGTCGACAGCCTTGCGGCAATGGCTTCCGACATCTGGTCGGCGATGCTGGGCATGGACCTCGCGCCCGGCAACGGTGCGATGAGCAAGCTCGGCGAGTCGCCGACGCTGGTGAGCTATGTGCAGATCAGCGGTGATTGGGCCGGCGCGGTGACCGTGGCATGTCCGACCGAGTTGGCGAAGCGATTCGCTGGTGCGATGTTCGCTTGCGACCCGAATGATCTCGCCATCGACGAGGTCAAGGACGCGCTCGGCGAGCTGAGCAACATGACCGGCGGTTCGATCAAGGGCATGGTCCCTGGCGATTGCCAGCTGGGCATTCCCGCCGTCGTGGAAGGCGAGCATCTCACCGTCACGATCCCCAAAGGTCATGAGACGGCCCGCGTCGATTTCGAGATGGACGGCGAGCCGCTGCAGATCATCGTCTTCGAAGCGGAGTGATCCGTGGCGGCCGTCAGCGGCCGCCCGAGGTGGTGACATCCATGGAGCACGTGCCGATGACTAGCCTCACGGCCGTCATGACTTCCCGCACGGCGCTGAGCCGTTGGTTCATCGCGGCCCTGGTCATCGTGTTGCTCATAGCGTCACCTGCAACCGCGGGGACGCAGACCGACCCGCGCAAGCAACGCGAGGAAGTGCGCGCCCAGCGCGCCCAGGCGGCCGCAGAGCTCGATGTGCTGCGCGCCAGCGACGCAGACGTGCGGGCGGCACTCGATGGTTTGGCGCAGAACGTCGCCGAGCAGGAGGCCGAACTCACCGCTGCGCAAGATGGGTTGGCAGCTGCTCAGCAGGCTGTGGTCGACGCTGAGGCTGCGCAACAGGCCAAGGTCGATCAGATGGACAGCGCGCGTGGATCGCTGCATTCGTTGGCGCTTGCTGCCTACGCCGGATCACCCCCGCCGAGCCCGATCGACCTGTTGGTGACCGAGGACGAGTCGTCATCGGTGTTGCGATACGGACTGGCGCAGTTCCAGTCGACGCAACTGACCGATGTCGTCGATCAACTGCGATCGGATGCACAGGATCTTGCCGATCTCGCCGACGCCGCGCAGAACGCTCGTGTGGCAGCCCAAGCTCGCCAGGCCGATGAACAGTCGCAGCTCGATCAACTGCAGCAAGCTCGCGATGCACAAGCGGCGTTGGCCGCCGACCTCGAGAACCGCATCGACCGATCGATGGCCGAGGCCGCCTCGCTGGAGGCGATCGACAAGGAACTGAGCGCGCAGATCGCCAAGCAGGAGGCCGAACTGGCAGCGCGGCTCAAAGCCGAGAAGGCCGCACGCGAGAAGGCTGCTCGCGAGAAGGCCGCACGCGACGCGGCGGCCAAGGCGGCAGCGGAGAAGGCCGCGCAGGAGAAGGCTGCTCGTGACGCGGCGGCCAAGGCGACCACGACCACCAAGGCCGGTTCTCGTTCGACGACCACCACAAAGCCCCGGTCTTCGACGTCCACAGCATCCGGTTCGAATGGTTCGACCAGCTCCACCTCCGGGTCCTCTTCGGGCTCCTCGTCATCGGGATCATCGTCGGGTTCGAGCAGCTCGACCGGCGTACGCAGCTCTGACATCGTCACCAAGTGGGTGTCGGGCATCCAGGTGGCCGAGTCGATCGCTGACGAGGTGGGCAACTTGATGAGCGCGGCACGCGCAGCCAACATAGATCGGAAGA
>JBFWVD010000179.1:0-4793 GCA_050246915.1 Acidimicrobiia bacterium | reverse complement strand
CTGACGTGGCGGAGTGCGATGGCGGATGTCATGGGTGTCTTCCGGTTCGGACGAGGGCGACCAAGATGGCGACGGGCGGGATGAGCGCGGCGAGCGAGAGAACGGCGACGGCCGAGTCGTTGCCGGTGCCGGCAGCCAGCGAGGCGGTGATCATCGGCAGCGTGACCACCTGACCCCCGCCGATGATCAGCGTGACGACGTAGTCGCTCCACCCGACGAGGAACGCCAGAAAGGCCGCACGGGCGAGGGCCGGTGCGAGCAGCGGCAGGTGAACCGCCGCGAGCACCCGGGTTCTCGACGCGCCCAGCGTGCGAGCCTGTTCTTCATAGCCGAGGTCGTGTGCCGCATAGGCGGTGCGCAATGTGAACGCGGTGTAGGGCAAAGCGGCGACCACGAGCACGAGCACGAGCCCGACCAGGGGTGGGATGTGGGCCCGAAGCAGAATGACATTCGTGCCGAGGATCGCCGCGAACGGCGGGATCGCGAGCGGGGCGAACAGCAATATGGTGACGGCCTTGGGAACGGGGGCCCACCCGATGACCAAGCCTCGAGCGGCAATTGCGCCGATCGGGGTGGCGATCACGGCGACCGCGACCCCGAGAAGCAGGGAACGGCCGAGCGCAGCAGGAGCGCCTGCCGCGATCGCCGAAGCCAGACCGTCAGTACCCCACGCGGTCGGCACCGTCGCGGGGTAGGACCACCGGTCGGCGAACGACCACAGGGCCAACGGCAGCAGCGGAAGCGCGAACCACCCGATCAGGAGAACCGCGACGATCGCGCGACCGACGCGAGATCGGAGTGGGGAGGCGGTCAGCGGCCGCCCGGGATCGCCCGGAAGCCGCAGCCGATCGGCGGCCCTCGGCGCAATGGGGGTCAGCTCGCGGGTGGTGATCGTCATCGCCACACCGCCATCCGGCGCAACGCGAGGGATGCCAGCGCCACGGTGACAAGAGACAGCGCCACCATCACGACGGCGATCGCCGCCGACTCGGTTCGCGAGGTCAGGCTGACGTCGTTGAACAGCCGAATCGCCATCACCGCGAGTGGTTCCGGGTAGGTGCGGCCGAGCAACCACGCCACTTCGTACGACCCGAGGGTATAGATGAACACGATCGTGGAGGCGACCGTCAACGACGGTGCGGCGAGCGGGAGGAAGATCATCCGCATCCGAGTTGCTCGGGTCGCGCCGAGCAGGGCCGCGGGCTCGTCGAATTGTGCGACTCGGGTCAGGAGAGTGCCGGCGACGACGAGGGCGATGAACGCCGACTCCTTCCACGCGTACTCCGCGATGACGGCCACCCACCAGGGTCCGCCGACCAAGGGCGGCCACGCGCCGGGCTCGATGCCGAGCAGGCGCGGGAGAACGCCCGCGTCCGCGAGCAGCAGTCCGATGCTGGCAGCGCCGATCAAGTGAGGGATGCTGACCGCGGACGCTCCGACCGCACCGAGGAGCCTGCCGAGCCTGCTGCCCGAGACGATCACCACGGCCGTCATCGCGCCGACCAGCGCAGCGATCAGGGTGGATGCTGCCGCGATTCCCATCGAGATCCCGATTCCCATCGGGAGGTCCGGGCCCACCGCCGCATAGGCATCGACGGTGAGGCGAACGGGACCGATGAACGGCATCAGACCGGTGCTCTGCAGGACGGCCGACCCGAGCCCGCCGATGACCACGACGATCACCGGCAGAAGCGCGACGACGAGAAGAATCCGAGCGCCTCGCATCGGAGTCACCGGATGGGAACCCCGGTCCGCCACCCCTCGTCGAGAGCAGGCACCCAGGCCGCCGCCAGTTCGGGGTTGGCATTCCGGGAGAGGACATCGAAGGACGGCACGACGGTCGACTCGGGCAGCTCGGCGAACCGCTGCTGCTCCGCCTCCGTCAGCTGGGCCAGGTCGAGCACGGTGAACTGACCCCAGATCGCGGGGTCGGCCTTGGCGACCTGCTGGTCCACCGAAAGCGCCAGGTTGGCGACCACCATGGCACCGGCCGCATGAGCGGCGTTGGAAGGGATGGCGAGGAAGCTGGCGTTGCCGAGAGTGCCGTCCGACAGGCTCAGGACCCGGGTTTCGGGTGGATAGGTGCCGTCCTCGACGAGCTTGGTCAGCGTCGCGGGCCCGTAGGTCATGGTCAGGTCGATCTGACCGTCGGCGTACAGCTGATTCAGCTGGTCGGAATCGGCTGGATAGGTGTCGCCACCCCGCCACAACGAGGGGGCAAGATCGGCGAGTGTCGCGTAGAGCGCGGGGCTGAGCTCGTCGAACGCGGCTGACGAGTACTCGGCGGGCACGTTCTCGTAGCCCCCGGAGACGCTGTAGAGCACCTGGCGGATGAACGCCGACCCGGTGAAGTCCGGTGGCGCCGGGTAGGCGAACCGCCCGGGGTTCGCCTGAGCCCACTCCAGGACTCCGGCGACCGTGGTCGGGGGTTCGGTGACGGCGGCGGCGTTGTAGGCGATGCTGAACTGCGCCTTGCTCCAGGGTGCTTCGCAGCCGTCGACGGGGGTGCCGAAGTCATTGCTCAGCAGCGGGTCGGTAGCCGACACGTTGTCCATATTGGGCAGTAGGTGAGTCCAGTCGCACAGCCAGGTACCGGCCTCCTTGCCGGTGCGGAAGTTGTCGCCGTTGACCCAGACGAGGTCGACCGACCCGTCCGCGGTGCGACCGGCCTGCAGTTCGCTGAGCACCCGGTTGAGGGCATCCTTGGTGTCGGTGATCGGGATCCGGTTGACCGTGACACCTTCTTCGGCCGCTGCTGGGGCGAGCACGGTATCGATGTAGCTGTTGCCCTGCTCGTCGCCGCCGTACATCCAGAGATTGACGGTTTGGCCCTTCGCGGCGGCAGTCACCTCATCCCAGTCGGAGAAGTTCGTGGCGGTGCCGGCCGCCGCAGCCGCACAACCGGCAAGGCCGATCATCCCGGCGAGCGCGAGAGCGGCGAGAGTGAAGTTGCGCGGAGACTGCAGCTGGATGCGGTGGGAGGGCATGAAGGGCTTTCGCGTCAAAGGCGGCACGGGGACATTTCGACGCTATGGGTTGGACCGGTGGGTCTCGGTGTTCTGGCTCACACAAGCTCACGCCGCTCGCTTCTAGCCTTGGAGCGTGTCAATCTCAACGACTCGTACCGCGCATTGCGGCATCAGATGATCGAGTTTCGTTCGGTCTCGAAGAAGTTCGGTGACGGAACAGTCGCGGTGGAGGACTTCAGCCTCGTCATTCCCTCGATGAAGACCACCGTCTTGGTGGGATCGTCGGGCAGCGGCAAGACGACCCTGCTGCGCATGATCAATCGCATGGTCGAAGCCAGCTCCGGGGCGATCGAGATCGACGGGAAGAGCATCTTCGATCGTGACCCGGTCTCTCTGCGCCGAAGCATCGGCTACGTGATGCAGAACTCGGGGCTGTTGCCACATTTCAAGGTGATCGACAATGTGGCAACGGTGCCGGTCTTGAGCAGGACGCCGCGCAAGGTCGCGCGGGCCCGGGCCCTCGAGTTGCTCGACACCGTCGGCCTCAGCCGCAACCTCGCCGACCGATACCCCGGCCAGCTCTCGGGCGGGCAGCAGCAGCGCGTGGGCGTGGCGAGGGGGCTTGCCGCCAATCCGAACATCCTGCTCATGGACGAGCCCTTCGGTGCGGTCGACCCTATCGTTCGCGCCGAGCTCCAGCAGGAGACGATGCGTCTTCAGCGCGACCTCAAAAAGACGATCGTCTTCGTCACGCACGACATCGATGAGGCCTTCCTGCTCGGCGACCAGGTCGCGATTCTCGAGAAGGGCGCCAAGATCGCCCAGGTGGGCAGCCCGACAGAAATCATCGCGAATCCTGCCAGTGATTTCGTCGCGGCGTTCATCGGGATCGACCACGGCAAGCGCGCCCTGTCGGTACGCACAACAGAGCGGGGCTCGATCCTCGTTGACAGTGAGGGCCGCGCGGCCGGGGTGCTCGTCGACGGGAAGGCGCCGTGACCTGGATTCTCAACAACCTGCCACTCATCGGTGAGCTCACGCTCAAGCACCTGGCGCTCGCGGTGCCCCCGATTCTCATCGGGTTCATCATCTCGGTTCCGCTGGGGTACCTCGCGCACCGGTTCCAGCTCACTCGGGGGCTTCTCCTCACGGTCGCGGGCCTGCTCTACACGATTCCGTCCCTCGCGCTCTTCGTCGTGCTTCCGCCCCTGCTCGGCATCAGCTTCCTCAGCTCGCTCAACCTCACGATCGCGCTCACGATCTATGCCGTGGCGATCCTGTCGCGATCGGTTGCAGATGCCCTTTCCTCTGTCGATCCCGCGATCCGCCAGTCGGCGACCGCAGTCGGGTTCGGCCCGTGGCGTCGATTCTGGGCGGTCGAGTTCCCGCTCGCCGGACCGGTGATCCTGGCGGGGCTGCGCGTCGCGGCGGTGAGCACCATCAGTCTCGTTTCGGTGGGTATCCTCATCGGCGTTGAAAGCCTGGGCTATCTCTTCACCAACGGCTACCAGCGCAAGATCGTCGCCGAGATCCTCGTGGGCGTCGTCATGATCGTGATCATCGCCCTGGTCATCGACGCGCTGCTCATTCTTCTCGGGCGTGTGCTGATGCCGTGGATACCCAAGCCCACGGCACGCTCCAAGCAGGAACAGCTCTCGCTGGAGCCGATGACGGGAGCCGGCGAATGACCCTCTTCGCCGCCGCCCTCGCGTGGATCTTCTCTCCCGATCGGTTGACCGACAACGTGCCGCTGCCCGACCTCATCGCTCAGCACATCTTCTTCACGTTCGTGTCGGTCGTGATCGCGGCGGCCATCGCGATCCC
>JBFWVD010000178.1:0-4850 GCA_050246915.1 Acidimicrobiia bacterium | reverse complement strand
AGATCTTGGGCGAGACGAGGAATGTGCCGTTCGACGGTGTCGAACCACCCGCGGTGACGATCGCCGTCGGCGTAGCGGCGACGAAGCTGGCCACATCGATACCCGCAACTGTTGCTGCTGCAGCTCCCGTCGAGGAGTCGATCACGGTCGCGGCCGTCATCGACAGGTTCGTCGCGGGGATCGTGTCGAGACCGTTGACCAGGTCGTCGATGCTCAGGCTGACCGACCAACCGCCGCTGGTACCGCGCGCATCGATGATCGTGAACGGGGCCAATGCGGCGCGGGTCAACTGCGGTTGACCGTTCAAGGTGATGCCGGCGAACGTGCCGAGCGCCGGGGCGCCAGCCGGGTCGAAGTCGAGTGTGCCGCCGGTGACGACGAGGTCGCCCGGGGCGGCGTTGGCGACATTGGCGGTGAAGGTTCCGAGCGCAACGATCATTGCACCGGCGGCGAGCTTGGTCTTGTGCATGGCTGGGTCCTCCGTGATCCAATCGATCGGGACCCCCGCGGGGCGATCCGACCGACAACCCAGCTATCGGTGCACGAGCGGACCGGACCTGAGAGGAATTTGCATAAACGCTGCGACGTACTGCCCAGCTCAGAGGCTCAGCTGGTCCGTGGCGTCAACTCGACCTGCGGAAGTAGTCGAGCGCTGCATCGCTGCCGAGATCGCTCACCAACTTCATGAGGTTCTTCACGGTGATGGAGTCGCGCTCGGTGACCGCATCATCAGCGGCACCATCGGCGTCGAGGTCGTCGGTGTCATCGGCCCACTCGTCCGGCGAACCTTCGGTGGTCGATTCATTCTGCGAACGGGTGAGCGTCGACTCGGGCCACATCTCGGCATACGGGTTCACGCTCGCCGGGGCGTTCGCCTGACGCAGTCGTTCGATCATCAAGATCGCGGCTGCGGCGGCGTCATAGGGCTCATCATCGTCCAGGTCATCATCATCGGCGTCGTCGTCGTTCTCGGCGAACGCATCGAAGAACTCATCGTCGACGGTGTCGGCTTCATGATCGATCCCGGCCTCAACAGCGACGAACTCGCCATCGATCTCGGCCAAGGTCTCTGCCTCGTCGTATTCGAACACGTCGTCGTCGAACTCATCATCGATCTCGGCTTCAGAGAGGTCCGCGACCATCTCGACCTCGGAAGCACCGTCGGCCTCAGTCGCCATGAGATCGATCGAGTCCTCGGGGTCGTCGTGGACATCGAGCGACTCGACCTCGTCCGGAATCGATGCCGTCGACACCTCAGTCGCGACCTCTTCCACTGTCCCGATCTGGGCTGTATCGGACGGCTCAGACTCGGCCAGTTCCATCTCTGGGTCGACGGGCAGGAGCTCGACCCACAGCTCGGGCTCGATGGCGATCGCTTCGACAGCGGGTCCCTCGACCTCAGCACTGGCGGCCTCAGCACTGGCGACCTCAGCACTGTCGACCTCAGCACTGGCGACCTCGAACTCGAACTCGTCGGCATCGAACTCACCGGTGTCGAAGACGGCGTCCACCGAGGCGTCGTCGATGCTCGGCGCCCACTGGTCGTCTTCCAACGATGATCCGACGATCGACGCCGAGCGGTCGTGCAACGAGGTCGACGCGGCTCGCTGACGGCCCATCTCATCGGCGA
Organism: Acidimicrobiia bacterium; assembly: GCA_050246915.1. Taxonomy (GTDB): domain Bacteria; phylum Actinomycetota; class Acidimicrobiia; order Acidimicrobiales; family Ilumatobacteraceae; genus JBFWVD01. The sequence goes on along the minus strand of JBFWVD010000178.1, from coordinate 3,220 downwards.
GATGGGCCACCTGATTGGCCAATGTCACGATGGCATCGCGCAAGTGGTCCGAGCCTGGCAGTGTCGGCGCCGCCATCGCAGACACGACCATCGGACGATGCCCGCGTCTCCTGGAGCCGAGCACGAACCCGATAGCGATGATCACCCCGAGGCCGAGCACCGCGGGTCCTGCCCAGTTGGAGGACGATGCCTTGGGTTTCGCAGGGGGCGTAGCTTCGGTTCCCAGCGATGTCACGGTGCCATCTGCCGAGACCGACGTCGGTGGTGCCGACGGCGTCGTCGATGGCGTGTACGGGTCTGACGCGGACTCGCCACGGTTGGTGTGGTCACCAGCGGTGACGCGGCCCCGCCAGCCGGCCGTGTCGCCGTTGCCGTAGTCGACGACGATGTCGGTGACGTACTTGGTGCCGGCCACCGCGCCGGCGAACGGCACCAACACCGCGTCAACCGTTCCTGCCTCGATGGGGCGTAGCGGGGCGGAGATGGTGCCGAGGCCGACGGGCGACAACGTCACCGTTCCGGATCCCTGAGCAGTGCCGCTGTTGCGAATCGTGATCTGGAACGCCTCGCCACCGGAGGAGTCGGTGAGGCGCACATCGGTGATCGACAGCACAGCGTGCGGGGTGCCGCTCACCACCAACTCAGGAGACAGCGAGTTGCTGATGGGGGGACCGCCCGGGAAGTCGGATGCAAAGACCGAATAGCTCGTTGCACCCGGCACCGCCTCGCGCGGGACCGTGAAGGTCAACGTCACTTCACGGGTCTGGCTGGGCTCGAGACTCATCTGCTGGTCCGAGAGACGAACCCAGGCCGCGCGCTCGGCCGAGTCGCTCCCCGTCGACACCGCCAGCGAGACCGAACGCGTCTGGATACCCGATGCGTTGGCGACCGTGATCGTCACCGAGGCCTCGGTGCCCGGCTTTGCCTCGACGTGGATCGGCCCGGGTGCCTTCGGCGACAGCACCACGGACATCGACTCCTGCGCCACAGTCACATCGGGCCCAGCGACGAACGTCGGGGCACTCCCCGACCCAACCGTCGACGAGGCTTGGGCGGTCACGGGCGTTGCTGCATCGACGCGACAAGCGAGGCCCACCAAGGTGAGCCCCGCAAGCAGCAGCGAGAGGCAGCAACGCTTCATGTCAGCGTCTAGTCGGTTCTGTCGTTTCCTGACGACGAGACGGTGGATCTGACTCGTCTCTGCTTCTTCACCGGAACCGTCGACGCGATCCGCTGCGACACATCAACGGCCCCTTGGGCGACCTCGCGGTAACGGAGCAGATCCGCGGCATCGTCTGTGGCCGGTGCGGCCACGGTCACTGTCGATCGAGCGATGAGACGAGCGATGATGAATCCGATGATGCCGATCGCCGCGGCCGCAGCGACCCAGACCCAAATGGACAACGACGTCGAAGACGACTCCGGGGCCACCTCTGATGTCGGCGTCTTGGCGATGAGGTCATCACGCAACTGCGCCTCGGTCTGGCCGCTCACGTCGATCGTTCCTGACCAAGTCGCGTTGCGATCGCCGTCGTAGATCAACTGAGCCTGAACATCGTGTTGACCGGGAGTAACCGTCTTGGTCCAGGGCACCAGCACCTCAGCAGAGGTCCCGGGGACGAAGGCCTTGATGTCGAACTCGTATCGCAAGTCGGTGTCGGCCACCGTGACCACGCCACTGCCGCTGGCGAGCGCGGTGCCCTGGTTGGCGACACTCACGGCCAGCGCCACGCCGTCGGTGGTGGCCACCGGCCGAGCGCCGGTCACCGTGAGCTGTGGGTTGACCTGTCCGGGGAGATCGATCTTGGTGATGATCACCCGCTGGGGCTGAATGATCATCTGCACCGATACCTTCCCATCGGTCTGCGTCGCGGTCGGCGTGGTGACCGGGGTGTACACGGCGACGCCAGCGAAGTGCTGACCGGGACGGGCGTCGGCGGGAACGCTGATGGTGAAGGGAACGTCGCGTGACTCACCCGGGCCGAGGGTCAGTTCCGAGGTCGGCACCGAGACCCAGCCCCCATCGGCGTTCACCGACTCGGTAACGGCGGTGAATCCGAAACCCATCGACGCCGCGGTGAACACGTCGACGCCGCGCAGTTTCACCAGCGCGGCCTTGTCGTGGGGGTTGGACACATGGACCTTCTGGGTCGACGTCGCGCCCGGTTGCAGGGAGACCGCGATCACCTGATGCCCGCCGGCGGTGCCCATCGGAGCATCGGCGGCAGCCGAGGCCGATACCTGCGGAGTCGTGTCGTCTGCCCATGCGGGCGTGGCCATCGCCCCGAGTAGCGCCAGCGCGCACAACGCCAGCCTTGTTCGCCTCATCACGTACATCCTCCGGTCCGGTCCTCACGACCACGCTGTCCAGCTGTCGAGCCGATCTCCGGGCGCGCCGAAAACCGAGCCATTCCCCAGTCGGCAACATGCCGAGTGGAGTTAGCCCGAGAGGTATGTGGCGCACGAAGTCGGGCCGTCGAACGCGACGAGGGCACCGATCGCGTAGACCGAGTGTGTCAGGGCGAAAACGAACACTGGGCCGAGCGACGTCGTGAGGACATCGCCCGGCCCGGTTCGAGGGGACTCAGCGCCCGATTGCGTCAGGCGACGCTGAGCGTTGCAGTGCTGGCGTAGGTGCCAGCAAGTGCGTTGGCCGGCACGACCAACTTGATGAGCTGCGGTGACACCAGGAAGGTGCCGTTCGACGTCGCGGCCGCGGTAGCGGTCACGATGGTGTTCGATCCAGCAGTGAAGCTGGCAACGGCGTTACCGGTGACCGAGGCCGCTGCGGCGCCAGTCGAGTTGTCGATCACGGTCGCGGCAGTCATCGACATCTGCGTCGCCGCAATCGTCGAGGCGCCGTTCACCAGGTCCGACACCGTCAGCGACACCGCCCAGCCACTGCTGTCACCACGGGAGTCGATGATGGTGAACGTCGGCAGCTGCGCACGGGTCAACTGCGGTTGACCGTTCAAGGTGATCGCGGCAAACGTTCCCAGGGTGGGCGCACCAGCCGGATCGAAGTCCAGTGGTCCAGCGGTGACGACCAGGTCGCCAGGAGCCGCATGAGCGGTGGTTGCGATGAGCGTTCCGGCCAGAGCAATCGCCGCGGCGGACGCAAGTTTCCGTTTCTTCATGATGTGGTCCTCCATGACCGTTGTGGCGAGATTGCTCTTGGGTGAGCGCTCGTCCTCTCTCGACACCAACTCATCGGAGGTGG
>JBFWVD010000177.1:0-4861 GCA_050246915.1 Acidimicrobiia bacterium | reverse complement strand
GCGTGCAGCAGCAACACCGGTTGCTCGATGTGGAGTCCGGCGGCCACCTCTCGTTGGGCGCGGTGGATGGCCCGCAACCAACCGGCGCGGGCGGGGAACGCGTCGAGGGGCTTCCACGCCAGGTCGTAGTTCCACTCGCCACGACGGGAACTGTGGATGCTCTCGCCATACAGCGAACTGATCGCGGGCAGCTTCACGTCGGGCGCCACGCGGCCCACGGCAACCAGCAAAGGTTCGAGCACGCGGCTCTGCCACGCCGGCACGTTCATGTCCAGGAAGGGACTGTTCAGGAACACCGCATCGACTCCGCCGCGTGGTGGACGATGGGCAAACAACGCCGCCACCAGAGCGCCCGTGGAGTGACCGTTGAGCAGTACCCAGTCGATCCCATCGCTGCGCATGGCGTCGAGCGCAGCCGCGACGTCGGCAAGGTACTCATCGATGTCGACGGTGTGGTTGGGAAACTGGTGTGGGCGCAGTGCGCGGCCGTGGCGGCGAAGGTCAACGGCGTAGAAGCGCAGACCCTGTTGTTCGTAGAAGTCGGCGAGGTGGGTCTGGAAGAAGTAGTCGATGAAGCCATGCACGTAGAGCACGCCGGCGTCGCCCGACAGCGACGAGCGTCGGCGCACGACCACGATCTCGACGGGACCGTCGGCCGCGTCGGGCATGGCGATGACCCGTTGCTCGTAGCCCTCGAGCACGTCTGGGCGCCACGTCGACGCCGGTGCACCGTCTGGTCCTGTCACGACGTCAACCCCGTCACGTTCATCCACCCATCTGAGTCGTCTTCACCGGCAACACCTTCACCACGACGCGATGATCGCCGGGCTGACGCCACGGATACTCGGCTTCGCCGAGGTACTTCTGCGCCATCGAATCGATGAAGGCGTTGTTCTCATCGTCGACGATCGCCGCCACGATGCCCCGGATCTCGAGATAACGATAGGGGTTCGTCGGATCCACGATGGACAACGCCACCTTGGGGTTCGCCTTGAGGTTGCGATGCTTCTGACGCCCTGCCGTCTGCGAGAACATCACGTGGGTGCCGTCCCATCCGAACCACACCGGATTGTTCTGGGGAGCTCCATCGGGCCCGATCGTTGCCACGTGGACCAAGGCGGTGGATGACAACAGGTCCACGTAGTCGGCCGGAATGGTCCGCGCTGCCATGACCGCCGCACCCATCGACGCGTTGCGAGCCCCGAGTGGGCGCAGCGTCATGGCAAAGACGAGATCGCCGTGGGTGAACGATGACGGGAGCCGGCCCGATCCGGTGCGACGCGAGAAGCCGAGGCGCTCCAACAACCGAATGGATCGGTTGTTGTGCGGATCCACCGACGCCAACACCTCGCGCGCCCCGGTGGTGCGCATCAGATGATCAACCAACCAACGACCCGCTTCGGTCGCATGACCGCGACCCCAGTGCGAGGGTCCGAATACGAGCGCGAACTCCGCCCAGTCACCGTGGACGGTGGCCTCTAGGCGACCGAGCACCTGCCCGTCGCTGCGTCGACTCACCACGAAATTCAGCCAACGCTCGGTGCTGCGCTCGAGTGGTGGGCCGGCCACCACCCGCTCGATGCGCGTCGCGAGCGCTTCGAGCGTGGTCACGTCGGGCCCGCCGATGAAGCGCCCGACGTCGGGATGATCCAGTGCCGCGAACAGCGCCGGCGCCCACGACGGCTCGAGCGGCGCGATCAGCAGTCGTTCGGTCCGCTCGATGGCTCCCATTCGAGGAGGCTATGACCTGCCCATCGCCGGGTGAGAACGCGATGTTGATCGGAAACAGATCTGGCATCGTGCTCTCGTGCGGAACGCGTATGGAACGTGCGTGGTACGTTCCATGGGTCCGGCTCAACGACCGACCAGGGGTGGATCACGATGCCCACGATCGCCGATGTGGCCGCCCGCGCCGGTGTCGGAGTTGGCACGGTCTCCCGTGTGCTCAACGACAGCCCGCAGGTGCGACCGGAGACGCGGCGCATGGTCCGCGAGGCCATCGCACAGCTCGGCTACCGACCCGCCCGCACCGCGACCGAACCGCGCTCATCCATGGGGGGACTGGTCGGTGTCCTCGTGCCCCACTTCGACGAGCCATCGTCGTATCAACGGCTACGCGGCATCGTGAAGGCCCTCCAGCCGCACGGCCTCGAGATCGTGCTCTACAACGTCGACGCTCCGGACCGGGCGCGCAGTCGAATCGCCGAGTTGCCCCGACATCGCCTCGATGGGCTCTTGGTGATCTCGCTCCCGCTCGATGATGGCGATGGCGAACGATTGGCCTCGGCACCGTTCCCCACCGTGCTGATCGACACCGGGCATCGTTCGCTGCCCAGCGTGCAGATCGATGACGTGGCCGGAGGTCGATTGGCCACTGAGCACCTCCTCTCGCTCGGCCACGAGCGCATCGCCTTCATCGGTGAGCCAGCCCGCAATCCGTTCGGCTTCACCTCCGGCCTCCATCGCGAGCAGGGCTACGAGCAAGCGATGCACGACGCCGGCCTCGACGCCCCGCTCGAACTGCGCCGCCACGGTCCTCATCTGCGCTCGGCGATGAATCGGCTCACGCACGAACTGCTCACCATCGACGATCCGCCGACTGCCATCGTGGCCACGTCGGATGTCCAGGCGCTCGGCATCTTGGAGGCGGCTGGCTCCAGCGGATGGCGCGTACCGCAACATCTGTCGCTGATCGGCTACGACGACATCGATCTCGCCGTGTACAGCCGGCTCACCACCGTGCGCCAACAACTGGAGGACTCCGGCCAGCGCGGTGCGGAGATGTTGACGAGCGCCATCATCAACGGCTCGACCATCACCCCAACGGTCGAGCTGCTCAGCTTGGAGCTCGTCGTGCGATCCACCACCGCGCCACCAAGATGACGCTCAGGCTCGCCACGACGGCGAACGTCAACGCGAATTGCAGCCCTTGGACCTGGGCGAGAACACCGATGCCCAGCGGTCCGATCAAGAACCCCAGTCGCTGACCGACGCCCATCGCACCAAGCCCCGCTCCGGACGACACGCCGTTCAAGGAGGCCGCCGTCGCGTAGATCTGCGGGAACACGACGGAGATGCCCAGACCCCAGACAGCAAAACCGATCAGCCCCACGAAGAGCCCAGGAGCGAGCACCACGATGAGCGCGCCGGTCCCGCTGACGGACAACGCCAGGGTGAGGAGCCGCTGCCGACCGACCCGATCGAGGAGATGATCGCCACTCATCCGCCCCACGAGCATGGCGCCGGCGAACACCACGGTTGCGGCACCACTCCATCGTCCAGCCTCGAACGCGTCGCGCAGCAACACCGCGCTCCAATCGTTGGGCGCGCCTTCGAAGCAGGCCGCACCACCGGCCATGAACGCCATGGCGATCACCGAGGGCGACGGACCGTGCGGCACCGTCGCGTGCATCGGCGCGACCGGGTCATCGATGGCCACCAACAGTGAGCGCACTCCTACGACAGTCGCCGCCATGACAGCACCCACTGCGACGAGATGCCCCACGATCGGCACATGCGTCGCTACCGCCAAGGATCCGAGCAGCGCTCCGAGTGTGAACCCCAGGCTCCATGTCCCGTGCAGACGGTTCATGATCGAGCACCCCAAGCGGCGTTGCACGAACACGCCCTGCGCATTCATGGCCATGTCGTTCATCACGTCGAACAACCCGAGAGTCGTGAGAACCGCGGTGAGTGCAACTGGTGAGCGCGTTGCGGCGATGAGCGGCAGGCTGACGGCCAGGGATGTCGCGGCGACGAGCACGGTGCGTTTGGTCCCCCATCGTCGTTGCACCTGTGCCACCAGAAGCGAGCCGACCAGGCCGCCCAGCCCTCCACCGAGCAGCGAGGCCCCGAGCCCGGCGTTGTTCATGCCGAGGCGGTCGCGGACCTCGGGGATCCGCGGCAGCCAGTTGGAGAACGTCATGCCATTGACGAAGAACAACGCGGCCACCGCCAACGCCGATCGGCGCCAGTGGGGATCGGACTCGATTGCCGCGCTCGTCATGTCCAGGTTCGATGGCTCAGAGGTCGAGCCACACCGCGGCGTCGGCCGGAAGCACTCGACGCTCGGCCGCCCCGGCGAGGGCGACGCTCGCCAGCACCACCTTGCCGGCCGGCAGCGGCAATGGGCTCGCGCCCGTGTTCACGACACACACCAGCGCGCGATTGCGCACGAAGGCGACTGCATCAGGACCGAGATCGAGCCACTCGATGCTCTCGATCGTGTTGTCGCCGTTGGGTCCCAAGGCTCGATGCGTCCGCCGGACGGCCAACGCATCGCGGTAGAGCCACAGCATCGATGCGCTATCGGCCAGCTGCGCCTCGACCGACAGTGCACCCCACGTCGACGGTTGCGAGAGCCATGAACCGTTGGTGCCGAAACCGAACGACGAACCCGAGACCGTCCACGGCAGCGGGACGCGGCACCCATCACGACCACGATCATGATGACCCGATCGCACCCAGACGGGATCGGCCAACTCATGCTCGGGGAGGTCTTCGACCTCGGGCAGGCCGAGCTCCTCACCTTGATAGAGGTACACGCCACCCGGAAGCGCCAGTTCGAGCAAGATGGCAGCGCGCGCTCGACGCGTTCCGAGTTCGATGTCGCTGACGTGCAATCCCACCTCGTGGAGCGGATCGGCGCCGCGTTCGGTCTGGGACCGCCCAAAGCGGGTCACGTGCCGGGTGATGTCGTGATTGCTGAGCACCCACATCACCGGTGCGCCGACACGATCGTGGTTGGCGAGCGAAGAGGTGATGGTCTCGATGAGCGCGGCCGCCTTCCACGGTGCGCGCACCACATCGAAGTCGAACGCGGTGTGCAACTGACCGGGCACGAGGTATGCCGCCAAACGCT
>JBFWVD010000176.1:0-4872 GCA_050246915.1 Acidimicrobiia bacterium | reverse complement strand
CTCCGGGAGGAGATCGAGGACGACGGCCCGGATCGCATCCGCGCACTCATCGTGCTCGGAGCGAACCCGGTCCTCACAGTCCCCAACGGCCGCGGACTTCGTCGAGCGCTCACGCGCCTCGATCTGATGGTGTCGGTTGACATGTACGCGAACGAGACGACAGCGCTCGGCGACTACGTCCTTCCTGTTCCGTCGAGTCTCGAGCGCAGCACGTACGAGTGGGTCTTCTATGGCCTGGCCATCCGAAACGTGGCGAACTGGTCGGCGCCCACGTTCGTTCCGACGGGACCGTCCGAAGCTGATGTGCTTGCGCGGCTCACGCTCGAGATCGAAGGTAGGGACTCCACGGATCCGTGGCTCTTGCACGACGAGATGGTCCGCGCCGCGGTCGAACGCTCAGGGTTCTCGTACTCCGATGTCAGCGAACACCTCTGGGACGGTGATGCCGAGGATCGACTCCTCGACGTCGCGTTGCGCGCCGGACCCTACGGCGACCGCTTCGGTGCACGACCCGAGGGGCTGACACTCGAGACGCTCGCGGCACACCCGCACGGAATCGACCTGGGTCCCTTGACGAGCGGGCTCGATCAGCTTCTGTGCACCGAGTCAGGCGCTGTCGATCTCATACCCGACCTCATCGCGGGCGAGATCGAGCGTGCGAGGGAACTGCTCGACACACCGGATCGGCCGACACTTGTCTTGATCGGACGCCGCGACGTGCGGTCGATGAACTCGTGGCTGCACAACGTTCCGAGCCTCTCGGGCGATCGGGCGGCCATCCGGATCTCCCCGGCAGACGCCCGGAGAGTCGGTGTCTCGTCCGGTGACGAGGTGAGTGTCAGGTCGGCCTTCGGGCGCGTGACGACCGTTGTCGATGTGGCCGTCGAGGTGCCGCTCGGCGTCGCCAGCTTGCCGGGTGGCTGGGGGCATGCCCCGCCAGGACAGCTCCATCACGCGAACGAGCACGGCGGAGTCTCGGCGAACGAGCTGATCTCGGATTGCGTGGTCGACCCGCTCTCCGGGACGGCCGCTCTTCACGGTACGGCGATCGAGGTCCACGCGACCTCGCACGGCCACCGCGAGCCGAGTCTTTCGTGAGAACGGATTTGAAAATGAGTTCACGTTTACATCGACAACACTTGGAGGGGAACATGAAGATCAAGACAGCCTGTGCGCTGCTGGCGTTGTCGGCGACGCTGATCGCGGCATGCGGGGGAGACGACGACGGCCCAACCGCTGCTGCGGCGAGCCAGACATCGCCGCCCGCGACCGATGTGGCCACCACCGCCTCGAACACGACGCACGGCGCGACCACGGTCGAGGGGACAGAACCGCAAGTCGAGGGGACAGATCCGCAAGGGGAAGTCGCCACCGATGTCGGGGTGACCGACGACGAGATCAAAGTGGGCATGTTCCAGGACTATTCTGGGCCACTCACCGCGATCGCCGTTCCAGGAGCGAATGGCGCGAAAGCGTTCTTCGCGCGTGTCAATGACGAGGGGGGCGTCTGCGGCCGATCGATCACCATGATCGAAGAAGACACGAAATACGATCCTCAAGTCGCCGTGCAGGCCTTCCGAGGCCGCAAGGACGACCTTGCCTTCATCACGAACCTCTTGGGCACCAGTTCGGTGTTCGCACTCTCTGAGGACATCGCACGCGAGGGGATCGGGACCATCGCCGGGACGCTGACGGCGGCGGTGATTCCCCTGGAGGACGTCTACGTACAACAGACGCCGTACGCGCTCGAGGTCGTGAATGCCACTGCGTGGGCCGCGGAGAATCTGGCCGGCAGCGATGGGACGTTGCAGATCGGCATCATCTATCAAGGGGACCCATATGGTGAGGAAGGTCTCAACGCGCTCAACTACACAGCGGACTTCATGGGCAACATCGATGTCGTGGCGTCGGCCAGTTACGCGGTCGCGGACGAGGACTTCACGGCACAGGTGAGCGACATGAAGGGAGCCGGTGCCGAGGTGGTGCTGATGATGGCAACGAGTCGGCAGACGCCGAGGATCATGGGGGCGGCGAAGCAGTTGGACTACGACGCGACGTTCATCGGGACGACCGCGACGTGGGCGAGCGCCCTCACGGAACCCATGCGCGATCTCCTCGCGAACTATCGAGTCGTTCACTCCAATACGTCGTGGAACGAGGACACCCCCCAGATGTCGGATCTCACCGCCACCGTCACCGAGTACGAACCGAGTCAGGAGCCGGACAACTTCGTCGTGACCGGCTGGATCAGCGCAGCCGTCACCGTTGCAGCGTTGCAACGGGCGTGCGACTCGGGGGATCTCACCCGGGCGGGGATCGTCGCTGCGATGGAAGGGCTGACCGTCGATCTCACGGGCATCGGACCCGGGGTCGCGACGTACGGCGCCGGCAAGATCCCCACGCGGGCAGTCCGCATCAGCGAGATCGACCTCGAGACCACCTTTCCGTCACCCATCACGGACTACTTCGTCAGCGACGCGGCGGAAGCGTGGACGATCGCGGATGGAGAAGGATGAACCCTACGAATCCTGGTGGACCCAAGTCGGGGCGCGGACGGAAGGGTCAAGAGACCGCCGAACGGTTCCTCGAGGCCGCCCGACGAGTGATCAGCCGTGACGGATACCTGAACATGAAGATCACGGACATCGCCGACGAGGCAGGAAAGTCGCCTGGGCTTCTCTACACCTACTTCGACGGGAAGGAGGCGGTTCTCGTCGAACTGGCGGAGCAGTTCAACAGCGAGATGGCGCTTCGCTCCACGGAGGCCTTCAGCGACGGTGCCTCGGCCGAGACCGCTCTACGCGACGCGATCGCCGCATTCTGGGACACCTTTCGGCGTCGACTTCCGGAGATGGTCGGCATCTTCCAGGCGTCGATGATCGATCGGGACTTCGCCGCACGATGGCGGGAGATTCGGGCGCAGGCCATCGACCGGATTGCATCAGGAATTCGCGCGGCCCAACGCGAGGGGCATGCCAGCGGGATGGACCCGATGTTGACCGCATCGGCGTTGGCATCGATGCTGGAGCACTTCGCCTACGTCTGGCTCGCGACTGATGGCGATGCGATCGACGTCGAAGTCGACGACGAGACCGCGATCGAGACGCTGTGGATGATCTGGTCGCGTGCGATCTACTCAACGGAGCCGAGGCCGGTACGCAGCGACAGACGAAATGCCACCACGTCCAGAGCCAAGACCGTTGACACTGCGACCAACGAATGATCTCGACGGTGTCAGTCCCCGAAACGCTGGATCAGGCTCGGCCATTGGACACCATTCCGCGGCTTCTCAGACACCGGGTTGCCGAGCATCCAGACCGAGTTGCCTTCCGCTACAAACACCTCGGGATCTGGCGACCGATCTCGTGGGCCGAGTACGGTCGGAACGTCGAGGCCATGGCCTATGCACTGTTGCATCTCGGCGTCGGGCCTGGTGATCGTGTCGCGATTCAGTCTGACAACCGCCCCGAATGGGTCTTCGCCGACGTCGCTGCCGAATCAATCGGGGCCGTCGTGGTCGGCGTCTATCCAACGTGCCCAGCGACAGAGCTGGCGTATCACCTCAACGATTCGGGTTCGAGGATCCTGATCGCGGAAGACCAAGAGCAGGTCGACAAAGCCCTCGAAGCGCACCCGTCGTGTCCATGCTTGGAGTGGATCGTCGTGATCGATCCGAAGGGGCTCCGGCACTATGACGACCGTGCACTTCTCCGGCTCGGAGATCTGACTGCGGCCGGCGCGGACATGGCTCGCCGTCATCCCGAACAGCTCGACGCACTGGTTCAGGCCGCCCGCTCGAGCGACGTCTCGTGCATCATCTACACGTCAGGAACGACTGGGCCTCCGAAGGGCGCCATGCTGACCCACGCAAACGCCATTGCGGGGGGCATCGCGATGGCCGAGGGCTTCGGAATCCAAGCGTCCGACTCGCACGTCGCCTACCTGCCGCTCTGCCACCTGTCAGAGAGAAACCACACGCTCTATGTGACGTTGCTCATCGGTCACACCACGAGCTACGCCGAATCGGCTGAGACGGTCCAGAACGACATATACGAGATCGCGCCGACGTTCTTCGGAGCTGTGCCCCGAATCGCACAGAAGATGCGAACCTCGGTGGAGATCAAGATCGAGAACTCGACCTGGGTGAAGCGCATGAACTATCGCTTCTGGATGAAGGTTGGCACTCGGTTGGCCAGCAGCCGGATCGAGCACGGGTATCGGCTCTCGCTGTCGGAGCGATGCATCTATCAGGTGGGCTCGTTCTGTCTCTATCGATCGTTGCGCAAGCATCTCGGGCTCAAGAACGCTCGCCATTGCATCATCGGCACGGCGCCGGTCTCCCGAGATCTCATGCAGTACTTCCACGCGATGGGTGTTCCGCTCCGCCAGACCTTCGGACAGACCGAATGCGGCGGCGCCTCGCACATGCACCGCCTCGACGACATCCGATTCGACACCGTTGGAACGACCTTGCCGGGATACGAGTGTTCCATCGATGAGAGCACTGGAGAGGTACTCCTCGCCGGCCCGGGTGTCTTCGCCGGATATTGGGCCAACGAAGAGGCGACCGAACGCGCGATGTCTGGCAAGTGGCTGCGTACAGGCGACGTCGGCGAGATCGACTCGGATGGACATCTTCGGATCATCGGAAGGATCAAGGACATCATCATCACCGCTGGCGGGAAGAACATCTCGCCATCGGAGATCGAGAACAAGATCAAGTTCTCGCCGTATGTGCGGGAGGCGATCGTGGTGGGAGAGGGTCGGAAGTTCCTGACGGCTCTCATCGGGATCGAATTCGACGCGGTGGCCAACTGGGCAGAGAAACGTCGGATCCCCTACACGACCTACCGAGATCTCTCGGAGCGGGCT
>JBFWVD010000175.1:0-4951 GCA_050246915.1 Acidimicrobiia bacterium | reverse complement strand
TCACCATGGAACACGAACTCCTGCTCCGCGTGCAGCACGCGAGCCAGGTTGCGCTGATGGTCACCCCACGGCAGGTTCACCTTGGTCATCCAGTGATCGGCCGTCATGAGGAACGTGACGGGGCTCTGGGCGTTCTCGGACACGCTGTACGCCGCGTTACGCGACTTCGTGGCTCGAGCGAACTCGCGGATCTTGCCCGTCTCCACGGCCAGCGCGAACGGCTCGCCCTCGCGCCCGATCAGCGACTCCGGGTTCGCTCCCGTCACGGCGATACGGCGATGATGTACACCATGCCCCTCCTCGCCGGTGGAGGGTAGTAGAGGACTGAAATCGCTATGGACCTGACCTATCCCCCGGAAGCCGAGGCGTTCCGCACCGAGATCCGCTCGTGGCTCGAACAGAACCTCCCGCGCGGTTGGTTCGACGAGAGCTTCACGATGACCCCACAGGAGAAGGCCGACTGGGCCGACCAATGGGTGCAGCGGCTCTATGACGGTGGGTGGATCTGCGCAACCTGGCCAACCGAGTACGGCGGCAGAGGTCTCACCGTCATGCAAGGCGTGGTGTTGGCCGAGGAGTTCGCGCGGGCAGGTGCACCGTTTCGCGCTGACTTCTTCGGCGACACACTCGTCGGCCCGACCATCTTGCAATGGGGAACCGAAGAGCAGAAGCGTCATTTCCTTCCGCTCATCCAACGCGGCCAGATCCGTTGGTGCCAAGGCTTCAGCGAACCCGATGCAGGGTCCGATCTGGCCTCACTGAAGTGCTCCGCCGTGCTCGACGGCGACGAGTGGGTGATCAACGGGCAGAAGGTGTGGACGAGCCAGGCCCGCCACGCCGACTACATCTTCCTCCTCGTGCGCACCGACACCAGCGTCGCGTTGCACGCGGGCATCAGCTATCTGCTCGTACCGATGAACCAACCGGGCGTCGAGGTGCGGCCGATCGTTCAGCCCGATGGCACCGCCGAGTTCGCGGAGACGTTCTTCACCGACGCGCGCTGCTCTGCCGATGCCGTGGTCGGCGGAATCAACAACGGGTGGAAGGTCGCAATGACCACTCTGGGTTTCGAGCGCGGCGTCTCGGCCACCACCAGTTACCGCCGATTCGAGACAGAGGTCCATCTGCTCATCGCCAAGGCCCGGGAGAACGGTCGCATCAACGATCCCGTCATCCGACAGCGAGTGTCCAAGGCCTACACGAGTGTGCAACTGATGCGCATCGCCGGCCTCCGATCTCTCAGTGCCACGGTGCAACGGCGCAAGGACCCGTCGATCGCTGCGCTCAGCGCCACCAACAAGATGATGTGGAGCGAACACCATCAGCGCGCCATGGAGCTCGCCCTCGACATCTGGGGCATGGACGCTCTGTTGCTCACCGGACGCGACGTGATCGCCACGTGGCCAGGCACCGTGCGCTTCGAACTGCGCGACGGGTACCCGGTCACCCCGATGCATCAGTCGTTCTTCTTCTCACGTTCCGAGACCATCTGGGGAGGCACCTCGCAGATCCAACGCAACATCGTTGCCGAGCGTGTCCTCGGGTTGCCGAAGGAGCCGAAGTAGGCGGCCAGTGATCACACCGCGCCCACGATCATTCGCTCGTGGGCCCGTTGAACACCGGTGGCCGCTTCTCGCGATGCGATGCCACTCCCTCCGCGGCATCAGGCCCGCCGAAGCCGTAGAACTCATAGGCCAGCGAGGCATCGAACGCTGGGGCCATCTGGCGATACCAGTGGTTGAGCGTGTGCTTGGTCCAACGGATCGCCGACTGCGCGCCACCGGCGAGTTGAACAGCCACCTCCAGCGCACGTTGCTTCACCTGATCGTCATCAACGCACAATGAGACCAGCCCGAGACGCTCGGCCTCCTCCCCGTACAAGCTGTCGCAGGTGAGGAGGTAGTACTTGGCTTTGGCCATGCCGCACAACAGCGGCCAGCAGATGGCGGCGTGATCGCCTGCCGCCACACCGAGCCGGGTGTGCCCGTCGATGATGCGCGCTGTCCGACCGGCCACCGACACGTCAGCCAGCATCGCCGCCACCAGGCCCGCACCGACGGCGACACCGTGGATGGCCGACACGATGGGCTTGGAGCAGTTGATGACGTTGAGCACGATGTCTCGCGCCTCGCGCATGATCCTCGTGCGGAATGCGTAATCGGTCGTGAGGTCCTCGATCATGTCGAAGCTCCCACCCGACGAGAACGCCTTGCCCTCTCCACACAGCAACGCCACCTTCGTCTCGGGGTCACGATCGACGACGAGCCACACGTCGGCGAGTTCACGATGGGCCTCGCGCGTCACCGCGTTCAGGTTCGGGGCATCCATGGTGATGCGCAGCACGCCCGGTGCGGGACGGTCGAACACCAGACTGGGGAATTGCGCGTAACCATCGGTCATCGTCAGATCCTTTGTATGAGTCATGGCATCGTGGGGCCCAGAGGTCGAGCGATCAGCTCATGGTGAGCCCGCCGGACACCGACAGCGTCTGTCCAGTCATGTATGCCGCGTCGCCGGACGCCAGGAACGACACCACCTTGGCGATGTCATCAGGCGCGGCGATGCGTCGCATCGGGATGGCCTTGGCGAGGCCGTCGTAGAGCCCCTTGCTCGCTGCGGCCACTTGGTCGAGGAGCGCCGTATCCGTCGGACCGGGGCAAACGCAATTGACAGTGATGCCGTGACGAGCGTGCTCACGGGCCAACGTCTTGGTGAAGGCGATCACACCGCCTTTGGTCGCCGAGTACACCGCTTCGCCGCTGGAGCCGACCCGTCCCGCGTCGGAGCCCAGATTGATGATGGTGCCGCCACCGCGTTCGATGAGGTTGGGCAGTATGGCCTTGCAGCAGTTGAACAATCCGACGAGGTTCACCGAGATGATGCGCTGCCAGTCGTCTTCACTGCTCGACAGGAAGGGGCCGACCACATCGATGCCGGCGTTGTTGACGAAGGTGTCGACGGGACCGATGGCGTCGATGGTCCGGCGCAGGCCCTCGGCAATGCTCCCGCGGTCCGTGATGTCGACGGCGATCGCGACCGCTTGGGTGAGTGACGCGGCGACGGCACCGACTGCCGCTGGATCGACGTCCCAGAGGGCGACCGAGAACCCGTCGGCGTCGAGGCGTCGGGCGATGGCGGCGCCGATCCCTCGGCCTGCTCCCGTCACCACCGCCACGCGTCGCTCCGGCTTTGCCGTCACCTCGTTGCCATCCATCGGAGTCTGTCTAGCCGCGTGATCGCCCATCACATGCCCAATCGACGGTTGTCCCAGCTGAGGATGCGGTCATCAGGGATGAACTCGACGATGCCGCCGCCAGCGCGGTTGTACCCCTCCCGCGCCTGCTCGGGCATCGCCGATCGTTCGACCCGAACCTGGTCGTACTTCTCGCGACGCAGGCGCTGCAACATCGCCAGCCGCTCAGATTCGGGTTCGATCAGTTGTGCCGTGCCGGTGAGGTGCACGCCACGCAGATCGCCCCAGGCATCGCCAGCCTCCACCAAGAACGATGCTCGCGGATCATGGTTGATGCGGACCAGCTTCTTGCCACGTGTCGCGATGTAGATGCGCCGATCGATGGCCACGAACCACACCGGCATGGCCACGGGCATCCCATCACGGCGCAACGTGGTGAAGATCCCAGTCCGGCTCGACGCGATCGCGTCCCAGGCCTCTTGGGCGGTGAGACGGATGTTCTTCCGATTCGGCTCGGTCATGACGGAGCAACCACAAGTGACCTACCGCAGTTCGGCGACGTAGGTGTCGGTGCCGGGAATTGTCGGGATGAAGGGCGCCGCGAAGACCAACTTTGCGTTGGCCGACGCGATGCGTTCGGTGTGGGTCCGATACTGCGCCCAACAGGCCCGAGGATCGCTGCGCAGGAACCACAGCAGCGTGATGTTGCGACCCGCTCCAGCAGCTGAACCAACCCGTGGCACCTTGCCGCTGGTCTGCGGCCATGGCGTGAACGCCAAGACAGCGGCAGCCGACGCGTCGCTCAACGCGGCGGGGAGAATCTCGTCGCGCAGCTTGACGATGACTGCGTCGCGATCGGCGCCGTCGGCCGGTTCCACGACTTCCACGACCATCCCGGGGAACGGTCGATCGAGCACGTGATGCGCGAGCAGATACGGCTCATCGGCGTTGATGACGGCGAAGTCGTGCGTGGAGAACGCCGTGTACACGTGCTGGCGTTGATCGAAGCCGCGACCTTGGGGATAGAGGTTGTCGGCCATGGCCACCACGCTCCACCGATCGGCATCGGCGTAGTGACCGGCTGCCCACAGGTAGGTCGAGATGTAGCAACCAGCGGTGACCGGTTGCGCGATCGGCGACTCGTCAGGGAAGCGCAGCAACTGCAGATCGCGTGTCGCCACCCAACGACGACCACTGAAGATCCACGGGCCGACCATGGCGCCCGAATAGAAGTGGTCGTCCTCGTACCAACGGTTGTACGTGTGCTCGTGGCCGACGTCGGGTTCGACCATGGTGATCAATGCTCCGCTGACACCGACCTCGTTGGGAAGGTGCGCGGCCATTGCTGCGTAGATGTCCTCTGCCATGTGTGCTCCTTGGTAGTCGCCGTATCCGTCCGCCGCTCAGCGCGTGGCGACGGCCGACGCGGTGTCATCGAGGATCGATTCCGCGTTGGCGAGCGATTCCTCGTTGATCTGGATGAGTACTCGTCGCACGCCGAGCGCATCGGCCCGGTCGAGCGCGCGCCGCAGCCCATCGACGCTGTCGGGCGGATGCAGGAGTGTCAGATCGACGAGCGACGGGTCTCGTCCAGCTTTGTCCCACATGGCTCGTAGCGTCGCTACGTCGTGGGTGAACTGTTCGATGGAATCGTCGGTGAGTCCCATGTACATCGGGATCCAGCCATCAGCCCAACTCGTCACTCGCTCGAGATTGCGCGCTTCACCGGTGGCGCCGATGAGCACCGGAGGGCCGGCG
>JBFWVD010000174.1:0-4996 GCA_050246915.1 Acidimicrobiia bacterium | reverse complement strand
GCGCTGAGCGCGTCCTCGATGCGGTGCTTCTTCTCCTTGAGTTCCACTTCGGTGGCAGCACCGACGCGGACGACGGCGACGCCGCCGGAGAGCTTGGCCAGACGCTCCTGGAGCTTCTCGCGGTCCCAGTCCGAGTCGGTGTTCTCGATCTCGGCCTTGATCTGGTTGATGCGGCCCTTCACGTCATCCTCAGCGCCCGAGCCACCGACGATGGTGGTCTCGTCCTTGGTGATGATGACCTTGTCGGCCCGGCCGAGCAGATCGAGGGTGACGTTCTCGAGCTTGAGGCCGACCTCCTCGGACACGACCTGGGCACCGGTGAGGATGGCCATGTCCTGCAGCATCGCCTTGCGGCGATCGCCGAAGCCGGGGGCCTTCACGGCGGCAGAGTTGAACGTGCCGCGGATCTTGTTGACCACGAGAGTGGCCAGGGCTTCGCCCTCGACATCTTCGGCCACGATGAGCAGGGCCTTGCCGGTCTGCATGACCTTCTCGAGCGCGGGCAGCATCGACTGGACCGAGGAGATCTTGCCGTTCACGAACAGCAGGTACGGGTTGTCGAGGACAGCCTCTTGACGCTCGGGATCGGTCACGAAGTACGGCGACAGGTAGCCCTTGTCGAAGAGCATGCCTTCGGTGAACTCGAGGTCCATGCCGAAGGTGTTCGACTCCTCGACGGTGACGACGCCGTCCTTGCCGACCTTGTCGATGGCGTCGGCGATGACTTCACCGATGGAGGTGTCGGCGGCCGAGATCGATGCGACCTGGGCGATCTCCGACTTGTCCTCGATGGAGGTGGCCTGCTTGGCGATGGACTCGACGACCGCAGCGGCCGCCTTCTCCATGCCTCGCTTGAGGCCCATGGGGGAGGCGCCAGCGGTGACGTTGCGCAGACCTTCCTTCACGAGGGCCTGAGCCAGCACGGTGGCGGTGGTGGTGCCGTCACCGGCGACGTCGTTGGTCTTGGTGGCGACTTCCTTGACGAGCTGGGCGCCCATGTTCTCGAAGGCGTCCTCGAGCTCGACCTCACGGGCGATGGACACGCCATCGTTGGTGATGGTGGGAGCGCCGAACTTCTTCTCGAGCACGACGTTGCGGCCCTTCGGCCCGAGGGTCACCTTCACCGCGTTGGCGAGCTTGTTGACCCCGGCCTCGAGGGCGCGACGCGCCTCGTCATCGAACTTCAGTTGCTTTGCCATGTAGTGCTCACTTCTCCAGAACGGCGAGGACGTCGCGGCTGGTGAGGATCAGCAGGTCCTGGCCATCGACAGTGATCTCGGTTCCGCCGTACTTGGAGTACACGACGGTGTCGCCGACCTTGACGTCGACCGGGATCAGCTCGCCGGTCGTCTCGGAGCGACGGCCAGCGCCTACGGCGATGACCTTGCCCTGCTGGGGCTTCTCCTTGGCGGTGTCGGGGATCACGAGACCAGACGCAGTGGTCTGCTCAGCCTCGTTGGGCTTCACGACAATTCGGTCATCGAGCGGCTTCAAAGAGCTCATGGGTGCAGGCCTCCATTGGCGTTAGCACTCGGACGGTTCGAGTGCCAACGCTAACGGCGCGCGAGCCGCGTTGGCAAACGGAAGGGTCGACTGCTAACGGAAAATTTTCGTCAGATCGACCTTCAGCGGGGTTTGGCCCGAGCGCTGGCCGGGGCCGACCACGGGTCGTCGGGCCACGGGTGCTTCGGATAGCGCCCTCGCATCTCACGACGGACATCGAGATAGGGCCCGTTCCAGAAGCTGGTGAGATCGGAGGTGACCGCTAGGGGCCGACCAGCGGGCGACAGGAGATGGAGGACCAAACGGACCGCTCCCCCGCCAATGGTCGGCGCCTCGGCCAGTCCGAAGAGCTCCTGGAGTTTCACCGCCAGCACCGGTGGATCGTTCTCGTAGTCGATTCGATGGGTCCGTCCGCTGGGAACGATCACCGACTCGGGGGCCAGGTCGACCAGGCGGGTTCGATGCGGCCAATCGAGCATGTCGCTGAGCGCTGCACTGACGTCGATGCGGGCCAGATCGGCGCGGTTCCGGGCGCTGGCCAGGCGCGGTCCGAGCCAACCGTCGAGGTCGGCGAGAAGGGCCTGGTCGCTCACGTCGGGCCAGTGCACTGGGTCGAGTCGATGACACAGCGCCATCCGGTTGCGCAGTCTGCGGGCCTCGTCCGTCCAGTCGAGTAGCCCGAGACCTTCGATGGCGATCCCGTCGAGGAGCGCGCGCGTTCGTGCTCCCGGGTTCTCGGTCACAGGACCGGTCCTCAGCACGACCGCGCCGAGGCGCAGTTCACGACTGGCTCGGACGTCGCCGATGCTGCGGTCCCACACGATCTCGTCGATCCACTGAGCCGCGTCACCCGCGACCCGCTCGGCCTCGGCCGCGCTGAGGGGGGCAGCCAGGCGGACCGATGCGTCGGCGCTGGCGTTCGGACCCGGAGTGTTGCGATCGATCTCGGCGACGGCCAGGAACGGGGAGTCGGCGAGGGGGTCGGTGGAAGGCATCGATACGCCGGTCCCATCGACGGTGACGAACCGACCGCGCTCGCGGCGACGGGCCAGCCGATCGGGATAGGCCAGTGCCACGAGTTCGCCGATCGAAGGTCGCTCGAGTGGCGCCGTCGCGACCGCCGCGCCCCGCGCGCCGTCGCTCAGCCGTCGCCGGAGTCGTTCACTCTCGCGCCCTATTGCCGGGTCACCCGATGCCGAGCGCACTTCGCCCAGCGCAGCCTCGATGTCCACGGTCGCTCGACGCCGTGGCCCGGAGGCCGAGAGCAGCGCGGCCAGATCGCAGGCATCGTCGAGCCCGCCGAGAGCCGCGCCTCGTACGAGGAGATGGCCCAGGCGCGGATGCAGTCCGAGGCGTGCCACCTCACGACCGTGGGCGGTGATGCGATCGCTGTCGTCGACCAAGCCGAGGCGGTGCAGCAGGACGCGAGCGTGCGAAAGACGCGGCCCGGGGGCCGTGAGCCACGAGAGGTGCTCGCCGTCTGGATCACCCCACTCGGCCAGATCGAGGGCCAACGGGGCGAGATCGGCAACGGTGATCTCCGGCGGCGCCTCGGCGAGCAGTCGGGCGTCCTGGGCTTGCGACCACAGACGGACGCAGCGACCCGGACCGGTTCGCCCGGCGCGCCCGCGACGCTGATCGGCCGCGGCCCGCGACACGCGCTGGGTGGCGAGCCCGGGGAGGCCACGTCGCACGTCGAAGGTGGGCACCCGAGCGAGACCGGAGTCGACCACGGCCCTCACCCCGTCGATGGTCACGCTGGTCTCCGCAATTGAGGTTGACAAGATGATGCGCGGCGTGACCTTGTCGTCGGTCGACGCACCGGCGATGACGCGTTGCTGCTCGCTGATCGACAGCGAACCGTGCATCTCCACGATCTCGATCGAGGTCCCTGCCATCTTCGGGCGCAGGATCTCGCCGACGCGACGGATCTCAGAGCGACCGGGGAGGAACACCAACACATCACCGTCGATGTCCGCCGCGGTTCGAGCGGCGGCGTCGGCGACCGCGGCGAGCAGCGCGTGGTTCGACTGCCAGTCGGGCTCGACACCACCCACGTGCACCGTGTCGATGGGAAACATGCGACCTTCGGCGGCGATCACCGGCGCATCACCCAGGAGCGCCGCGAACGCAGCGGCATCGACGGTGGCCGACATGGCCACGACGAGCAGATCGGGACGAAGCGCGCTGCGGGCATCGACGGTGAGAGCGAGGCCCACATCGGTGGCGAGGTTGCGTTCGTGCACCTCGTCGAAGAGCACAGCGGCGACGCCAGGGAGCGAAGGATCGTCGAGGATCATGCGGGTGAACACGCCCTCGGTCACCACTTCGATGCGCGTCGCGCGGCTCACTCGGCTGTCGCCCCGCATGCGGACGCCGACGGTTCGGCCGACGGTCTCCCCCAACATGTCTGCCATTCGGGCTGCTGCGCCACGAGCCGCGACGCGACGCGGTTCGAGCACCAGGACCCGGCCGGCGTTGGCTGCCAATGGTCCCTCGCCGCTGATGAGCCACAGCGGTACCACGGTGGTCTTGCCGGCACCGGGCGGCGCGACGAGCACTGCGGTCCCGACATGTGTGAGCGCTTCACCCAAGGACCCGAGCACGTCATGGATCGGCAGTCGGCCGAACCGTTCCCACACTGGAGTGCTCACACTGATGCTGCAATCACTGATGAGGTCGGCAACCAGCGGCGCCCAGGAGCGGGATGACCGTCTCGAGCGGCAGACCGATGACGTTGGTGAGCGACCCGTTCACCGCGCTCACGAACCCCATGGCACCACCTTGGATGCCGTAGGCGCCGGCCTTGTCGAGCGGCTCACCGGTGGCGACGTAGGCGTCGATCTCACTCCGGGTCAACGCACGGAAGGAGATCACCGTGGTGACGACGTGCACGTCGACGGTGCCGGCTGCAGCAACGGCGACACCGGTGTGTACCCGGTGCGGCCGGCCCGACAGCAGAGCGAGCATCCGTCGCGCGTCATCGGCATCGAGCGGCTTCGCCAACACCTGCCCGTCCACATCCACCGTGGTATCGGCCGCCAGCACGACGTCAATCTCCATTGACAAATGTGCAACGGCGTCAGCCTTCTCACGAGCCAGACGCAGCACGTAGTCGATGGCTGCCTCGCCCGCTCGTTCACTCTCGTCGATGTCGGCCGGGCGGACGACGAAGCGATAGCCGGCTCGCGTCAACAGTTCTTGACGACGTGGGGATGAGGATGCCAGAACCAGCGGTCGGGTGGCTGGTGGAGTGTCGGGCACGGCGTCAGCCACCGCTCACCGCCAACTCGGCGTCGATGCCGGGCGCCTGATCGTCATCGAGATGATCGAGGAAGCCATCGGGGAGGTGCACGGGACGGGGCCCGTTGGTGTGGCCGCGGGTGATGCGCTCGGCGCCGGGCACCGCGTCGAGATCGGGATCCACTCGTGACAACAGTTCGTCGAGTTCCTCGAGTGAGTCGATGAGGCCGAGTTCGCGCCGTAGCTGCGG
>JBFWVD010000173.1:0-5033 GCA_050246915.1 Acidimicrobiia bacterium | reverse complement strand
TGAAAAGTACGAGGACCGGATCGAGGAGGAGATCGAGCGTCTCTTGGAGAAGGCTCGGGAGCGGCACCCCCATGAAGGCATGACGTGTGCTGCAGCGGGGTGTACCGCCCGGGATGAGGCGTTTGCCAAACTCCAGGCCGACCTTCATCAATGGGCGGCCCAGATCGAACATCGCCGACCCTCTGGCGTGGCGGTGGCTGACGCGATCGTTGGCATCGCACTTCGTGCTTCGACTCCGCGGGTCGATGCGTCGGTCCGTGTACTTGCTGAGCGGGCCGGAGTCGATCGGAAGACCGCAGCTGCCGTGCTGCAAGATCTCATCAGCGATGGGCACCTCACGCTCTATAAACCGAGCGATCCACGCCTTGCCCACAGGTACCGTCTCGTGTTCAAGGATGGGCCACATACTTCACATCCGGAAAAAATGCCTAGTGCTGTATGTGGGCCAATCCCGAGCATCGGACACGACGTGTTCCGGCACCGTGCGCTTGGAAAGTATGGCTATGCCATAGCCGAGGCGCTTGGCGAGCGGCCCTACACGGCGGTGGAACTGAGCGAAACACTTGCCGCATCTATGTCGGCCGCAACGGTGCGGCGCAAGCTGAAGGACATGGAGCTTGTCGGCCTGGCGAGACGCGATGGCGCCAAGTACGAACTCATCGGCGGGGACTGGGATCTTGCCGCCAAGCAACTCGGCACCGGTGGAGCATCAGCACGGCAGAAGAAGCGGCACGAACTAGATCGGCAGGCCTACAAGCTCCGTACTGCGACCCCACCCGTGAAGGGGAAGGCAGACCCGTGGGCCTAGGAAGTGTGCACAGATAGGTACCGCTTCCGGCACGCTTCCGGGCCCACTGCATGGCGCCCTCCCCGTATGTGGCGCACGTGGAGACTTCCTGCAACACCGATGCCGGGAGCACCCATGTGTACTTGAAGGGCAAGCGTCGCCGCATGGCGCATGCACATGTGTATCGACGAGTTGGTCATGGCAACGCTGCCGTGTATCGCTACGGGCAATGGCATGTATTGCGGCGCAGCATGCCGGTGGGGCACTACCGACTGGCACCGAGCTGTGGCTGGTACAAGTGCCCTGGGGCGGGTATCGGCAAGACAAGTTGACTTAATGATGGGGGTACGAATCCCGTGTTGGATAAGCACGAGTGCGCCCATGTCGAAGCCGCCTGGCGCAACAAGCCCACTTCCGCTCGGTGCTCCCCAACTCCAGGGGCGAGTCACGCTTGCCCTCGGGCGCAGCAAATCGAGGCCAGGAAGGCCCCTGTGTGGCTCCGTACGCTCCGGAAAGTCGCGAGTAGGGAATCCCTGAGGTCTAGGGCGTCAGGTGGCATACGGGCGATGCCCTCGAGCGGCTGATCGATGATCTCGGGTTGCGCGCCCCGGTCGAAGCGCACCTCGAGATGCTCGAGCGGGCACGGCGCAGGTGGTGATCCGACCCTCGGTGAGCTGAAGCTACGGTCGTGCCCGATGGCCTTTGTGGCCGTCTGGGCAGATCGAGGAGGGCGCACGTGGGTTTCGTACTTCGCAAGTCGGTCAGTGTCGGGCCGCTGAGGTTCAACCTCTCGAAGTCCGGCATCGGTATGTCGGCCGGTGTCCGCGGGTTCCGTGTGGGAACCGGACCTCGTGGGGGTTACGTGCACGCCGGTCGCCATGGCGTCTACTACCGGCAGACCCTCGGCAAGCCTCGCCCGATGGTCGGCGCGGGCAAGTCGGCGCAGCCCGTCGAGCTTCGCGTCGTTGACGCCGGGGCGCCGATGGACGATTTGACTGGTCCCGACGTGGAAGAGCTTGTCGCGGCCATGCCGAGCGACATCATCCGGCGGATCGACGAAGCCGCGCAGCTCCCGAAGCCGAAGCGGCTTCCCAACCCGTTCAACTACAAGAGCCGTGTGCTTCTCTGGCAAGCAGAGCGCGCCGTCCCTCTGTTCTACGAACTCGACGACGACCTCCACGCCGCCTACGAACTCGTCGTCGGATGGGGTGAGGCGTTGGCACGGTCGCACGGCCGCTACTACGACGTTCAGGAACAGCGCGTGAGCGGCGCGGTGAGCTTGAAGGGGAACGCCGGTGCCGATGTGCTTGTCGAGCGGACCGCCCTCGGCGTATCGCTTCAAAGCCCTGCAGCGGTGACGCTCAACTTTGAACCGCCAGCGCTGCAGGCGCCAGACAGGTCGATCTACTTCCTGCCGGACCTGCTCTTGATCGAGCAGCACGGCCGCTACGCGACGTTGCCGTACCAATCGCTCCGGTTCGAGGCTGCGAAGGGAAGCTTCATCACGTCAACGGTGCCGCCCGGCGTGCAGCCAATCGGGTTCACCTGGAAGTACCGCAACAAGGCGGGCGGTCCGGACAAGCGCTACAGCGACAACCCGCAGATCCCGATCATCGAGACGACCGAGCTTGACTTCCATCACCCGTCGGGTTTCCAGTTCCACACCGCGTTCACCGACAACGCGGCGGCGACGAACTTCGTTGCTGCGCTTCGTGCGCTGATCGCACGGCTTCCGACGGGCCAGTCGCTCCCACCACCACCACCGGCCAGCGCCCCATGACCGGCGTCGTCTACTGAGCTGTGGGCAGCGATGAGCAGGTGCACCACCTCGTCTCGAAGGGCTACCAACGGAACTTTGCCGACGACCGGCAACGGGTGGTGGTGATCGACAAGTCCACGAACCGAGGCGAGCTTCGGCCGACAAAACGGACCTTCGCGGAGCCCAACTACAACTCATACACCAGTGGTGATGGCGAGCTGGTCGATGAACTCGAGCGGGAGTGGTCGAAGGTCGAGGCGAAGACCCTTCGGAGGGTGCGTGAGCTGAGTCCCGCGAACGCCCGAGATCCTCAGATGCGGGTCGCCGTGTGTTCACTGATGGCGGTACACCTTGTGAGGAGTAAGCCGTTCGAGCGGGTGCATCACACGTTGTGGGGCGAGGTGGTCACCGACATCCAGGTGAGGATTGGAGACGACGAACGTGCCCGCAGGGCGTTCATCGCCGACAAGGGTCGGGAGCCGTTACCGGGCGAGATGGCTGCGCTTGCGTCCGGGATCGCGGATCAGCAGTCCGGTACGCGATTTCAACTCATCGACTCGATGGCGCGCATATTCAATCGCGTGAGTGCACAACTGATGACTTGGGAGTTGCAGGTCATCACTATCGACCCGTCAGTGGGAGCGTCGTTCATCCTCGGCGACGTTCCCGTTGCTCATGCGCGTCGAGCAAGTGGACGGTTCGGATTTCGCGATGGTTTGGCGGTCGGGGATGCCGACGTGATCGGAGCGCCGATCACGTCGACAACGGCGGTGCTTCTCACCACCGAGCGACTTCCGCACGTGATGTTCCGTACCAAGGTGAAGGTGAACGCCCTCAATGTGCTCTTCTGGCTCGCCGCCGAGCGAGAGGTCGCCGTGCACCCGTCAGGGGAACGCGACGCCTTGAGGATCAAGGACCTCGCACGTCGACCAGAGGCGCTCAAGCCAATCTTCCCGTGAGGGAGCCGACCATCGATTGGACAGGTACGCGCAGTGCGTCGATCGGGTCGCCGATCAGGTGACGTTTAAGTACTTGTCGACGCCGGTGAGCGCGAACACGCGACGCACGCTCTCCGCAGTGTTGCAAACCTCGAGTGACTTCACCAAAGGCTGGAGCTGCAGGAACACCTCTCAGGTGACGCAGATCGGCAGATCTTCGCTAGGCGCTTCGGGGCTACAGACGCGGAGCGAACAAGGCCGGTGGGCGCGGGTTGTAGACCGGCCAGATCAGCTCACCGCTGTTCGTCCTCAGACAGAGCGCCCCATTGAGTGCGAACTCGCCGAACAAGCAGCCTTCACCTTCGGTCTCTGTCGGGACTGACTCACACTCGAAGTGAAGCCCAGCCGGTGTGCCGACGGGCGCGTCCACCGGCCATAGGGCGACAATCGGTTGGGAGTTCGCGCTCTTGCGTTGACCGATCCTCAACGCAAGCAAGATCGCGCCAATCAGCGCACCGATTGCACCACCGAACGACGGGGTATCCAGGGCTTCTTGGTACCGCCATCGAATCGGAACGCTCGGGACATCCTCAGCCGCGTTGAACCGTTCCCTGAACTCGCGCTGATAGTCACCCCACTCTGATGGCCTCGCCGCCGGCATGGCCTCCATGGTTGCGCAACCGCCGACCAATAGCGACAACGCCCATCGGCAGATCGGGTTGGCGGCGACGCGAGGCCTACTCGGTTGGTTCGATCCACTCGACGAGTTCCCTGCCTCCCGCGATGACAGCTCTGCAGCGGATGGTGGCGTACCGCGAACCAATGGCGACGACCGTGATCGAATCCGTCGGTTCGATCCAGATGTGTCGCCCGGTGTGCTCGATTCCTTTCACGATGAAAGGCAGCTGCTCCTCATTGATGTCGTGCGGTAATGACAGAGAGGCGCCATCGGTCAGTTGCAGCGACAAACTCAGGTCGCTTGGCGGTTCAAGACTTGTGACGACCTCGACCTCCCCGCTGTCCACGCGGCAGCGGAGCCGGATCGCGGTGACACTGACGGCGGTGAGGTTTCCAGCTCCAGACCAGCCAGCGGCGTAGGGACGAGGGAAACCAGCAAGCCAATAGATGGGTGATCCGAACGCTTGCCGCGCCTCATCATTCGACATCTGCCCCAATCCACGGGCACGCCGAAGCTGACCACGAAGCCTCCAACGCCCGACGCCCCAACCGCCACCAAGTCCTATCGCCGACATCGCGAGCGGCGCTGCGAATCCCGCGAAGACAAGCCCTCGTTGCCCCGAGTCAGTTCCCTCCGCGACGAGGTACACGAACATGGCGGCGGCCAAGAGCGACGCTGGCACGACAGCCACGGCAACGTTCTTGTCGAATGGGAGGCCTCGCGCCCCTTGGATCACACCCGCTACTAGTGCTTCCGCGCGTAAGTCATTGTGAGTTACGCGACTCGTAGTGGTCGGCCGTCGTATGTCCAACGGAACGGGCGGGCTCGTTGGTTGTAGGTCTTGATGAACTCGATGATTTGGTCGGTGAG
>JBFWVD010000172.1:0-5037 GCA_050246915.1 Acidimicrobiia bacterium | reverse complement strand
GCGAACACGCCGCCGTCGGAGGCCACCAGCCAATAGCCCTTGCCCGTGGGCGTGGCGGTCATGGCGACGATGGGGGCGACGAGCTTGGTGCCGCCGGTCGATCCGTAGAAGGCGGCGTCACCGAAAGCGAAGATGCCGCCGTCGGAAGCGACCATCCAATATCCCAAGCCGGTGGGGGTCGGGGTCATGCCGACGATCGGCTTCACGAGGGCGAGGTCACGCAGGTCTCCGTAGAAGGGCGCTCCGCCGAGGCTGTGCACCTCGCCGTTGTCGGTCACGACCCACACCTTGCCGGGATCGGAGAACGAGGCGCTGGCACCAGACGTGGACGCGGAGGTCGTGGTGGCCAGCGGTGGGCCCTTCAGGAAGTTGAAGGTGACCCAGATGGTGCTGCCCTTGACGACCACGCCGACCCCGATGCGGTTCCAGTCGCCGACGACGTTGGCGTAGTGCCCGGGGGAGTTCATGAAGGCGTTGTGCAGGCCGAGCACGTCGCCGCCGTAGCCGACGTTCTCACCGCCCCGGGTCCACCGGGGCTCGACGGCGGCAATGCGGGTGGACAGGTCCGGACGATGGGACAGGACGTTCACGCTGGCCATGCGGCCCGACCAGTCGTCTGCGACGGCATCGAGACCCGGGTCGCGGGTGAGGGCCACCAGGCCACGGCTGGTGCGTTCGCTGTTGAGCCGCTGGAGGAACTCGACCTCGGCGTCGCTGGCCGATGGGGCCGCTTGGGCCGTTTGGCCCATGACCCCGATGGCCAATGCCACTAACAGTGAGGAGATGGTGAGTCGCAGTGCCCGCTTCATCACTGTCCGTGATCGGGCAGGAATTGGGGAGGGCTTTAGTTCAAGATTGATCCGATCGACTCATCACATCGGTCGGCCCTGGTCCGATGACCCGGCTCGTTTTCGGTCAGGGCGTCGTCGGGTCGCTCCGGAGCTCGAGATCGGCTGGCCATCGGCAAATCCTGATCGGCTTGGTAGGGTTTCGTACATGGCGAGCTTCCGCGACCTCCTCAAGGCCACCAAGGCGCAGATCACCGAGATCGACACGGCGACGGCCGACGAACGACGGGGCACCCCGGGCACGGTGTTGCTCGATGTGCGAGAGCCGGAGGAGTACGACCAGGGCGCACTGCCCGGTGCGATCCACATCCCCCGTGGCCACCTCGAGGCGCAGATCGAAGGACGGGTGCCCGACAAGGACGCCGCGGTCATCATCTATTGCGCCGGAGGTGTGCGTTCGGCGTTCGCCGCCAAGACCATGGCCGAGCTCGGGTACTCCAACGTCGTGTCGATGGACGGTGGCTTCGGCCGATGGAAGGACGAGGGTCGCCAGTGGTCCGCGCCGGTCACGCTCACCCCCGATCAGCGCAACCGCTATCAGCGACATCTGCTCCTGCCCGAGATCGGGGTCGAGGGGCAAGCGAAGCTGCTGGGCTCCAAGGTGCTGATGCTCGGTGCCGGTGGGCTCGGCTCACCGGCGGCGCTGTATCTGGCTGCGGCCGGCGTCGGCACGATCGGCATCGTCGACATGGACGAAGTGGACGCGTCGAACTTGCAGCGCCAGATCCTGCACAACATGGATCGCATCGGCGATCGCAAGGTCGACTCGGCCAAGAAGACGCTCACGTTGCTCAACCCCGATGTCAACGTGGTCACCTACGACACCCGGCTGGCGCTCGAGAACATCATGGACATCGTGTCGGGCTACGACCTCGTGGTCGATGGCGCCGACAACTTCCCCAGCCGCTATCTGCTCAACGACGCCACCGTGAAGCTCGGCATCCCCGTCGTGCACGGCTCGATCTTCCGCTTCGAGGGCATGGTCACCGTGTTCGATCCCAAGAACGGCCCGAACTATCGCGACATGGTGCCGGTGCCGCCCCCGGCCGAACTGGCCCCCAGCTGCTCAGAGGCCGGCGTGCTCGGCGTGCTGCCCGGCATCATCGGGTCGCTGCAAGCGCTCGAGGCCATCAAGATGCTCACCGGTGTGGGCGACCCGCTGGTGGGGCGACTGCTCACGGTGGACACGCTCGAGATGGGGTTCCGCATCTTCAAGCTCCGCAAAGATCCGACGAATCCGGTCACGTGGGAGAACCGCGACAACATCTTGTTGGCCGAGTACGACGATCTGTGCGCTCCGCACATGAAGCACTGACTCCGTCGGCACCGCGGTTCGGTACGGCGTGACGGGCCCGTTGACGCCGTCTCGGTAATCTGCGGGCCATGTCTGCCATCGTCGTCGATCCCGCGGGTGCTCGTTCGTCGCTCATGGCCCGGGCCCGGTGGATCGACCGGCCGATCACCGACATCGCGGTGGCATTCAGCTGGCTACCGGTGGCGTTGCTGCAGCACAGCTTCGAGTCCGATCCCCACAAGGTGAAGACGCTGCTGGGCCTGGCGTTCTTGGTCAGTTTCCTGCACCAGCCGCTCACGTTGGGGTTGGTGTACGGCGACAAGGTGGTGTTCAACGCTCGGCGGGCCATGTACACGTGGACGCCGTTGGTGGCGGTGGCCGCCGTGCTCATCGGGTTGAACGTGAGTCTGGCGCTGGTGGCCGTGGTCGCCGGGGTGTGGAACGCGCAGCACACGTTGATGCAGCGCTACGGACTCACACGGATCTACGGCCGCAAGGCTGGTGATGACAACGGTCGTGTCGAGAAGTGGATGTACATGACGTGGCTGGCCGCGGCCATGGTGTGGGTGGCCGCCGACAAGCGCACCCCGGGACTCGTGGAGAAGGCCGACCTCGGTGAGGTCAACCGCAAGGGCGTGCAGATCATGCAGGACCTCCGCCCGGTGGCGCTCTGGCTCGTGGCGCCGCTCGCCGTTGCTGCGGTCGTGCTCGCCGTCAAGTGGCTGCGGGCCGAGCGTGCGCTGGGACTGCGGGCCAATCCGGCCAAGCACGTCTACGTGGCCGGCACGGCCGCGTTGATCATCGCCATCGTGATCGATCCGTTGGCCGGGTTCACCGCGTACGTGGCCACACATGCCGTCGAGTACTTCGTCACGGTGCATCGTTCCTTGCGTAACCGACCGGCCGATGAGAGCGCGGTGGCTGCTGCCACGTCTACTCGATCGCGCCGCACTGGCGTCTACGTCGCCTACTTCGCGGTGGTGGGAGCGTTCTCGTGGGCGTGCCTGCACTACGAGTGGTTCGGCGCTTACCGCATGGCCGTCATGGTGTTCGGGGCGCTGCACATCTTCTACGACGGCTTCATCTGGAAACTGCGCCGGCCGCGGGTGGCCAGCACGTTGGGGTTGGCATAGAACTACAGCGTCAATCCGCCTTGCGGCTGCGATAGCTGCGGGTCTTGTTGCGATTGCCGCACACCTCCATCGAACACCAACGCCGTGAGCCGTTCTTGCTGGTGTCGATGAACGCCCATTGGCAGGCGTCGTCGGGGCAGACCTTGAGCCGGTCCCATTCGCCGCGTTGAGCGGCGGTGACCGCGTCTGTCAACAATTGTTGCAGGAAGCCGCGAACTCCGGTCTCGGTGGGGACGAGTTGCGGTGCGCCGTCGAGGAAGACCACCGACAGCGTGAGCGGGGCGACGATGTGGCAGAGCTCGCTGCACTCGGCGGAGGTGTCGCGATCTTCGTGGTTGGCCAAGGCCAAAGCGCGCAGCGACTCGCGCAGCTCTCGGGCCGTGTCCATGTCGGCCGTCGTCACACGGCCCACGTCAACCGATTTTCCGTGCAGCCATGCCTTCATCGACGCCGGGGAAATCAGTTGATCGACACCGGCCTCGACATCCAGTGTGTTGATGAAATCACGGATCAGTTCGAGCGGAGGACCTGCCACGAACACCACTATAAGCCCATTACCGGTGTTGTTGCTCCGACACCAGCAAAGTACGATCACTGGTGTCGCAGTCGGTATGTCGAGGGATGTGCCAGTGACACGTCGAGACGAAGGAGGACGGTGAGATGCACCAGCTGTACGGATACGAGCTCTTGCGGGCCGTCGAACAAGAGCGATTGAACCGGGCCCGCGGCTGGTCGCCGTCGGGCCTCAGCGGTCGGGCACGGAGGCCATCTGGGCCGGGTTGGCTGCGCCGCAAGAGCGGACGGGCGTTGCAGGCTGTTGGACGGCGGCTCGAGGGATGCTCGTCGCCCGAGCCGACTGCGGGCCCTGTTGCCACGTCGACACCGGGCTGCGTCGCGTAGTCGCGCGGCGCAGCCCCAGGTCAGCGCCAGCCAGGGCGTGGGAGATCCATCAGCGGCGGAGGATCGCCTGCGTTCAACAGGCGCCAGGCCGTGCGGCGGCGCACGATCATGTCGGTCAACCACAGCGCGCCAACCGCGGTGAGCACCGCGAAGCTGATCCGAAGCCCGAAGCGATCGCCCGCCCAGCCGATCGCCAACACCGGGATGCCGTAGAACAGGCCGAAGCCGGCTTGGAACATCGACAGCACTCGGGCGCGCGACTCCGGTGGGGCATCGCGTTGCACGGCCCCGATCATCGCCACCTGGGTGCCCATGAGCACCATGCCGTAGACGACCATCGCCGCGACGGCGCCAGCACGCCACGGGGAGTTGAGCACCGCGGTGATCGCCACCGCCGTGGTCGCAGCCGTGAATGCAACGGACCGGGAGCGACCGATGTAGGCAACCACGGTCGGGACCATCGTTGCTCCGATGAGCGAACCAATGCCTTGCCCGGTGGTCATCACCGACGTGAGCCCGCTGGCACCGTGATGCACGTTCTTGGCGACGATCGGCACCAGACCTGCCAACGCGATGAAGCACAGCTGCGACAGCGTGGCGACCTGTGCGGCCTGGCGGATGGTCGGGGTGCGCCGAATGGTGTCGACGCCGACCCGGAGCGATGAGGCGAACGGTAGGTGCACCGTGCCTTCAGGGGCGCGAAACGGACGCCGCAGCAAGCTGACCGCGCCGAGTAGCACCACGAACGACAAGGCGTTGAGCTGGATCACCCGTGCCGCGGACGTCAGCTCGATGATGATGCCGGCCAGCGCGGGGCCGATGATGCGTCCGGAGTTCCACGACACGATGCCGAGCGCCACCG
>JBFWVD010000171.1:0-5110 GCA_050246915.1 Acidimicrobiia bacterium | reverse complement strand
ACCGGCAACGACTCGGCCGTCGCCGTTCTCTCGCTCGCCGCGCTCATCCCGCCCGTCGCCATCTTGGTCGCCCTCGTCCGAACCGGAAGACACCCATGACATCCGCCATCGCACTCCGCCACGTCAGCAAGGACTTCGTCGATGACCAGCCACCTGCGCTGGTCGGCGTGAACCTCGACGTGTTCCCGGGCACCTGCACGGCCCTGCTCGGGCCCAGCGGCTCAGGCAAGAGCACCATCCTGCGCATCATCGCCGGTCTCGAAGATCCCAGCGGCGGCCAGGTACTCGTCAACGGACGCGACGTCACGCGGGTGCCCTCCGAGAGTCGCAACATCGGCCTCGTGTTCCAACGCCCGCTGTTGTTCCCCCATTTCTCCGTGATCGACAACGTCGCGTTCGCCGCCCGTGCATCCGGGATGTCCTGGCGCTCCGCCCGGGAACTCGCCCGCCCGTACCTCGACATGGTGCACCTCGCGGACCTCGGCCCCCGCCGGGTGGGATCACTCTCCGGCGGGCAAGAGCAACGAGTGGCGCTCGCGCGGGCCCTCGCCGCTCACCCCACCATCCTGCTGTTGGACGAGCCGTTCAGTGCCCTCGATGCCGAACTTCGCCATGAGATGCACGAACTGCTCGGCGAGATACGGCACCAACTAGCCCCCACGGTGCTCATGGTCACCCACGATCGCGACGAAGCCGCCGCTGTCGCCGACCGGATCGCGGTCATCGACTCCGGTCAGCTGCTTCAACACGACACCGTCGATCGGCTCTTTCACCGACCGGCCTCGCTCGCCGTGGCACGACTCATGGGGGGTGAGAACTTCATCGTCGGCGACGTCAGCGACGGGATCCACACGTCGGGAATCGGCAGGGTACCGGTTGACGAGGCCACACTCGACGGACCCGGCGTACTCGTGTTCCGTCACGAATCGGCCGCCGTCGCCCCCAGCGACCGCACGACTACGGGCCGTCTGTCCGGGGCGATCACCGCGATCACTCGCGCCGGGCTC
This sequence comes from Acidimicrobiia bacterium, assembly GCA_050246915.1. Taxonomy (GTDB): domain Bacteria; phylum Actinomycetota; class Acidimicrobiia; order Acidimicrobiales; family Ilumatobacteraceae; genus JBFWVD01. The sequence goes on along the minus strand of JBFWVD010000171.1, from coordinate 4,103 downwards.
CGTCGACGGGCCACGGTCCGGATCGGCAACGGCGACGTTCAAGTCGATCTGCACGCCGGGATCGACGTCACCGTCGGCGACTCGGTGACGGTCGACCTGCCGCGGGAGATCCTGTGCGTCGTACCGATGTCAGACCCTGTGGTCGGTTCCCGGACGGGGCCGCGGTAAGCGGCAGGAGAGTGCGCAGCTGACGGGTCTCGCCCGGGTCGAGAATCGAGTGCTGCACACACGCCGGAACGAGTCGACCATCGGCCGGGTGACTCATCGCGTAGGAGCACGACTGCAATCGAATCTGTGTCTCCCGCACCGCCGCGTCATCGCTCATCTTCCCGTCTTCGAGAAGCGCCCAGGCCGGCGCCACCTGCTCCGCATCCATGAAGCTGTGCACCACGAACGTTCGAAACGACACTCGTCGACGCACGACGGCACCCATCACCGCGCGCAGACCGCCCGCACGGCGGATGATGCGGGCGATCTGGCCGACCGCCACCCCGGCATCACCAGGATGCCGCAGCAACGAGCGCGTGATCTTCACGGCCAGCACCGGCCAGGCAGTGCCGCCGAACACCATCCCCCCCACATGAGCCAGCAGGGTGTCGCGTGCGGCAAGATCGCGCGGATCGTCGGGATCCAGCGCGACGACGAATCGACCATCGACCAGCACGCCGGTGGTGTAGCGGTTGCAGGACGGATGACCGAATTGCGTGGCCTGCCACGGAAGGCGCTGGCCCACCCCGGTCTCGACCTGCTCCCAGACGGTGTCGATGGACACCGCCGAGAAGTCCTCCTTCCAGCGGCGGTCATCGCCGATGAACGCGGCAGGCTGGAACGACATCATGTCGAACGGCATCCCCAGCACCGCCCGCACCGTTTCCGCCACTTCGGGCAGGTTCGAGGGGGTGACGGTCATGTTGTGGGCCAGGTACGACCGCACGCCATGATCGCGTTTCAGGTCGACGAACATCTGAGCGAACTGCGCCCGGAACGGATTGAGTTCGGCTTCACCGCGCGGCCGCACCAGCCCACGTCTCCCCCGCATCAACGAGTCGAAGTGGGCCGCGAAGGACACCCGATCGAACCGCGGCTTGCCCCGTGCATCGAGGACCACGTCCCGGAGGTAGTCCGCGTCGAAATCGCCGTGCGTCATCGACATGGGCTCGCGTCCGTACCGTCGCATGATCGCCAACGCAGCCGCATGGTCGTCGGCGGGAAGCAGGCTCACCTCACCCCCGATCAGCTGCGCGTGAGCTCGCGGGCCGCGCACCTCGCGGGCGAACGCCATCTGCCTCTCAACCTGTGCAAGGGTGTGCGACCCGTCGATGCCGACCTTGTTGGCGTCAGCCGAGTGATAGCACGGCGAACACGTCAGATTGCATTTTGGGAACACACCGTGCGTCCCCTCGCATCCGATCGCGCTGCGCCCGAGCAGTTGATTGTCGGTCTGCACCGCGGTCGGCAACTCCGCCCACCGCCGCTGCATCGCCGAACGGCTCTCCGGATGAATCGGACGCGTGGCCAGCTCCCACCGCGCGAGGAAGCCTCCAACGGTCATTGCGCACCTCTCCGGCATCCTGCCCCGTCCCCACACCTACTGCACCACGTCCGCGTCCTCGCTTCTGTGAGCCACATCACCGTGACGGGGGTTCGCGTCTGCCTACCGTTCTCACCTAGACCGCCGAGCATCCTATGGAGGAGAAGCACATGAAGGCCGTAATTGGGGACACCGTACTCGCCGAGGCTCCGAGAGAAGACCTCGTCAAGATCGAGGGCAACTGGTACTTCCCGCCCGAGAGCATCACACCGGGCATGTTGACGACGAGCCCGACGCCGTACCACTGCCCGTGGAAGGGCGAATGTCAGTACTTCTCGGTCAAGAGCGGCACCGACTCCCTTCAAGACCGCGCCTGGAGCTACCCGACTCCGTACGCGAGCGCCATCGATCGCGTCGGGAGCGACTTCTCGAACTACGTCGCCTTCTGGAAGGAAGTCACCGTCGTCGAGTAGCACTCGCCGTCGGGCGATTCGGACGGTTGACGACCTCGGATCGAGCGGGTGATTGACTGGTGTCATCAGGAATCACAGAGAGAAGAGCGGTGGCAGCATGTCGGTGGGGTCGACGCTTCTCGAGTCGGAGATCGAGGACATCCGAGCCGACTTTCCGAACCTCTCCGTCCGCGTCAACGGCCGGCCACTCACCTACCTGGATTCGGGTGCCACCTCCCACAAGCCACGTGTGGTGATCGACGCTGAGCGGACATTCTACGAATCCCGAAACTCGGCGGTGCATCGCGGCGCGCACACGCTCGCGGCGCTCGCCACCGAGGAGTTCGAAAGCGCCCGCGACACCGTTGCGGGATTCGTCGGCGCCGCGGCCGACGAGATCGTCTGGACCTCGAACGCAACCGAGGGGGTGAACCTTCTCGCCTATGCGCTCTCGAACGCCCGCACCGCGGGTCCCGAGTACGCGGCGACGGCGATCACGCCCGGCGACGAGATCGTGGTCACCGAACTCGAACACCATGCCAACCTGATCCCATGGCAGCAGCTCGCGCAGCGGACCGGCGCACGACTGCGGTTCATCCCCGTGGACGACGATGGAGCGTTGGACATGGGTGCGCTCGAAGAGACCATCCACGACCGCACCCGGGTCGTCGCCGTCTCTCACGTGTCGAACGTGCTCGGCGTGATCAACCCGGTCGAGCTGATCGTCGATCGCGCCCATGCCGTCGGCGCGATCGTGGTGTTGGACGCATGCCAGTCCGCACCCCACCTCCCGTTGGACCTCCATGGACTCGACGTGGACTTCGCCGTCTTCTCGGGCCACAAGATGCTGGCACCCACCGGAATCGGTGTTCTCTACGGTCGACGCGAGCTGCTCCGCTCGCTCCCTCCGTTTCTCACCGGGGGATCCATGATCACGAGGGTCACGATGGATTCCGCAGAGTTCTTGCCGCCTCCGCAGCGTTTCGAGGCCGGCACGCAACGCGTGTCCCAAGCGATCGCGCTGGCGGCCGCCGTCACCTATCTGGATTCGATCGGGATGGACCGGGTTGCGGCGCACGGCACGCAGATGAGCAACCAACTGATCGACGGGCTTGCGTCCATCCCGGGGGTCCGAGTCTTGGGGAGTCGTGGTGACAGGGTGGGTCTTGCCAGCTTCGACGTGGCGGGGATCCACGCGCATGACATCGGACAGTTTCTCGACGATCGCGGCATCGCCGTGCGTGTCGGTCACCACTGCGCGCAACCGCTGCATCGACGCCTCGGCTTGACCGCGACCACGCGCGCAAGCGGCTCGATCTACACGACGGCGGCCGAGATCGACTTCTTCCTCGAGGCCGTTGGCGACGCTCGGGCCTTCTTCGGTGCCCCGCTATGAGCACAGAAGACCTCCGTGGCCTCTACCAGCAACTGATCTTCGACCATCAGAGGGATCCGCAGCGACGCGCGCTGCTGAAATCACCAACGGCCACGTCTCACCAGGTCAATCCCACCTGCGGCGACGAGGTCACGCTGACCGTGCGGGTCGTCAACGACCGCATCGACGATGTCGGCTGGACCGGTCATGGATGCTCGATCTCGCAGGCCTCGGCGTCGATGCTCGCGACCCTCATCGAGGGAATGTCGGTGAACGAGGTCGCACCGCTCGTCGACGACTTCCGCACCGTGCTGCACTCCCGCGGGCAAGTCGACCTCGTCGAAGAACGATTCGGGGACGCCATTGCCCTCAACGGGGTGTCCCGGTACCCCGCCCGAATCAAGTGCGCGATTCTCCCCTGGGTTGCCCTCGAGCACGCCGTGATCGGCTGACGAAACGGTCGAGCGGTCGTTCGAGTCAGGCTCGTCGACCGTGCCGGATCGGGAAAGCCTCAGAGGTACCGGCAGACCTGATCCGTGCTGCACGTGTGCGGCTCAGGCACGGCTGCCTGGTCTCGGAGGCCGACGACGGTCTCGCGGAGCTCGCTGAGCTGACGGATCTGTCGGTCGAGATCCCCCAGCTTGGCATCCAGGAGATCGCGAACGTGTTCGCAAGGAGCCCCGTCGCGGTCACGAATGTCGAGGATCCGCTTGATCTCCGCGAGAGTGAGTCCGGCCGCTTGCCC
>JBFWVD010000170.1:0-5115 GCA_050246915.1 Acidimicrobiia bacterium | reverse complement strand
TGCGACCTGCGGTTTAGGAACCCGTTGGTCAGAACCTGTGTTCGACCTGCTCAGGGTCAGTTTGCGGATCGAGGGAGGGAGTTCCTCCCAATGCTCTCCCAATTTCCTGTAACCCCCACCCTCCACCCGAGGGCGGGTGAACGGGTGGGAGGCCACACATGAATCGCTCGCATCAAGAGGTGCAGGTATACAGCATCCAGGATCGCCGATCCTCGGACCGCGTGAAGCGCCCATGGGTCGTGCGTTGGTCCGTCGACGGCCGGCAACGCAGCAAGTCGTTCCACACGCGTTCCGAAGCGGACAGATTCCGTCTGCTGCTGATGAACGCGGTTCAACGCGGCGAACGCTTCGACGAAGTGACAGGCGATCCATCCTCGTGGCAGCCGTCGCTGAGCGACATGAACGTCTACGAATGGGCTCGGCGCTGGCTCGGCGAACAGTGGGTCGAGTGGCAACCTCGGACGCGCAACTCCGCGGTCGAAAGTCTGGCGAAGCTCGTGATCATCGCCGCCGATGTCAAAGCTGGACGCACGGAAGCCGAGCTGCGGCACTACCTGAAGCAAGCGCTTCGCCCCGATGCCGACGGACCTGAGGCCCGCTGGGAGAGATGGCTCACGGAGCATTCGCTGATGCTGTCCACGATCGACCGCGAGTCGACCGCAGAGATCGACCGGCAGCTGGGACTGCGACTCGATGGTCAACCACTGTCGGCAACCACTGCCAACCGGACACGCATCGTCGCTCGAGCCTGCATCGTTGCCGCCGTGCAGGCAGGCGCGATCTCGGGCGACCCGTGGCCACCGCGATCACGTACCCGTGCCCGCCGCAAGGTCGCGAGGCGTCGCCGGTCCGTCGATCCGCGTCGGCTTCCCGATCCACCGACGATGGCCCGCGCGATTGATGCGATCGGAAGCCATCAACCGGGCAGCCAGACCTACCGGGTGATGACGGCTGTTGCGTACTACGCCGGGCTCAGGCCGTCGGAGGTTGTGATGATCCGACGTGGGTCGCTCGATCTTCCGACCTCTGGGTGGGGTCGTCTTCACGTGACCGAGGCCGATATCTCCTTTGATGAACCCGGAGAGCCGAAGACCGGGCCGAGGGTGGTGCCGATCCCGCCCGTGCTCGTCGAGATGCTCGCCAAGTGGGTCGCAGAACAAGGCGTCGTCGACGACGCGCAGCTGTTATTCCGCACGAGAACCGGATCGCGCCCAAGCCAGTCGAACTGGGTTCGCTCATGGCACCGCGCACTCGCATCGGTCGGCCTACCTCCGCTGCGTGTCTACGACTGCCGGCACGCGGCAGCGACCACCTGGCTCCGCAGCGGCGTTCCGCTCGGTGAGACCGCCCGGCGTCTCGGTCATAGCGTCGAGACCCTCGTGTCGACGTACGTCGGCGCGCTCCAGGACGACGAGGCGATCGGCAATGCGAAGATCGAGAGCTTTCTGAACGAACAGACACTCGACCATTGACGCGGCCATTGGCCGCATCCTTCTACAAACTGATGGTGCCCGCCCGCCTTCGGGCATGCTTGTGGCTATGCCTCGGGTGGAATGGACACGACTGGAAGGCAACGACATCGAGGCGGTCGTTGCGATGTTCGTCAACCGGGAGCACCCGAGGTCGGTGCGCATCACACCCTCGATCGGTGACGGCGGAGTCGACATCGTCGACGCGGGCACAGGCCCCGAAGATGCCGACGACGTGTACCAGGTGAAGAAGTACACCGAGCCCCTGACGTCCCGGCAGAAATCCGAAGTGGAGGGCTCCCTGAAGACCCTCGCCTCCGATGAGCGCTGGACAGATCTGCATCTCGGGACGTGGTACCTCGTAACACCGTGGGACCCCACGCCGGAGGCGTACAACTGGTTCAAGAAGCTCGCAGTGAAGTACGAGGTCACCGCTGTCTGGCACGGGTTGACGTACGTCGAACAACTCGCGGCGAAGTATCCCGACGTTGTGGACTACTACCTTCACGGCGGCGCAAACCGCATCGAAGCGGCCTACCAGGCCGTCATGGCATTGGACCGGGTCCACCGTCACGGCGCGGCGCTCGGCGTGCCTGAGGTCGTCAGCAGAATTCAGAAGGCCGTGCCGACCCTCGACACCGATCCTCACTACCGCTATGAGCTTCGCTTCGGAGAGGGCCAGCTTCAACCGGCCCTCCAGCGACCTGGGCTGGTCATGACGACGATCGTCGGAGAAGGCAAGGCAGGCCGGTGGGCAGCGGTCGATGTCATCGCGCGCTGTGCCGCCTCAACGGAAGTGCGACCCATCACCATCACCGGCAAGTTCGTGGTGAACAGCGGCGACACATTCGCCCAGGCGCTCAGCGATTTCCAAGCATTCGGCGTGCCGTTCACCAGTCCCGAAGGCGTCTACGAAGGAGAGATCGACGCACCAGGCGGACTTGGGGGTCGACTCGAAGGTGCAACGGTCAAGTCATTCGCGGCAACAGATGACCTCGGTGAGAACCCGGAGCTGCACCTCGAAGTACTCGACCCGACCGGCGCAGTCCTCGCATCGGCTGATGTCGAGCGCGTCGAACGAAGCGAAGGCGCCACCGGAGTGCGAGTTGTGCTCCGAGAGGTCAACGGCATCTTCACCCTGGAGGACCGGTACAACCCGAAGGAACGGACCGGCTCACGCAACATCCGCTTCGGCGACTTCACCGGGGCACCAGTCACAGCAGCCCACGCTGCGCTCACGTTCCTGATCCACTGCAGGTCACCGAACGTCGGCCGGCTCAGCGCCAGGCACACACCTCCGGAACGCGGAGCGCTCGACCCCAACCTCGGCTTTGTTTGGCCCGGCGAAGCAGCCGGGCATCTTGCTGCGATGCTGCGGCTGATGGAGTCTCTCGTGACCATCCAACAGAACACCTCAGCAATCGTCCGCGTGCCCGATGTCCATGAGCTCACCGCTGAACAGGCTACGCAGTGGAAGTTCGTGGCGAGCGTCCTGCGTGGCGAGGATGTCACCCGCAGATACCCAGAAGGACACCAGCTGCTCATCGAGCTCGCCGAGGAGCTGCCGGACTCCAACCTTGGGGGCTCGGTGACGATCACGGTTCCGCTCACCGTCGACATCGGCAACCAGACTCTCGACCTCGGTCGAGTGGGCGTGGTGCTGAACAACCCGACGCTCCTACAGCGGATCCCCCAGGACGACAGGATCGTGCACGCCTTCACCACCCCTGACCGCAGCGTGCGCTACCAGCGGCTGCTCACAGACGGCTGAGGCTCGACCTCACCGTTGGGTTCTGACGCAAGGGTCAAAGCGAGCCGTACCAATAGCTGTCGAGCGCTGATCTGTCACACGACATCCCCATCGCGGGTCGGGTACACGGTGAGGACGACATCCGAGGCAGGGACTGGAGGAGCACATGCATCGCGACGGCAGGGCCCCCCTGATCAGTGTCGAGCAGCTCGCCGACGAGCTCGGCGTCTCGGTTCGCTACGTGCGTCGCATCATCGCGGAACGGCGGATCCCGTATGTGAAGGTCGGTCACCTCATTCGATTCCAGCGCGACGAAGTAGAGCGTTGGGTCGAGGCAAACCGGGTCAACGCACTCACGGGGCAGGGATAACCCCGGCTCCCACCCGCCGACGCATCGCGATCGTCTGGCCTCGCCCATCGATCTCGAGGAAGTGGTGGCGGGCGTAGAGCGCCCGAGCGATCTCGTTGTGTTCCTCGACGGTGAGCACGAGGTCGGCGCTCGCGTCCTCGGCTCGGCTCACGACCTCGGTCAACAGTTGGTCGCCGATTCCGAGGTGGGGTTCGGTGGCGACGTCGGAAAGGACCCACGGGTGTCCGGTCGTGTCGAAGGTTCGGCGTGCTCGGAATTGGCGTTCGCATCGCGAGCCCAGGACGAGTGCCGACACGAGCATCGCCGGAACGGTCAGTGCAATGAGCGGGATGCTGCCGATCGCGAAGCCGTAGAGCATTGCGAGGAATGACGGGACGTACGTCGCGGCGAACAGCGTCGTTGCGCGAGTGGCATGGCCGGCCTCGGTGAGGAGCGCGATGCCGCCGTCGGGATGGGTGATTCGTTGGTCGGCGCTGAGCAGTCGCAGCGCGGACGCGAGTGGGTGCTTGTTGAACCGCCGGGCATGGAGCCGTGCCGCGTCCGTGAAGCGGAACGGTTCACTCGTTGGCGCGGTGGGCGGAGCGGATGACGAGGTCATTGGGCTGATGGTGCGGGCAAGGGAATGCATCGAGGTTGACGCTGCGGCCAGGCGCGACGGCGATGGGGATGAGGCATCCGCAGGGATGGCTGGGCAGCACGACAGTCGAGGGCTGACGCCCCGTCAGAGGGTCGGGCCGGCCGCCGGACGGTTGGGCGGTCAGCCACACCGCCTGCGGCTCGCCGGTTCGGGCTTCGTGGATGACATCCACGTCCGTGAGCACGCGCAGGGTGACAGCGACGCGTTGTGAGCCTGGGTGGCGGTCGATGTCGATGATCCCGATGGGGAGGTTCGGGTCGAGGGTGTGGAGGTGTTGTGCGAGTTGTCCGACGGTGAGCATCGGCCGGTCTCCTTCGTGGGTCGGCGGGTCAGGCAGTGCGACCTGGGTGCCGTGGCTTTCTGGAGGGGGAAGTGCTGGTTCGTTTCTTCGACGGCGACTGGCGTTCGGTTGGCTTTGGTGGTTCGGTGACGGTGAGCACGTAGTCGAGGAAGCCGGGGATGGATGCTGCGACGTGTCCGGTTGATGGTGCGACGACGATGCCGCGGTCGAGGAGCCTGTTGCGGACGGCGCTGAGTGCGGTGATGGGTTTGCCGAGCGCGTCGGCGATCTGGCCGGTTCGTACCGGATCTCTGGTCGAGAGGCGCGCCATGGCGGTGAGGTAGGTCTGTTCGCCGGCGGGCAGCTTCTTCCACCGGGCGACGTACAGGCCGCGTTCGCTGTCGTGGCGAGCGAGGTCGATCGCTTGGTTGGCGTCGTCGAGGCTGATGCGTGTGTGGCCGTCGGAGGTTTGCCAGGCGTAATCGCCGAACAGTTGCACGAAGTACGGGTAGCCGCCGGTGGCGTCGGCGAGCACGGCGAGCGCGTCGCCGTCGAAGGGTCGGCCCGCGGAGTCGGCGGGCCCGGCGAGTGCTTGCAGGGTGGCGTCGT
>JBFWVD010000169.1:0-5211 GCA_050246915.1 Acidimicrobiia bacterium | reverse complement strand
AACCGACGTAGCCGTACCAGACGTCGAGCACTTGATCGACCTGCGATTCCAGCGCAATGCCGGCTCGGGCGAGCGCCGCGGCGTCGTCATCGGTCCACAGCAGCGTCGCCAGCAACAGGTTCAGATCCTCGAGGCTGACCGGCGACGCCGCAAGGGCGGTGTCGTAGGTGTAGCCGGCGATGTCGGTGCTCATCAGATGTTCTCCTTCGTCAGGTTCTTGTTGTCCGTGCTGTTCGCGTCGGTCCGGAGCGCGCATCCCTGGTCGGGATCGCAGGCCATCGTCGGTCCGGATTGCACCGAGGTCGACGGTTGGGCCGATGTGGCAGGGGGTGCTTCGTCGATGAGTCGTGCGATGGTCGCTCCGACGGTGAGGTCGTCGATGTGGCCGAACGCGTTGAGGCGGATCGTCCCGGCCCGATCGATCAGCACCAGGCTCGGGGTGCCGCGTAGCTGGTAACGCCCCATCGTGATCGGCGTCCCACCCGGCCGATCGTGGGCATCGACACCAACCGGGAAACCGATCCGATACTCGTGCAGGAACGCCTCCAACGACACCGGCGTCATCGCGTCGTGATGTTCGAACACGGTGTGCAACCCCAACACCGTCACGTCACCGCCGAACGCGTCGACGATTCGTTGCGCCTGGGGCAGACCGTGGCTCACGCATCCCGGGCACAACATCTGGAACGCCTCGATCACGACCACCTGGCCCCGCAAATCAGCGAGGGTGACCGGGGTCTGCGTGTTGAACCACTGCGACACCTCCAGCGGCGGCGCTCACCGACCATCTACTCCCATATCCATAGGGACACTATAGATAGGCACCCTATGAGACGCAAGTTGTTCGCTGACCATTGACCCCTCGCCAGCTTGCGGGCGGCGGCCGCCGATCGGTGCACCTCTCCCGTCGAGGCGTGGGGCGGGCTACGGTCAGGTTCATGATCCCGCACCGACACGATGCCGCAGCACTCGACCGGCGGGGCGTGGCGTGGGGCCTCGTCGGGGTAGCCGTGACCTTGGCCATCACGTTCGTCGGGTCCGACGGGCTGCTGTGGTTCGACGCAGCGTTGATCGGCTACCTGTTCGGGATCATCTTCATGGTGTTCGGCGTGATCTACCGCTACAGCGTGTGGGTGCGGCGCCCCTCGACGGCGATGTTGAACCGGCGGGGATGGGACGCGTTCCGTCAGCGCAAGGCCCGCAACGCGGCGGCACTCCCATCGTTGGTCGCCACCCAGTTGCTGGCGCAGGGCTTCATCCGACGCAGGTCCCGCGCCCGCTGGCTGGCACACCAGCTGGTGTTCTGGGGGTGCATCCTCGCCGGGTTGATCACGTTCCCGCTCACGATGGGGCTGTTGCACTTCGAGAGCGTGGGCCAGCAGGGCGACCGCTACCAGGTGTACTTCTCGCGTGTCGGCACGCTGCGCTTCGATGCCGACAGTGTGATCGGCTGGACGATCTATCACGGGCTCGACATCGCCGCGGTGCTGGTGCTCGCCGGCGTGTTCATCTTCCTGCGACGCCGGCTGCGTGACCCGGGTGCGCTGGCCACCGAACGAAGCGGTGACTTCCTCGCGCTGGCCGGTCTGTTCGCGGTGTCGGTCACGGGGTTGTTCCTGACGGTGTCGAGCATCTGGCTCGAGGGCCGCTTCTATGCGGCGCTGAACACGCTGCATGCGCTGACGGTGATCCTGGGGTTGATGTACATCCCGTTCGGGAAGCTGTTCCACATCTTCCAGCGGCCAGCCAATCTCGGCGTCACGTACTACAAGCGGGCGAACGCCGAGGGCCCGGCCGCTGCCTGTCGTCGGTGTGGCGACGAGTTCGCGAGCGCGCAACAGATCGCCGATCTGCAGGAGATCCTGCCGCAGCTCGGGTTCGACTACGCCGCCGCCGACGGAGCCGGCAATTACCAGGACACGTGCCCGAAGTGCCGCCGCGCTCAGCTGGCGTTGGCGCAATCGGCGCGTGTGGGAGGGTTCGGCTGATGGCACGTCCACCGATGTCAGATGCCGAGTTGATCGAACGCTACGGTCCGCACCTGAACCAGGCGCCGCCCGGTGGATGGAACGCGGGTATCGAGGTCGATCGTGTCGTCGACACGCACTGCTGTTTCTGTGGTCAGCAGTGCGGCATCAAGTTGAAGGTGCACGACAACGAAGTGGTCGGCTTCGAACCCTGGTACGACTTCCCGTTCAACGAGGGCAAGCTCTGCCCGAAAGGCGTCAAGCGCTACCTGCAGGGCAGCCACCCCGACCGCGTCGCGTACCCGATGGAGCGCGACGAGACCGCCCCGGGCGGGTTCAGGCGGGTGTCGTGGGATCACGCCCTCGACCGCGTGGTGTCCGAGATCCGCCGCATCCAGGACGAGTACGGCCCGAACTCGTTCGCGATGTTGTCGGGTGTGTCGTTGACGAACGAGAAGAGCTACCTGATCGGCAAGTTCGCCCGACTCGCGTTGCACACGGCGAACCTCGACTACAACGGCCGCTACTGCATGGTGTCCGCCGGTGCCGGCAACAAGAAGGCGCTCGGGATCGACCGGGCATCGAACCCGTGGAGCGACATCCCGCTCGCCGACGTGGTCTGGACCGCCGGCACCAACATCGCCGAGACCTTCCCGATCACCACGAGCTACATCTGGAAAGCCCGCGACCGCGGTGCCCGCCTGATCGTGCAGGACCCGCGCGTCGTGCCGCACGCTCGCACCGCGGACCTGTTCCTGCCGGTGCGCCCAGGGACTGATTCGGCGTTGTTCGGGGCGGTGCTGCACGAGTTGATCCGCCACGACTGGCTCGACCACGACTTCATCGACGCGCACACCAACGACTTCGACCAGGCCGCTGCCGCGGTGGCCGACATGACTCCGGCGTGGGCGGCCGGCATCACCGGTGTCCCGAGGGCCCGCATCGAGCAGGCCGCCGAGTGGTGGGGGACGAGCGCGACCGGGATGCTGCTGCACGCCCGTGGCATCGAGCAGCAGTCCAAGGGTGTCGACAACGTCCTCGCGGCGATCAACCTCGGGCTCGCCACCGGCAAGTTCGGCAAGCCCGGATGTGGTGTCACCACGATCACCGGACAGGGCAACGGCCAGGGCGGCCGCGAGCACGGCCACAAGTGCGACCAGCTGCCAGGTAACCGCGACATCACCAACCCGGAGCACCGAGCGCACGTCGCATCGGTGTGGGGTTGCGATGTCGATGAGATCCCAGGCAAGGGCATCCCCGCACTCGAGATCATCGAGGCGATCCACGCCGGCGAGATCAAGGGGTTGCTCTCGATCTGCTTCAACCCATTGGTGTCGTCACCGGATTCGAACTTCACGCGAGAGGCGCTCGATCGTCTCGAGTTCTACAGCGTGATCGACTTCTTCGTCTCCGAGTCCGGCCATCACGCCGACATCATCCTGCCCGGCTCGCTCCACGAGGAGGACGAGGGAACCTCCACCTCGGGCGAGGGTCGGATCATCAAGATCAACGCCGCGGTCGAACCACCGGGCGAGGCCCGACTCGACTGGCAGATCCTCGTCGACCTCGCCGACCGTCTCGGCAGCGGCCACTACTTCCCGTACACCGACACACACCAGATCTTCGAAGAGCTCCGCCTCGCGTCCGCCGGCGGCACCGCCGACTACCGAGGGGCGACATGGGAGCGGATCGAGGCCGAGTACGGGCTGTTCTGGCCGATCCCCGAAGAAGGGCACCCGGGAACGCCCCGCCTGTACGAAGGCGGACGCTTCTACCACCCCGACGGACGCGCGAAGTTTCACGCCGTGCCGTACCGGCTGCCCGGCGAGGTGGTCGATGACGACTATCCGGTGTGGCTTACCACCGGGCGGGTCGTGAGCCAGTACCTGTCGGGTACACAGACCCGGCGCATCGCTGCGCTTGTCGCCCAGTACCCCGAGCCGCTCTGCGAGATGCACCCGCAACTCGCCGAACGCATCGGCGTCGCCGACGGTGACCTCGTGACCGTCACGTCACGGCGGGGCACGATCACCCTGCCCGCTCACGTGGTCGCCACGATCCGTCCCGACACGGTGTTCATCCCGTACCACTGGCCCGGTGACAAGGCCGCGAATCAGCTCACCCAGCGCGTCGTCGATCCGATCTCGAAGATGCCAGAGTTCAAGGTGTCCGCCGTGCGCGTCGAACGCGCGGGCGGTCGTGTCGCGACCACCGATGTCCGCGACTTCGATCTGCAGGGCGGGGCAACATGAGCGTCGACGTCCGCTACGGCATCGACGACTCGCCGGTGTTCGTGATCGACCCGAGCCGCTGCATCGGGTGCGAAGCGTGCGTGCAGGCCTGTATGGAATGCGGCACCCACCGCGGGCAGTCGCTGATCCACCTCGAACGAATCGACCGCGCTGTGACCACGCAGACCGCGCCGATGGTGTGCATGCACTGCGAGGACCCCACCTGCGCGCAGGTGTGCCCCGCCGATGCGATCAAGCAGACCGAGGGCGGCATCGTGCAGTCAGCGCTCAAGCCGCGCTGCATCGGCTGCTCCAACTGTGTGCTCGCCTGCCCGTTCGGCGTCCCGAAGTACATGGCCGAGATCGACCAGATGATGAAGTGCGACATGTGCACCGATCGCACCTCCGAAGGGCTCAAGCCGATGTGTGCGTCGGTGTGCCCGAGTGAAGCGCTCTGGTACGGCACCATCGACGAGTTCCGCGAGAGCCGCACCGGGTCACTGCTGCGCGACTTCATGTTCGGCCGTCAAGAGGTCCGCACCAAGGTCTACACCGTCGTCGACGACCTCGCCGCCGGCCCGATCGACGTGATGCGAGGCCAGGCCGCGTCATGGCTCGACGACCCGTTCGAACTCGAAAGCGGTGGCACATGACAGACCGCAGACCCGAACCGCAGCCAGTCGCAGCACCGATCTGGAAGCGGGACTTCCCCTACGAGGCCGCCGCCGAAGAAGAGGTCACCCGCCGCGAGTTCGCCCGCTACCTCGTCGCCGGCGCCGGCGCACTCGCGCTGGGCAACGTCGGTCTCGCAGCGTGGACGCAACTGCGCACCATCAACGAGGGCGAACCCCGCGCCATCGTCGACGCCTCGAGCGTCGAGGTCGGCGGCACCCACCTGTTCCGGTATCCGACCGACGCCGACCCCGCCGTGCTGCTCCGCGTCAGCGACACCGAGGTCGTGGCGTTCAGCCAGAAGTGCACCCACCTCGGGTGCGTCGTCTTCTACGAAGCCG
>JBFWVD010000168.1:0-5250 GCA_050246915.1 Acidimicrobiia bacterium | reverse complement strand
GAGATGCTGGCCATGGCTGCGGCTCGCATCGCGTCGGGTGAGATCTCTGCTGCATTGATCCTCGGCGGCGAAGCGCGCTGGACCGCCGGGCGCCTCAAGCGAGCACAGCTGAACCCCGCCTGGATCACCGACCTCGGCGATGGCGACGTCGAGTCGGTGTCGACGTATCCCGACGAGATGGGAGCTGAGGCTCGCATCTTCAACGGAACCCCTCCGGCCTACGCGCTGATGGAAGATGCGCTGCGCCATTCGCTCGGCCGCACGGTGAGCGAGCATCGTGATCACATCGCCGAGTTGTGGGAGCGCTTCAGCGCCGTCGCCGTCGACAACCCGTGGGCATGGGACCGCGTGGCGCACAGTGCAACGGAGATCCGAGAGCCCTCACCCACCAACCGCATGATCGCCTTCCCATATACGAAGGCCATGGTGGCCAACAACACCGTGGACATGGCGTCTGCACTGCTCTTGTGCAGCACGGAACTCGCCGCCCAGTTCGGCGTCGACCGTGACGCCCTGGTTTTCCCGAACGTCGTGACCAAGAGCCACGAGACCTGGCAAGTCGCCAGTCGCCAGCATCTCGACCGGCTCCCGGCGGTGAAGGCGGCCGGCGACCGAGCGATGACGCTCGCTGGCATCAGCATCGAAGACCTCACGCACATCGATCTGTACGCGTGCTTCCCGTCGATTGTGCAGATGACCGCACGAGAGCTGGGCATCGACATCACCCGCCAGCTCACGATCACCGGCGGGCTCGGCTTCGCCGCTGCCGCCATCGGCAATGCCGTCGGGCATTCGATGGCGGCAATGGTGCCGTTGGTCCGCAACGGCGGTATCGGGTTCATCCACGGCAACGGCGGCTTGGCCAATACCCACACGTTCGGCATCTACTCGGCCTCCCCGCCGGAGCAGTTCACGTTCGAGAACGCGCAGCACCTCGTGTCGACCGAGCGCTGCGAGGCCCTCCCTGACGACTACGCCGGCCGCGTCGACATCGACGCGGCCACGGTCGTGTATGACCGCGAAGGGCCCACGCACGCCATCGTCGGTGTTGGCATCGACCACAGACGTCGCTGGATCGTCTCGACCGAGACCGAACTGATGGACGCAGTGTGCGACGAAGGGATAGCTGGCGCGCAAGGGCACTTGACATCCGAAGGAAAGCTGGTGCTCCCATGAGCGACGACGAAACTGTCCAAGCGGTGGTCCTCACACAGCAGCGTGGCCACATCGCGATCGTGACCATCAACCGACCCGACGCCCGGAATGCCATCAACCTCGCCGCCACCGAGGCCATCTCGGCCGCCATCGACGGCTACGAGGCCGACCCCGACGTCTGGGTCATCATCATCACCGGCTCCGGGGACAAGTCGTTCTGCGCTGGGCAGGATCTCAAGGACGTCGCATCGGGTGCCGGCAAGGTGACGCCGGAGCGCTTCGCGGAGTTGGGTGGCTGGGCTGGCATCTCGACCCGAACCTTTCGAAAGCCGGTAATCGCTGCCGTGAACGGTGTTGCGCTCGGCGGCGGCACCGAGATCTGCTTGGCCGCCGATCTCGTGGTGGCCGATGAGCACGCCACCTTCGGCCTTCCCGAGGTGAAGCGCGGACTGTTCGCTGCCGCGGGTGGGCTCGAGCGCCTCACGCGCCGCATCCCCCCGTCGATCGCGCTCGAACTCGTCCTCACCGGTACCGCCATCGACGCGACGCGCGCCCTGCAACTCGGGCTCATCAATCGGGTCGTCCCCAAGGGATCATGCCTCGATGCGTCAATTGAGCTTGCCGGGCTCATCTGCGAGAACGCTCCACTGGCCGTGCAGTTCTCCAAGGCAGTGGTCCGCGCCAGCTTCTCCCTCGGTGCCGATGAGTTGATGAAGGATGAGCACCTTCGCGAGCTCCGCCGAGCCGCGGTGCGCAGCGAGGATTTCAAGGAAGGGCCACGGGCGTTCGCGGAGAAGCGCCCGCCGAACTGGACCGGGCGCTGATCTCCGCGACGCTCGCCACTGCGATCAGCTCAGCGAGTCCCGCCAGGCCATGGCGTCGAGCTCGATGGCGACGGCATCCATCACATCGACCACCGGCTCGACCCTGAACTCGAAAGCGGCCAGCGCGGTGGTCATCACGTGGATCTCCGCGATGTTGTCCGTCTCGATGACGGCATAGCCACCCCAGTCTCCGATGCGCACCACGAACTGATGGAACGTGAGCCCCGCCGGCTTCTTCCACTGACGGAACACCTCGAGGATCCGCGACTGCGCGTCCTCGTACTGCGACGGTCCGGCGCCCGGGCGCTCGTTCCAACGCACGACGTACTTGCGATAGGTGGGTGCTGAGACAGTTGGCGTGTTCATGATGTGCCTCCAAGTGGCTGATCGGGAATGACGTACCCCAGAGGGACGGTACGATCAGCCGCTTCGGTGCGCATCGGGAGGTCTCCCCATTTCTGTTCCTTCGCTGCGACTCGGCGAACTCGTCGCCACCTTCGCCTTGGCCCAGGACAACGCGTTCGGCCAACCGCTCGAATCACAACTTCGTTCGTGCCTCCTCGCCATGTCGCTGTGCAACGAGGCCGGCTTCGATGCCGAGCTCCGAGACACCGTGTATTGGGTCTCGCTCATGCGCTACATGGGCTGCACCGGCCATGCCCACGAGGTCGCCACCATCTTCGGCGACGAGATCGCCATTCGAGCACAGACGCTGGTGCACGACGCCGGCAACCCGGCCGAGGTGATGCGCGATGTGATGGCGTTCGCCACCGAAGGTCATCCGCCCGAGGCGCGCGAGCAGATCGTGCAAGCGATCCAACAAGGAGCCCATGATTGGGCGGTCCACAACTTCGCCTCGGGGTGTGAGGTGGGCGACATGTTGGTGCATCGCCTCGACTTCGGCGACGAGGTGCGCCACGCGCTCGCCTACACCTTCGAACGATGGAGCGGCACCGGGTTCCCCAATGGGGCCAAGGGCGAGGAGATCCCGTTGGCGATGCGGATCGTGCACCTCACCCACGACATGGAAGCCATCGCGCGCCGCTTCTCACCAGCCGACGCCATCGCCGCGGCGAGCGACCGACGCGATCGCACCTACGACCCGGTGCTCGCCGATCTGTTCGTCCAACACGGACCCGTCTGGCTCGATCAGCTGTCCAAGGTCGATCCGTGGGACGCGGTACTCGAACGCGAACCGATGCCGCACCGGTTGCTCGACGACGACATCGACGACGCGCTCTTGGTGGTCGCGGACTTCATCGATCTGAAGTCGCCCTACATGGCCGGGCACAGCCGCCGCTGCGCGCAACTGGCCGGCGACGCCGCAGAGCTCATCGGCTCGAGCGCCGACGAGGTGCACACCGTGCGGCGCGCCGCACTGGTGCACGACTTCGGCACCACCGCGATCCCGAACTCCATGTGGGACAAGGCGGGGCCACTCACCCGCTCGGAGTTCGACCGGGTGCAGTTGCACACCATGCTCACCGAGCAGATGCTGCGACGCTCACCAGCATTGGCGGCGCTGAACCCGATCGCATCGGCGCACCACGAGCGCTCTGATGGCTCCGGGTATCACAAGGGCCTATCCGCTCCCGACGGTACGAGCGGCGCGGGTCTCCTCGCCGCCGCCGATGTCTACGTCGGTCTCACCACCGAACGCGCCGACCGTCCGGCGTTCTCGGGAGCCCATGCCGCCAGCGAGATCCGACAGTTGGCCGCACGAGCTGCCCTCGATGGTCGATGTGCCGACGCGGTGCTCGGTGCTGCGGGCCATGAACTGCCCGGAGCACCGAGAACGCGGCGAGTGGAACGTCCCGCCGGGTTGTCCAAACGGGAGGTCGAGGTGTTGTGCCTCGCGGCGAAGGGACTCACCACTCGCCAGATCGCTGACCGCTTGTTCATCTCACCGAAGACGACGGACCATCACATCCAACACACGTACACCAAGATCGGTGTATCGACGCGTGCGGCCGCTGCGCTGTGGGCGATGCAGAACAACTTGATCAGCCTCTGAGCGCGTTCACGCGTCGTAGTTGCCGATGAGCGCGGCCGGTTGGGGCTTGCCCTTGTGTCCGGCCTCGTGGAGGATCGCCGGCACGTCGGGGTCCGACACGAAGTTCTGCCAGCCCTGTGCGTCCCAGTCGAACAACACCCACACCCGGTCGGTCTCGACCGGATCGCGGAACACGATCGCACCCTTCGATCCGTGCTGGCGACGCTTGTCGGCGCCTTTGGTGGAGAAGATCTTCAGGAATTGGTCGACATCTTCGACCTGCGTGGTTGCCAGCATCATGGCGGTTCTCCTCTGATCGGTGTGCAGCGCCTTGTTGCGCCTGCCCGCAAGAACGCTTGCGGTGCAACACGACCGTACGGATGAGCGGGTCATCGCCGCATCGGGAGGTCTCCCCATTTTGGGCAGCTGCGACTCGACGTCGGTGACCAGAAATCAGCTGTAGCGCGTCTTGTTCACGACGATGGGCGCGCTGCCAACATGATCGCTCGAGTTGTACGGCACGACGAAGGTCGCTTCCCCGACAACGGCGGCACCACCATCTTGCCTCGTCGCCTCGAGAGTGATGTCGACGAATCGTTCGCCGCCATCGAGTCGCTTGGCGGACACGCGGCCTCGGTAGGTGATGACATCGCCCGGCCATGACTGCTCGCGGAAGGTCACCTTGAAGCGGCGGATGTTCTGCGGTCCGAGCCAATCGGTGGCGTATGTGGCGAGGATGCCGGCCGGCAGCATGCCCACCGCGAACACGCTGGGGAATCCGGCGCGTTGGGCAAAGCCTTCGTCGTGATGGATCGGATTCATGTCGCCCGACGCGCCTTGATAGCGAACGAAGTCGGTGACGGTCATCGGCTTGTCGACGAACGGTGGATGCTCTTCACCCTCGTTCAACGAGTCCCACAGGTCAGCCATTGCCGTCTGCCTTCGGGGCCTTCTTGGTCTCGACCTGCGTGAAGCGCACCTCGGCGACGAGCCGGCCCGATGCGTTCCAGTACTCCCACAGCAGCACCGCAAACGAGAGCGTCCCGCCGCGCTTGCCCTCCTTGTCGAACGCCTTCTCGATACGGCATCGCCCGGTGAGCACGTCCCCGGCACGCGGCGGCTCACCATGGAACACGAACTCCTGCTCCGCGTGCAGCACGCGAGCCAGGTTGCGCTGATGGTCACCCCACGGCAGGTTCACCTTGGTCATCCAGTGATCGGCCGTCATGAGGAACGTGACGGGGCTCACGGCGTTCTCGGACACGCTGTACGCCGCGT
>JBFWVD010000167.1:0-5362 GCA_050246915.1 Acidimicrobiia bacterium | reverse complement strand
GCCGGATCGGGACCGGATCATTCGTGCTTGTTGGCCGTCGAGGCGGCGGTGGTGCCGTTGCCGTGTGAGCGGATGGCGTTCCCGTATCGGGCCGCTGGTCGCCGTGCCCCCGACCGGGCCCCGGTGTTGCTCGAGTCGGTGCGGGAGCACGCGTCAAGGTTGGTTGCGCGCACGCGTATTCGACCGTCGCGTCTGGTGCTCGGTGGACGGTCGATGGGTGGGCGCATGTGTTCGATGGCGGTGGCGGAGGGGTTGCCGGCGCGTGCGCTGGTGCTCATCTCCTATCCGCTGCATCCACCAGGCAAGCCCGAGAAGTTGCGCGTCGAGCACCTCCCGAAGATCACGGTGCCGTGCCTGTTCGTGCACGGCACACGTGATCCGTTCGGCACCCCTGATGATCTGCGCGAGTGGACAGCGACGATCCCCGGTGACGTGACCCATCACTTCATCGACGGGGGACGCCACGACCTGGCCCGCAAGGACGCCGAGGTGGCGACCGTGGTGCGGGAGTGGCTGTGCACGTTGAGGTAGTTGATGGTGGAGCTACAGCGGCGGGATGAACGCTGTCATGACCGCGCAGCGAGTTCGACGAGCAGTTCATCGAGTTGGCCGAAGGTCTCGTGCAGTGCATCGGCGGCGCCGGTGCCCGCGGCGTCGAGCGCCTCCTTCGTGGGATAGACCTCGCTCAGCACCAGCAGCGTCTTGCCGTCGCTCTCCGTCAAGGTGACGGTCGTGGTGGAACTGGCCTCGCCGCCTTCTTCGTTCGTCCAGACGATGCGCGAGGGCGGTGTCACTTCGATGTATGTGCCGAAGAACTCCATGCCGCCGCCGAAGTCGAGGCGGTAGCCGCCGCCGGTGCGGACATCCATCTCCCATGCGTGCAGCGTCATGCCCATCGACTTCGGCAGCCACCAACGCACGAACAGGTCGGGCGTCGCCCATGCTTCGAAGACGAGGCGAGCGGGAGCGTCGAACGTTCGGGTGACGACGACCTCGTAGTCAGATGTCCGTTCCACCTTCGTGAGGTTCTTCATCGCGTCAACTCACCTTGCGTTGTTTGGGCCATCTGACTGTTCCTTCCGTTTCAATTCGTCGATCACCTTGTCGAGTTCGCCGAAGCGCTCGTCCCAGAGCTGCTGGTACCGCTCGATCCACGACGCGACGTCGTCGAGCCGGCGGGCGCCGATCCGGCAGGTTCGGACGCGGCCGACCTTCTCGGTGACGACGAGCCCCGCTTGTTCGAGGACGACGACGTGCTTCTTCATACCTGTGAGGGTCATGTGGAACCGGTCGGCGAGGTCAGTGATCGAGGCCTCTTGGCGAGCGAGTTGCTCGAGGACGCCGCGCCGGGTCGAGTCCGACAGGACCGCGAACGAGGAGTCGAGATACGCACTCGAATACTGAACCATGCAGTTCAGTGTTTACCACTGGACGGGGTGGCGCGCAACACGTAGCGCTCGAGGGGAGGGCTCGCTCCCACGCGCCCAACGACAGCACCGGTAGCCCACCGTGTTGATAGATCCGCGGCGAGTGGTTGAGCCGCTGGGACGACCGCGAGCATGATTCTGGGTATGAGGTGGATGGTGGTGCGCCAGGACACTCACGGATCCCGCTTCGATGTTGAGGCATTCGCTACCAAAGCCGAGGCCGAAGCGACTGTTCTGCGTTACGAGTCCGGATATCCGCATCACCAGACCTACTTCATCGACGACCGTGGTGATGACACGACTCGTGCCGAGGTGTGAGGCGTCTCGGGCGGGCGGGCGACAAGGGGCGGGGCTTCATGACGCGGACGCCACTGTGAATCATCGGCTGCCATGTCGGCTGACTTCGTTGACATGGTGCTCGCCTCAGCGACGTGCAGCGAGAGACAAGATGGATCAGCGGTGTATCTACAGATCGGAACCTGGGGCTCAGTCCGGGCGCTGTGCCGCCTCGTCAACCACTAGGTCGGTCGATGTCTTGGCGTCGAACCACGGGTGGTATTCGAGGCGTCGAGAGATGGCGGCCGTGACGAGGAGCAGTGGGGGTATCACTATCGCCGCACCGATCCACCCGAATGCTGAAACGACGATGAACGACACAAGGCCAACGCCGGTGACGACGCCGGACAGAATGCGTCTTGCTCTTGCATCTTTGGCGTAGGGGAACACATCGGTGCCCGCTTCGGGGTGCGCTCGAAGGTGGTCAGCGACAGCCTGGTTCCGTCGGTCCAGTTTGTCGAGCAAGCCCATGCGGGCGAGAGTACCGGCTCAGCGCCGACGCAAGACTGAGGCCGCCTCACGATGCTCCGTACCATCTATGGAGCGCGCAATGCCCGATGCGTGCACTCGTGGTCGCCGCTCCGCTCGGCAGATCGGTTTGGCGGCGACGCAAGGCCTACTCGGGTGATTCGATCCATTCGATGAGTTCTCTCCCTCCCGCGTCGACATCTCTGCAGCGAACGGTGACGTACCGCTCACCGATGGCGACGACGATGATCGAATCAGTCGGTTCGATCCAGATGCGTCGCCCGATGCGCTCGATTCCTTTCACGATGAAAGGCAACTGGTCCTCGTTGATGCCGGGCGGTAATGACGGAGAGGTGCCGTCGGTCAGTTGCAGCGACAGAGTCGAGTCGCTTGGCGGTTCAAGACTCGTGACGACCTCGACCTCCCCGCGGTCCACGCGGCAGCGGAGCCTGATCGCGGTGACACTGAAGGCGGTGAGGTTTCCAGCTCCAGACCAGCCAGCAACGTAGGGGCGAGGGAGACCCTCAAGCCAGTAGATGGGGAGTCCGAGGGCTTGCCGGGCCTCATCGTTCGATATCTGCCCCAATCCGCGGGCGCGTCGAAGCTGACCACGAAACCCCCAACGCCCAAGACCCCAGCCGGCGCCGAGTCCTATCGCCGAGATCGCGAGCGGCATTGCGAATCCCGCGAACACAAGCCCTCGTTGCCCCGAGTCGGTTCCATCCGCGATGAGGTAGACGAACATGGCGGCGGCCAAGAGCGACGCCGGCACGACAGCCGCGGCGACGTTCTTGTCGAATGGGCGGCCTCGCGCCCCTCTGATCACACCCGCTGGTAGCGATACTGCGCCCAGGATGTAGACGAGAGCGCCAATTCCGAGGCTGTCGTCAACCACTCTTGTCGCGCACCAGACCAGCCCAGCGACACCGGCGACGAGAAGCCCATCCACCACCGTCCGCCGATCAAAGGCAGACCGAAGTATCTCCACCGACACCGGATAGTCGCCCACAACCTCGACAGTGTGCACGACCCATGTCCCACCCACGCCGATCGGCGTCTGGGCGGGCCGGTGCCACCATGGGTCAAGTGGGGAGCGGCATCTCGTGCACCGCATCTACCATCGAGAACGATGTCTCGGGCGAATCCCCTTTGGTACCTGCCACGCGCTCCGTTGGCTGGCTGGCGTGAAGGCGCCATGGCATTCATCGTTGCTCCGTGCGCCGCCGCGGGCGTGGGATTCGCCGGGTCATGGCTGAGTCTCAAAGTCGGCGGCCCCGAGGACATGCGCTCGGCCCCGACCCAAGCGTGGCTGGTCCCTGCCGCGGCGATCTTCCTCGGAATCGCCGTCGTCGCCTACGTCGTCGTCGTCCTGTTTTCAGCCAACGCAACACTCGGCCTCGAATCGGCGCGGACCCGGCTGCGGTCCAAGCGGCACTTCAAGATCGGTGCGGCCCTTTCGTTCGTCGCATTCGAGTCGGCGATCGTCCTCTCGACGGCGTCGGCCCCAGAGGGCGCCTACAAGGAACGTGCGATCGTGTTCGGAGTTCTCTCTGGCGTCGTGGCACCCATCCTCGGGTGGTACTTCGACCGATCCTCCAACCAGACCTGACCGCCGGTATCGGGACGCCGGTGCTGTCAGCGGCCGATGGGTCAGATGCCCTGACACGGCCCGAGGCCACAGCTGGCGAGCTGCACAACATGCCCGAGCTGGCGCTCATAAGCAGGGGCGTGCGCGCACAGATCGTCGGTTCGGGGCGCGCCGCGCCGTGCTGGTGCTACTCGATTCGTTTCGCCGCGCAACCGCTATTGCAGCTGTGGTGGTGGGTGGCTGATGAGCCGTCGTCCATCAGGCGTGGTGACGGTGACGGTGAAGTCCTCGTCCATTTCGAGTTTCCAGCCGATGCGGTGGATGATGTGATGATGTCTCGCGCATAAGAGCGCGAGGTTCCAGTAGTCGGTTCGTCCGTCCCACATCCAGTGTTTGACGTGGTGGGCTTCACACCACGCAACGGGCCGATCACAGCCGGGGTAGCGGCAGCCATGGTCGCGAGCAGCGACCGCTTTGAACAGTTCTTTCGGGACGATGCGTGTGCTTCGCCCGAGATCGATAGGGGTGGAGGGGCCTTCGAACAAGATGCGATGCACGGACGCGAAACACGCCAACTCCTCGTAGAGGCGTCGGGAGATCGGTTTCCCATCCAAGGTCGTCGCACCAGTTGCCGGGTTCTGGGCGTTGTGGGCCCAGGCCATGAGTCCGAGGCTTTGGGTGTTGCGCGGCATCTTGTCGGTGTCGTGGTGTGCGATCGAGAACGCGCAACTGTCGGCGAGGGCGTGAGCGGTGCGTTGCGCGGGCGTGGTGGTGTCTCCGTCGACGGGTGGGATGCGGAACAAGGCGATGGCGTCGTTGACCATTTTGGCGTCGTGCTCGGACAAGGTGCCGTTGATCTTCCACAGGTTCTCCCCGGCGAGTGGGGTGATACGGATACCGGCTGCTTCGCGTGGTGGGGTGTCGATGAGGTTCTCAGCCGTGGTCCGCCAATGGCTCATGGCTTGGTCGGTGTGTTTCACCGACAACCCAACCAACGCGGGCACGATGGCGTCTTCGTGATCCGCGAACAGGCCAACCCGATCAGCGCGGACGTGGTCGGAGATGATCTTCACCTGCCCACCGGTGAGTGACCCGTCCAGCCACGCGGCCTGTGTGGTGGGTAGTGAGCGGAGTTTGCGGGCCAGTGTGGCGACGGTGGTCGCTTCACGCCCGAGTGGGCTGTGGGCCGACAGATAGGTGCCCATCGATAGTGCGCCGGCGATGGCGTAACGGCCTTCGGCTTCGAACGTTCCGGTGGCAACGGTGAGTCGTGAGCGGAGTTTGTCGAACACGGCCCAGCCGGTGTCGAGGAAGTCGACGAACACATCGTCATCGATGCGTTCGATCAACTCCTCCAACACCATCAACTCCTCCATACGAACAAGTGTACGTATGGGGTGTGATGAAAACTCGTGGGGCGACGTCGTTTAACCGAGCAACACAACGATCTTGAGAAACGTCAATTCACATTGACACGCGACTCGAGCGGCGGAGCGCAAATGGGACCGTCAACCATTCACAACGCGTCTTCGGGGTTCAGCTC
>JBFWVD010000166.1:0-5392 GCA_050246915.1 Acidimicrobiia bacterium | reverse complement strand
CCTCAGCCTTGAACTCAGGGGTGAACTTCCGGCGCGACCGCCCGGAACCCTTACTCGTTGACATGGACACTCCAATCCGGGCTCATCGCCCTCACGGTAGATGTCCGTCAAACGGGGGGAACCTCAGCCTTCCTTCAGCCACTGCAGCATGTCGTTGCGCTGCAACGCGTTCATGGTGCCGTCGACGTGCCTCACCTCGACGCGTAAGTGCGCACCCGCCGGGTCGCCTTCGGTGTCACTGGCCGCGACTACCTGAACGTGCCGCTCAATGATCTCCGGAAACGCTTGAGCGGCTGCTTTGGATGACTTGATGTCCTTCGCGAACGCCACGGCGCGGCGCATCGGCGTGAAGTCGATCTTCATGTCGTCGGCGACCGCGCTCCCGAACTTCTTGGCGAGACCGTTCCAGCAGCCGATGATCTTTGCTGCGTCTCCAAGCTGGATCTCACCCGAGTGTGCGACGGCCTGCTGGAAGTTCTCGGCGACGTACTGCTCGTCGACCGTCAGCACCAGCACTCGGTAGTCGGTGAGCAAGTTCTTTTCGACCGACTCACCGAAGCCGAGGCGATGGAGCACCGGGCCGAAGACGGCCTCGTCATCCATCGAGGCGAGCACTGCTGACGCGTCCTTCGCCTTCTCCTTGGTGTTCGGGTCGAAGAGGCGAGGTGTGGCCGTCATGTAGAGGCGCTTGACGCCAGTGAGGAAGTCGTTGTCGTGCACCTTCACGAAGTGCGACTCGTCGTCACCGGCGAGCGTCACGCCGGTGGTGCGGTGCGCCTCATCGCAGATGATCAGATCGAACGCCGGCACACCATCTTGCTGTGCTTTCGCGACCACGTCGATCGACTGGTACGTGCTGAATACCACCGTGAACTGATCGTGCTCGTGCTGCTTCTTGATCTCCCGAGCGAGCACCGTCGTGTCGGTGGTCGCTGGGTAGATGAGGTCGTGGACCGAGAAGTCCTCGGTCGGGTTGCTCTTTCCGACTTGGACGTCCGAGCACACAGCGAACGCTCGGAACGGGAGCTCGCTCTCCTGCTTCCACTCCCGCAATGACTGGTTCAGCAACTGGATCGACGGCACGAGGAACAGCACCGTGGTCGGTGCGGTCTTGCGGCTTGCTGCGAGCTCCTCAGCGATCTTCAGTGCGGTGAACGTCTTGCCCGTCCCGCATGCCATCACCAACTGACCACGGTCATTCGTAGCGAGGCCGTCGCGCACCGCTCGAGCAGCCGCACGTTGATGCGGCCGCAGTGTCTTCTTTCCAGTCGTCGGGAGGATGTGCGGCACCGGGGCGAACCCGGTCACCTTTTCCCAGTCGACCTTCGACTCCAGCAAGTCGGTGAGGCCGATTCGGACCACCGGAACGGAGAGGTTGTCGAGGATCTTCTCGGCCGTCGGTCCCCAGTCCTTCGCCGTCGAGAAGATCAACCGGCTGGTGAACCCGACTTTTCCGGACGCGGCGAGGAACGAGTCGATATCGCCCTTGGCGACGTGATGCTTCGGGTCGTAGAACTTGCACTGGATCGCGCACCATCCGCCGTCCAGCTCTTTGGCGACGATGTCGATGCCGTGGTCGTGCTGGCTGCTTCGTCCGGGCCACTCCTGCCAGAGGTACACATCCCCGAACCGATCGGCGAACTCGGGTGCTGTCCGCAAGTAGCTCGCGATCAAGTGCTCGAACGCTGTGCCCTTCTCGGTGGTGTTGGTTGCCGAGGTAGCCAACTTGTCGAGCAGATCTTCCAACACCACCGACACGGCCCCCTCCAGAACTCATCGACTCCGCCGGGCGACCCTAGTGCGTCGTTGCCGACCGATCCTGTTGTATCGGGAGCCGCTCCCGAAGACTAAAGGTCGTACTCTGCGCGAAGCGATGCGCTCATTGTCCGCTTGAGGAACATCTCCCGCTCGGCCACGGACGGCTCCTTGTGTTCGGCCTCGCGGTGCGTGGTCCAAGTGCCGTACGCGTGCGGCTTGGCGAACGTGACCAAACCGACCCCGAGGCTCTCGGCCGTCCACAGCACGCGATCCCAATCAGGCTTCTCGACTCCGGGCGCCTTGCTGCCGAACACCCACGAATAGTTGGCATCGCGACCTTGCGCGTGGGCTTGGTAGACGGACCGGAGGTCGAACCCGGCAGCCGTCTCGACCTCGATCGCGTGAAGCCGGCGCGGCTCGGTCTGAGATCTTCTGCGTGCAGGGTCCGCAGCTACCACCAAGTCCGGATGTGTCCACACACCACCGCCTCGCGTTCCAGATCGGGAGGTGCCGATGACGTCGATGTTCCGGAGACCGAGCTCTCGGGGGCCCCAGTACGTCGCGATCACGCGGGCGACGTCGGCGTAGATACCGACAGACGCACCCCGTTCGGAACCGCGATGCGCAATGACGCCGCCCTTGGCGATGTAGAGGGGGATCGATGGATCGTCGTTGGCCCTCTCAGCGACGCGTCGAACCTTGTCCGATTCCCAGCCGAGGAGGTCGGCGACCTTCCTCGGCGACGCTTGCTCGCCTGGCTGGTCCTTCAGCGCGTCGATCAACAATGCCAAGTCCGTACGTCGTGCCACCGATCTCTCCTCGCGCTCAGCCGCACCGTACTTCCCGGGCGCTTGACGTCACGTGAGGCGCATCCATCCTGCTCAAGAATCACTCTTTGAAGGCCGATGTAGACCTGCACCAAATGCGAGAGGCAGGCTCACATGGCGCGGGTGTTTCCATCGATCGACGAGCTTGACCTACTTCCCGAGCCGCTGAACGAGGGTGAGCGACAAGTCCTCGATCAGCTGCGCCGGCTCGACGACCGTTGGTTCGTCTACGTGCAACCCCGGCTCGGGCTCGACCAGCCCGACTTCGTCGTCATGCATCCACAGATCGGGGTGACTGCGATCGAGGTGAAGGATTGGTCGGTCGGCGCCTACCGGCAAGCTGCGAACGGCGTCATCGAGTGTCGCAGTGGAGGCGGCTGGCGGGCGACTGGCGAAGCGCCCCGCTACCAGGCCCACCGCTACCGCAGCACGATCTTCGACCGCTACTTCGCCGACCATCAGACATCGTCGAACCTCTTCAAGGCCGTGCGCGCCGTGGTGATCATGGTGCGCCATACGACTGCCGAGGCTGAGGCGCTGCTCCGGATCCCCCGTGTGTCGTTGCAGTCCGAACAGCGCGTCAGGGTGTGGGGTGCGGCCGATCTGGTCACCGACCCGTTGCTCGTGTTGACCGGCTCTCGGTCACCCAGAGCCATCGCAATTCCTGTGGGCTGCATCGATCGCCTGCGACGCGGGCTCGCCGAACCCGAGGTGGTCAGCGACCAACGGATGCCGCTGACCCTCAGCGCTGCCGCGTGGAACATCGAGCGGAACATCTCGAAGGCCAGGATCCGTCGCGTGCGCGGCGCCGCCGGCAGCGGCAAGTCGCTGGGGCTTGCCGCACGCGCGGCTCGGCTCGCTCTGCAGGGCCAGAAGGTGCTCGTCGTCAGCTTCAACGTCACCTTGCCGCACTACCTCCACGACGTCGCCGCTCGGCGGTGTCTCGAGATCGGTGCGCCGTTGCAGCGGATCACCTTCACCCACCTCCATGAGTTCTGCAGCCGTGTGTGTGATGACGCCGCGGTCGCCGGGTTCATCCCGCGAACGGCACGACTGCCCGGCATGATCGACCCGTTCCAGGAACTTGTCGAGCGGGCCGGCGATGCGTACCTCGGTGGCCACGGGGAGGTGTTCGACGCCGTGCTGGTGGACGAGGGTCAGGACTTCACCGTCGAGTGGTGGAACTTCCTTCGTCACCGCGTGTGCAAGCGGGGCGGCGAGATGATGCTCGTGGCCGACCTCGCCCAAGACGTGTACGACCAGCGGGCGTGGACCGACGAGGATCGGATGCTCGGAGCAGGGTTCCGCGGGCCATGGACCGAGGTGCACGGCTCGTATCGCCTGCCGCCCGATCTGATCCCACTGGTAGCCCGGTTCGCGGCTCAGCACCTCGACGGGATCGACGTCGGAGGGATCGTGCCCCGAGACCATCCGCTCAGGTCTGGGCGGTTCGAGCCGACCGTCCGCCGCTGGGTCGACCTGCCCCCCGGTGCGTCGTGTGGGCGGACGTTGGGTGCCGAGGTGATCGAGCTGTTGCGCAGCCATCCCGATCTGGCCCCGGCTGATGTGGTCTTCCTCGCGTCGAGTCACAAGGTCGGTCTCGAAGCCGTGCATGTCATCGAATCGGCCGGCTTCCCGGTGCAGCACGTGTTCTCGAACGATCAGCGCGACCGCAAGCGACTGAAGGACCGCTTCTGGGGGATGGCGCCGGGCGTGAAGGGCTGTACATACCACAGCTTCAAGGGCTGGGAAGCTCGCGCCGTGGTGATGAGCGTGATGACCGGGCCGAACTCCAACCGCCTGGCCTACGTCGGCCTGACCCGTGTGAAGGGCGATCGGCCGAACCGCCCAGCGTTCGTCACCGTCGTCAACAGCGATCGCCGACTGCGCGCCTTCGGCACGGAGTTCATGGCGAGCTGAGGTTGACCGGTCCAAGGCCGCCCAGTGGCTTGCCATCGCGGCCAGCTGCTCCGGACGCGGGCTCCCTCGCGCACCCCGTCCGTAAGGTGGCATCCATGGCGGACCACCTGCTCGAGGCGCTTCGATCGCTCACGGGGCGACCCGACGCCGACTTCCGCGCCGACCAGCGCGAAGCCGTCGAAGCGCTCGCGGTCGACCGCGGGCGGGTGTTGCTGGTGCAGCGCACGGGCTGGGGCAAGAGCGCCGTCTACTTCCTCGCCACGCACCTCCTTCGTCAGCAAGGCCTCGGTCCGACCCTGCTCATCTCGCCGCTGCTGGCCCTCATCCGGAACCAGATTGACGCGGCATCCCGCCTCGGGCTGCGCACCATGACCGTGAACTCGGCATCTGCGACGACCGTCGACGAGCTCGCCCGACTGGTCGCCGAGGACTCCGTCGACCTCGTCCTGGTCTCGCCCGAGCGCCTCGCCAACCCCGAGTTCGCCGACAAGGTCATGCCGCTGGTCGGTCGACGACCCGGGCTGATCGTCATCGACGAGGCGCACTGCATCTCCGACTGGGGTCACGACTTCCGGCCCGACTACCGCAGGCTGTCGCAGGTGATCACCGGGCTGGGCGACGGCGTGCCGGTGCTCGCGTGCACCGCCACTGCGAACGACCGGGTCGTCGATGACGTGGCCGACCAGCTCGGCGTCGTCGACCACGTCATCCGCGGACCGCTCGGCCGCTCCGGCCTTGCACTCCACGTGCTCGACCTGCCTGCTGCGGCGCAACGCCTCGCGTGGCTGCATCAGACCCTGCCCGGCCTTCCCGGCACCGGCATCATCTACTGCCTCACGCTGCGCGATGTCGAGCAGGTGACGCAATGGCTGCGATCGCACGGCCAC
>JBFWVD010000165.1:0-5431 GCA_050246915.1 Acidimicrobiia bacterium | reverse complement strand
ACTTTTCAACCGTCGGTTGGTGATGGTTCAGGGCCAGCTCGAACTCAGCGTCGCTGCAGCCTTGAGCGCAGAGCGCCATAGCAAGTCGCATTGACTGGCGGGATCGATCAGCGTGGGGCCGCTCCCGAGCGAGATCTTGCAGCTTCTCCGGAAGCGTTGCCAGGAGTGCCTTCCACGCGCCCTGTAAGCGTGCTTGAGTCGTAAGGTCCGATCCCGATGACTTCGTGGCCTTGCGAGCGATGGTGGCTCGTACCTTCTCAGTTGGGGTCGCCTCCAGGACCGGCAACATGGCGTCAAGCTCCGCCACCGTCCACGCCGAATTGGGATCTCCCATCGACACGATCCGTACCGGCAGGCTCGCCTCGCCAAGCGCACGAGGCTTATGGTTCAAGGTCCCCGGCAAACGGAGCACCGTGCCAGCCTGGAACTTCTTGTCAGCCTTCAGGTGATCGGCCAGGCGTCGGTTCAGCTCAACCGCCACGGCGACCGGCACCCGTTGCGACAGGAACGGATACAGGTGATCGTTGCGACCGGATGACACACGCATGCCCCGCTGAGCGAGCTGTGCAATCCGTTCTTCGGTCTCCTCATCGTATGGAGCGCCGTCGATATCAACCCATAGCGTGTCAGTGGGCAGTGCATCACTCGCTTGGCGCCGCTTCATGCGCAGCAGCGTGGTGGCGATAAACACGTCCTCAGTCACTGCAAGTCGTATGGCGTCGTCGACAGCACGATCCCGATCGTCTGGATACTCGTAGAAGCGTTGCCGCCACGCTTCGAACTCGTACTTTCCGCTGTCGGTGAAATGGCCACCGTGCCCAATCGCAAGACACAGAATGCCCCTCCGCTCTGCACCAAAGACCACTTTGAGGTAGCGGCGAGCCTCTCTACGGCGCTCACTGATCGTCCAGGCAGTCGTATCGAGGTGCAACGCCGTCGATGGAGAGCGAATGTCGGCATCTGAAGCCTGCGAGCCGAGAACGGAAGATCTCCGAACGCTGCGTGTCGGCGTCACTGGGATTGACGGCCGCTGAGGGCGTCGCCTTACGGTCCGAGGAGGCATCCTCTACCCCGCCTGATCTTCGGCTGTCGAAGGCGGCGTGAATGCTGAACGACGACGTCTCACGGCGCTTCGCGCTGCGAGATCTAGAAAGTGGGCACGACGTAGCGCCTCTGCCGCAGCGACACGTGCAGCGTCGCCAGCATTCGCGAACTGGTCGACATCGAGTCGGCGAAGGAAGTACTCGATGGATGCCGGTGACTCACGACGAGCTGCTGCAGTCCGGCTTGATCGGTCAGCTGTGTTCCCCCACGAACACAGCGCCGCATAGCGATGTCTTGCGGACTTGAAATCGTTGGACATGGCTGGACACCTCCAAAGGAGATGTCGACGGCCAAGTCGACGCGCTTTCCAGGCCGAGCCCGACGGCGATTTGATCACCAACCGTAGTTAGGCGGCGCACACCGCACAAGCGGTGTGCGATCCGGTCGTCACAACTAGCCGTCGAGCCTCAGTACCCCATGCTTCGGGCAAACAAATGAGCCAGGCAACTCAGAGCCGATATGCCGCACGCGTTTGATGTAGCCGCCCGAGGCACGCTTCGTCGCTCGGCCTTCTTGATCGGAGAGGTACGGATCACCACCTCGGCTGCCGACTTCGCGTCCGCACTGCTGGCAGATGTATTGCGCACCGTCGCCCGTCTCGCGAGGTCGTTCCCGGATGCCACGCACGCCCCTACGCTAACCCGGTGGCCCCGAGCGGACTCAACCCATCGGGCCCGAGCTCATGACCGTGATAACACCATGCACAGCGCTCGTCGCTGACCTGCGTTTCCCCTGGTGAGCACAGCGCTCAGTGCCGAATATCTTCTAATCCGACGGTCGCAAGTTCGAATCTTGCCGGGGGCGCAAGCAAACCGATGTTCTCGTATCGCTCCCGCTGGTGGGCGCCAGACCGAGCAGAATCCCGCCGGCTACTGGTCCCGTCGGCGGAGGCGAGACCACCAACGTCGCGGGCGGTAACGCGATGGACGTCGCAACGATGGTCGAGGAACTGGACGCGGCGGCAGGCGGCGCGCTCGAGGAGGCCTCCCCCGAGTCGCTACATGCATCGACGCACGACAGCGCCGCAAGCGCCGCGACAACCCGACGGAACTGCATCGCCCACACCGCCCATCTCGCCCAGCGGCTACGAGGCCGCGTCACGGGGAACCAGGCGTTTCCGCTTGGTCACCAACAGGGGCTCACGACCACTCCGGTACTGTGCCGGGGCGCGCCCGAACGCCGATCTGCACCATGAGGGAGGACCTGTGTTCGACATCGCCAACGCGACGCGCTGGACGGCTACCGATGGCACTGACCCTGTAGCCATCGCCCGCTCGTTGCGTCCACTCCTGGCGGACCACGCCGAGCGTAGTGAAGCCGAAGGACGCATCGTCGATGACCTACTCGCTGCGCTGCGGGCCAACCGGCTGTTCGACGTCTTGGCGCCGCATCGCGCCAATGGGATGAGCGCTCCGCTGATCGTGCACATCGAGACCGTGGCGGAGTTGGCCAAGGGCTGCGTCGGCACGGCGTGGGCGTACGGCGTGCTGGCCATGATGACCGCCGGAGCCAAGTCGATGCCACCGCACACCGCGGCGTTGGTGTTCCGAACCGGTGACGAACTGTGTTGCGTATCTGCCGCACCGACGGGCACCGCCGAACGGACAGCCGACGGCTACGTCATCAACGGTACGTGGGGGTACTGCTCAGGAGTCCTGCACGCCGACGCAGCCATGATCGGCGTTGGCGTGCGTGAGCGCGACGAGGTGGCGGGGTTCGGTTCGTGTCTGATCGACCTCCACGACCCCGCGGTCGAGATCCTCGACGACTGGCACGTTGCCGGCGTGGTCGGATCGGGCAGCAGGTCGATCCGTGTCGACAACATGACGGTGCCCAACGCCGCGTTCCTCGACCCATCGCTGCGACCTCCCACCGAGGTCCTGCTCACCATCGCGGGGTTGGAACCCTGCGACCTGCGACCCACTGAGCCGCTGTTCGCTCTCGGCGTGCTCGGTCCGATGCTGGGTGCGGCTGCGGCAATGCTCGAGGCAGTCACCGAGTCGATGGGTCGCCGACCGGTCATGTGGTGGAACACACCGACCCAACGCGACAGCGACCATCTCGTGGCGCTCCTGGGACATGCCGCTCTGCGCATCGACACCGCGTGGCTCCACGTGCGTCGGGCCGCCGCATTGGTCGACGACAACGCCCCGATCCGCGCCTTGTCCGGGTTCGAACTCGCCACCATCCAGGCCGACTGCGGACACGCCATGGAGCAGCTCCGCTCCGCCGGGTCGGTGTTGATGGACATCGCCGGTCCTGCGGCGTTCGCCGATGCGAATCCGCTGCAGCGCTACTGGCGCGATCTCAACCTCGGTAGCCGGCACAACGTGCTCAACGCCGAGCTCTCGGCCGAACTGCTCGGACGAGCACTCCTTGGTCTGCCCTCGAACTCGGCACTGCTGAGCAACATCAGCCGCTGACCCGAGCGGGCGCGCAGAGCGCCAACCATGGGCGGCGAGCCAGAGTTGAACACTCGTGTACAGTTCGGGACGCTGCTCGTGGGGGTTACGAGCATCGACACGCCGATGGCGCCGGAGGAAGACGTGAGCCAGTTGCCGATCCCGTCATGGATGCAGCCCAGCGGATGGTTCCAAGTTGGATGGAGCGCTGAGATCGCACCGGGCGACATGCTCACTGCGAAGTGCTTCGGCCGTGATCTCATCGTGTATCGCACCGAGTCGGGCGAACTGAACTGCATGGACGCGCGTTGCCTGCACCTCGGCGCTCATCTCGGTAAAGGCGGAAAGGTCGTCGGTGACTGCGTGGTGTGTCCGTTCCACGGGTGGAGCTGGGCGCCGGATGGAACCAATCGCGAGATCCCCGACACCACCGAGGTCAACCGTTCGAAACACATCCCCACTCGGCCGGTGTACGAGCGCAACGGCGTCATCTACATCTGGAACGACGCACAAGGCCGCGCGCCCTCGTGGGAGGTCCCGGACATCTTCACCGAACTCGACGACGGCGACCCATGTGGTCCGTTCCACGAACCGTTCCCGAACGCGATCGGCCGGTACCCCCATCTGACGATTCAACCGCGCATCACCGTGGAGAACATCGTTGACCCGGCCCATGTTCGCTATGTGCACGGCGCCAAACGGATCCCCACGATCATCGACCACGAGATCACGCCCCACACGTTCCGCACACAACTGCGGGTTCCCTCGCGCGGACGCGTCGCATCGGTCAGTACCGACAAGCCAGACACCGTCACCTTGATGGCATGGGGCGTCGGGGTGTCACTCACCCGGTTCGCCGGCCGGGACAACGGGTTCGGCATCTTCGCCGCCACACCCGAAGACGCCGAGTACTGCACGTTGTTCCAGACCATATGGGTGGAGGCACACCCTGGCGAGTCCGATGAATCACTCGCCGCCCGTCGCACGGCCATGCTGACCACCTACACCGAGGACCATCCGATCTGGGAGAACCAGGAGTTCCTCGACGTCCCCGGTCTCATCTCGACCGAAGCGAAGCTGTTCGGCGCCGTGCGGAAATGGTGTCGTACGTTCGAACCAGTCGATGAACACAACGCCTGAGTCCCCAGGAGGTCTGCAATGCGATTCGGCATCATGTTGATCCCTTACGACCGTTGGCCGGACCTCGACAGCATCGCCGAGGTCACGGTCGCCGCTGAATCGCTCGGATTCTCCGATGTGGTCTTCGGCGAACATCTCTTCACCCCCGCCAATGGGCAGCACGACTCCCTCGGCGTCACCTGGCCAGAGCTCTACACCCTTTCGGCGTACATCGCGGCGCGTACCGATCGCATCCGATTCACCTACAACGCCACGGTCATTCCGTTTCGTCATCCGCTCCATCAGGCGATCCAGATCGCCACGCTCGATCAACTGTCGAAGGGACGATTGACGCTCGTGACCGGCGTCGGATGGCTCGAGGAAGAGTTCGAAGCCCTCGGACTGCCGTTCAACAAGCGCGGTGTCATCACCGACGAGTACATGCGAGCCATGCGAGCCATCTGGACCAACGACGTTGCCGAGTTCCACGGCCAGTTCGTCCGCTTCGAACAGGTGAGCGTCAAACCGAAATGCTTCCAACAGCCCACCGTCAGAACCCTGATCGGCGGTATCGGCAAGCACGCCCGTCGGCGGATCGTCGAGTACGGCGACGGCTGGGGCTCACCAACCCCCTGGCCCGCCGACAAACTCGGCCGCGAGATCGAACGGATACGACGCGACGTGAGCGAGGCTGGGAGGAACCCCGACGAGCTGTTCTTCACCGCCGGGTTGAGCTTCGGCGAGGTCGACCAGAGCCTCGCTGACGCCTTCAGCCACGTCTGCTCCATCGGCACGCTCGCGCAAGC
>JBFWVD010000164.1:0-5445 GCA_050246915.1 Acidimicrobiia bacterium | reverse complement strand
CTCCCGTTCGCCGATGGCGTGCTCGACGCAGTGATCACCGTGTTCGCTCCGCGGCACTTCCCCGAACTGTTCCGCGTGCTGCGACCCGGTGGCATCGTGGTGGTGGCATCACCGGGACCTGAGCATCTCGACGGATTGAAGGCGCTGTTGTACGACGAGCCGCGCACCCATGAGGTGAAGGCGCACGTGTCCGGCGATGGCGAACCGCCGCCCGAACACGTCGAGCGGGTCCGATTCGATCTGCACCTCGCCGAGCCCAACGATGTGGTCAACCTGCTCCAGATGACGCCCTATTGGTGGCATGCCCGCCCCGAGCACCAGCGCGCGGCAGTCGAGCGGGACTTGTCAACGATTGTTGACATATGGGTGACCACGCATCGCAAGCCGTGACGGCCGTGCTGGAGCTCAGCGCTGTTGGAGCTTGACCTTGTCCCAGTAGGCGTCGAGCGCATCGAGATCCAGCGAGCGCAGCTCGAGCCCGTCTGCTTCGACGAGTGCTTCCACCGACGAGAACCGACCCCGGAACTTCGCTGATGCGGCGCGCAACGCGGCCTCGGGATCCACGTCGAGATGTCGGGCCACGTTGCAGATGGCGAACAGCAGGTCGCCGAGCTCCTCGCGGCGCGCCACCGAATCGTGCAGCACCTCGGTGAGCTCGACCAGCTCCTCACCGATCTTGGGTAGCGCACCGTGAACATCGGGCCAGTCGAACCCAACGGAGGCCGCCTTGCGTTGCACCTTCACCGCGTAGGCCAGCGCCGGGAGGTTGCCGGCGATGCCATCCATCAACGAGCGATGGCCCTTCTCGGCCTGCTTGATCTGTTCCCAGTTGGTGAGCACCTGTTCGCTGGTGTCGGCGCGCACCAAGCCATCGGAATCAGCGAGCACGGTGCCGGGCCCCGACGTCGGCGGGAACACATGGGGATGGCGTGACACCAACTTGTCGTGGATGCCTTGGGCGACATCCGCGACCGTGAACCATCCTTCCTCGCTGGCGATGACCGCGTGGAAGAAGATCTGGAACAACAGATCGCCGAGCTCTTCGCAGAAGTGTTCGCTGCCTTGACCGGAGTCGACATCGAGCGCCTCGATGGCCTCGAGCACCTCGTAGGTCTCTTCGAGCAGATGGCGCGTCAACGAATGATGCGTCTGCTCTTGATCCCATGGGCACTGCTCTCGCAAAGTGCGCACCAACTCGTGGAAGCGCACCAGCTCTGCACCGACCGGGGCGGCCAGGGACGCGATCCACAGCGAGGTGAGATGGTCGGCGTCGGCGAAATGATCGAGCTCGTGCCAGGGCAGGTCCACGACGCGCTCTTCGGGGAGACCCAGATGCCACAACACGGTGACCCGCTCGGGTTCGTCGGTGTCGAACGACAGCTTGATGTCGCTGAGCACCTGCACCGAGTCGCACTGGGCCACCAGCAGCGGGCCACGTTCCCCGGCCGCTTCCGCAGCGAAGCGATGGCCGTCCACCATGCGCACGCCGGCCGCGAGCGGATCGACACCGAGCGCTGCCCCAGCCACGTCGAGATAGGACAGCGCTGGTTGCACGATGAGTGTCACGCCGGCCGCTGGGCACTGCTCTCGGAGCAACTCGACCGTGTGCTCGGCCACCAGCGGTGACCCGGGCACGGCGTACAGGACCTCACCGTGTGCTGTCGCTGCCGAGATGAGCGCGTCGACGATGCCGCGGTACACCTCGGACAACGATTCGGCCGACTCATAGATCGCATCGAAGCTCACTGCAGCGCCATCCATCAGCACTGCCGATGGATGGCGCGACGTGCGGAGGAACTGATGGCGATGTGCCTCGATGGCGTTCAGTGCCGCGGTGGTGACCAACTCCGGGCCCGACGGACCCAGGCCGATGACGGTGATTTCGCCGTTCACTGCCCGATGGTCGGAAGTGTCTCCGGGGTGGCGTCGGCCGCAACGACAGGGGCAACCGGCGCAACCACGCCCTGATTCGGATCCCATGAGCCGTACTTCGGGTTCACGGTGATCTTGGCCGTTGGGATGACCTCGGCCAGCCATGGCTCGAGACCCTCCCGCGGGCTCGGGGGAGGTGTGTCGGTCAGGAGGATCACGTGGTAGCCGAACTCGGACTTGACCGGGGCTGTGGGAACGCCGAGCTTCGCCGTGGACGCGGCATCGGCGAACTCGGGGACGTAGCCGCTCAGGGATGCCAGGCTGTCGCACGAGCCGTTCTGATCACGCAGTGCGCCACCGTTGGCCGCGCTGCCGGCGTCGCTGGAGACCTCGGACGCGATCGTGGCGAAGTCCTCGCCCTTGGCCAGGCGGGCCTCGACGGCGTTGGCATCGGCTTCGGTGCCGACCAGGATGTGGCTCAGGCACAGACGGCGCTGCGACGGATCCTGCTTGACGAGGTCCTCGGCCAAGAACCGGCCGAGGGCGTTCTGCTCCGCGAGGTTGGTGACCAGCTGATCGGCGTAGTCCTTGGGGAACTTGGCGAAGATCTCCTCGCCTCCCATCTGGCTTGCCCACTTCACACGTGCTGCCTGCAGATCGTCCGCGGACGGGGTGATGCCACGTTCGGCGAGACCGCCGTGGACGAGCGCGCCGAGGATCTCGATCTGTAGCACGTAGGTCGCCAGTTCGCTGGGCAAGCTTGCCCCCGGAAGCTTCTCGACGAGCGGTGCGAACGCGTTCGGCTGCTGTTCGCGGCCAGCGGCCCACGCTGAACGCCACCCCTGGAGATGATCCTGGAGATCGGAGTCTGAGATCTCGACCCCGTTCACCTTGGCCGCGGTCGGCGACGTGATGTCGCAGCTGGTGGCGATGAGGCCGAGCGCGAGCGCGCCGGCCAGGGCAAAGGAACGTCGATGCACGCCAGACACCGTACCGGCCCGATGGGTGCGCTTCACGATCACCGGAAGCCGTGTGACGGACGAGCCGCCGGAGCGGTGTCCGCTCAGGCGGCTACCGGCGTCGGGATGAGCTCGCCCAGCAACCCCACCAGATACCCGGCCGCCTCGACACCGCGGGCCAGGGGCAGCACCAATTGGTGCAGGTCCTCTTTGTAGATGGCATGGCGAGACAGTCGCTTGAGCCGGATCTGCTCGCTGGTCTTGAGCACGATGGGGGAGAGCTTGGCCTGACCGGTGGTGATCTGGATGTCACGGATGCCGGTGCGGAAGCACTCGGCCCGCAGATGGGCGACGGTGAGCAAGGTGAGCGCAGCCGGTGGCACCGGGCCGTAACGGTCCTCCCACTCGGCCTGGATGTCGGCGACCTCGTCGTGGGTGGTGACGGCAGCCAGCCGTCGATACGCCTCGAGCCGTAGCTCCTCCTTGGGCACGTAGCTGACGGGCAGATGGGCGTCGCTGGGCACGTCGAGCTTCACCTCGGCCGGTTCCTTGACCGGTTCGCCCTTCATCTCGGCCACGGCCTCGTTGACCATCTGGCAGTAGAGGTCGTAGCCCACCGCAGCGATGTGCCCCGACTGTGACTCGCTGAGCAGGTTGCCGGCGCCGCGGATCTCGAGATCTCGCATGGCGATCTTGAAGCCCGAACCGAGCTCGGTGGCCTCACCGATGGTGCGCAGCCGTTCGTACGCCTCTTCCGACAGGGCGACGTCGGCGGGATGGAAAAGATACGCGTAGGCGCGCTGGCCGCTTCGCCCGACGCGACCGCGCAGCTGGTGCAACTGGCCGAGGCCGAGCAGATCGGCCCGCTCCACCACCAAGGTGTTCACGGTGGGCATGTCGATGCCGGACTCGATGATGGTGGTGCACACCAGCACGTCGAAACGCCCCTCCCAGAAATCGAGCACCACGGTCTCGAGCGAGCCTTCGTCCATCTGCCCATGAGCAACGGCGATACGAGCCTCGGGCACCAGGTCGCGCAGCTCGGCAGCCTTCTTCTCGATGTCGGCCACGCGGTTGTGCACGAAGAACACCTGGCCTTCTCGCAGCAGCTCGCGTCGGAGCGCCTCGGCCACGGCCCGATCGTCGTAGTTGCCGACGTATGTCAAGATTGGTTGACGGTCGGCCGGCGGGGTGTTGAGCAACGTGAGATCTCGGATGCCGGTGAGGCTCATCTCGAGCGTCCGTGGGATGGGTGTGGCAGTGAGGGTGAGCACGTCGACGTTGGCCTTCATGTGCTTGATGGCCTCTTTGTGGCTCACACCGAAGCGCTGCTCCTCGTCGACGATGAGCAAACCGAGATCCTTGAACTTCACGTCGTCGGACAAGATGCGATGGGTGCCGATGAGCACATCCACCTCGCCGTCACTCACGGCGCGCGCCACGGTGCGAGCTTGCGCCGCAGTGAGGAAGCGGCTCATCACCTCGACGCGCACCGGGAACCCGGCATAGCGATCGGAGAACGTCTGGAAGTGCTGCTGGGCGAGGAGTGTGGTGGGCACCAAGATGGCCACCTGCTTGCCGTCCTGCACCGCTTTGAAGGCGGCTCGTACCGCGACCTCGGTCTTGCCGAAGCCCACGTCACCACACACCAGACGGTCCATGGGATGGCTCGCTTCCATGTCGCCCTTCACATCGGCGATGGCGGTGAGCTGATCGGGCGTCTCGGCGAAGGGGAAGGCGTCTTCCATCTCGCGCTGCCAGGGCGTGTCCTCACTGAACACGTGGCCTTCGGAGTTGACGCGCTTTTGGTAGAGCACGATGAGCTCCTGGGCCACCTCCCGCACCGCAGAGCGGACGCGGCTCTTGGCTTTGGCAAAGTCGGTGCCGCCGAGACGATGCAATGACGGGCTCTCGCCACCGACGTAGTGACGCACCGCGTCGATCTGATCGCTCGGGACGTAGAGCTTGTCGCCGCCTTTGTATTCGAGCAGCAGATAGTCGCGCTCGATGCCGCCCATCGATCGCGTGACCATGCCGCCGTAACGACCGACACCGTGATGGAAGTGGACGATGAAGTCGCCGGGCTTGAGGTCCTCGAAGAACCCGGCCGACTCGCGTTTGCGGGGCCGTGGCTTGCGATGGGCGCGATGGCGACCGGTGAGATCGGCCTCGCACAGCAGCGCCACCTTCACGTCCGACAACACGAACCCGGTGTGCATCGGAGCGACGATCACTCCACCGGCAGAGCCGCCGGACTTGGCAGCGTTCTTGGCCCCGCTGGTGGTTCCCTTGAGCTCCGCGGCCGACTGCACGACCGGGAGGTCCAGCCCGCGATCGCGCAGCAACGCCGACAGTCGTTGAGCAGAGCCCTCGCCGTCGGCCGAGACCACGACGCGGTAACCCTCCGACAAAAGACCTTGCATACGCCGCACGAGCGCCTCGCCATCGCCCACCACGGGAGCCCACGGCGTCGCCGCCACGGCCGGGGTGTCGGGTGATTCGGGTGCGTTCACCATGGACCACGCGGGGAGGTCCTTGCCGTCGAGCAACGCATCGAACGGGAGGTGCAGCTTGGGGAACACCCGATCGCCGGCGCCCCAGGTTCCGGCCAACG
>JBFWVD010000163.1:0-5559 GCA_050246915.1 Acidimicrobiia bacterium | reverse complement strand
TCATGTCGGACTCAGGATGAGCGCACTGGTGGGAACCCCCGGTCCGGACGTGACGAGGACGTGCTCGACATCATCGACTTGGTTGACTGCGCTTCCGCGTAGCTGGCGAACGGCCTCGGCGATCCCGTTCATGCCGTGGATGTACGCCTCCCCGAGCTGCCCACCGTTGGTGTTGATCGGCAAGGCGCCGTCGAGGTCGATTCGACCATCGGCGACGAAGTCCTTGCCCTCGCCCGGGCCACAGAAGCCGAGCGCTTCGATCTGCATCAGCACCAGTGGGGTGAAGTGGTCGTACAGGATCGCCATCGACATGTCCTGGGGACGCAGGCCCGACGTCGCCCACAGCTTGCGGGCGGCGACGGCCGTCTCGTCGGCGCTGATGATGGACGATCGGTAGTAGTCGCGCATCTGCGGGCCGACGAGGCCCTGTGATCCCGCCGTGATCTGGACAGGCCGCTGCCGCAGATCTCTTGCTCGTTCGGCGGATGTGATGACGATGGCCACCGCACCGTCGCTCTCGAGGCAGCAATCGAGCAGGCGCAATCCGGGCTCCACGATCCAACGAGAGGCCTGATGATCGTCGATGGTGATCGGCTTGCCGTAGAAGAACGCTGCGGGGTTCGTCGATGCGTGCCGGCGCGCCGCCACCGCCACGGGGGCGAAGTCAGCGTTGGTGACGTCGTAGGTGTGCATGTACCGAGAGATGTTGAGAGCAAAGCACTGCGCAGCGGTGTGGATGCCGTAGGGGGTGTAGTGACTGAGCGCGAGCGGCACGCGCCGCTTGCCTCCCGACACTTGGCCATATCGCCGTCCGGAGCGCTCGTTCATGGCACGGTAGGCCACCACGACGTCGGCGGCTCCTGTGGTCACCGCCATGGCCGCGCTCAACACCGTTGAGCAACCGCCACCGCCGCCGTAGCTGCTCTGCCAGAAGTGGGTCACACCGTTCAGACCCAATGCCGGCGCCACGGTGGCCGGATCGTTGGTGTCCATGTCGAAGGTGCACAGGCCGTCGACGTCGTCGAAGGAGAGACCGGCGTCGGCGAGCGCGGAGGAGATCGCCTCGACAGCGAGTCGCAGTTCGCTCCGGCCCGACTCGCGGGAGAACTCCGTGGCCCCGATGCCGACGATGGCGGTGCCGGACGTGCTGCGCGCGCTCATGACGCCTCGGCAGTCGACGCCGCAGGGACCGGGCGGAACTGGGGAAGCTTGAAGCCGTGAGCGATCGGCTCGAAGCACAGCTCGACGGGCATGCCGATCGCAGCGGCACCCAACTCACAGTCGCGCAAGTTGGCGGCGACGCGCACTCCGTCGGCCAGGTCGACGAGACAGATCAGATATCCCGACCCCTGCATCGGGGACGTCGGATAGTGCACCTTGGCGACACTGTGGAGAACTCCGGTCGATGGCGCGGCTTCGGCATCCCATTCCAGCGATCGGCACTTCGGACACACGGGCCCAGCGGGATGGCGCAGCGCGGAACACATTCGGCACCGTTGCACGAGCAGTTGATCGTGCTTGGTGCCTTCCCAGTAGAACGCGCTGTCGGCGTCCATGGAGATCTCGAGCTCATCGGTGTCGGCCATGGCGACAGTATTGCTAGGTCAAAACCTCCAGGGCGAGAGCACGCAGCGCCTCGACTGCCGGTGAGGGTCGGCCGCGGCGATGCACGACCGCCAGCGCCGACATCCGGGCCGGTACGAACGAGCGCATCCACACCCCAGCGCGGTCGGCCACGAGCGGGTGATTGCGAGCGGTGATGGCGACGCCCACCCCTCGGGCCACGAGCTCGAGGATCATCTCGTGGTTCGCGCACTCCATGACGACGTGTGGGTGCACAGAGGGATCGGCGAAGACCAGATCGATCTGATTGCGCCCAGGTGTTCCTTGCGGTTGCGCGATGAGCGGCAGCTGGGCGAGTCGCTCCGTCGTCAGTGGGCCCCGACCGGGTGCGATGGCGTCGGGCCCGACGACCACGGTCTCGTGCCGTACGAACTCCACCGAGCTCAGGTCGCTCGGGACGGCCGAGGCGCGGATCACGGCGAGGTCGAAACGACCGTCGCGCACGCACTCGATGACTTCGGTGTCGCTGAGCGGTTCGTGCACCACGACGGTGACGTCGGGATGGCGATCATGGAATGCCGTCACGAGATCGGCGACGATCGCCATGGTGAGTCGCACGGACCCGAGGTGGAGCGACCCGGCCACGAGCCCGGTCACCGCGGTGACGGCGGCGCGTGTGCGATCGGCCTCGGCCAAGGTCATGCGGGCTGGTTCGAGCAGGGCTCGGCCAGCGGCCGTGATGGCGACGCCACGTCGGAGACGCTCGAACAACAAGGTCCCCAGCTCCGCTTCGAGCCGGTTGATCACGTACGACAGCGCCGGTTGGGTCATGTGGAGGGCATCGGCTGCTTTGGTGAAGCTCCCGTGGTCGGCGACG
Source organism: Acidimicrobiia bacterium (assembly GCA_050246915.1). Classification (GTDB taxonomy): domain Bacteria; phylum Actinomycetota; class Acidimicrobiia; order Acidimicrobiales; family Ilumatobacteraceae; genus JBFWVD01. Next base: position 3,119 of record JBFWVD010000163.1, on the reverse strand, counting down.
GCAACGGCGCATCGCAGCTGATGGAGGTCCACGGGCCGAAGTTACCTGCCATCGACATCGTTTATGGCACATCGGCCGAGTTTCTGTTGGACGCAACGGTCCACGCGTTGTTTGATGACCAGGTACGAACACGCGCTGCAGGGGGACCAATGGACATTCCGCGCATCATCTCGGTCGATGATCACGTCATCGAACCGCCCGACGTCTGGACCAAGCGCCTGCCCGCCGAGTTCGCCGACCGGGCGCCACGGATGGAGCGGGTCGTGGGCGGTACGCGCAAGACCAAGCGCACGCTGGTGTTCAAGGTGGGCGGCGGGGACGAGGTGGCGGACTGCTGGCTGTACGAGGGCACCTACTACCCGATCGTGAGTGGCCTCGTCGCCTCCGGTCAGAACCGAGACAAACTCACCAACGCTGCCGTCACCATCGAGGAGATGTTGCCGGCCTGCTATGACCAAGCGGCACGGCTCGAAGCGATGGATCGCAACCACACCGACGCATCGTTGTGCTTCCCGACGTTCCCGCGGTTCTGCGGCCAGACCTTCCTCGAAGCCCAGGACAAGGATCTGGCCCTGGCCTGTGTCCGGGCCTACAACGATTGGATGATCGACGAGTGGTGCGGAGGCGCCGGTAGGGGCCGACTCATCCCCCTGACGCTCATCCCGCTCTGGGACGTCGAGTTGGCCGTCGCCGAGGTGTATCGCTGCGCCGCCAAGGGCTCCTACGCCATCGCCTTCAGCGAATCACCTCCTTCGCTCGATCTGCCCAGCATCCATTCCGGGTACTGGGATCCGCTGTGGGCGGCCTGCCAGGAGACGGGCACCAGCGTCAACATGCACATCGGTTCGTCGTCGACCTTTCCCAGCACCGGTCCCGACTCCCCCATGCTCACCAGCACGGCGCTGGTGCACGAGGGTTCACATCGAGCGTTGGTGGACTGGCTGTGCTCCGGGGTTCTCGGTCGCTATCCCGAGCTGCGCATCGCGCTCAGCGAAGGACAGGTGGGTTGGATCCCGTTCGTGCTCGAACGCCTCGACTACAACTTCGAGACCCACAAGGGGTACGCCCGCGGTTCGCTCACCGAGCTGCCCAGCACGCACTACAAGAACCGTGTCTTCGGCTGCGTCGTGGACGATCGAACCGGGCTGCGCATGCGCGACGTGGTCGGTATGGACCAGATGATGTACGAGGTGGATTTCCCCCACGGTGATTCACCGTGGCCGAACAACAAGCAGATGCTCGAGAAGCTCGCTCACGACAGCGGCCTGAACGACGAGGAGCTCTACAAGCTCGCTCGCGGCAACGCCATCAACTTCTACCGCTTGCGCGAGTACGGCATCACGGTCTGACATGGCCGAGCCCGACCCCATGTCATCTCCTGTGTCATCGCCTGTGTCATCCCCTGCGGCCGCGACGGTGTCAACTGCGATTGCCGACCTCGTGATCACCGGGGGTCTCGTCGTCGACGGATCCGGAGCACCGGGCTACATCGCCGATGTTGCCATCACCGGCCAACGCATCAGCGCCATCGGCCCCGATCTGTCGGGTCACCGGGTACTCGATGCATCCGGTCATGTCGTGGCTCCGGGCTTCATCGACAATCACACGCACTACGACGCGCAGGTGTTCTGGGATCCCGATCTCACGCCGTCGTCGTACCACGGGGTCACCACCGTCATCGCCGGCAACTGTGGTTTCACGTTGGCGCCGTGTCATCCCGACGACCGGGAGGTGATCGTCCACACGCTCGAGAAGGTCGAGGACATGGACGTCGCTGCGCTCACCGCTGGTGTGCCGTGGGACTTCGAGACGTTCCCGGAGTACCTCGAGTCGATCGACCGCCGCGGCACACTGCTCAACTACGGCGCCTACGTCGGCCACACCGCAGTGCGGCTCTATGTCATGGGCGATGAAGCGTTCGAACGCGAGGCCACGGCGCAAGAGATAGAGTCGATGCGCGACGTTGTGCGCGACGCCATGGACCGCGGGGCGATGGGGTTCGCCACCAGCTACGCGGTCACCCACGTGGATGCCCACGGCCGCAAGATCCCCAGCCGTCACGCCGCCCAGGGCGAGATCGAAGCGATCGCCGATGTGCTCGGGGAGATGGGCCTCGGCGTGGCCCAGATCGCCTTCGGCGAGTTCGGCATCCGGGCCATCTACGCACTCCAGGCCCGTATCAACCGACCCATCACCTACGGGGCGCTGCTCACCACCCCCGACGATCGCTCCCGCAAGACCGTGGCCATCCACAACGCCGAGCGGGCCAAGGGCTCGCAGGTGTGGCCTCAGGTGTCGCCTCGGCCGCTCGTGCTGCAGGTGAACATGGCCAGCCCGTTCACGTTCAATGTCGTACCAGCGTTCGCCGAACTGTTGAACGGAACCGACGCCGAGCGCCGCGCCGCCTACAGCGATCCGCAGTGGCGGGCGCTGGCCTACGACCAGTTGTGCAACGCCTCGTTGGCGCCGCGTTGGGCCAGCTTCACCGTCGGTGAGTCGATGGCGCACGCCGATCTCATCGGCACCAAGATCAGCGATCTGTCCGCCGCGAGCGGAGAGTCACCGCTCGACGTGATGATCCGGCTGTCACTCGATGACGACCTGACCACCCGCTTCCGGGTGGTGTTGCTCAACGACGATGAGCCGCACGTGGCCGAGTTGCTCAACACCGAGGGCACGATCCTGGGCCTCAGTGATGCCGGTGCTCACGTGGGGCAGTTGTGTGATGCCTGCGCCCCCACCGATCTGCTCGGAGGATGGGTCCGAGATCGCCAAGCCATAACCCTCGAAAAGGCGGTGCGCAAGCTGTCCGGTGAGCAGGCCGACATGCTGGGGCTCGCCGACCGTGGCTATGTGCGGGTCGGGGCTTTCGCTGACATCGCGGTGTTCGATCCGGCCACCGTCGCCCCGGGACCGGTTCGACGTGTGCGGGACTTCCCGGCCGACTCCGAACGGCTCACCGCCGATCAGCCCGTGGGGATGCGCCATGTGTTGGTGAACGGCACGCCGATTCGCGTCGACGGTGAGATGGTGGAGGCGGTGCGTACTGGTCGCCCCGGTCAGATGGTTCGTCCGGCGCGCTAGTACGCGAAACAGCAACTGACGACGTCGCCGCAATG
>JBFWVD010000162.1:0-6032 GCA_050246915.1 Acidimicrobiia bacterium | reverse complement strand
ACGACCGGGGCTCCGAGGTTGAGCAGCGAGGTCGTCGTGACGTCGAGGAACTTCTGCGCCCAGGTCATCAACCCGTGCCCCATCAGCCCGGGCCCGACGATCAACGCGAAGATCAAAAGCCAGTCCGGCCCGTGCATCCGGTCAAGGCCCTTGGTGCTCAGCAATGCCCACGGGCTCACCAGCACTGCTGACAACAAGAACATCGCGGTGAGAAAGGCGAGCACTGGCACCTCGGTGGTGCGGATCCGCTTCACCTTCAAGAAGTACGCCGCGAACAGCAGCAGGTTGACGAAGGCCAGCAGATCACCGAGCCGGGATGCTCCCGACGTCTTCGCCCCACCCAACACCACGCCCACCACCCCGGCGAAGGCGAGCCCGGCCAGCGCCAGCTCGCGGTTGCTGCGTCGCTCCCCCATCAGTTGCGAGGCCAACAGCAAGATCAGAGCCGGTTGCAGCGATGGGATGAGCGACGCGTTGGCGATCGACGTGCGCTTGAACGCTTCGAAGCTCGCCGCCATCGAACCAGCGAACAAGACCGCTGGGCCGAACGCATCGCGCACGATGCGGACGCTCAACCGGGCCCCGCTCAGCAGCATGACGACATACCAGACCGGCACGCTCAACCACAGCCGGAAGAACACGGTGGCCGGAGCATCGGCCGACACGCCGCGGACGATCACTGCGCTCATGCCCCAGAACGTGACAGCAACGACCGCGGTGATCATCGGGGTGGCCGCACGCTGTCCCGGCCCGGAGAAGCTCACTTCTGGTCAGGTGGTCGCAGATCGACTCGCAGTACGAGGAAGCCGTCCTCGATGGTGCCGACCGCGTCGCCGATGATGGCGAAGTCCATGAAGTCGTTCTGCGCCTGCTTGATGAACTCCTGACGCTTGGGCCCTTCTACCGGGGGAAGCGGCCGGTGCTTCACGCCCGCGGCGCGCTCACGGAACCGTTCCAGCATTGCGTCGACGTCGAGGCTGTCTGCCATGACGCCACCGTAACCGTTCGGGTCAACGAACCGTTCGACGGAACGTACGAAGGCGGTCGAGCGCGTCGGGCTGAGGCTTGGTGGAATGCACGTACCAGAAGGTGATGAGCAGCATCACCACGCCCATGGCGATGAGGCTGAGGATGATGGGTCGCACCGTGGGGTTCGACAGGCCCGACTTGCCCTTCTCGACCGATGTCTCGGTGACCGGCACCAATTGCGCCGAGGTGGCGGGCGGCTTGGTCGCCGCGGTGGTGGCGATCGTGCTGGGCGAGGAGGACGGCACGGCCGCAGCTTTGACCGTTGTTGTGGCCCGTCGCGTGGTCGTCGCTGCTCTCGTCGTCGGCGCTCTCGTCGTCGCCGCCGCTTTCGTCGTGGCACTCGCCCGGCGTGTGGTGGTCGCCGCCTTCGTGGTCGATGCCGGCGCCTTGGTCGTCGTGGACGCCGACGTGGTCGTGGTATCTGAGGGCGCGGTGGTGACGGAGGCCGTTGTCGATGAGCCCGACGCGGCCGTGGTGGTCGGTGCCGCCGTTGTGGTCGGGGCGGTGGTCGTGGCTGCTGTGGTCGTGACCTCTTGAGCGATGGCCGGGCCAGTGGCGACGAACGCGCCCACGCCGATCGATCCGACGGACAGGGAGAACACGGCAGCCAGCATGGGCGCGACGCGGCGCTTGCTCGTCGTGGCCCTCCGCACCCTCATCACAGGGGGGTCAGTCTGTCATCTCGACGACGATCGCGATGGTCATCGCTGATGAACGGGACACGAGTAGGTGGTGCGACCACCGATCGTGCGCCGATCGAGCTCCGCCCCGTCGATCGGGCAGCGACCCGAACGTGAGCGATCAGCCATCAAGTCACCGGTGTGAGAGCCGCCGCGCTCGAGCAGCTCCGGCAGCGTTGTCGTCAAGGAATCGTGCAGCGCAGTGAGTTGCGCGCCATCGAGCGAGGATGCCGGCCGTGCCGGGTCGATACCGGCACGCCACAGCACCTCATCGGCCAAGAGGTTCCCGATGCCGGCCACTCGATGCTGATCGAGCAGGCAGGCCTTCACCGGCGCAAGCGATCGCGCCAGTGCAGCTGTCAACTCTTGTTGCGTGATGGTGAGCGCATCAGGTCCGAGGATCGCTTCGTCCGGATCGAGTTGCACACCGCCCAACCGCCTCGGGTCGTTGATGTGCAACATCCCGCGTCGACCGAAGCGGAGACCGAACCGATCCCATGCGGGGTCGTTGCGATGCGACGAGTACTCGAGCTTGTCGATGGCGGCTCGCCCGTCCAAGATCAAGCGTCCGGTCATGCCGAACCGCATGCCCAGGCAGACGCCGCCGGTGACGTCGATCAGCAGCAACTTCCCGCGCCGCCTCGCGGCAACGATGCGCTGTCCCGTCACCGCCGCCACGATCTCCGCGGGCTCGTGAGGACGGCAGAACCACGCATCGGGCACCAACGCCTCGGTGATGCGACGGCCGACGGTCTGCTCGGCGAGTCGCCGGTACATCTCGACTTCGAGGATCTCGGGCACGGTGGCCTCAGCCGATCCTTCGCATTCCTCGGATGACGGTCAATGCGACTGCAAGATCGCGTCGTCGGCGAAGTCGGCGAAGAATGCCGCGGCCTCCGGGGTTGGCACGACATAGGACGCACCGCCGACGGAGGCGCTCTTGCCCGGCATCACCACGTTGCGGACGTTGGCCGCGTCGACGGCGATGGCAACCCTGGCCAGTCGCCACAGTTCGGTGGTACCCATGCCGGTGGTGTCGGTGTGCCGCATCAGGATTCCGAGTTGCTTCATCGTGTCGACCTTGCCGGTGCCCTCCGCGCGCATCTTGGCCAGTGCCGACAAGATGACCAGACCTTGGTTCTCCGAGCGTTTGAAGTCGCCACCGCCGATGTGGCGATTGCGGCTGAACGCGAGGACCTGATCGCCGTTCATGTGCACGACGCCCGCAGGGAAGAACGCACCAGAGTTCCGGTCACTCATCTTTGTCGGAACGTCCACATCGAGGCCCCCGATCTCGTCGACCAGCTTCGGGAGCTGTGTGTAGTTCACATGCACCACGTAGCTGACGGGCACGCCCACCAACTCGCCGGCAACCTGGGCCATGAGCTCGTTGCCGCCGGCATTCCAGGCATCGTTGATGCGCTTGTTACCGCGACCGGGCACCGATACGCGGGTGTCGCGCGGGATTCCCATCATCACGGCCTGTCCGCCACCGGCGGGGATGCCGACGAGATGGATCGAGTCGGCGCACTTGCAGCCCGCCCCGGGTCGCAGATCGTCACCGACCAACAACACGAACAGCGGAGCATTCGGCGTCCACTCCTGCGAGGCGTTCGCCGTACGGGTCACGCTGAACACCGTGGCTCCGGAATTCAGCCACCACACCAAGCTGCCGGCCAGACCGATCGCCACCGACAGCACCGAGAGTCCGGCCGCTCGGCGGAAGGTCTTCCAATGGACGCGGTTCATGGCATCTCCCGATCCACGTTCAGCGTGAACGCGTCGATCTTCCATCCGGCATCACTCTTGGCGAAGGTGAGGTCACCGGTGCGGTGCACCGACACCGACGCTCCCCCGGCGGTCGTGCCCCCCACGGTGACGTCCAATCCCACCACCGCAATCGTTGTTGCGTCCCCGGGCCCGGTGAGGGCCGAGATGGTGAGCGTCATCGTCGATGACGGCGACGCCACGATGATCGGCATCTGATCGTCGCTCAGGGCATCGCGACCGGCGTCGTTCAACGCCGCTGCGGCCTCGGTCGTCAACAGAGCGACGACGTCGCTCTCGGTGCCACCGAGGGGCGCCAACGTGGCCGTCTTCACGTAGGCGACGGTGGCGTTGGTGAGTTCGTCGATGAGCGCTTGATCGGTGATCGGTCCGTCATCGCCAGCGCTGAACGATGCCGCCGACGACACCGTCGGCGTGAGGGTGATGACCGCCGGGACAGCGACCGTCGTGGTCGGGGCGACCGTGGTCGTGGCAGCGACCGCTGTGGTTGCCGTCGAGGTCGCCACCGTGGTCGCGTCGTCCACCGAGTCGCCACCACCGCTGCACGCCGTCACGGCGAGAACGGCTGCGGCGGCCAGCAGAGCGGGGAGGAACACCGACCTCGGGTGTCGAACGGGTTGCTCCGATGGGCAATCCTGGTGGGGAATGGTCAACACGCTCTGGGCACTCCTGATGATCGTGGTCGCCGTCGCGCTGCTCGCCGCAGTTCGACGCGACACGCGTCTGGCTTCGTCCAAGGACGGGGTTGCCTTCCAGTGTCGCCTCTACGACCTCACCGATGCACGCATCCCCGTCATCACCCCCGGCATCGGAACCATCGAAGGTCATCGAATCTGTGTGGGGACCGGCAGGATCCTTCACCGCAACAACGTCAGACTGCGCCTCGTTGCCCGTTCGACGGAACCGCCGAAGGGAACTGCGCTGTTCCTGTGTGATTGCGACGGGACGCCGATGGCCGTCGCGGTGGCAGCCGGATCGCCGGCGGCGGCGCGCCTCGATGCGTTGTTGGCCTGAGCCCCACGGGGTCGCGAAGCAGCCGGTCAGCCCAGGGCAGCGTTGAAATCGGCGACGAGATCGTCGACGTGCTCGAGCCCCACCGAGATGCGCACGGAACCCGGCGTGATGTCGACCGCGGCCAACTCCTCGGAAGTGAGACCGGCGTGCGTCGTCAGCGCTGGTGCCGTCACCAGCGTCTCGGGTCCGCCGAGCGACGTGGCCATCTGGGCGATCTGCACGCCCTCCACGAAGCGGCGCGCGCCGTCGAGTCCGTCAGCCAGATCGATCGTCAGCACCGTTCCGAAAGCCGTCATCTGCCGCAGCGCGAGTTCGTGTTGCGCATGGGATTCGAGGCCCGGATAGCTCACCTTGGCCACAGCGGGGTGCTTCTCGAGATGGCGTGCCAAGGTGAGCGCGCTCTGGCATTGACGCTCGACCCGCACGGCCAAGGTGCGGATGCCCCGCAGGGCGTTGGTGGCATCGAACGGCGAGGCCACCGAGCCGTGCAGCACCGAATACCCCCAGATTGCTTCGATGAGATCACGTTCACCGGCGATGACCCCGAGCGTGGCGTCGTTGTGACCGGCGATGCCCTTGGTGGCCGAATGCACCACGAGTGAGATGCCGTGAGTCAAAGGCTGCTGCAACATCGGCGTGGCGAACGTGGAATCGACCACGGTGAGTGGCCCGCGGATCTGACCGAGGGCTTCGAGATCGATGAGCGCCAGTTGCGGATTGGCCGGCGTCTCGGCGATGACCAACATCGTCTTGCCCGGACGCACCGCGGCGGCGAACGCCCCGGGCTCAGTGCCGTCGACGAAGGTCACGTCGATGCCAAAGCGCGGGCACACGCCCTGCAAGAACAATTGCGTATGTGAGTACAGCTGGCGCTGGGCCACGATGTGGTCGCCGTTCGAACACAAACCCAAGATCGTCGAGGCAATCGCCCCCATGCCCGACCCGAATGCCAATGCGGTCTCTGCCCCTTCGAGTGCGGCGACCGCGTCCTCGAAGCCGCGCACGCTCGGATTGGCGAGGCGGGAGTAGAAGCGATCGCTGCGCGCTCTGGTGGCGCCGCGGCGGGCATCGTCGAGCGACTCGTTCACCCAGGTGGTCGATGACCACAGCGTCGGTGCCAACGAACGCGGATCGGATCCGCGTCCCGAGCGGATGGCGATCGAGTCCTGGTGCAACGGTGGGGGCGGATCGGCAGACATCTTTGCTCTCCGGTTCAGCGGTTCGACTGGTTCGAGTTGTGTGACGTCGATTTGTGCGACACGGTCAGTCCTTCAACACGCGATCGAGATACGGCCCGATCGCAGCGGTGACCTGATCGAGATCGATGAGGAACGCGTCGTGGCCGTCGAGCGAGTTGATCTCGACGTAGTCGCTCGACCCGCCGAGGCGTTGCAGCCGCTCGGTGATCTCGAGCTGTTGATACGTCGGATAGAGCACGTCGCTCGAGATGCCGACGGTGCGCACCGGACACCGGACACGGGACAGCGCAGCGTCCACACCGCCGCGTCCACGACCGATGTC
>JBFWVD010000161.1:0-6135 GCA_050246915.1 Acidimicrobiia bacterium | reverse complement strand
CGGCGACACCGCCACCACGTTCACCATCACCGCGACCGCCGCCGTCGCCACACCAGCACGACCTGCGTCGACGACCTCGAGCACGCCTCCCGCCGGTTGCCGCCCCACACCAACCGACTGACCATCAATGGTCGACTCGCCAGGGCGAGTGTCCAACAACCGCGACGGCACTAACGGACTCAAACCGTTGAACACCGGGCTACTCGTCGATGGGGGCGCAACAGCCGATGCCACCCTCGGCCGATCCTCAAGAAACTCGAAAGAAGATGTCAAGGTGGAACCGACCACGGCGATGGCGAGCAGCAGTACGACAGTCCCAAATCGATGCCTCATGCCCGCCCCCGCCCTGTGGAATTGACCGGGACGGTACCTGTCAGCGTTCCGGGGAGGGAATGGGTGGTTCGGCCCAGACCACAGGTCTCTGGCCACGCAGAGTGATGACACACGGCGACAGCGAGGCAACACGGCGCCTGATACCGGGCCGGAACCTGTCAAGGCCGGTGAGACAACTTCTCATGCGGATTTGATGAGTGCTTCGGGTGTCGGTTCGTTGATCCAGGCGACGGTGGGCAGCTTCGGCGGCTGGGGTCGGCGGTGCCGGAACCTGTCGGGGTTGGCGGCGTAGGCGGCGTCGAGGGTGACGGCCCGCTGGGCGCGGATCTCGCCGGCGGTGCCGAAGTGGACCGACGCCGGGGTGTGCAGGCCAAGGCCGGCGTGGCGGTGGACATGGTTGTAGTGATCGAAGAACACCGAGCAGAACGCCCGGGCGTCCTCGATCGAGCCGAACCGTCCGGGGAACGCCGGGCAGTACTTGAGGGTCTTGAAGTTCGCCTCCGAATACGGGTTGTCGTTGCTCACGTGGGGGCGGCTGTGGCTGCGGGCGACGCCGAGGTCGACGAGCAGCTGCGCCAGGGGTTTGGAGGTCATCGATGTGCCGCGATCGGCGTGCAGGGTGAGCTGATCACGGTCGATGCCATGGACAGCGAGCGCGTCCGCGATGAACGCCTCGGCGAGCTCACCGGTCTCGGCCAGCGACACCATCCAGCCGACGACGTAGCGGCTGAAGATGTCGATGATGACGAACAGCTCGTAGTAGACGCCGCGCTCAGGGCCCTGCAGCTTCGTTATGTCCCACGACCACACCTGGTTGGGTCGGCGGGCGATGAGCTCGGGCTTCTTGCGGGCCGGGTGGGTCCGCTGGCGGCGCCGCTCCCGGTTCTCACCGGCGACGGCGAGCAGCCGGTACATGGTGGAGATCGAACACAGGTAGATGCCGTCATCGAGGAGGCGGGCCCACACCTGGGCGGGTGCCAAGTCGCAGTACTCCTCAGAGCGCAGCACCGCCAGGATGTGCTGGCGTTCGACCTCGCTCAGCGAGTTCGGTGGCGTGGGACGGGACGCCGGCGGGCCACTCACCGGCGGCCGTCGCCGCCGATACACCGTGGCTCGCGACGCGCCCAGCAGCACGCACGCCTGCTTGGTCGACGTGACCGCCTCGAGGTCGTTGAAGTGCACCTCGATCACGGCTTCGACTTCGGATCGCAGTCCGCGCTCTCGGAGAGCAGTTCCAAGAGCGCGTGTGCTTTTCCCGTGATCTCCAACGCGAGCTTCGTGCGGGCCAGTTCCGCCTCCAGCCGCTCGTTGCGCCGGCGCAGCTTCTCGACCTCGACCTGCTCGGGCGACCGGCGCGCCTTCGGCTTCGGGGCCAGGCCGTCGCGGGCTCCCGCGTCACGGGCCTTGCGCCACTCCGCCAGGTGCGAGGTGTACAGACCTTCCCGGCGGAGCAGCGCGCCACGCTCCTCCGAGCCGTGCGCGAGCGCGTCGTACTCGGCCAAGATTCGGGCCTTGTACTCGACGGTGAAGCTTCGCCGCCGTGGCCGGGCGGCCGGGTCGGGCTCGTCCACCACGCCATCATGGGCGCGCGCGAGCAGAGATGCAGTCGTCATGGTCATCGGTGTAGATGCTCCGGTCTCGCCCCGTAGGCATGGTGGGCTACCGCAGCTGTCTCACGTCACCCTGACAGACAGGGGGCGCCATCGAGGCGCCTGCGGCGAACGCATCGCGGTGGATATCGGACATCGTCTGCCTCGGACGATTGCCAGAAGGTCACGCTGCCCTCGGATGTTATGAGCCTCCGCCAGCCGCACACTTCGGGCGATGTTCCCGCATCATCAAGGCGATGGTACGGTTTGCGTGTCTGAGCGGGAGGAACGCTATGGGTGGGCGGCATGTGCTTGCAGCGACCGTGGTGCTTGCTACGACGTTGCTGATAGTCCCGGCGACGCCGATTGTCGCCGCATCGGCACCGGATGTGGCGCCATCCGAGGAGGCAGGCTTCTCGCCGAGCGCGATTGAAGTGACGAGCGACGGTTCGTCGCTCGTGCCGTTGGTGCCGGCTCGGTTGATGGAAACTCGGGTGGGTGAGCAGCCAGCGGTGGACGGGCTGTTCTCCGGCGTCGGGATGCGTGCCGGGGACTCGGTGACGCCGTTGACGGTGGTCGGGCGTGGCGGGGTCCCGTTGGATGCTGGTGCGGTGGTGTTGAACGTGACGGTGACCGAGGCGCAGGGGCCCGGGTTCGTGACGGTGTTCCCGTGCGGTGCAGATCGTCCGAACGCGGCGAACTTGAACTATGTGGCTGGCTCGACCGTGCCGAACGCGGTGGTCGCCAAGGTCGGGGCCGGGGGTCAGGTGTGCTTGTACACGATGGCGGCAACCCATCTCGTCGTTGACGTCAACGGCTGGTTCCCGTCTGCGTCGTCGTTCACGCCGTTGGTGCCGGCTCGGTTGATGGAAACTCGGGTGGGTGAGCAGCCAGCGGTGGACGGGCTGTTCTCCGGCGTCGGGATGCGTGCCGGGGACTCGGTGACGCCGTTGACGGTGGTCGGGCGTGGCGGGGTCCCGTTGGATGCTGGTGCGGTGGTGTTGAACGTGACGGTGACCGAGGCGCAGGGGCCCGGGTTCGTGACGGTGTTCCCGTGCGGTGCAGATCGTCCGAACGCGGCGAACTTGAACTATGTGGCTGGCTCGACCGTGCCGAACGCGGTGGTCGCCAAGGTCGGGGCCGGGGGTCAGGTGTGCTTGTACACGATGGCGGCAACCCATCTCGTCGTTGACGTCAACGGCTGGTTTACCGAACCGAGTCCGGGGACGAGTTCAGTCATCATCCCAGACACGACGACAGTGCTGTCCGGCGGTGACGTGCTCGCCTCGGCCCCGACCGGCACCGGGTTGCAGACCGTGATCCTCCACCCCGGCGCAACCCCGCCGGCTGTCGGCGAGCACCTAGTTGTCGGGCCGAGCACCGACCTCCCCGACGGAGTCGTCGGGCTCGTGCAGAGCGTGACCGTCAATGCCGACGGGACGATCTCCGTCGTTCTCGCACCAGCGTCGATGGACGAGGTCTTCGAGAGTATCGAAGTCGATGCCGAAGGCACCATCAACCCAACGCTCGTCCCGGTCGTTCAGAGCAACGATTCCGAGCTATTTTCGCGGGTGAACAGCCTTCCGCTTGCTATCCCGAAATCGGCGTTCATCTGCAGCACAGGAACGTCCCTGCTCTCGCCGAATGATTTGTGGGATTCCACCGGAGACGCCCCACTGACGATGCGGTTCGAGAACACGAAGTTCTTCCACCACTTCAGCTCCGGCGGAATTCTTGGATCTCCATTCTTCTTGTTCCAGCTGAAGGGTGAATTCGTCGCTAGCGTTGAGTTCCGCGCGAAGGCCTCTTTCAGCTGCGAACTCTCGCCGACGTTCCGACGAAACTTCCGGTTGCGTGTACCGGTGGCCAATGTAATGGGGATCCCCGTTACCGTGAATCTCGAACCAGCGATCAAATTCGAAGTCAGTGCATCAGCCGGGCTGAGTTTGTCTCAGCGACACTACTTCTCGGTCAGCTTTATTCAGGATGGCTTCGGCCTTCCACAGGCCAGCTCAGGTCACAGCGCGGACCCTGTCGCATTCGGCGGAGACGCCCGGATCGATGCGAGCCTGTTTGCTGGAGGTGACCTGTCGCTCATGTTCGGCGGCGGATATGCGTCAGCGAACGCGCAAGCCGGGATCTTCGGTGCGTTCGGTCCACGATGGGAGCTGACGCTCAGCACTTCGAATCTTGAATGCATGAACTTGACCACGGACTTCATAGCGACGCTCGGGTTCCGGCTCGAGCTTTGGGTCAAGCGGTGGAACTTCGAGGTCGCGGAGTTTTCCCGTCAACTCGCGAACGACCAACAGGTGTGCGTGACACCAGTCGTCTCCGGCGTGTACGCGGCATCGTACGTCGACCCCTCGACACCGTCGTCGCTGTGGCAGGTCTCGCCGACCGCCGATCAGCTGATCGGGCCAGTCACCGTCTCCGGTTCACCCGTGATTCTCACCGACGTCGCCGAAACACCTCAAGGGGAGCTGTATGGGACGAGCTTCCAGTCGTTGTACCGAATCGACAAGACAACCGGCAACGCGACGCTACTGATGAACTATCCGGTCATCGGCATCAATGCCTTGGCCTATGCTTCATCGGCGACGCTGTACGCCGCATCAGACAGCGGAGGCTTCTTCCGGATCAACGTGGATGCCCGAACGATGCAATCCGTCGGGTCATACGGCTTTCTTATCCGATCGAGCGGTGATCTGCTCGTGGGCCCGAATGGGACGCTGTACGCGTCGGTCTGGAACTTCTCGAGCGGTGAACAGCTCGCGGTCATCAACCCATCGAATGGAGCCGCCGCGCCGATCGGCAACCTCGCCCCGTTCTTCGATGTCTTCGGACTGTCGTTCATCTCTGGTCAGATGTATGGCTTCGCCGGCTCGAGCGGTGCTTGTTCGGCCGGAACGCTTATCAAGATCAATCCAACGAACGCCGCATCTGAAGTTGTGCGCTGCATGAGCTTCAATTCCGGAGGTTCGACCTAACCTGTTCGGTCATGAGATTCCTAGTGATCGTGGTGGGGCGATTGTTTCGGGCGTGTGATCCGAGTTGCGCGGTTGATAGACACACATGAAGGCGTCTGCCGGCGCGAAGTACCTGATCGATGGGTTGCCGGTGGTCTGACGGGGTCGAAAGCGTGGCACACGACGCTGGTGGTTACCATTTGCGTTTTCGTGGCGCAGCGACAACCGCATAATGGCCGATCCCGGGCCACTTCCGCTGCGCCATGCTCGCTCGGTATCCGCGCTCGAGAGAGCGGACAGACGACCCCGCTCCGCCGCACGACTGCGGGCCTACGAGCGAGCGGATCGACGCCGCCGTCATCGCTGGGCCGATCGACACCACCAGCGTCCCCGACCGTCGGACACGCGGCGAGGGACGGGCAGTCGGACCTCGAAATCCGGCTCTACGCGGCGATCGCTGTGTTGCGGCCTCAGATTCTGCGGGTGGGGACTGTAGTCCATTGCATGCCGCAGCCGAGGAGGAGTCGGCGTCGGTAGTTGTCGAAGTTGCGGTAGCCGTGGCCGATGCGGCGGATCTTCTCGATGCGCAGGTTGACGGCTTCGGTGGGTCCGTTGGAGGCGCCGCCGGTGCGGTGGTAGTTCAACACCTCGTCGCGCCAGCGGTCGATCGTCTTCGCCAGGCGGCTGAGTTCGGGGACATCCGCGTCGGCGGCGTGTTGGAAGAACACGATCAACCGCCGCCGTGCGGCGGTCAGGTCCGATGCGGCGTAGACCTCCGAGAGCAGCTCACGGGCGAGCCAGACGGCGGCGACTTCACCGTCGGGGTCGCCGGCGGCGAGTCCGGCCCGCAGTCGCTCCCAGCCGCGGTCGTTGAGGTTCCGCCAGGTCATCAAGAGCAGTCGGCGGATGCCGTAGAGCGGGTCGTTGGTGTGGCCGCGGTGACCGAGCTGGTCTTGTTGCACGCGGCGACGGACGTCGTTGACGGCCTCGGAGGCGAGGCGGATCGCGTGGAAGTGATCGATGACCAAGGTCGCGTCGGGAAGGACGTCGGCGATCGCGGTGGCGTAGCCGCGGAAGGCGTCGATCGCGGCGACGTCGATCTGTCCCGGCCACTCGGGATGCTGCTCGCCGACCCAGGCACGCACGACGTCGCCGGAGCGGCCCGGGACGAGATCCAGGAGTCGGCCGCGGTCGATGTCGACGAACGTCGTCACCATCTGCGTGCGCCGCCGGGCGTTGGCGTG
>JBFWVD010000160.1:0-6154 GCA_050246915.1 Acidimicrobiia bacterium | reverse complement strand
AGCAATAACGACCAAACGGCTATATGCCGACCATGATTCAGCTGATAGGTGCGCATCAGTGCGCACCTCAGACGGGGTGCCCGGCTGGCGGGCAGCCTGCTGTGCGATCACCGGCGCGATATTCATCATCGCGTTTCCCAAGCGGTCGACGCATGAGCTTGACGTCTCGTAAACCTATAGCTGAATGAGACACCAGTTCTCTGTCGCGTGCGTGGGGCGCCGGTCGCGTCGTTCGGGCCGCCAAGCTGTCTCATTAACTTGTCTTGCTGCAATTCGTCTCGGGTAATGGACGACTGGGGGTTTTCGAGCCAGACTGGTGGGATGAGATCGCTGGGATACACGCGGGTGAGCACGGTCAGCCAGGATGCGCGCCTCCAACTCGACGCGTTGACGGCGGCAGGCGTCGAGCCGCGGGACGTGTTCTCCGATGTGACATCCGGGGCACGGACCGCGATCACACGCCCCGGGATGAAGAAGCTCCTCGACTACGCGGACGGTGGCGACACGGTGGTGGTCTGGCGCATCGACCGGCTCGGCAGGTCGCTGATCGACGTGTTGAACACCGTGAACCTGTTGCGCGAACGCGGCGTGAAGGTGCGTTCCATCTCCGACGGGATCGACCCCGAGACCTCATCGGGGCGGATGATGCTCGGGATGCTCGCGACACTGGCCGAGTACGAGCGGGAACTGATCACTGAACGAGTGAACGCCGGGATCGCCGCGGCCAAGTTGAACGGGACGAAGTTCGGCCGGCCGCCGGTGAACCCAGCTGTCGTCGAAGAGAAGCTGGCGATCGTGCGCGACGCGCGCGCGAAGGGCCGTACCGCGGGGGACGCGGCACGGTTGGTGGGCTGGTCGCGGGCGACCCTGTACCGGCACCAACGCGTCGCCGACGCGTCGGTGCCGGTTGCTGAGCCGGTGTGACATGGATGCGCTGGCGCGGTGGCGGATACTGCGGCTCCACGTTGAGGACGCGATCCCGCTGACCGTGCTGGCGCAGGAGACCGACGTCGGCCTACGGACCCTGCAACGGTGGAAGAAGGCCTACCGCGCCGGCGGCATCGACGCGCTCCGCACTGGCGTGCGGGCCGATCGCGGAACGCGACGCACGGCGCCGGAGCTGGTGGTGTTCATTGAGAGGTTGGCGCTCACCCGGCCACGGCCATCGATCGCGACACTGCACCGCCTCGCCTGCGCCGAAGCTGAGCGAGGCGGCATCGCGCAACCGAGCTACTCTGCGGTTCGCTCGATCGTGCAGGGCCTGGACCCGGCACTGGTGACGCTCGCGTTGGAAGGGCCGGCGTCGTATCGGGATAAACACGAACTGGTATTCCGCCGGCGGGCGGAACGTCCGAACGCGACGTGGCAGGCCGATCACACTGAACTTGACATCCTCATCCGAGGGGCGAACGGGAAGCCGGAGCGGCCATGGCTGACGGTGATCCTCGATGACTATTCGCGGGCGGTCTGCGGGTACACCGTGTTCACGGGGGCACCGTCGGCGATGAACACCGCCCTCGCGCTGCGGCAAGCGATCTGGCGCAAGAGCGACCCCGCCTGGGCCATGTGCGGACTGCCGGATGTCCTTCACGTCGACCACGGCAGCGACTTCACTAGCCACCACCTGGAATACACGGCCGTCGCGCTGAAGATCCGGCTGGTCAATTCCACGGTCGGCAGGCCACAAGGGCGTGGGAAGATCGAACGCTTCTTCGGCACCGTCAACACCGAACTCCTCACCCGGCTGCCCGGCCATCTCGCGCCCGGATCACGCTCACCGGAACCGCATCTCACGCTCGCAGACCTCGATCAGGCGATCGGCGATTTCATCGCGACATACAACGAGCGCACACACCGTGAGATCGGCATGAGCCCAAAGACAGCATGGATTGGTGAGGGCTGGTTGCCGCGCATGCCGGACAGTCTCGACCAGCTCGACGGGCTCCTTCTCACGGTGCCGAAGAACCGCATCGTGCAACGAGACGGCATCCACTTCCAAGGCCAGCGCTACCTCGCCCCGACCCTGGCACCGTTCGTCGGGCACAGCATCACCATCCGATACGACCCGCGTGACCTCTCCGAGATCCGTGTCTACGACCACGACACCTACGTCTGCGTCGCCGTCGACGAAGCACACCCCAACCAGAGACTCAGCCTCCGAGACATCGAGGCTGCGCGCCGTGCGCGCCGCCGGAACCTGCGTAAAGACATCAATGACCGCATCCCCCGCACCGCTGCGCGCGAAGAGCCACACGGCGATCCGGCCCCCGTGCGACGGGTGAAATTGCGCACTTACGAAGAGGATGAGCCATGAGCCGAGACTTCATCATCACGAAAGAACACCGCCGCTTCACCGAGTTCGCCAACGCCGTCCGCAAGGAACGAACCATCGGAATCTGCCACGGTGATGCCGGGGTCGGCAAGACCCAATCCGGCCGCCGCTACGCCCGCTGGGACAGCATCGAACCCTTCATCACCGACTGGGGATCCCGCACCGATACAGACACCGAGCATTACGCCGCCGCGCACCGTTCGCGCACCCTGTTCTACACGCCACCCGTGCTCCCCAAACCCGCCCAGCTCATCCGTGAGATCGACCACATGCAGACCCGCCTGGGGATCTGCATCGACGAACACCTACGGGCGGCCGGGAAGGTCACCGATCCCGTCGTGCGTTCCGACCTGCGCAAGAACGTGGAGCTGCTCATCATCGACGAAGCAGAACGGCTCAACGCCACAACCCTTGAAGTGCTCCGTGACCGCCACGACCGAGAACACATCGCGATCATCCTCATCGGCATGCCCGGCATCGACCAACGCTTCCGCCACTACCCCCAGCTCTACAGCCGGCTCGGCTTCTCCCACCGCTACCGCAACCTCGGCCGAGACGAACTCCTCTTCGTCCTCACCCGCCACTGGAAACGCCTGGGCCGCACCCTCGACCCCGACGACTTCACCGACGCGCAAGCAATCGCCGCGATCGAACGCATCACCCGCGGCAACTTCCGACTCCTCGAACGCCTCTTCCCACAGATCGCACGAGTCCTCAAAATCAACGAACTCGAAACCATCACCGACGACGTCATCGAAGCCGCCGCCAGCACTCTCGTCATCGGCACCTAAACAACCGCCACTCAGCGCCAAAAAACACCGTCACAGAGCGCCAACACTCACAATCGAGGGGGATCCCGAGGCGTCCGTTTGCCGTGTCCGATTCGCCGGTGCGCTGACGTCCGTTTGTGTGACACTTCGCGTGTGACGAATCACCGGATCGGCTATTCGCGGGTGTCCACGCTCGACCAGGACCCATCGAGTCAGGAGGACGCGCTCGCTCGAGCCGGCGTCGACAGGATCTTCGTCGAGCACTTCAGCGGCACCCGCGCGAGCCGACCGGAGTGGGATCGAGCCCGTGAGGTGCTTCGGCGAGGCGACACGCTCGTGGTCACTCGCCTGGATCGTTTGGGCCGGTCGACGAAGGACTTGCTGGGGATCAGCCAATGGCTCGAGGCGAGAGGGGTCGAGCTGCAGGTGATCGAGCAGCCCATCGACACTCGGACTCCGGAGGGTCGGATGTTCTTCACGATCCTCGCCGCGTTCGCGCAGTTCGAGCGCGATCTGATCGTGGCCCGGACGAAGGACGGCCTCGCCGCGGCTCGGGCGCGGGGGAGGGCCGGTGGTCGTCGCCCGAAGCTCACGCCGAGCAAGACGGCGCACATTGTGGAGCGGCACGACTCGGGCGAGTCGGTGACGTCGCTTGCTGCCTACTTCGGCGTGAGCCGTCAGACGATCTACCGCGTATTGGATCAGCAGCGGAGCAGCTGAACGCGCGTCCGTGGCTAGGCTCCTTGACCGCCGATGGCGGATCGCCGCAGTTCGATGTAGTCGGACATTGGTGCGCCGGCGCGGGCAGCATGCAGGGTGATGATCTTGCCGGAGTAGCCGAGTAGGTCGATGAGGGAGCGGGCGTCCACCTGCTGGGCGAGGTTTTGCAGGGTTGCGTTCCGCGCCCGTTGCGGGTCGATTCCGAGCAGCTTGAGCCGTCCTCCGAGCGTGGCTTCGTGCAGGTGGCGGCCTGCTCGGTACCCGGGGAAGATCCAGTCGGTTCCGGTGTTGCCGGTTTGCTGGTTCGAGGGATGGTCGAAGTAGCTTCCGAAGGTCTGAGCGAGTTCGTCCGGCACCAGGGTGGGAGTCTGCCCGAGCTGAATGTAGAGCCCGTCGACGCGACGAAGAATGTTGGCTTGACGCAACATCACGATCCGGTTCAGCGGCTGGGCCCAGAGCAAGAAGATCAGCCCAGCGATCCGGGTTGAGATGATCACCTGCTCCATGTTCAAGCAGTTCCGGATCATCTCGAGGCGCTGCTCCTGGGTGACCATTGGTGTGGACTTCGCCTGACGGTAGGGAACGTCGATCCGTCGCGCGTGTGCACGGTGTGCGGGATCCAGCCAGTGCACGTAGTTGCGGATGTGCCGCCGGGTTGTTGTGCCGGTGCTGAGATATTCGTCAACGTGCGCCTGCCGGATGTCGGCCACTCCCACGTTGTGGGTCTCGCGTAGCCACAGGAGCAACTTGCCGGCTTCGGTGATCTCCTGCTTGGCGGCGTGGGTCGCGGTTTCGGGGTTGTGCCCGCCCCCGGCTTTCTCGAGGCCGCGGATGCGTCGCAGGTGCCGCCAGGTGGCGTATTGCTGGATGCTGGAACGAGTCCCGTCGTCGGGCAACTCAGCTAGTCGCGTGGTAAGCCACGACTTGAATCGAGCGATCGAATCGTCGCCACGCGACGGTAGCGCATTGTGGTGCACCAACAGAGCCCGAAGGTGCTCCGCCGCCGTAGAGCGGGGGAGGGCATCGAAGGCCTCGTGGGTCAATGCGAGTTCGCGGCGGCCGAGGCGGACCAACAGGTCTCTCGCTTTCGCACCGCGCACATACGTGACGACGCTCTCGGGACGTTCAGCGGCCGCGAGAGCCCCGACAAGCCGCTCCAGACCCGGATCGTCACGGGGTTGGAGGATGGCTTCCAGGTCTGCAGTGAGGGCGCAGGGGGCGCACGCTCCATGGCGAAATCTCTCGGCCTCGCGGCCGCATTGGATGCAGACGAGATTGGTGCGTATTCCAGCGCAGTCACGGCACGTCCGGGCACCGCTGGGGGAGCGGCCGGGCAGCATGCGATCTACTCCGCACCCGTTGCACACCCCGTGGGTGTGGGTGGCCTCGGTGAAGCAGATGCCGCAGATCAGTCCGTCCGGCCAGCGGACGCGGATCCGCGGGACGAGGCGGCGGCATCGGGCGCAGGTGAGGTAGCCCTCGGTGCGGGGCCGCCCGCGGGTGTTCGGTTCTGCGAGTGTGCGGATGGTAGCTGGACGGGCGGACCCGTTTCCCCCGGTGGCTGGTCGTCCTGGCTTACGCGCCATCATCGTCGTCGTCGATGATGCGGGCCCGGACGGGCCGGTAGTCGCGAAGGTCGGGCAGGCCGTTGCCGGCAGCGCGCCTGGTTCGGATCGACTTGGCGTCGTGCGCGGTGAAGGTGACGAGGTCATCGATCGATACCTCGAGTGCGTCGGCGAGAGCAACAAGGAGTTTCAGGGAGATGCGTTCGGGGTCGTCTCTGATGATTCGCCAGATCGCGTTGGTGGTCAAAGTGATGCCGCGCTCGTGGAGCAGGGGAGCGATGTCCTTGGCCAGGAAGAGGTGACGGCGCGCCATGATCTCGCGCACTCGCCAGGTGTATTCGACTTCGCGTCGGGTCATGGTTTTGTCCTTTCGGGGAGATTCTTTGCTGCAATAAGGGTCTGCTCGTGCACGCGTTGCAGCGCGCGTGTCTGGTAGTCCGGGGAGGGGATCGAGTAGATCGAGGTTGTGGCGGCGTGCTCGTGCCCGAGTTGCATTTGCACGAACGACACGTCGAAGCCTTCGCCGGTGATCAAGTGGGTTGCGTAGGAGCGTCGGAACGAGTGGATGTCCAGCCCCGGCGGATACCCGAGCTCCTGCAGGAACGCGTGAAGGCGATCCAGGAGGTGGTTCTCGCTCACCACGGCGCCCGGCTCGGTGGGGAACAGGTCCGTCGTCGGCTCGCCATAGTGGGGGAGTCCGTTCCTGACCCAGTCGCGCATCACCTGCACGCTCCACTCCCAGACGGTCAGCTCCGATCGAACCTTCT
>JBFWVD010000159.1:0-6273 GCA_050246915.1 Acidimicrobiia bacterium | reverse complement strand
AGTAGCTGGTAGTGCATCCGAAGGACGAGGTTGCTGAAGTCTCGAACTTCAGGCCCGCTTGCGTCTGCCTGACGCACGAGCGAGAGCCACGCCGTTTGGCCGTGCGAGAAGAACATCTCGATCGAGCCATGGGCGTAGCCAGAGAACAGCTTGTAGAGGTTGATGCCTTCCCCGCGGTGCGCCTGACCGTAGGCATATTCGACCGCGATCATCACTACCTCCGTAAGTTGAGGCGGCTGGGCGGCGCCGATCCCGATGATCTCTTTCGGTGACCCGTCCCTTCGGTAGCTCCACTTCAGTCCCGCATCACCATGGAGCGCCACCAGCTCACCTTCGTACCGAACCAGTTGGTTCGCTACATCGTCGAACGCTTCGCCGCCGTCAATGCGAAGACGTGAGAGACGAGCTCGGAGCTGCTGAAGGAAGAGAATCTTCGACCGATCGAGCGCGTCGAAGTTCCGTGCGATGAGCTCGTCGTTGACGGTTGAACCGCCCTCATTGGCATCGTCGAGCAATGGCCCCAGCAGCCACCATGCGCTGCCGCACGCTTCGGCTTGTGCACGGATCAGCGTCATGAGTGGATGAAGCTGAACGGGCGGTCCTGCGAGCAGCAGCGCGGCGAGACCACGCATCTGAGCCGAGGAGATCGCCATGTAGGCCCTGAGGCACTCGACTACGAAGCGCGCATCTTGCGATGTGTACCGGGGGTCTTCGAACTCGAGCGTCACCTTGAGGAGCGCAGAGATCGACGACCCATCCGATGCCCACTGGTTGTCCTCGGCGAACTCGTCACCGAGTTGAGTCCCCCGCATCATTCGGCTTGCGTACTCCACCAACTGCTTGGCATCAGGCTTCTCCACGTCGCCAAGCCTGCCATAGGGTCACGGCGTTCAGCCTGAGGTCACTCCGTGGCTTGTGGCTCGAGCGAGTGGAGTGCGCCGTTCGACAACCGTCGTTCGCTCTGT
Source organism: Acidimicrobiia bacterium (assembly GCA_050246915.1). Taxonomy (GTDB): domain Bacteria; phylum Actinomycetota; class Acidimicrobiia; order Acidimicrobiales; family Ilumatobacteraceae; genus JBFWVD01. Next base: position 5,308 of record JBFWVD010000159.1, on the reverse strand, counting down.
CGACGGCGACGCCTGGCGCATCGCAGCGCCGTCGGTCCAAAGAAGCATGCCAGCGGGCTTGTGCAGGTCGTGTGCATCGCCGGACACGGCGGCATGTGCGAATTGGGCTGCGCTCGGTGTCAATTGCGCTGCCGCACGACAGTGGCCCCAAGACCCGGCTGATTCTGACCTCGACGAACCGGCAAGGCATCTATGTCCTGCCCGCGAAGCGAACCTCGTCGGGGTAGACGCGACGCCGTCGCCGGGGAACTCCGAGCGCGTGTCAGGCCACGGCTTGTGCTCTGGGCTGCAGCATGACGACAGTGCCGTCGCCGCGACGAACTGCCTCAACCACAAGACGCTGATCTGCAGTCAGCAACGGAGGTAGTTGCGGGGCGTCGCCGATGGCAAACGCGAGTCGCACCAGGCGCGCCTGCAGCGCTGACGGTTCATTCCGCTTGTCGATGCGGGCTGCGGCCACCGTGATGCGCATGCTGGCGAACCGCCGCACGACGCTGCTGAGGCGCTCGAGGCTTTCAGCATTCTCAGCCAACCGGCGCTCGATGCTCCCCTGGAAGTGCTCGACGGACTCGTCGGGACGACGAAGCGTCGCTTCTGCCATGGCGACGACATGCACCCTGGAGTCGACCGCCAGCGCCCGGTACGTCAGCTGCACCAATGCGCCGAAGGCCTCAAAGCCCCCGATCGCCGTCTTACCCAGGGCCTCCCTGAGGTCATCGATGTCAACGCGTGGAGCACTGCCGAACCTCTCGGCAACCGTCTCCCACTTCTTCAACCAGTTCAGCGTGAGCGCCTTGGTCTCCTTCACGCTGCCCGCCGTCGAGCCGAGCCCCACGGCTTCAGGCACGTCCAGCTTGTCGAGCAACGCGTTCATCGAGTCGTGCAGCACACCCTCAGCTGAGTCGAGTACCGCAACGATCTTGTCGATCTCGTGATTCTCGAGCCGCTCGACGACATCCTTGATGGCGTCGAGCTTCGCGTCCTGTTGGTGGCTCGCGAGCATCTCCGCTCCGACGGACAAGGCGATGACGGCCAGAAGCGGTCCGAGCGCCACCGCCGCCCCAGCGCCAGCGGCCCCGGCGACAGGGAGCAACTTTGCCTGACCCGCGAACCCCGAGCGGCCCGCAACCTTCGTCATCGACCGGAAGCCTCCGCCTATAGCGGGGACAAGGTTCGCCACGGTCTGACCGGCAGGCAGCTGCACCCTGAACAGCGTCTCCCCGGTCGCCGGCAGCTTCGCGCCGGCGCGCTGCACCACGGTGGCCAACTGCCGAGCAAGCCCACTCGTCGCTGAGAGCGGTACTCCCCAGCTCGCAACATTGGTCGGGGCCGGCTCCCAGGCCACGAGCATTCCCGTTCCTTCGGCCAGCATGCGCCACGGATCAGGCATGTCAGCGCCCTCCTGTTCCGCTTCTCTGGTCATCGGCACGACTACGGCGCCTGAGTGGTCGTTCAAGACTGAGCTCCTTCTGTTGGGCCGCTCGAGCGAGGAAATGTGTTCGGCCAATGCCGTCGGCGACAAGCGTCCGGCCCACGCACGAGTTCGAATGCGCACCTCGTCGCCTCACGCAGAGTATCGAGTTGTGCGTGGCACTTCGCCCACCGATGGCCACGCGACGCTGAGCGTGATCAACCGGCACCAACGCGATAGGGAGGCAGACCAGCGTCTGAGACAAACCTGCAGATCAGCGCTGGTCCGACGGCACCCGCATCCGCTCTGCGATGTCAAGATGCAACATCGGCGGCAGACCCAGCGTCGGCACTCAGGTTCCGCCAGGCGGTAGTGGGGCGAAGGCAGCCTGAACCTGGTCGGGATCGTCCCAGCTCGGGTCCACGATTGGCACCGTGAGGTCGAGTCGTGCAAGCAGATCGACATGCTCACCTTCAGGCCCAAAGAGGAAGCCGACGTTCGCACTCTCGAAGCTCAGCCCACCGAGAACGCGCCACTCACGTTCCCACTCAAAATGGTGATTGGACGTGACGTAATCGATGAAGGGCGTGAGACGCCAGATCGGGTCTGCTGGATCAGGCTCCATGAACCAGCCGGTCCGGCGAGACTCGAACAGCCACTTCGCGAGCTCAACTTCATCGTCCAGGTACCAAACCCGAGTGCCGCTTCTTGAGCGGATGAAGTCCTTGGAGAAGCCAACCCCGTACCACCCGTGCCGATCAGCGAGTCGGCCGAGGTGGTCGAGAGGGATCTCACTGAGGCAACACGATGTCTGGTCCGGAAGCTTTTCCCGGTGCGGGTGCTTCGCAACTGCCCCGAGGAAGGCGGGCGCGATCCAATGGTTCTCGACGATGCTCAGGAGCCGGTCCGTGCTTTCCGTCAGGTGCACCAAGTAGTCCGACATGTCTCGCCAGTGGGGCTTGCCCTGGTAACCAAATGTCACACTCCGGAAGGTAGCGGAGGCCCGTGGTGCTGTGCGGAGGTGCCATCGCTGACGAACTGATTCACGCCGGCGTGGGGTCCTACATGTCGAGGCCGCGGAGGGGGTTGGTGGTCCACTTCTCGACCTCCTCGACGTACCCACGAGCGACCTCCAGGGACTTGTGTCCGGTCACCTGCGCGATTTGCCGGATGTCGGCGCCGTTGTGGGCCAGTTCGGTTGCGACACCACGCTTGCCGCTGTGTGACGAGAAGGCTTTGACGTCGACCGACTCAACCTGTGCGGCCCGTAGAGCGCGTCGCAGCATGTCGGTGATCGCTGTGGGCTTCACCGGCCGAACAACGGACTCGACCCCGTTCTTGTCGGACTCTGTCAGCACAAGGGCGTCGGCGTGGTCGATCGGTACGAAGATCGGAGTCTCATCGGTGGCACCGGCCGCGGTGAGAACCTGGAACCAGGCCTCCATCGCCCCTACTGGATCCGTGGCAGCGTTGCCTCCTCGAGGTACGACCTTGGTGGTGCCGTGGCCCTGTTGATCGGTCTTCGAGGTTCGGACAGTGAGGGACATCCCACGGTCGTCGAACGCCACATCACGCATGCGGGCCCGGACCAGTTCATCACTGCGTAGACCGCATGCCCAGAGCATCAGGATCGATGCCATGTCGCGAGCAGCCGCGGGGCGCTGGCAGAGGGCAGCACTCACCAATCTGTCGGCGAAAGGCTTGTCCATGACGTCCCCGATCGCCACGGCCTCGCCGCAGTCGCGAGACAAACGGCTCACAATGCTCGGCACGGTCTGACGCGGGATCGGCCGGTGATCCAGCGCGTCGTCGATCGTGACTCGGGTGATGATGGTTCCCGGCCAGCCGCCACGAGAGCTGACCCACGCTTGAAGGTTGGCCACGGGACACGAGGTTGATCCGGTCGCGACGAAGGTCAGTTGCCCGTCCGAAGTCGCCAGAACGGCTCGGGTGTCGCTCAACTCGACGAGCTGAGCCATCGTTGCGTTGGCGATCATGCTGTAGCTCATCCCTTGCGCACGGAGCGAGATGACGCACGCATCCCGGAGCTGCGAGCGTCGCGGAGTCGTGAAGAACGAACCGAGGGTGCGGAGATGCGTGAGGCGTAGCGGTCGCGCCTTCTTGGTTGGCGCAACCTTCAACGTGCGACGGACGCCCTTCTTCAAACGAGCGAGCGCTACCGAGCGTGGCGGTGGCAGATCGACCTGGCTGTGCGCCCAGTTGATGGCAGAGAAGGCCTGGTTGATGGTCGAGTAGGCCGGCGGCGGGGTCTGCGTTACCCAGTCTGCGATGTAGAGCATGACTAGCTCTACCGGGACCGGGAGCGTCACTGCGATAGAGCGAGATTCGCACCAGGCGTCGAAGCGCTTCCACTGTTCCAGATAGCGCGTGATCGTGCCCTCGGCGTGTGCTGCGAGGCTGAGCTCTGACACGCGGTCCACGAGCAGCGTGAACTCGGCCATCACTTCATCAGAGAGCGAGACGGGCGACGCCGTTTCTCTCGATAGAGCCCCGTGGTGTGGTGGGGTTTCGTAGGTCCACTAGTGGGTGAGCCATCGGCGTGATCCTTGGTGTGTTCCGCAAGAACCCACCTGAAGGAGAACACACCGATGGCTCTGTCTGAGTCTGCCCTGTCCGAACTTCTTGTCGCGCTCACTGATCGTGATCGCGGCGTCGATCTGGTGCGCGAGCTCGCCGAGTGGTTGGCGCAAGAGTTGATCGAGGTCCAAGCCTCCCAGGTGATCGGCGCCGGCCGGTATGAGCGATCCGATGAGCGGGTGACCGAACGCAACGGCCACCGTCACCGTGTCCTGACGACGAAGGCTGGTGATCTCGAGTTGGCGATCCCGAAGCTACGCAAGGGCAGTTTCTTCCCGTCGATCCTCGAGCCCCGTCGGCGGATCGACCAGGCGTTGTACGCGGTCGTGATGGAGGCCTACGTGTCGGGCGTCTCGACGAGATCTGTGGATGCGCTGGTCGAGTCGATGGGCGCCGCGTCGGGGATCTCCAAGTCGGAGGTGTCGCGGATCTGTGCCGGCCTCGATGAACGTGTCGCCGCGTTCCGCAACCGCACGCTCGGCCACACCGAGTTCCCGTACGTGTACCTCGACGCGATCTATGTCCACGTCCGCGACGACGCCCTCGGCCAGGTCGTGTCCCGTGCGGTCGTCGTCGCCACCGGTGTGACCGCCCAGGGCGGCCGTGAAGTGCTCGGCGTCGATGTCGGCGACTCCGAAGCCGAGACGTTCTGGACGGCGTTCCTACGCTCGTTGAAGGCCCGCGGGCTGTCCGGTGTGCGTCTGGTGATCTCCGACGCGCACGAGGGTCTGCGCGCCGCGATCCGCAAGAACCTTCAGGGCTCCTCGTGGCAGCGATGCCGCGTCCACTACGTCCGCAACCTGTTGGCGCCGGTCCCCAAGGCGTCTCAGGAGATGGTCGCCGCCGCGTTCCGATCGATCTTCGCGTTGACCACCCCTGCCGATGTCGCAGCACGCTGGGACGAGGTCGCGGTCATGCTCACCGACCGGTTCCCCAAGGCCGCCGCGCTCATGGACGCTGCCAAGACCGACGTGCTCGCCTTCACCGCGTTCCCGAAAGAGCACTGGCGACAGATCTGGTCGAACAACCCGCTCGAACGCCTCAACAAGGAGATCCGCCGACGCACCACCGTGGTCGGGATCTTCCCCAACGACCCCGCCGTGATCCGCCTCGTCGGTGCCGTGCTCGCCGACCAACACGACGAATGGGCCGTCGCCCGCCGCTACTTCTCCGAAGCCTCGATGACCAAGCTCCACACGCGCGATACTGACCCCGCCGTCACCGCCGAGCTCGAGCCCGGCACCTGACGGCCACCAGGGAACGCGTCACGCGAACCCCACCACTCCGCGGGACTCATAC
>JBFWVD010000158.1:0-6291 GCA_050246915.1 Acidimicrobiia bacterium | reverse complement strand
TCGAATACGCGTGCGCGCAACCAACCTTGACGCGAGCTCCCGCACCGACTCGAGCACCACCGGGGCCCGGTCGGGGGCACGGCGACCAGCGGCCCGATACGGGAACGCCATCCGCTCACACGGCAACGGCACCACCGCCGCCTCGACGGCCAACAAGCACGAATGATCCGGTCCCGATCCGGCCCCATGAGCGAGCAACAACGCACCGGGCTTCACGTGTCGCCCTCAGTGCTCGGTGAGGATGCGCCGGGCCTCGCCCAGATCCCCGATCGCCTTGGACGCGTCGCGCTCGTTCCCCCCATGGTCGGGATGCGCCTCCATGAGCCGAGCACGGAACTGCTTCAACACTTCCTTGCGACTGGGCTTGGCTGCGCCCACCGGGAAGCCGAGGATCTCCATCGCCCACGCAACCGGATCGGCGAACGCCACGAAACTCGACGTGCGTGCTTCACTGAGCCCCGACATGTGGGCGATGAAGCTCGGCCCGATCGGCCCAGTCCATCGCGCCGCCCGATGCAGCACAGCACACACCGCATGCCTGGCCGGATCAGCGAGCCGCTCGGCGGCGTACACCGCTCCCAGTATCTGAGGCACCGGCGATCCGGTGTCGGCGAACTCGAACCCGATCTGCTCACCATCACCCACAAGCCGATGGATCGACCGCCCGAGACCGACCTGATCGACCTGGAAGCGATGACGGATGCGCGGCTGCACGATGCGCTGCCCACGATCGATCTGGGCGATGAGCCGATGCAGATCGGGATGCAGATCCGGCTCCAGGTCGCCGAGGAAACGCGCCACCACCCCACCGAGCAGCACCCCGCCGAACCCCGGCAACGGATCGACCGGGAGCGCGAGATGGCCGAGCGAGATCCGCCGAGTCGGGGTGATCGGGCGCGAGTGGAACACCTCGAACTCGGCCAGCAACATCGGCTCTGACGCTACCGAGGCATCGGCGTCCGGGGCGAGGCGCGCCGGCACGTTTCACACAGCCCTGACACGAGGCGCGGGATCACCGCAGCAGTCGCCTCAGACGAAGGGGCGCAGCAACCCTCGCAGCTGCGACGCCGATTCCTCGATCAGCTCGTCGTCGGCCCCGTCGGCCAGCAGGTCAGCCAACTCGTCCGCGCCATCGACGATGGTGTCCCACACCTTGGCGTCCATCCCGAACGGCGCCGACGATCCATCGACCAGATCGATGACCGCGGTGAGGCGGCGCAGACCGTCCTCATCGGCCGCGCTTCGGTGCAGCTGATCGGCGGCCACGAACAGATCGCCGAGCACTTCCTGATCGGCCTCGGGGAGTTCCTCGGGCATCGGAGCGATCTCTTCGATGAGAGCGTCCACCGCGTCCTCGTCCTCGGGAGCGACCACGAGCGTGGTTCCCTCCCAGGTCGACGCGATCGACAACTCAGCCAACCGGACGATCAACGCGTCGCGATGCTCCTGCTCCCACTCGTCGAGCTCGTAGGAGATCTCGGCGACCTCACCCTCTGGGATGTCGTCCTCATCACCGTCGTCGAGGTCGGCCTCGTCATCGATCTCATCGACATCGTCCAGGCCGTCGCCGGACTCGGCGCTCATCGCCTCGGGGCCGCCTTCGACGATGGCGCACAGCTCGTCGACCAGCGCCTCATCGACCTCGGCCACGATGACGTCGGTGTCCTCCCACGCGTGAGGGACATCGGCTTCGGCCAGCAGCTCACCGAGATGGGCGCGCTGATCGACCGTCCACTCGACCAGCTCGTACACCACCTGCGCGTCCTCGGGCAGCGACAGCACGTCGATGCGGTCCCCCTCCATCACGGTGGCCACACCGCAGGTGGAGCATTTCAGCGCCCACCCTGCGTACTCGGTCCGGCAGACCGGGCAGATCATGGAGCTCATCGGGTTCCTCCTGCTGTGTGTGCCGCGAGGAACTCCTCGATGCGGCACAGCTCGTCGATGGTCGTGGCCGGGTTCTTCCAGCCGTGCCCTTCGCCCGGGTACTCGATCAGTGTTGCCGATCGGCGCAGTGACGCGACACGCGCCACCAACGACCGACTCTGCTCCACCGGCACCACACGATCGCTGTCACCGTGGAGCACCAGTAACGGATCGTAGAGATCGTTGGCGTCGACCGACCGCGAGCGGTACCGCTCGGCATGCGACGCCAGCGGTCCGATCAACGACTCGCAGTAGTGGGCCTCGAATCGGTGCGTGCTCGACGCCAGGCCGACCAGATCGATCACCGGATAGAGCACCACCGCCGCTGACACCAGACCGGGCAGCGTCGCCATCACGTTGAGCACCGTGAACCCGCCCGCCGATCCGCCCATGAGCACGACCTCGTCGGCCAATTCCCGCGTCCGGATCATGTCGATGGCACTGATCACGTCGGACACGTCCAGCTCGCCCCATCGGCCCCGCATCGCCTGGGTGAAACTGCGGCCATGACCCGTGGAGCCCCGATGATCGGGCACCAACACCGACCATCCCCGCGCCAGGAAGAACACCATCCGAGCGTTGAACTCCACCGGCCACTGATCGGTCGGACCTCCGTGGATCCAGCAGATCGTGCGATTGGGCCGACCGGCGCGTCCCGTCGGCACATAGTGACGAGCGTGGAGCACCGAGCCGTCGACCGCTGTCCAGGTGAGCAGTTCCGGCTCCACCATCGCTGCCTCGAACCCTGCCGCCGGCCCTCGGGCCAGCACCGTGCGATCCCAGCTCTCGGTGTCGTAGCTCACCAGTTGTGTCGGCGTCTTACCCCCCGTGCGCAGCGCCACGAGACGATCGCCGCGCCAGTCGAGGGCGAGGTGTACCGCCTTGGCCACCTCTTCGACAACTCCGGTTGACACCTCCACCACACACAGCCGTCCGAAGCCCAGCTCGTTGCGACAGAACGCGATGCGTGTCCCGTCGGGACTCCACGCCAACGTCCGTTGACGATCTCCCCACGTCGGCCCACCGTGCTCGGCGGCCTCAGCAGCGACGGGCCGCACCTCGTCGTCGACCACGCGGTGCACGTTGAGCCAACCCGATGCGTCGCACAACAGCGCCATACCGGCCACCGGATGCGCTACGGGTTGCTGGCATTGCACGTCCGGTGCGTCGATGAGCGGTCGCACATTGCCATCGGTGATGTCGGCACATTCGATGCGGCTGCGGTCCCACGGCATGTCGGGGACATCCCACGCCTGCCACAACAACGTGCGATCGTCGAGCCACACCGGATCGATCACGAAGTCGGCCGATCCCGCCAGCCGACTCGGCCCTCTCGAGCCGTCGAGCGGCACGAACCACACCGCGGCCTGATCGATGCTGTACGCGACATGACGGCCATCAGGCGAGACGGCTGGCGCCCACAGTCCTTCGGTGGCGGGCACCAACTCGATCGCCGGTCCGCCGTTCACGCCGATGCGCCACAGGCCCCCGTCGCTTCCCACGAACACGACCCCACTCGAGTCGGGCAACCACGCCACGACACCGCCGCCAGAGGGGTGTACCCGTGCCGGAGCCGGGTCGGTGGTCAGGATCAGTTCGGGCCCGCCGTCCACATGCATGCGCACCAACCGCGAACGCCCACCATCGATGCTGACGAACACGACCCACTCACCGTCGTGGGACAACCGGGGCTCCCCCAACACCCGACCTGATGCACACATCGCCGCGGTCACCACGGGCTGCACCCGGGCAGAATTGGGCTCTGCTGCTGGGGACCGGACCGGCTCAGGCGTGGGCTCGGAGATGAGGGCACGGGTCGCGATCGCCCCGGTGCTGTCGTTCGCCGCGGGCACGGCGGGCACCGTAGCTGGTCCGACGCCGCCCGTGAACAGGTCTCCACGAGCTCTTCACAACGCCACAGCGCGTCAGGACAGGTGACCCTTCTCCAGCACAAGGTCGCAAGGTACCCTGCATCATCATGTCGATGCAGCAGACCCCCGATCGCAACCTCGCCCTCGAACTGGTCCGTGTGACCGAGTCCGCCGCCCTTGCAGCCAGCCGTTGGATGGGCCGGGGCGACAAGAACGGTGCCGACGGCGCCGCGGTCGAAGCCATGCGCACCGTGCTGGCCACCGTTCCGATGGACGGCATCGTCGTCATCGGCGAGGGCGAGAAGGACGAAGCGCCCATGCTCTACAACGGCGAGCGCATCGGGGATGGAACACCACCCGAATGTGACATCGCCGTCGATCCCATCGACGGCACCACCCTCACCTCGCTCGGCCGCGGCAACGCCATCGCCGTCATCGCGGTGAGCGAGCGGGGCACCATGTTCAACCCGGGCCCGTGCGTCTACATGGAGAAGATCGCCGTCGGCCCCGACGCTGCAGGTTCAATTGACATCACCGCATCCCCGACCCAGAACCTGCGTTGGGTGGCCAAGGCCAAGGGCGAGTCGGTGCGTGATCTCACCGTCGCCATCCTCGATCGTGATCGCCACGCCGACCTCATCGCCGAGGTCCGTGCCGCCGGCGCCCGCATCAAGCTCATCAGCGACGGTGACGTGGCCGGCGCCATCGCCACCGCTTGGCCCAACTCCGGCACCGACATCCTCTTCGGCATCGGCGGAACCCCTGAAGGTGTCATCGCTGCCGCCGCGCTCAAGTGCCTCGGCGGCGAGATCCAAGGTCGCCTGTGGCCCCGCAACGAGGGCGAGCGCGCGGCCGCCATCGCCGAGGGCTACGACCTGTCACGGGTGCTCGGCACCGACGATCTCGTCGAAGGCGACAACTGCTTCTTCGCCGCCACCGGCATCACCGATGGTGACTTCGTGAAGGGCGTGCAGTTCTCGTCCGGCGGCGCCATCACCGAGTCCATCGTGATGCGTTCGAAGTCGGGCACGGTCCGCTTCGTACGCGCGGTCCATCGCATCGACAAGCTCGCCGGTTACGCCTCGGTCTCCTACACCTGAGGTCGGGTGACCGGGCCCTGCAGCTCGGGCTCGCTCAGGAAGCTCCTCATCCCGCCGAGCATCACCGCGGTCCCATCCGACCTCACCACGAGCCCGGTGGCGCCGCGTCGTTCCAATAGTTCGATGCCGGCGGTCTCACCCGCGGCGAGGACCCATTTGGCCAATACCTCGGCCCACCACGCCTCGCCGGCGACCACGGTTACTGCCACCAGGTCGGAGCGCATCGGTGCTCCGGTGCGAGGGTCGATGACGTGATGGACCATCTCATCACCCAGCGGCCAACGTCGCGTCAGCGTCGATGACGTCACGACCGCGCCCGATGCCAACGAGGCAACACCGAACAATCGCGTCGGGTCCGACGGATCGGCCAACCCGATCCGCCACGGATGGGCCGCATCGGGCCGGTGCGCGGCTCGCACATCGCCGCCAACCGACACGCACACCGCCAGCGCGCCGCGGTCGAGCAGCTCGCCGGCCACGATGTCAGCAGCCAGGCCTTTGCCGATGCCACCGGGGTCGATGCTCACACCCGCGGGCAACCCGACGGCGCGCAAGCCTCGGTCGACGCGTATGGAACCGCACCCCGGTGTTCGTCGGAGCGTCGTCGCCGCCGAGGCACGCGGCTCGATGGCGGTGAAGGTCCGGTCGTACCCCATGGCGATCATGGAGGTCAGCACGGTCGGGTCGAACAGTCCCCCGCTATAGCTCCATCCCTCGACGGCCTTGGTCACCAGCAACACCGTCTCGTCCGACACCACGACGGCGCGCTCACCGGCGCAAGCGTTGATCTTCGACACTTCGCTGCTCGGATCGAAGCGGGTCCAGCGCCGTTCGAGATCCATCAGACGCTCGGCGGCGTGGATGGCCAGATCACTCCGACCGCCCCACACCGCAATGTCCGCCGTGGTCCCCATCACCGCCAATGACGTCGTTGTCAACTCCAGTTGACGAGATTCCGCCCTCGGTCCCACCGGGATCCCCACCGGTTCAGGAGTAGGCCGCCGAAGCCGAAGCGGTCACCGGCCCCGGTGTGACCGACGCGGTGGAGCTCACCGCGGTGCCAACTGCTCCGCTGATCGAGCTACCGCTGGAGATCGTCACCACCGAGCTCGATCCGGCGGCGATGGTGGACGTGCACGTGTAGGAGTTCGTGGCCGCCGGTACGTGTACGTAGGCCGAACACGACCAGTTGCCCGTACCTGCCTTGGCCTCGAGGTAGTGCGGGAGCGAGTTGCCAGAGATGGTCAGCACGACCGTCGCCGCCACAGCGTTGGCCGACGGGTTGCTCACCGTGGTGTTGAGGCCGATCGGTGCGCCGACCTTCGTCGCGGTGAATGCCTGCGACACCGTGAGCGCCGTCGCCGGCTTCGTGGTGGTCGTGGCGATCGTGGTGG
>JBFWVD010000157.1:0-6505 GCA_050246915.1 Acidimicrobiia bacterium | reverse complement strand
TGACGCACTGGAGGCATCGACCGCTTCGATGCCCGTCCGGGCACGGCTCCCAACTGCGGTAGCTGCCGGTGCCGAGGTAGAGGGCGTAGACGGGGAGCAGGCCGAGGGTGGCCGAGACAGCCATCAGCGTCTTGCGCTGCTTTCCAGTGCCGTCCGGGTAGCTGAAGTCGAACTTCCACTTGATTCCGTTCACTGTGACGCGCTTCGCCTGGACAAGCATCCCGTACGCGCCACGGGCGTCCACCCACCACCAGACCCAGTCGGCGCCGCTGAGTGCCTCCGCACGTTGGGTGAAGGGCACGACGGTGACGGCCTTCGCTGCGCGTGAGGTGACCACCTCGGTGATCGACGTCTCGCCCCAGCGCAGGAATGCCAGTTCGCAGGCATCCATGTGGCGCACGGCGTGGATGCGCGCCCACCGGAACGCCTCCTCGACCGCTGCCATGGAGGAATCGTCCCACGGGCAGATCGGGCGGACTTGCACGTTGCCCACCGTTCTGTCGGACGTCGTCGATAGGTTTAGACCTGAAGTTGCGGCGCTCCGGTGCCGCTTGGTCATGCCCAGGGATGGGCCAGAGGGGTCGAAGTGGTTCAGAAGCGCAAGTTGATCGAGGTGGCTCTGCCGCTGGAGGCTATCAACCGGGAGTCAGCACGGGAGAAGTCCATCCGGCACGGCCATCCTTCGACCCTGCATCTCTGGTGGGCGAGGCGACCCCTGGCAGCGGCACGAGCCGTAATCTTCGCGCAGCTTGTCGACGACCCGAGTTCGCACCCCGACGAGTTCCCGACAGAGGAGTTGCAGCGCGCTGAGCGGGAGCGGCTCCACGGGCTCATCGAGCGTCTTGTTGTTTGGGAGAACGCCCAGGACGCCAGGCTCCTGGCCGAGGCGCGAGCGGAAATTGTCAAGTCGGTCGGACCAGATCTCGCAGGCCTTCTCGACCCGTTCGCGGGAGGTGGCACGATCCCGCTCGAGGCGAAGCGCCTGGGCCTCGACGCGTTGGCGAACGACCTGAACCCGCTGCCCGTGTTGCTCAATACAGTTCAGTTGGAGTTGGTCGATCGCTTCGCTCTCACCGCACCCGTTTCCGGTGGTATTGCCACGCGGGCAGCGGACGCGCTGGCAGATGACCTGCGTTTCTTCGCTGGGCGGCTCCAAGGTCTGGTTGAGGCGGAAGTGGGACACAACTATCCGTCGATGTCGGACGGCTCGGTGCCGCTTGTGTACTTCTGGGCGCGAACTGTTTCCTGCCCCAACCCGGGGTGCCGAGCCGAGGTGCCGCTGGCGGGTTCCTGGAAGCTGAGTGACAAGAAAGGCTCGGAGACCTACCTCGTTCCGACATTCGTCCCGGCCGACAAGGTGTTCGACTTCCGGATTGTCTCTGGTCGTTCGTCCACCGACGGTTCGATGTCCAGGACTGGTGCGACGTGCCTGGCATGCGACGCAGGCATTCCTCTCGACTACATCAAGGCGGAGGGAGTGGCGGGCCGGCTCGGGGCAAGGATGTTGGCGATCCAATCTCGTCGAGAGAAGGCACGCTCGTTCGTCGCTGCTGAGGAGAGCCAGCGGTCGGTGGCGGCCAAGGTGCCGATCGTTGACGCGAGTTTTCTCGAACACGAGATGTCCACGCACAGCCAGTACATGGCGCCTCCCCGTTATGGGTTGACCCGCTTCAAGGATCTGTTCAGTCCTCGACAACTCGCTACGCTCGTCGCCTTTGTCGACGCTCTTGATCGTCTTGAAGACGAGATCCTGAAGGTCGCCGCCGAGGCCGGACTCTCGGACGACGGCACCCCCTACTCCGAAGGCGGCACGGGTGCCCGTGCGTATGCCGACGCAATGCGGGTGCTGCTGGCGCTCGGCATCGGCCGGTTCGTCAATAGGCAGTCGACGCTTTGTATCTGGCACCCAGGCCGTCACACCGTTGAGCAGGTCTTTGCTCGTCAGGCGTACTCGATGACGTGGCTCTACGCAGAGTCGAACCCGTTCGCTGGCGCTTCTGGGAGTTTCTCGGGACAAATCGACTTCCTCGCGAAGTCGCTGGCGGCGCTTCCCTCTGGTGGGGGCCGCGTAACCCAGGGACCGGCGCAGGACATTGCACCGCCGCAGGGCATCGTCGTCAGCACAGACCCTCCGTACTACGACAATGTGCCGTACGCAGACCTATCAGACTTCTTTCTTGTATGGCACCGCCGAATGCTCCGGGAGACACTGCCGATCTTCCCGACAGTTTTGTCACCGAAGACCGAGGAGTTGGTTGCCGACCACGTTCGATGGGGCGGCAAGGCGAACGCCAAGAAGTTCTTCGAGGAGGGCTTCGAGAGAGTCTTCGGTGCGCTCGCGAGCGTTCACGCGCCCGACGTGCCTATGACCGTCTACTACGCGTTCCGACAGTCGGACGTCGAAGGCGATGGAACTGCATCAACCGGGTGGGAAACCGTGTTGGAGGGACTAATCCGGTCGGGTTGGTTGATCGACGGGACGTGGCCGATGCGGACCGAACAGGCCGGTGGGCTGCGTGCTCTGGGGCGCAATGCCCTGGCGTCTTCTGTCGTGGTGGTGTGTCGACGTCGCGAGGCTGATTTCGGCACGACGGACCGACGCGGCTTTATTGCCGCGCTAGAGGATGAACTTCCGGGTGCGCTCCGAAAGTTGCAGCAGGGTGCGGTCGCCCCTGTCGATCTGCCCCAGGCTGCGATTGGCCCCGGGATGGCTGTATTCAGCCGCTATGCCGCAGTGCTAGAGCCCGACGGCTCCAAGATGAACGTTCGCTCTGCGCTCGCCCGAATCAACGAGATTCTCGACCAAGTTCTGAATGAGCAAGAGGGCGACTTCGACGCAACGAGTCGCTTCGGGATCGCCTGGTACCGGCAGCACGGCTACGGCGTTGGTCGCTTCGGTGACGCTGACAGCTTGGCTCGTGCGCGAAACACGAGCGTGGATGTAATGGATCGTGATGGGATCTTGGTGTCGCGCGCCAACAACGTCCAACTCATCAAGTCTGCCGACCTGAGCTGGGACTACGATCCGGTGGCTGACTCCCACACGAGCAACTGGGAGGCGTTGCACCATCTGATCAAGGTGTTGGAGCGGGACGGTATCGCACCGGCGGGCGACTTCCTCCAGGCAGCACTCAGTCGGCCGGACGGCGCGGTTGACGCCGATCTTGTCAAGGAACTCGCGCATCTCTTGTTCCGTGTTGCTGAGAGCAATGGCTGGACCAAGGACGCGCTGTCGTTCAACAGGTTGGTGACGAGCTGGCCCGAGATCCTTGAGGTTGCGCGCGAGGCCAAGAAGACCGCCGCTACTCAGGGCGCTTTCGATTTCGACGAGGACGAGTGACATGGCAGTCAGCAACCGTGACCGCGTCGGCAAGATGTTCGAGACCATCGCTCCCGCGTTGGACGACTACATCGCGTCGGTGATAGGCGCCGTTGACCCGGCGGTCGGCGCGGAGTGGATCAAGCTCATTCAGGCGCGCGATGGGGACACGGGCCGGGTCTACGACCCTCTGGACCCGTCGGCACAGTTGAGGATGCTCACCGATACCTCGATCACAACCAACGTGAAGCCTCGGTGGTATCCGTTCTCCGACACGCTCGGCCGCGTCGGCGAAGCGTTCGCTACTGAGCTCAAGAACGCTCGGAACACCTGGGCGCACAACGGTTCCTTCACTGACGATGATGCCTACCGAGCGCTGGACACCGCCGAACGGTTGATGACGCTGCTCGGCAAGCCCGCCGAAGCGGATCAGGTGAAGTCGATCCGGCTCAACCTGCGCCGAGTCACCGCCGATCGTGACGACAAGAAGGTTCTCAAGGCTGCGGTCGACAACCCAGAGGCCATCGGCGGTCTTAGGCCGTGGCGCGAGGTGTTGCAGCCCCACGACGACGTCGCCACGGGCAACTTTCACGCGTCGGAGTTCGCGGCTGACCTGTACAAGGTCGCCACGGGCGGTGAAGCAGACTCTGACTATGCCGATCCGGTCGAGTTCTTCAAGCGCACCTACCTGACCGAGGGTCTGAGCGACCTGATCAGTCGCGCTGTGCGTCGACTGTCCGGGGACGACAACGCATCGCCGGTCATCAACCTCCAGACCAACTTCGGTGGCGGCAAGACCCACTCGATGCTCTCCCTGTGGCACGTCGCCGCAGGACTCCCCGTCGGCCGGTACCCACAAGCAACGCAGGAGTTGCTGCTGGCCAGCGGCTACAAGGGCGACAAGGTCAACCGCGTTGCGATCGTCGGCAACCACTTCAGCCCATCAGGCGTGCTGAAGGACGACGGCACCCAGGTCAACACCATCTGGGGCGAGCTCGCCTGGCAGCTCGGCGGAAAGGATGCGTACGCGCTCATCGCGCAGTCCGACGCCGACCGCACCCATCCGGGCGAGAAGCTCCACGAGCTGCTCAGCACGTACGCACCCGCCGTGATCCTCATCGACGAATGGGTCGCCTACGCCCGCTCCCTTGTTGGCCGTGACGACCTCGCGGGCGGCACCTTCGATGACCAGTTCACCTTCGCCCAGTCACTGACCGAGGCAGCCAAGGGCACCTCCGGTGTCCTGCTCGCCATCTCGATCCCGGCATCGGAGTCGGGCGACAGCGGCGACAAGATCGTCGCCGGCAATGCCGAGGAAGTCGGCGGCGCCAACGGACTCGAAGCACTCAAGCGACTCCAGAACGTCGTGCGCCGTGTCGCTGACCAATGGCGGCCTGCCTCGTCGGACGAGGCGTACCACATCGTCAAGCAGCGTCTCTTCAAGGACGCCGACGCCGCCGCACTCGCGTCCATCGGCGCGACCGCCCGGGCGTACGTCGAGATGTACCGCAAGTACACCGACGACTTCCCCCGCGAGGCCCGCGACGCGACGTACGAAGACAGGATCAAGCGCACTTACCCGATCCACCCGGAGATGTTCGACACCCTCTACGAGGAGTGGTCGTCGCTGGAGCGGTTCCAGCGCACCCGAGGTGTGCTGCGGCTGATGAGCACCGTCATTCACGCGCTCTGGACGGGCGAGGACGCCTCACCGTTGATCATGCCCGGCTCGATCCCGCTCGCCACGGCTAACGTGAACGCCGAACTGACGCAGTATCTCCAGGACTCGTGGAAGACGATCATCGACGCAGACGTCGATGGACCGAACTCCGAGCCGGGACGTATCGACAAGGAGAAGCCGCTCTTTGGTCAGCGTGCGCTGACCAAGCGACTGGCTCGCACGGTGTTCTTCGGTGCAGCTCCGACGATCGCGCCGGGTTCGACCCACAAGGGCATCGGCACCCAGCGCGTGTTCCTTGGCACCGCTGTTCCGGGGGACGTGCCGGGAAACTTCCACGCCGCGCTGACGCAACTTGGGGACCGTGCGACGTACTTCTACTCCGGTTCGGGCAAGTATTGGTACGACCTCCAGCCCAACATCACGCGCACCGCGAAGGACCAGGCTGAGCGTCTCCACAAGGAGGACGTGTGGGCCGAGATCGTCCGACGACTCCAGGGCCAGGGCCGTACGCGCGGTGATTTCGCTGGTGTTCACGTCTGCCCCGAGTCCAATGCCGACATCCCCGACACCGACGAGGCCCGGTTGGTGATCCTTCACCCGAAGGTCGCGCACAAGGGCAAGACCGACTCGGAGGCCAAGGCGTTCGCACAGAAGGCCACCGAGCAGCGTGGTAGCGCCAACCGCACGAACCGCAACACGGTCGTCTACCTCGCCGCCGACGAGGCCCGGCTCGAAGAGCTCAACGCTGCGACCCGTGACTATCTCGGGTGGAAGCACGTCCTGGACAACGAGGCCGACCTCGACCTGACCCAGAACCAGAAGAACCAAGCCGCGCAGCGCCGCGACCAGGCCGACCAGACGGTGACGGCGCGCCTGTTGCAGACGTTCACTTGGGCGCTCGTGCCCACCCAGCCTGACCCGAGCTCGCCGTTCCTCATCCGCGAAACCAAGGTCGAGGGCCAGTCGGAATCACTTGCCGAGCGGGTCTCGCGCCGGCTCGGCAACGACGGCGACCTCTCGACTCGACAGGCTGCTGCCACCATCCGGTTGGCGATCAGCAAGGTGCCGCAGATCTGGAAGGACGGCCACGTCTCTCTCGGTGCGTTGTGGGGTCTGTACTCGCAGTACCCCTACATGCCGCGGCTGCGTGACCGGAAGGTCCTCAACGAGGGCATCGTCGACATGCCGATGATCTGGCAGACCGACGCCTTCGCGCTCGCCACCGGCTACGACGAGGCGACCGGCCGCTATATCGGGCTCTGGGCTCCAACGACCGACGGGAAGTCACTCCCGCCGGCCACCACCGACACGCTCCTGCTCGTCAAGCCGGAGGTCGCGTCCAAGCAGATCGACGAGGAGTCGGCTCCGAAGACGTCGCCGGAGGAGCAACTCGCAGCGCTGGTGGAGCAGCACGGCGGCGGCACCGAGCGCGACCCGAACGCCCCGAAGGTCGACATCGTCTTCCCGAAGCCGAAGACCCGCTTCTACGGCGTGAAGACCCTCAA
>JBFWVD010000156.1:0-6882 GCA_050246915.1 Acidimicrobiia bacterium | reverse complement strand
CGGCTCGGCGATGTGGGCCAGACCCTCACGGAGGCACTCCAGCAGATCCGCCTCGCGTTCGTGCAGATCAAGGCGTCCCACGCCGCCTGACACCCAGCGGCGTACGGCGTCAACGTCGGTTGCTGCGGGCACCCGATCCGGTGAAGCGAGCGGTGCGGACCTTGTTCCCCACGACCCGCACGCCCTCGAGCTGCAGTAGTCGTGTCTGTTCGATCTCGTTGCCCGGCACCAGCCGTCCGACGCTGTTGACCACCCGCCACCATGGCAGCCCCTCGACGGTGGCGCACACCCGGCCGACGAGCCGGGCCGCGCGAGGCAACCCGGCATCGTGGGCGATGTCGCCGTAGCTCACGACCTCACCCTCGCCGAGCATCTCGATGACCTCGACGATGCGTTGCTCGGCATCGGTCAACGCTCGATCCATGAGCCGGACCCTATTGGCGAGCGGGGTGCGGCCGGGCCGCGATGAGCTCGATGAACGCCTGTCCCGCTGGCGACAGCGGCGCCCACCGGTGCACGAGCCCGACCCGCCGGGTGATCGCCGGGCGGATGGGCACGATGCGGACCGCTGGGTCGAGATTTCGCTCAGCGACGTTCCTGGGCACGATGGCGTAGCCGCTGCCGGAGCGGACCAACGCGGCGATGGCGTCTCGATGGGCGGTCTCGACGGCAACGGTGGGACGGTGCCCAGCCTTCTCGAACGCCGCGTCGACCAAGCGGCGCGTGGAGGTGCCGGGTGGGGTGGTGATGAGAGGAAGGCGGGCCAGGGACGCGAGCGACGCCGCATCGCTCTTGGACCACTCGACCTGGGACCAATCACTCGGCATCAACGCCACGTATCGCTGCGCGGCCATCTCGATCTCGACGAAGTCACCGCCGCTGAGACCCAGCTCGGTGATACCGATCTCGGCCGCCCCCGAGCGGACCATCTTCTCCAATGACGCCACGTCCTCGGGCGAGGCCAGAGCGACGGTGACGCCGCCGTGGCGACGGCGATAGTCCCCCACCAGATCGGCGACCGGATCGACGGCCAAGGTCGCCAGGCAGACCAGGTCCAGGTGGCCTCGGCTCAGATCGCTGACTGCAGCGACCGCCGCTCGGGCCACATCCATATCGCGCAGGGCCTGGCGAGCCGGCTCCAAGAGCGCCCGTCCGGCGGCTGTGGGCTGCACTCCCCGGCCGATCCGATCGAACAGCAGCACACCGAGCTCGTGTTCGAGCGCAGCGATCGACTGTGACAACGACGGTTGGGCGATGTGTAGCGCCGCGGCGGCCTTGGTGAACCCACCGTGCTCGATGACGGCAACGACGTGCGCCAACTGACGAAGATCCATAGGTGCATCCTATTGATTGAAGTGGATCTTCGTCTTTGACGAATGGTTCGTATCGGTGTCCCATCACATCGTGAACTTCGTGTCGACGACGGTGCCCTTCGCAGGGTTGCTCATCGGGGCGTTGTACGGGCTGTTCGGCGTGGGCTCGGCGTTCGCGACACCGGTCCTCGCCCTCCTCGGCGTGCCGGGGATGGCGGCAGTCGTGGGGCCGCTGCCCGCGATGCTCCCCGGCTCGGCGATCGGGGCTGCGTCGTACGCCCGCCACGGCGGGATCGACTGGTGGGTGGCCAAGCGCACCATTGCCGCGGGGTTACCCGCGGCTGCGCTCGGAGCGGCGATGAGCAGCCGATTCGGAGGGCCGTTGCTCGTGCAGATGTCTGCGGTCGTGCTGGCCATCGTGGGCTGGCGCGTGCTGCGACCGGTGCCGTTGGGCGACCACGACGGTTGGGGTCACGAACGGCCGCTCCTGCTGGCTGGCTCTGCGGCCGCCGTGGGGTTCCTGGCGGGCCTGCTGGCCAACGGCGGCGGGTTCTTGTTGGTCCCGCTGTTCCTGCTCGCGATCGGACTCGACATCCATCTGGCGACCGGGACGAGCTTGATGGTGGCCACCGCGCTCACCGTGCCGACCATCACCATCCACGCCGCGGCCGGGGATGTGGATTGGAAGATCGCTGGGCTCTTCGCCGCAGGGATGATCCCCGGCACACGCGTGGGATCGGTGTTGTCACGACGATTCTCCGGGGCCCGTTTGCGGCGCGCGTTCGGTGCGTTGCTGATCGCGTTCGCAGTGTGGTTCATGTTCCGCCAGATCGCTGCGGCGTTGGCCTGAACGACCGCACCTGGGAGCGCGTTCAGACGGGTCGGTCCCCGATGATGGTGACACGTTCCATCGTGCGCTGCTGCGGCCAGTAGTCCTTGACCGCGTAGTGCTGCGTGGCCCGGTTGTCCCACATGGCGATCGAGTCCTTCCGCCAACGGAACCGGCACTGGTACTCCGGTCGCGCCGCCTGAGCGAACAGATAGCTCAAGAGCGCGTCACTCTCCTCGCGTGGCAACCCGACGATCTGTGTCGTGAAGGAGCGATTCACGAACAGCAGCTTGCGGCCGGTGGCCGGATGGACACGCACCACCGGATGTTCCACCACAGGGAATCGCTCGCGCATCTCCGCCCATTTGTCCTTCGGGATGAACGGGCCGAACGATGGCATGAAGTCGTGCAGCGCCGTCATGCCATCCACGTAACGCTGCAGGCGATCGCTCAGGCCCTCGAACGCTGCGTACATGTCAGCCCACAACGTGTCCCCACCGATCTCGGGCACGACCACCGCCCGCAGGACCGAAGCCATCGACGGGATCTCGCGCCACGTGACGTCGGAGTGCCACACGTTCTCGCCGATCGATCCGACCGGCATCTTGGCCTCACCGTGGCTCAGCACCATGATCTCCGGGAAGCCCTCGCGGTGCGGGCTGAAGGGATGCACCTCGAGGGCGCCGAAGCGCGCGGCAAAGGCGATGTGCTGGGCCTGGGTGATGTGTTGATCCCGGAAGAACAGCACCTTGTGTTCCACCAGCGCCTCGGTGAGCTGCAGCACGGTCTTGTCGTCGAGCGTGTCGGCCAGGTCGACGCCGCGCACCTCGGCGCCGATGGTGGGGCTGAGCAGATCCAGTTCGAGCATGGACCGATTGAACGACGCGACACCCGAGAGGTCAAACAGAATCATCGACATGCCCTTATAGAGAGATTCTATAGGGGGAGGTAGGGTGCCTGCCGTGGACCTCCACCACTTCCGGTGCGCCATTGCCTTGGCCGAGCACGGGACCTTCACGCGGGCGGCCGCCACCATGCACATGACCCAGCCGTCGCTGTCGTACGTGATCTCCCGGATGGAGTCCGAACTGGGAACGGCGCTGTTCGATCGCAGGCCGAGGGCGGTCGCCCTCACCCCGGCCGGCGAAGCGCTCTTGGCCCCGGCCCGCGCCGCGGTGGCCGAGGCCGATCGAGCGGCCGCCGCAGTGGCAGAGGTGCGGGGCATGATCGTCGGGACCTTGCACGTGGTGTCGGTTCGGCTCGCGGCCCTCGAACTGGCGGCGATCGTCGCTCCGTTCCACGAACGACATCGCGCCGTGCGGCTCACCATCGGCGATCCGGCCGGCGATGGAGAAGTGGCCGATCAGATTCGACGCCGTGAAGCCGACGTCGCGCTGATGCGCAGCTCGCTCGCCCCGCTCGACCTCGTGTCGATCGCGATCACTCGTCAGGACGTGATGGTCGTCGGGTCGGCACACACCGAACCCTCGACGGGTCCGCTGAGTTTGGCCGACCTTGCCGAGCTGCCGATGATCGCACCACCAGCGTCGTCACCGGCGCGCCGACAGTTCGACCGGCTGTTCGCTTCCCAGGAGCTGGTGCCGAACGTCGTCGTCGAGTGCGCCAGCCACGATCTGACGTTGGAACTCGTTCGGCTCGGCGTCGGGGTGGCGCTGACCTCAGCGGCCCACGCCTCCGCCGTCGACGCCGGACGCGTCTGGAGCCGCCCGATCAGCGGTCTGGAGCCCACCGAGTTGTGTCTGGTGCATCGCCGATCAGCGTTGTCACCCGCTGCCGGCGCGTTCTGCCGCGAGGCAACCGGAGTTGCGTGATCAACGCGGCCAGATGGCGACGGCTTCGATGCGACCCTGATGCCACGGACGCGCCTGAAAACGGACGTTTGTGTCAACCTTGGTTGACCGCGTGCCGTCGGCCAGCTGGGTGCAGTGGAACGGATACTGCGTGCCATCGTCCCCGGTGATCACGCCGATCCCTCGCGGCTCATC
Source organism: Acidimicrobiia bacterium (assembly GCA_050246915.1). Lineage (GTDB taxonomy): Bacteria > Actinomycetota > Acidimicrobiia > Acidimicrobiales > Ilumatobacteraceae > JBFWVD01. The sequence continues at coordinate 2,734 of JBFWVD010000156.1, read as the reverse complement.
CCACTCGGTCACGACGCCCGTGATCTCGAGACCTGCGAACACTTCGACGACCTCAGGGGATGATCTTGGAGATGGGGAGCTCGATGAGCCCGGAGGCACCAGCATCGAGCAACTCGGGGATGAGGACGTTGACGGTTGCTTTGGGCACCACGGTCTCGACCGCGTAGCCACCGTCTCCGAACAGCTTCGACACTGTCGGGCTCTTCAGGCTCGGCAGCAATGCGATGACGCGATCGAGATCGGCATCGCCCACGTTCAGCTTCAGCATCACCTTGCCGCGAGCGTCGAGCACACCATCGAGCATGGTCTTGAGCTGCACCATGGCCTTGCGCTTCTCCGGATCGGCATACGCCGCGGGGTTGGCCACGAGCTCGGTGTAACTCGTGAGCATGGTGTCGATGATCTTGAGTCCCGCGGCCTTGAGGGCACGGCCGGTCTCGGTGATGTCGACGATGCAATCGGCGATGTCGGGGATCTTGGCCTCGCTGGCGCCGTAGCTCAGCCGGATGTCGGCGTCGATGCCCCGCTCGGCGAAGAACCTGCGGGTCAGCTCGGGATACTCCGTCGACACCCGCAGTCCCTGTGGCAGGTCTTCGACACGTTGCACCGGTGAATCCCCGGCCACCGCGACGATGACCCGAATGGGCAAGCTGGTGGCCTTGGAGTACCGCATCTCACCCAGGCTCACGACGTCGGCGCCGGTCTCGGCGATCCAGTCCCGACCGGTGATTCCCACGTCGAACAATCCCTCGGCGACGTAGGTGGGGATCTCCTGCGGTCGCAGGATCCGCACATCGGCCACCCGCGGGTCGGCGATGGTGGCCTTGTAGTCGACGGACGAAGACCGGCTGATCGGGAGGTCGGCCGCTTCGAACAGATCGAAGGTGGCCTTCTCGAGCGAGCCCTTGGGAAGCACCAGACGCAACATGACGGGCCGAGTGTACGGGGCAGGCTCGCCCAGCCCCCAGAGCGATCGTGGGTGATGCCCGCTGGGTCAGTGCTGGGTCGGCGCTGGGTCAGTGCTGGGTCGGCGCTTCCGCGAGGAGCCGGAGCGCGTGCGGGACGATGTCGATGATGGCGTCGAGTTGCTCGACGCACCCCTTGGGTGATCCTGGTGCGTTGGCGATCACGCAATGGCCGCGTATGCCGGCGATGCCGCGGCTCAACCGGCCGAGGGGGCTCACCAATCGCATGGCCTCGGCGAGACCTGGGGCCTCGCGCTCGATCACGCGTGCCGTGCCTTCCGGGGTCAGATCTCTCGGAGCGAAGCCCGTGCCACCGGTCGAGATGATGAATCCGGCGAACTGATCGCTCATGGCACGCAGGGCACTGGCCACCGGCTCCACACCATCGGACACCACCCGGTGCTCGATGACCTCGAAGCCTTCCTGCTGGAGCCGATCGACCAGAGCGAGGCCGGAGCGGTCCTGTCGGGACCCGGCGACGACACCGTCGGACACGGTGAGCACCTTGGCCTGCAGGCCGGTGGCGGGCAGAGTCGGGATGTCGGGCGACGTCATGACCGCAGCGTACGGCCTCACCGGTTGCGTTGGACCCGGCGATCCCAGAGGTCCAACGAACCGCTCATCGGCCGATCACAACCGCCATCGCTGCGAACTCACCAGGGTCGGTCTCGACGCCCGTGGCACCGCGCACCACGATCGTCACCACGTCGCCGGGCGCCGCGCCGGTGAGATCGACCGTGGCACTGAACGGCTCCGGCTTCTCATAGGCCCCACCCATGGCGATCGCGGTGCCGAAGGATCGATCGATGGACCCCGCCGCGAACGTGGTGATGTTGAGCGTCGCTTCGAACCCGCGACCGACACCACTCACCACGAGTCGACCCGCGGACACCGTCGCCGAGGCGTCGGGCGAATCGATGGACACGAAGTCGTTCACCGCTGCCAGAACGAACCAACCGTTGCTCGACCCCAACTGGCGCATCAGCAACCGGCTTCGCACGATCGGCCCCGCGTCGCCGCTCTCACCGCGGAACACGACCTCGATCTCACCACTGCGTGAGTCGCCGGCCTGGAACTCACCGAGCACCGGCTCGACACCGATCGCACGACGCACGAAGTCCTCCGCCGCTTCGACCGGCGTGGTGAACACCACGTCGGCCGCGGGCCAGATGGCTTGCTGGGCCGGCGGCGCGATCGTCGTGCTCGGCGCGGCGCTGGTGGAGACCGCGATGCTCGTGGACACGGGATTGCTCGTTGTCGTCGTCGCACCGCTCGACGCGGTGGTGCCCGAACCGCTCGAACCATCATCGCCACACGCTGCTACGACGACGAGCAGCACCATCGCGGGGAGGTTCGATCGCCAGGTTCGCATCTCCGCTCCTCTCCGACATCCACGGCGGACGCCGTTGTCAACTCGCATTGCGTTCACCCACACACTTCAGCCTCGTCGCATTCGCGGCCACGACAAAGGGCCGATGGTCCCGGGAAACGAGGTCTGCCATGCCTCGACAGCCTCCAACGAGATCTTTGGTCTCGCACTATGGAATTGGGAACTCCAGTGCGTATCAAAGCCCATCCTGGCCTGGTTCCCCATCGGATACCGACCCAAACGCTGATCACCCAAGACCAGGGAGGACCGCAAAGCTCACAGGCCGGTCCGGCGCCACGCCAGCAGCGTCATCCCGTCGGTGCCGGCGTCATGCGGCAACAGCCGCGCACCGTCGCCGTATGGACGCCACGGCGCACTGGGCGGATCCACGGGCACGAAC
>JBFWVD010000155.1:0-6923 GCA_050246915.1 Acidimicrobiia bacterium | reverse complement strand
GACACCATCGCCGGTCGATGCGCGTATGCTGCCACCCTCAGGTGACGATCGCGTGACGGCCTCAACGATCGCTGCGTCCAGCGGTGGCCACAAGACCCGGGCACAGCAACCGCTATCCCGAGACACCGGCGTGACGTCGTCATTAGGGTTCGCATCGTGACCGAGATCGTGGAACCTCCGATATTGCGACGGATCCGCGAATCGGTGATCGGTGACGACGAAGTGTTGGACGGCCCGTACGGCCCGCACCGCATCACCTACGCCGACTACACCGCCTCGGGTCGGGCACTCACGTTCATCGAGGACTTCATCCGCGACGAGGTATTGCCCCGCTACGCCCACACCCACACCGAGTCATCCGGGACCGGGCTCCAAACCAGCCGGCTACGCGAGGACGCGCGCCAGATCATCGCGGAGGCGGTGGGCGCCGATGCCGAGACGTGTGTGATCTTCTGTGGCTCGGGGGCAACCGGCGCCATCGACAAACTCATCGGCATCATGAACCTGCGGCTTCCCGCCGACCTCGATGACCGGTACCACCTCTCGCAGCAGATCCCGGCCACCGAGCGGCCGGTCGTGTTCGTCGGCCCGTTCGAGCACCACTCCAACGAACTGCCATGGCGGGAGTCGATCGCTGACGTCATCACCATTCCCGAAGATGCTGCTGGCCACATCGACCTCACACAGCTCGAGGCCGAGCTCATCACGTTCGCGTCTCGGCCGCTGAAGATCGGCTCGTTCTCAGCCGCTTCGAACGTGACGGGCATCTTGTCGAACTCGTGCGCCATCGCCGATCTGCTCCATCGTCACGGCGCGCTGTCGTTCTGGGACTTCGCTGCCGCAGGGCCATACGTCGACATCGACATGAATTCCCGATGCACAGCGCATCGCCTTGGGCACAAGGATGCGGTGTTCATGAGCCCGCACAAGTTCGTCGGCGGTCCGGGGACGCCGGGGGTCTTGGTGGTGCGTCGGGCGCTGCTCACCAACCGGGTGCCCGACGTCGTCGGCGGCGGCACCGTTGCCTATGTGAACCCCACCGAGCACCGCTATCTCGACGATCCGATCCATCGAGAGGAGGGCGGAACTCCTGCCATCGTCGAATCCATCCGCGCCGGGCTGGTGTTCCAGTTGAAGCAGGCGGTGGGCACCACCACGATCCGGCAACGGGAGGAGTCCTACTGGCACCGCGCCGTGGCGAGGTGGTCGATGAACCCTGCGATCGAGGTGCTCGGCAACACCCACGCCGAGCGGCTCTCGATCGTGTCGTTCGTCGTGAAGGGCCCGAGCGGTCGCTATCTGCACCACAACTTCGTGGTGGCTCTTCTCAACGATCTGTTCGGCGTCCAGTCACGCGGTGGCTGCTCATGTGCCGGGCCATACGGCCATCGACTGCTCGGCATCGACCTCGAGCGCTCGCACGAGTTCGAACACGAGATCGCCCACGGATGTGAGGGGATCAAACCCGGTTGGACCCGCGTCAGCTTCAACTACTTCATCTCCGAGACGGTCTTCCAGTACATCGTCGACGCGGTGGATCTCATCGCCACCGACGGATGGAAGCTGCTCCCCGACTATCGCTTCGATCCGGTCACGGGGTTGTGGCGCCATCGCAACGGACCGAGCGAACCGACGCTGCGACTGTCCCAGCTCAGTTACGACCCAGCAACCGGTGAACTGCGACGCCCATCGATCGATCACACGCGGGCCCCTGAAGTAGCGCTGGCCAGTTACCTCGCCGAGGCCCGCCGGCAGTTCGGTGCTGCGCGCGCGTGGGCCGAGGCGACCGACCGGATTGGTGCACTCTCCGAGGACTTCGAACACCTTCGCTGGTTCGATCTCCCGGTCCAGTCACTGAACCCCTGAGTCACTTCGCCCAGGGGTCAGTTCGGCCGGCGCGTGATCACCTGCACGACAGCACTGACACTGGTGTGACATCGCCGAGTCGGGACGTTCGGTGACTTTCGGCGGTAGCACGTATCGCCTCCTCCTCATACCCTATGGGGTATCAGGAGGTTTCTCATGGACCACCCACGGAATCGCAGGATTCACCCCCTAGCAGTGCTCGCAGTCATCGCACTCGGCCTCGCCGCGTGCTCAGACGACGGCAACGGCAACGGCAACGGCAACGGCAACGGCAACGGCCAGACGAGCAGCAATGGAGCCGGCAACGGTGTCACCGTCGACAGCAACGGAGTCACCGACGTCCCGTCCGGCACGCTGCAGTCACAGCTCGATGCTCTACCGAAAGCCATATTGACGAGCGCCGAATCGGACGGCCTGGTTTGGATGCGCGAGGAAGAGAAGCTCGCCCACGACGTGTACGTGACCCTCGGCGCGAAGTGGAACATCAAGACATTCGACAACATCGCGGCTGCCGAGGCGACACACACCGCCGCGGTCAAGGCGCTGCTCGACCGCTACGGGCTGAGCGACCCAGCGGCAGGCACCGCCGTCGGGGTCTTCACCAATCCTGACATCCAGTTGTTGTACGCAACGCTCGTCGCACAGGGCAGCACGTCGATGAGCGATGCACTCACGGTCGGCGCAACGATCGAGGACCTCGACATCGCCGACCTCCAGGATCGGGCTACCCCGACGCCGGACATCGCGCTGGTCTACACCAACTTGGAGAAGGGCTCGCGCAACCACCTGCGGGCGTTCGTCAAACAACTCGCGAACGACGGCGCTACCTACACACCGACCCACATCACCCAAGCAGAGTACGACGCCATCGTTTCGAGTGGCATCGAGCGCGGGCCGACCAGCTGACACACCCGGGAATAGATACCCCATGGGGTATGTTGCACCCGATGACTGAAAGGGGCTGGACCAGATGTTCTTCCGCCAGTACTACCTCGATTGCCTGTCACACGCGAGCTATCTCATCGGCGACACCACGAGCGGACTTGCCGTGGTGGTCGACCCGCAGCGTGACGTCGCCGACTACATCGCCGACGCCGGGGCAAATGGACTGCGTATCACCAAGGTGATCGAGACCCACTTCCACGCCGACTTCCTCTCCGGACACCTCGAGCTTGCTGCACTCACCGGGGCCACCATCGCCTATGGCCGCGCCGCCGCTGGTCGCACCGAGTTCCCGATCGAGACCTTTGGCACCGGCGACCGCATCAGCCTCGGTGAGGTGACGCTCGAGGTCCGCGAGACCCCGGGTCATACACCGGAGTCGATCAGCATCGTGGTCTCTCCGACCGCAGATCTGTCCAACCCGTTCGGCGTGCTCACCGGCGACACCATGTTCATCGGCGATGTCGGCCGCCCTGATCTGTTGGCCTCCGTCGGCGTCACCGCCGACAACCTTGCCCGGCACCTGTACCACTCGTTGCACGAGCAGCTCCTCACCCTCCCAGACGCGACTCGCGTGTACCCCGCACACGGTGCCGGTTCGGCATGTGGGAAGAGCCTCTCCACCGAGACGGTGTCAACAATCGGCGAACAGCGCATCACCAACTACGCGCTGGCCCCGATGTCCGAGGACGAGTTCGTCGACGCTGTGACCCAAGGCCAGAGCGTCGCCCCGTTGTACTTCTCCTTTGCCGCCAACCGGAACCGCGAGCAGCGTCAACTCCTCGAGGACGAGGCGCCGGTGGCCGAGCTGTCGCTGACCGATGTGCTCCATGCACAACGCAGTGGCGCCGTGGTGATCGATGCCCGTGACGACATGGCCTTCGCCGCCGGCCATCCGCGCGGCTCGGTGAACATCGGGCTCGGCGGACGCTTCGCCGAGTACGCCGGCGAGGTGATGCGCCCCGGCACCCCGATCGTGTTGGTGACCGACCGCGGCCACGAAGGCGAAGCCATGGTGCGCCTCGCTCGCATCGGCTTCGACAACGTCCTCGGCGCGCTGTCGAACCCCATCACCGCGTTCACGGAGCATCCCGAGTACGTCGAGCGGCTGTCGCGGCTCTCGGTCACCACCCTCACCGAGCGTCTCGCCACAATCGATCAGCTCACCCTCATCGACGTCCGCAACCCGGGCGAGACAGCACTGGGTGTGATCCCGGGCGCTCGTGTCATCAGCCTTCCGGCCCTGCTCGCCAACCTCGATGAGCTCGATCAGATGGCGCCCACCGTCGTGTACTGCGCCGGTGGGTACAGATCGGCGATCGCCGCCAGCCTCCTTCGAGCGCATGGCTTCGTGGACGTGTCCGATCTGATCGGCGGATATACGGCGTGGATGGCGCAGAGCGCCGACGCTCTGGCGGCGGCAGCGATGGGAGACCGGTCATGATCCGCTCGACCTCGTCCGCCGAACTGACCCCCGATGCGCTCCCGACGATCGATGTCGACGTGGCCGCTGCGCTCGGCGACGGCACCGTCCTGCTCGACGTCCGTGAGTACGAAGAATGGATGAGCGGGCACGCCCCCTCGGCGATCCACATCCCGATGAGCCAACTCCCCGATCGGATCGCCGAACTCGATCGCACAGTTCCGATCGTGTGCGTGTGTCGATCTGGCAATCGCTCCGCCCGGGTGACGGCGTGGCTGCGCCGGCAGGGTTTCGATGCCATCAACATGCGCGGCGGTATGAGCGTGTGGTCGAGCTTCGGACATCCGGTCATCAACCACAACGGCAACCCCGGCGTCGTGATCTGATCGCCATGCGCGCGCTCCTCGCCTCTCCGCTCGGCCTCATCATCGGCATCTCACTCGGCGCCCTCGGAGGCGGCGGCTCCATCCTTGCCGTGCCCGCCCTTGTGTACGCCGCCGGCCAGACCCCGAAGCAGGCGACGACCACGTCGCTGGTGCTCGTCGCCATCACCGCGTTGATCGCCATCGCTCCGCACTGGCGGGCGGGCAATGTCCGGCTCGGCGCGGGCGTCGTGTTCGGTATCGCCGGCATCGGCGGGTCGCTGCTCGGTTCGCAGTGGAACAAGGCCGCGAATCCCGACGTGCTGCTCCTCGCCTTCTCCGGCCTGATGGGCGCGGCGGCCTACGGCATGTGGCGCCGAACGCACGCCGAGTCCCAGCCCTCGCCCCGTTCGCTCAGCGCGGCAGCAGCGACTCTGAGCCCCACCTTGCAGTTCAATGCGATCACCATCGCCAAGGTGATCGGGGCCGGAACCGTCGTCGGTCTGCTGACCGGCTTCTTCGGTGTCGGTGGGGGCTTTGTGATCGTGCCCGCGCTGGTGCTCGCTCTCGACTTCACCATGCCCGAGGCCGTCGGGACATCGCTGTTGGTAATCACCATCAACTCGCTCGTCGCCCTCTCGACCCGCATGCACTCTGGCTCGATCGAATGGGGCACCGTCATACCGTTCACGGTGGCCAGTCTCATCGGCGTGATCATCGGCAGCCGCCTCAGCCGCACCCGCGACGCGACCTCGCTGCAACGCTGGTTCGTGGGCCTGCTCGTGATCGTTGCGGTCTACACCGCCGGTCATTCAGCGCTCGCACTGATCTGACGGTGGTGGCACACACCAATGACCTACTCACGAAGTGCCATACGTCCTGGGGTATCAACAGGAACCAGGGTTACATGTGTTACGACTGAACTATCGACTCGCCCGAACGGACAACGTCGTCCACGAGTCGACCACCATGGTCTGCGCAACGCGGACCGGATCGGAGAGACCACGTGGATGCACTGGATGTCGCCCGATGGCAGTTCGGCGTAACGACCGTCTACCACTTCTTCTTCGTACCGCTCACGATCGGACTGGCGTTCATCGTCGCCGGGTTCCAGACCGCGTGGTACCGAAAGCAGGACCTCAAGTACCTCCGCCTCACCAAGTTCTTCGGGAAGTTGTTCCTCATCAACTTCGCGATGGGTGTGGTGACCGGCATCGTGCAGGAGTTCCAGTTCGGCATGAACTGGAGCGACTACTCACGGTTCGTCGGTGACATCTTCGGGGCGCCACTCGCCTTCGAGGGCCTGCTGTCGTTCTTCCTCGAGTCGACATTCCTCGGCTTGTGGATCTTCGGTTGGGATCGACTCTCTCCCAAGTTGCATCTGATGTCGATCTGGCTGGCGGCGTTCGGCACGTTCATCTCCGCCTACTTCATCCTCGCCGCGAACTCCTTCATGCAGAACCCGGTCGGCTACACGTTCAACGCCGACAAGGGCCGAGTCGAACTCACCGACATCTGGGCGGTGCTCACCAACAAGGTCGCCTTGGTCACGTTCCCTCACACGATCGCCGCGGCGTTCCTCACCGGCGGCGCCTTCGTCCTCGGAGTGTCGCTGTGGCGCCTGCATCGCCATCCCGAGACCGACACCGCCACGTTCCGTTCCTCGGCCAAGGTGGGCGCCATCGTCGTGCTCGTTGCGGCCGCCGCCGTGGCCGGCACCGGTGATCAACAGGCCAAGGTGATGACCGAAGTACAACCGATGAAGATGGCCGCCGCCGAGGCGTTGTACGACACCAAGAGCGACGCCGGCTTCTCGGTGTTCACCGTCGGAACGCTCGAAGGCAGCGACGAACTGTTCTCCATCCGAGTGCCCGGGCTGCTGTCGTTCCTCGGCAAGGGCGACTTCCACTCCGAGATCGAGGGGATCAACAACATCCAGGCCGCCTACAGCGCCAAGTACGGGCCTGGCGACTACACACCCAACGTCCCCCTCACGTACTGGACGTTCCGCCTCATGATCGGCGTCGGCATGTCGTCAGCACTCGCCGCGCTCTGGGTGCTGTGGGCGTTCCACAAGGGCCGAATGCTCAGGAGTCGTTGGTGTGGCCGGCTGGCGTTGTTGTTGCCACTGACGCCGTTGCTGGGCAACTCGTTCGGATGGATCTTCACCGAGATGGGTCGTCAGCCGTGGATCGTGTTCGGGTTGATGCCCACATCCGCTGGCGTCTCACCCGGCACGACCCTCACCGAGGTGCTCATCAGCCTCATCGGCTTCACCTTGGTGTACGGGATCCTCGCCATCATCGAAGTCCCCCTGCTGCACACGACGA
>JBFWVD010000154.1:0-6979 GCA_050246915.1 Acidimicrobiia bacterium | reverse complement strand
TCTCGTCGCCCTGGCCGCAGCAATGACCCTCGCGTTGGCGGCGTGCAGCAGCGGCTCGGACTCCGGCTCGGCCACCACCGCCGGGTCCGGTTCGACGTCCGCCACCGCCGCTGGGAGCGCCACGTCGGCATCGGTCTCCGGGCCCACCGTCACCGCACCGCCTGCTGAGCCCTCGTTGTGCCCTGCCGACGCGTTGGCGAAGGCGAAGCAGCCGGTCGAGATCACCATGTGGCACTCGATGAGCGGGTCGAACGCCACCGTGCTGGGCGATCTGGTGAACACCTACAACGGCTCGCAGAGCGCGGTGAAGGTGAGCCTCGTCTACCAGGGCACCTACGACGAGAGCCTCTCGAAGTACATCGCGGCGCTGCGGGGCGGCGATCTCCCCGATCTCATGCAGACCGAGGAGACGGCCATGCAGCTCATGGTCGACTCGAAGTCGACGGTGCCAGCGCAGGCATGCGTGGATGCCTCGAAGTACGACACCAGTGACTACCTCGGCGAGGTCCTCGATCAGTATCGGATCGGCGGCGTGCTGGTGACGATGCCATTCCAGCTCTCCAACCCCGTGCTCTATTACAACCGGGCGTTGTTCACGAAGGCCGGCCTCGATCCCGACAAGCCGCCAGCCACCTTCGACGAACTCATCGCCGTGTCGCAGAAGCTCGTCGATGCCAAGGTCGTGAAGAAGGGGGCCATGTCGCTCGACGCCTATCCGTGGATCGTCGAGCAGTGGATGGCCATGGCGGGCTCACCCGTGGTCGACAACGACAACGGCCGCGCCGCGCGCGCCACCAAGACGTTGTTCGATTCCGATGCCGGCAAGAAGGCGTTCGGGGTGCTGGCCGAGATGGCCGGCAAAGGTCTCGTGTTCCCGGCCACCTCCGATGAGCTCGCCAAGTACCTCGCGGTGGCCACCGGTGACAGTGCGATGACGCTCGGGAGTTCGTCCTCGCTCGGCACGATCTACGACGAGATCGGTCGATTCCCCGGCGTCGAGATCGGCGTGGCGAAGCTGCCCGGACCGACCGGCGGCGGCATCACCGTTGGCGGCGGATCGCTCTGGATGGCGAAGAACTCCGACGACGGCCACAAGGCCGCGTCGTGGGACTTCCAGACGTGGCTCAACGAGCCGGCCCAGCAGATCACGTGGGCGCTCGGCACCGGATACATCCCGACGCGGGCATCGGTGTCGACCGACCCTGCCCTGTCGAAACTGTGGGCCGAGCGACCGGGCTTCAAGGTGGCGTTCGATCAACTGGCACAAGCCCCTCGGGCCCCGGGCGGCGGTAGCCCCGTCATCGGTGACTACGCCGGAGTGCGCACCGCCATCGAAGCGGCGATGGAGACCGTGCTCAACGGGGGCGCTGCTGATTCAGCGGTCACCACGCTGCAGAGCGACGCCACCAAAGCCATCGAGGTCTACAACCGCCGCATCGGGTGAGCCGATGGCTGGACGTACCCGTCAGAGCCGGTACACGCGCGTCGCAGTGGCGTTGAACAGCGCGCGCTTCTCGGCGTCGCTGGCGCCGGACGCCATCTTCTTGAAGGCGTTCCACAATGTGCGGTAGCTACAACTTTGACGATCGACCGGGAAGTTCGACTCGAACATCGACCGATCCACACCGAACTGGTCGATGGCGTACGCGATCCGCTCACCCCATGCTGCCACGAGGTCGTCGCTGCTCGGCGGGGTGGGTCGTTGCTCGAAGCCCATCCCGAACATCACCATGCCGATGCCGCCGAGCTTCACGTTCACGTTCGGACACTTCGCCAACTCGGCAAGATCGATCTTCCACTGGGCCACGATCTCGTCGCGTCGACCGACGTATGGTCCGACGCCGAGCATGCCGCCGAGATGATCGAGAACGATGGTGCATTGCGGAACGGCTCGGGCCAACTCGGTCAGCTCAGGGATCTGGCGGTGGTAGATCCACGCGTCGAACGTGAGGCCCCGATCGGCCAGTGCCCGCACACCATCGCGGAAAGCGTCGGTGCCCATGAGCCCTTCGGGCGGACGGGTGTGGGCACGCCGAACGGCCGGGTCGGCATCGAACGCCGCGGCGTGTCGCACGCCGCGTAGCAACCCATGGGCTGCCGCGGCGTGAGCGTCGAGCGCGTCGGTGACCAGCGGACCTGATGCCAGATCGACGAAGGGCACGATGCCCGCGATGCGCGAGCCGGTTTCGGCGCTGCGCTCCGCAGCCTGCGCTGCGGCCTCCGTCTCGCCCACCGATCGCAGATGCTCGGGACCATCGGTGCGATAGCTCCACGATGCTTCGATGAAGACGGTCTTGGTCACCCGATGGCCGCTCGAGGTGTCGCGCTGCAACTGCTCGAGCAAGAAGGTCTGACCCGATCGAACCCACAGATGATGATGCGGGTCCACGATCTCGAGATCGGGGTCCAGCACGTCCTCGACGTGAAGGGCCAGCCACTCGTCATCCCATTCGAACATGGTCGGCAACGTACTCGCCTCGAAACCATCGTCGGGTCGGCGAGACTGCCGCTCATGGGGAACCACTCCTACCGAACGACTGCCTCGTCGATCGCCGCGCCGAGCGTCGTGTTCGAGGTGCTCGCCGACGCCGAGCGCTGGAAGAACTGGATCTCGACGATCGGCCGCAGCAGCTACGAACGCACCGGCGACCCAGCACCGCACGGTGTCGGAGCGATCCGCGTGTTCGGACCGAGGTTCGGCCCGCTGTCGCGCGAGGAGGTCGTCGAGTACGAACCACCGCATCGCTTCGGCTACATCATCTTGTCCGGGTTCCTCCCCATCAAGGACTACAAGGCAACGGTTGTACTGACGGAGAAGGCCAACGGCACGACCATCGATTGGTCGGGATCGTTCTCGTCACGGGTTCCCTTGATGGCTGCGTTCTTGGGCAAGACGGTGTCGGGCTTTGCCAAGGCCCTGGCCCGCGAAGCCGATCGTCGAGCCGGCGCGGCGAACTGATCAGTCGATCTGGGCGGCCAGCACGTCGATCTCTGCGCCCCACTCTCGTCGCCACGCCACCTTGGTGGCGTCGTCGATCCAGCAACCGTCGATCCCGTTCAGGACGAACCGCTTGAAGTCGGGCATCGTGAACCCCATGTGATCGGCGGCCACGATGTAGTCCTTCGACGGGTCGGTTCCGAACATGGGCGGGTCGTCGCAGTCGAGCATCAATTTGATGCCCTTGGCCGCCATCTCCTTGATCGGATGGTTGGCCAGATCGTCACCGAAGTACACCCACGCGGTCGACACCGGTGTGCACGTGAAGACGATCTCGTCGTCGACGCAGCGTTGCACCACGGCCGGATCTTCGAGGACGTGGTATCCATGGTCGATCCGTTCCACGCCGAGCACATCGAGAGCGGTGGTGATGTTCTGAGGCGGTCCGTCCTCGCAACAGTGCGCCGTCTTGCGGAGACCGTTTCGACCCGCCAACTCGAACGCCTTGGTGAACTTCTCGGGGGGATTGCCGGCTTCGGCGTAGTCGAGGCCGATCCCGATCAGTTCGGGGCGCGGGTTGGCCACCACGACCTCGATCATGCGATATCCGTCCTCGGCCGACTCCATTCGGTTGATGTCAGCGATGAGGCGACAGCCGATGCCGAAGTCACGCTCGGCGTCGCGCATCCCGTCGATGATCCCGTCAACTGCGGTTGCATACGCGATGCCGGCGTCGAGATGTACCTTCGGGCTCCAGAACATCTCCCGATAGCGGACCCCGTGCTCGTGCGCTTGTTGCAGGGTCTCATAGGTCACCCGGCGGAAGTCATCACGATCGAGCACCGCGTGTGCGGCAATGTCGTACATCTTCAGGAACTCGTAGATGTCCGGATAGTCGTAGAGATCCTCAGGTGCGCTGAAGGGCGGCAGCGCGATGTCGTGCTTGGCCGCCAGATCGACCACGGTCGCAGCCTGGATCGAGCCTTCGAGATGGACGTGCAAGCTCACCTTGGGCATCGCCCGCAGTGCCTCGTGCAGATGCATCGCTTCCTCACTCAAGGTCGGATACAGGCAGTCTCACCCTGGCATTGCACCTCGACAAGGCCCCCGGCGTTACGTCCTCCTGTCGGAAATCACACGCCGTTGTTCGTCATCGAGGTACTTCATCACCTCTCGCATGGTCACCCCCGATGCCCGTTTCGCCCGTGGAGCGATCCACTCGAACACCAACTGGGGTCGCTTGCGCGCCGTGTCCCGCAGCACCCATCCAATGGCCTTGCGGATGAAGAACTCGCGCTCGTCCAACATGGCGTCGGCATATCGGGCGAACCGCTCGAAGTCGCCACCCCCGGCCCGGAGTGGGCCGAGCAGCGCGAGCAGCGCCGATCGACGGATCCAGAAGTCGTCATCGCTCGCCCATCGATCGAGCACCGTGCCCAGCTCGACGTGGCGAACGACGAGCGCTCCCACCACCGACGCGGCGATCACATCGACCAGCGCCCAGGTCTGGGACTCCCGGATCATCTGCTCGAACGTCGAGATGTCCCCGGCGTCGAGGACGGACAGATGCTGCTCGGCCAGCAAGACGGCGAGGAGTCGCCGTTCGTGCACCGGCCGTGCCGCGCGCTCCGCAGTCCACAGCCCCTCGATCAGTGCGATCAGATCGTCGTGGGCGATGTCGCGATGGAGGCGAGCGAAGCGCTTTGCCATGGCCCGCATGGCGGGAACGCTCACACCGTAGAAGTCGGACGCGCTCTTGAGATACGCCTTCTCGTTGACCGCGCGTGCCGGGTCGCCAGCGGCGCGCAACTCGCTGTCGAGCTCATCGATCCAGTGATCGACAACCCCGTGTCCGCCAGTGCTGTGCCCCGCAGCGTCCATCACGCCATCGAATCACGTTCGTCATCCGTCGCGTGCCGCGAGGTAACCGTCGATGATCGCCACGAATCGATCTCGACCGAAGCTCTCTTCGTGCCCTCCGTGCACCACCTCGACGGGGAGCGATCGCAGTCGCCGCATGGTGGCGATGTAGGCGTCGATGTCGGCGCCCACCACCTCGTCGAGAAGCGGACCGTCGTACACCGCGTCACCGCTGAAGAAGGTCCGGGTCGCTGCCTCCCACAGGCCGATGCTGCCCGGCGAGTGCCCCGGCACGTGGAGCACCTCGAAGGAGCGATCGCCGAGATCGAGCACATCACCGTCGGCGACGAGCGTTGTGGGCGTTGTGTACTCGATGGCGAAGTCGTGCACGTCGAAGCCGGCATGGGGGATCGCCGTCACCAGGTACTCATCGAGCGGGTACCCCCCCGCTGCCAGCATCTCGACGAAGTCGCGCGGATAGTCGGCTGTCACGAGGGGTCGGTCTCCGATGAGCGATCCAGCTCGGCCAACGGGCTCATCGCCATGGGCGAGGCGCTCATCGAACTCGTGCCAGGAACCCACGTGATCGAAGTGACCGTGCGTCGTCACTGCCAGCACGGGCCGTTCCAACACGTCCTCGAGCTCTGCGCGCAATGACACCACGCCCATTCCCATGTCGATGATCAGATCGCGCTCGCGCCCACGTACATGCCAGATGTTGCAGCGCACCATTGGGTCGACGTACGGCTCGATGAGCAAGGTGACGCTGTCATCGATCCGACAGCGCTCGAACCATCGCTCGGCAACCGGGAACGCGAGATCGTTGGGACTGCCCATGGACCGATCATGGTCCTTCGATCTGTCACGCAACCACCAGGGCCAAAACAGTTGAAGGCCCCGAGGCGGTCCGGGCAAGCCCGGCCCTGCTCTCGGGGCCTTCCTGGTCGGACTGAGTCCACCGCGATCGAGACAGCCGGTGTTACCCTTCGGCTCGATCAATTCCTTGCCCGTTGGCCTCTCGGCCCGAGACCTTGCGGTCTCGACCGAACGGTCAGCGGGCAAGCCCGTTTTCGGCCTGCCGGGTTGCCCCGACAGAACCGGAACCTGTAGCCCGCGAGCGGCGAACCGCACACGAACCTGGCCCGGATGCCCATCGCCGTGTCTCCACGTTTCCGTGTGTTCACGCCTTTGCGCACCGTCGCTGCCGTACCGAGATACGGCAACTGGTGGTTTGCTCTGTCCTTCCGAACGTGCCTCGGTGTCGTCACGAGAGGCCGACCCCTCAGCTTCCCTCCCGGCTACTGGCGATCGGTTTGCACCGACCTGCCCTCACCGTTCGATCTGCTCGAGGTCCTTTCCCGCTCCTTCACCGCCACACCCGCTCGGTGAGGACACTCTCGCGCCAACAAAACACCTGGTCAAGCACTATTTTTGAATCCACATGGTTATCCACTCAATTCCCGAGTTGTCCCCAAACGCAGGCCAGTTGTGCACCTGATGTCCACAGCCTCATGCACAGCACCGGCATGGCCGATAGGACGACTCCACCCGATCTCTCGAACGTCACAGCGCAGATCTGACATTCAGGTCAAATCCGCCGTATCGTGGCGGGTTGAACTGTGAAGGGACCTGAACGTGGCGAAACCGAAAGACGATGCGATCTTGCTGGAAGGCCGGACCGAGGAAGCACTGCGCGGAGGACACTTCCGCATCAACCTCGACAACGGCCATGAGGTGCTCGGTCATCTGAGCGGCAAGATGCGCAAGAACCGGATCCGAATCCTTCCGGGGGACCGAGTTCAAGTCGAGCTTTCGGCCTACGACCTCACCCGCGGACGCATCACCTACCGCTACAAGTGATCAACACGATGGCCACGCTTCGCAGCGTGGCCATCGATCTGTTCGGCCGACGTCGCATCATCCCGACCAACGGTTGCGTCAATCCGAATTGACAACTGTGTCGCGGCTCATCGCCGCAGCACGTCGGGCGGCATGATCTGCGCTGAGGAGCCGAAGAGGAACTCCTTGCGGCCGAGCATGTCGTAGGGGAACCCCGGCCTGAGGGGTGCCAGCGCGTCGAGGCGTGGGGTCAGATCCGGGCTCTATTCCAGATCGAGCGCTGCCAGGTTGTCCTCGGCTTGGGCCAGCGTGCGAGCGCCGATGATCGGCACCACCGACGGG
>JBFWVD010000153.1:0-6979 GCA_050246915.1 Acidimicrobiia bacterium | reverse complement strand
CGGATGCCTGCGGCCTGACCGGTGCTGTAACCGATCGCGGCGAGCGGCTTGTTGCGCATCGCATCGGACAGGAACACATTGTCGATCGCGTTCTTGAGGACCCCCGGAATGGAGTGGTTGTACTCGGGAGTGATCACCAAGTACGCGTCGGCGTCGGCGATCTTGGTGTTCCAGGCCTTCACGATGGGATCGGAGTAGGTCGGGTCGCTGCGGTCGCCGATGGTGCCGAGATGCTCCTGGAACATCGGCAGCGGCCAGTCCCGGAGGTCGATCAGCTCGACGTCGAACGCTCCGTGCTCGGTAGCCCGCAGCGTTGCCCACGGAACGACTCGGTCCGCCGACCGGGTCTCGCGGGTCGAGCCGACGATGATCTGCAACTTTCCCATGGTCGCCGAAACTACCGGGGCAGCGCTGGGATCTCAGCAGGGCTGTCCCCGCTCGTCGACCACCGCGCTCATCGTCGCCGAGTTCCACCAACGCTCGAGTGCTGAGTACGCAGCCTCTCGATCGTCGGCCAGCACGATGATCATGGTGAGCCGGCGAGGAAGCGACCACACGGTCTCGGACGGGATTGGGCTCGACCGCCGACGCTGCCAAGCAACCGCCAGCGGGACTGCGGCCACTGCGCCGAGGAGCAGGCACACGGTGGAGGCCACGGCGACGGCATGCGTTCCATCGAATGAGATCGTCTCGACGATCCCGAACGCCAGTGCCCACACCATCGACAGCGCCACGAACTGTCGACGCACGGGCGGCGCAGCAAGAAGGGTGAGGAGCTGGTCGAGCTGCGCCGCGACGCTGACGCTGGGAGCCGGGCGGAACACGACGACAGCGAACGCTGGGGTGCCCTCGCTCGCTCTGAGATCGGCGATCGCCTTCGCTGCGGCGCGCTCGTCATCGAACCAGGCCACCGCATTGGCAGCGGACAGCTCAGCGAGGGCGTCGGTGTGTGTCATCACGCGGGCGCCCGGGTGCCACTGATGGACCAGATCGCTCGGGTGTAGCGATGCCGACGACACCGAGCCTCACCAGTAATGCCGGCGGCCTCCGACGGCGCGGCCGGTGGAGCCGAGCAGGAGCAGCACGGCTCCCACGATGAGCGCAATGATCCCCAGGCTCCACAACACCGGTATTCCGGTGAGTAGGCCCAAGAGGAGGAGAACGAGTCCGACGGTGATCACAGTGCTGTCGTCCTTTCGTGTAGCGGCGCCGTGCGCGCTGCGGGTTGGCGGGAAGGTCATGGCGTGCGCAGCGCGTCCACCGGGGTCCGAACGGTGATGGCCCCTGGCACAACGCGTGCCTTGAACCGATGCGTCGTGCCGCGCGCTCCGCCGTCGAGCTCGTAGGGCAATGCCTCGTCGAGACGCACGACGAGCTTGCGACCGGCGGTCATGGCGATGAGCGGCGAGTTGACGCTGTCGCCCGCGGCCAGCCGAGCGAGGACCCGGGTCCACTGCGAGGTCGAACCGGCCTGCACGACGGCGATGTCGAGTCGACCATCGAACGGGCTGGCGTTGGGGAACGCCGTGACGCCTCCCATCAATGTGCCGACGTTGCCACACATGACGCAACCCGCCTTGCCTCGGAACCACTCCGCGCCGTCGACCTCGACCACGACCTTGGTGGTCTCGGTGGTCATCGACTTCGCGCCGGTCCACAGATAGGCGAGACGACCGACACGATCCTTCAGCGATCGATCGGCGCCTTTGATCATGGCCGCGTCGAAGCCGATGCCGGCCATCACGGCGAAGTGCTCTCCGTTGACCTTGCCGACGTCGAGACAGCTGCGATGTCCGTTGAGGCCCACGTCCACTGCGGCCGCCACATCACCGATGGGGAGCGAGAGGTTGTGGGCGAACAGGTTTGCCGTTCCGGCGGGCACGACGGCGAGGTCGACACGGTCGCCGGCGCCGGCGGCAACGACCGCATCGATCGTGCGTTGCACGGTTCCGTCTCCACCCCAGGTGAACAAGGTGGTGACTCCTTCGTCGATGAGCTCCCGCACAGCCGCCGGTGATTGCTTGCTCTTCGACACCTGACGCCAGAAGGGATCGTTGAATCCCTGCTCCGCGAGCCTCGTCCGCAATTCGGGAAGGCCGCCGCCGACGCTCTTGCGCTCGTGGGCGATGACGCCGACGACGGTCATCGTGTGCGACCCAGGTCGTCGTCACGCAGATCCGATACGTCCAGTGCGAGCACACACGAAGGCAACGTCGATCGGCGAGTCAGGGCCAATCGTGACACCGAGCTGCGCAGGATGTGCAAGGTCACGAGAACGCAGACGAGACCGGCGGCGCCACCGATCACGACGTCGCTGAGATGATGCATGCCCAGATGCAGGCGAGCGACAGCGACGACGATCGGAGCCGTCACCGCCAAGGTGAAGAACACGGCACGCACCACCCGGTTTCGCGTGTGCCATCCGACGATGATCGCAAGGGACACGTAAGCGGCGACGGCGGCCGCGACATGGCCCGATGGGTAGCTCGAAGTCGGCGGGTTGCCGTCGAGTTGCACGACGGGCGGCCGAGGACGATCTACGAGCAGGCTCACGGGAAGGAACAGCGCCTTCTCGAGCAGCAATGCCGTAGCGAGCATCACCGAGTCGTGCCAGCGGCGCCACACGATGGCGAACGCGATCACCAAGATGATGACCGCCGGCGTGAGCGTGTAGGCATCGGCGAGGCCGGCGCCGATCTGTGCGGCATCGTTGCGGCCGGAGGTTCGACGGGCATCGAACCAGTGCGCGATGCGGACGTCCACGCGCTGCAGAGCGCTGTGGTCGAGCGCGTGCACGATCAACATGCCGACGCAGAGCAGCACGGCGAAGATGGCGGCGTACGCGACCACGAGCGCCGTCCCGGCACTTCGATCGAGGGGCCAGACCCGCCGCGTCGATTGCAGGGCCGATCGTTGGTGATCGGGCTGGGCGATCACCTCATCGCCACCAACGCCCGAAGCGCCAGCGACGCCAGAGGTTGTGGGTGAGTGCATCATCATCTCCCTCGGCTCGGCCGCGTCGGTACCCCGAGTCGCTGCCCGGCAAACGTCTCGTCGTCTCATCTCCGTTCGTGAGCGTCGTTTCATGCCTGAGCGGTCGGGGTACTGCACGTCGGTGGGGGCAGAGGCGAGGGGAGCGCGCATGGTCACGACGAGTTCGGTGCGGCACAATCCGGCGCTGGCGGCACGCAGCAGTGGCACTGCCACGGCGATCTTGCGAGTGGGTTGGTTCGCCAAAGGGATCGTGTATGTCTTGGCGGGCGTGCTCGCCGTGGCGGTCTGGCGCAGTCACACGCCGGCGCAGGAGGGAGAAGCGAGCCCGACCGGCGCAGTGGCCCAAGTGCGCCACGCTACCGGTGGAGCGTTGCTCGTCGGCATGCTCGCCTTGGGCCTTTTCGCCTATTCGCTGTGGCGTCTCCTGAGCGCAGCGATGCCGGGCGCCAATGATGCGAACGCCTGGCTGCACCGCGTCGGGTACATCGTGAGCGCCGTGCTCTACGCGGTGCTCGGGTTGGGCGCGGCGCGACTGGCCTTCGAATCATCGAACTCCCGCGCCGATGGCAACCAGCAGGTGAGCGACCTCAGCCGTCGACTGATGGAACACGCCGCTGGCCGATGGGCGGTGGGGATCGTCGGCGCGATCACGATCGGAGTCGGGATCTATCGAGCTGCGAAGGGCGTACGCCGAGACGTCGACGATGAGCTGGACCTGTCGACCATGACGGCGACGCAACGAACCACACTCGAATGGCTCGCAGCGGTGGGCGAGATCGGACGCGGCGTCGGCATCGGCCTCGTCGGTGTGTTCTTGCTGCGGTCCTCGTGGAACTATGACGCGCAGGAGGCCACCGGCCTCGATGGAGCCTTGCGACGCATGCTCACCCACTGGTGGGGCGGCCCGATCGTTGCGCTGGTCGGCGTCGGGTTCGGAGCATACGGCGCGTTCTGTCTGGCCACCTTCCGCCATCGTCGTCTCGAGCGGAACTGATGACGATCGTGAGGGCGTGACATGAGCGCCGATCTGGTGCTGGGACCGATGCTGCGCCACGTCGGCGAGCATCACGCCACGATCTGGGTCGAAACGAGCGATGACTGTGTCGTCGAGGTGTGCCTGGCGCAGCTGGACCGGGCCTACTCGACTCGCACCTTCCGTGTGGGGTTCCACTGCTATGCACTGGTCATCGTCGACGATCTTCCGAGCCGAGCAACTGTGACCTACGAGGTTCGGCTCGACGGTGAGCAGGCGTGGCCGCGCAACGATGGTTTCCCACCCCCGGTCATCCGCACGCTGGGCACCGATGGCCAGACGCGGATCCTTGCCGGCTCGTGCCGCAGCGCGGCGCCGCACGAGCCACCGTGGACCGCGGAGCCGAGCGCCGATAGGCGCGGCATAGGTGTCGATGCTCTGCGTGCTCACGGTCTGCGCATGCTCACCCAACCGCCAAGTCAATGGCCTGACCTACTCATCCTCACCGGCGATCAGGTCTACGCCGATGATGCTCCTCCGGTGACGCGTCAGCGTTTGGCGAGCAAACGCTGCCGAGCGAGGTCACGTGCACGCAGTGGTGACGGAGCGGAGCCGCCAGAGGAGATCGTTCGTGGATTCGAGGAGTACACGTGGCTCTACCACGAAGCGTGGAGCGCCGATGTCGAACGATGGGTGTTCTCCACGGTACCGACGGCGATGATCTTCGACGACCACGACATGATCGATGACTGGAACATCTCGCAGTCGTGGGTATCCGATGCGCGCGACCTGCCGTGGTGGACCGACCACGTGGTCAGTGGCCTCGTGTCGTACTGGGTCTATCAACACCTCGGGAACCTCTCGCCGGAGGAGATCGCCAAGGAAGGATTGCTGGAACGGGCCCTCCTCACCCCCGACGCCGAGGCCGAGCTTCGGCAGTGGGCGATGGAGTCGGAACATTTCACACCGGTGCCGGGCGGATACCGGTTCAGCTACGCACGCGATCTCGGTCCGGTTCGGGTGGTGGTGGCCGATTGTCGAAATGGTCGGGTGCTCACGCCGAAACACCGTGCGATGCTCGACGATGCGGAGTTCGACTGGATCGCGCGACAGATGTGCCAACCATGCCGGCATCTGATCCTGGTCACTTCGCTGCCGTTGTTCGTCGTCGGTGGACTGCATGGATTGCAGGCGTGGAACGAGGCGATCGCCGATGGTCGATGGGGACGGGCCGCCGCGTGGGCATCGGAGCATCTGCGACGAGAGCTCGATCTCGAGGACTGGGCCGCGTTCCACCGGTCGTTCGTGCGCATGGTCGAAATTCTCCGCGACGTTGCGTCGGAGCGACACGATGCGCCACCCGCTGGACCGCCAGCCAGCATCCCGGCGCCGCCAGCCAGCATCCCGGCGCCGCCAGCCAGCATCCCGGCGCCGCCAGCGAGCATCACGGTGCTCTCCGGCGACATCCACTTCAGCTACTGCGCGAAGGTCGACTTGGACGACACGTCGCTGAGCAGAGTCCATCAGGTCGTGTCGTCGCCCATTCGCAACTCCCTGTCCCGCCGTGATGCGCGGGTGTTGCGATTCGCCGTGTCGAACGCGGGTCGTCGGATCGGGCGGTTCCTCCAGCGACTCGGTGGAGTGCCCGACGCGGCATGCCGCTGGCAGATCATCGATGGTCCGTTCTTCCACAACGGCATGGCCCAACTCGACTTCAGCGGGGAGGAGGCAGTGCTCACCATGGAGCACGCCGCGCCTGACGGTGACGGCACGCCGGTGCTCTCCATCGTGGTATCGAAGTCCCTGTGACGAACAGATGGTGATCTGATGATGATGGTGGTTTGTTCATGGTGGTGATCGTCGCTGACATAGCCGTGGCGCTGGTCGCAGCGCTCCTCGCTCTGGGGCTGTTGATGGCGGCGCGTCGTCGCGATCCCTCTGCTCCGGTCCTGTCGGCGACGACAATTGCCGAGCAGGTAGCCACTCGGCCGACGTTTCGCCGCTGGCTGCGCGGCCACCTCGATCCTCGTGAGGCGATGGGGGAGTTGTTGAGCGTGGCGGTCATCGCTGCGGTGGTCTGGACCACCATGTTCGGTCTCGTCGCAGTGATGATCCGACTGAACGCGGGGCTCGCCAGATGGGATCGATCGGCGGCGTTGTGGGGGGCCGATCACGCCAGCGCCGCATCGACTTCGCTTCTTCGTGTCGTCTCGCTCTTGGGGAGCTTCGGTGGGGGTGTGGTGGTCATCTCCATCGCTGCTGCGATCTCGTTCGCCCGTCATCGACGTCGCTCCATGATCATGTTCATGCTGACCGTCACCATCGGTCAGACGATCATCACCAACACCACCAAGTACCTGGTCGGCCGTGCTCGTCCCGACATCGACCGGCTCACCGGCTTCTCCGGGTCATCGTTCCCCTCGGGGCACTCGGCCACCGCCGCCGCGTTGTACGCATCCGTGGCGCTCGTCCTCGGACGCGGCGCCAGTTGGCCGGTTCGAACGGCGCTGGCTTCGGCGGCGGTGGCGATCGCGACGGCCGTTGCGGCGTCGCGGGTGCTGCTCGGCGTGCACTGGCTCACCGACGTCATCGGCGGACTGGCCATGGGTTGGGGCTGGTTTGCCGTGGTGTCGATCGCGTTCGGCGGACGTTGGCTCCACTTCGGTGCGCCGATCGAGACAGCGAGGCGAATCGAGGAGAACGCACGAGTGGCTCGGGTGGCCGCTGTCGACGGAGGGACGAATCAGCGACCACCCGATGCCAGTGCTGTGGACCGTCGGGGAGGACGACCACACAGTGGTCCCGCTGCCGACGGATCGCCGTGATCTCGGCGACGTCGGACAGCAGACCAGGACCGAGAGGGCCGTGCGGCGGGCTGCTGGCCTCGACCCCCTCGATCCCGAACAAACGCCGGAATGCCTGCCACCGCCACGTACCCCGATCTCTCCAGGTGTAAACCCGACCGGGCTGGCGACTTGACGCGAGGGCGCGCAGCGAGCTTCAGCGTTCTAG
>JBFWVD010000152.1:0-7496 GCA_050246915.1 Acidimicrobiia bacterium | reverse complement strand
ACCGCACCCTTCAACTTGCCCGCCATACGATCTTCCTTGCCTCGCCGCTCCAGCTCTGGATCGTCGGCGAGCTTTCCAGCCGCTTCCTTCATGCGTCCCTTGGCTTCATCCATGCGCTCACCCATGATGTTCTCCTTCGACGTGGTCATCGGATGACGTGATCCGCTCGATGCGTCGCTGCATCGCTGATCTTCTGCTACCCGTCCGACCGCCCGGCTAGTCCGAACCTCGCAGCGCCGCATCGCGCTCGATCTGCGCCGTACGCGACGGGGGCTTCCCGTCGAACACGACGGCCTGACGCGCACCGTCACCCGAATGAGATCTCGGTTTGCTCCAGAGACCAATGGGGTAGTGCGACATCGTCGTCGAGCGCTCCCCCACTCGCCGGCATCTACGGGGCGCGACGCAAGGAGCGGGTCATGATCGACGAGGATCGCAACGCAACGTACCCGCCGCGATGGCTCTTGGCACCGAGCACCGGCGAACGTGTCGACGCCGACGGCATTCCGTTTCGAGGACAATTCCAGCGATCGTTCTCCATGTCGGCTGAGCTCGAGCTGCTGTGCGCCTGGCTCGATGCGGGGTGATGGACGATGACGGTCGGACAGGCTGAGCACATCCTCATGACGTTGAAGCGCACCGCGGCCGCGTTGCGCGACGCTCAGGTGCCCTTCGCTCTCGCCGGTGGGTTGGCGGCATGGGCACGCGGGGGTCCGCCGACGGAGAAGGACATCGACCTCATCATCCGCCAGGACGATTGCGACCGTGCGCTCGCCGCGCTCGAGGAGATCGGCTTCCGCACCGAGATACCGCCAGAGGGCTGGCTCGTGAAAGCGTACGACGGCGACGTTCTCATCGACCTCATCCACCGTCCGTCTGGGCTCGTCGTCGACGACCGACTACTGGCCCGTTGCGATGTGATGAGTGTGCACGCGCTCACGATGCCGGTCATGACCGTCGAGGATCTCCTGGTGAGCAAGCTGCTCTCGCTCACCGAACATCATCTGGATTTCGCCCCAGCACTGGAGATCGCACGGGCGCTCCGGGAGCAAGTCAATTGGGGTTGCCTTCGGGCTCGATCCGACTCGAGTCCCTTCGCGCGCTCGTTCTTCGTGCTCGTCCAGGAACTGGGCATCTGGCACGACGAAGAGCCGCGATCCGGTCATGCCTCGTTGCTCACGCCGGTCCTGGGGGCACCGATCAGGTCACGCCATGCATGACGAACACGGGGTGGTCGCACACGCACTCCTGCACGTACGCGAAGCGCTTGCGCTCGATGATCGGCTCGCCGAACTCGGGGTGCGGGTCATCCACGATCCGACGAGCGACATCATCTGCATTCGCGGCACCGTCGGTGCTGCCGAGCAACAGCGCGACATCCTCGCCGTGGTCTGCGACGAGCTGCGCAATCATGGGGTCACGAAGAGCGTCCGAGATGAGACCACGGTGATGGTGATCGGCACTCCCGGCGTCGAGGCCAGCCCGCGGTGATGCGTATCGCCGCCGTCGGAGATCTCCACATCGGCGCCGATGGATCTGATCTGCTCGGAGACGGGTTCTCTGGCATCGAGGAGCACGCCGACGTGTTGCTGCTGGCAGGTGATCTCACCCGCCACGGCACCGTCGCCGAGGCCAGCCGTCTCGCCGAACGGCTCCGCGCCGTCCCGATTCCCATCGTCGCTGTGCTGGGCAATCACGATCATCACAGCGACAGCGCCGACGCGGTGGCCGGAGTCCTTGTCGACATCGGCGTCGCCATGCTCGATGGCGACGCGGCGTCACTGGATGTGGGACAGATGCGTCTGGGCGTTGCCGGCGCAAAGGGCTTTGGCGGCGGGTTCGCAACAGCCACGGTGGCACCCTTCGGTGAGCCCGAGATGAAGGCGTTCAGCGCGCACGCCCATGATGAAGCCCAGCGGCTGCGAACGGCATTCGATGCGCTTGCCACGATGTCCTGCGACATCCGCATCGCCCTCACCCATTACTCGCCGGTGGCGGACACGCTGGTCGGCGAACAGCGGGAGCTGTATGCATTCCTCGGGAGCCAGCTGCTGGCCGAAGCCATCGATGAGGCCCGCTGTGACCTGGCCGTGCACGGGCATGCACACGGTGGTTCCGAATGCGGCAGGACACCCGGAGGCACGCCAGTCCGCAACGTGGCGCTGCCAGTACTCCGCAGCCCGTACCGGGTCTACACGCTCAACGCACTGCCCGTATGACCGACCGGCGGTAGACGAAGGCAACACTCAGGTGCCGCCGTCATCGACGCGATCACTCTCGACGCGATCCCCCTCACCGCTTGCCCGCTCTCCCCATGATGACTCCACCTCGAGGGCGGAATCGCCGATGACGCGTTGCATCGATCGGAGACTCGCTCTGATCAGCCGCGACACATGCACCTGGCTCGTGCCGATCTCCTCGGCGATCTCGGCTTGCGTCAGTCCCTTGTAGTAGCGCAGGAACAGGATCGTGCGCTCACGTTCAGGCAAGCGCTCCATCAGGTTCCGCACGGTCAGGCGGATCTCGCTGGTCGACAGCTGGACGTCTTCGTCAGCGATGTCGTGTCGGTCGGACGACGTCGACTCATCATCGTTCGACTGCCCAAGCCGAGACGTGCGGTACACGAGACCGATCTCGCGCGCCTCGAGGATCTCCTCGGTCGTGACGTGCATCGACTCGGCCAACTCCGGGACGGTGGGCGATCGTCCCAGTCGATGGGTCAGCCGCTCAGCGGCTCCATCGAGTTCGAGGTAGAGGTCCTTCGATCGTCGCGGAACGCGCACCGCCCAGGTCGCGTCGCGGAAGTGTCGGCGCAATTCGCCCATCACCGTCGGGAGCGCGAAGGACGAGAAGCGCACGCCATAGTCCGGATCGAAGCGCTCCACGGCCTTGAGCACACCGAGTTGCGCCACCTGGGTCAGATCGTCGAGCGGCTCACCTCGGCGCGCGAACTTCTTCGCGCAGCGCACTGCGACCCAACGATGTTGCTCCACCAGCTGGTTTCGCAGTCGGCGATCACCGGTGCGGCGATACTGGCGAAACTGCTCGAGCACTTCAGCTGCGTCCTCCTCGTTCACGACGCGCTCGGCTTCACCGTTGCCTGGAGAACGAGAAGTGGACCGAGTCACCATCGACGAAGAGAAGATGAGCACCCACGGCAGCCAGCACGACCTGGTGGGTGAGGTCGAAGCGTCGGTCGTCGATCAGCGTCGCGGTGTCGGGCCCCGTGGACGACGAGCCCGAGACATGCAACGCGGCACCGTCCCACGCGAAGCGAATGGCGATCGGGCCGCGTCCACATTCGACGCAGCACACGCACAGCTCGTCGACCGCAAGACGCAGATCATCGATTGCGTCGATGTCGAAGCCACACAAGGCCGCGATCCCACTCACCGCGAGACGCGCCACCCGGATGTAGCTGACGTCATGCGGGATGGTGAGCTCCACGACCTCGTCACCCCGAACCACGTCGCCCGGAGCCGCGTCGCCCGGAGCCGCGTCCTCGGCCACCGTCGCATCGAAGCTCGGATCGTCGCTCATGACGCTGTGCAGTACCCGTGGCTCGCGGACACGAAACGACTTCGGCCATCGTCGCCGCACGCCGCGATGTTTGGGATACGCCCGCTTCGGGAACAAGGTCTCAGTCCACGCCGCTGGCGTACCACCGCGAGGGAGATGCGATGACCGACCTGTGGACCGATGCTCGAGTTGGCCGTCGCGTCCTGGTGGCCAGCGACATCCGCGCGCGCTCTGGCGCCGCCAGCGAGGCCGTGCGCGGATGCCTCGTGTTCGGGTGGGTCCTGTTGATCTTGGGGGCGACTGCCATGGGCTGCACGTTGTCGCCTCATCCATTCGACCAACAGGTGTTCCGCATCCTTGGCTTCGACCACACCTTCGTCCTCGGGCTCGTCGAACTGGTGACCGGCTCGATCCTGCTCGCTGCCGGGACCTCCCGCCGTTCCGCCACCCGGGTGGGCATCGGTGTCGGATTGACCATGTGGATCGCCGGGATCGTGGCCCTGGCGGAGACCCGGACCGTCGCTGACGTGTTTGGAGCGACAGCAACCCACGGGTGTGCCTGGGTGGCCGCGGGCGCGATCCTGGTGAGCATCTCGGTGTTGAGCGTCGCCGACAGCCGCGATGGCCATGCCCGCCGCTGACACGACGACCAACATGCGTCTCGAACTCCCCGACGATCACTGCTCCGGACGGACCGTGGCGAGCACTCGACGCCCGAGCGGCTTCGTTCGAGCAGATGCTCCGATCGCCGACGCAGTCGTGCAGTGCGCAGTGCTCGTTGGTTGGTTCGTCGCGTACCTCTTGCTGCGCGGCGCTGTAGAGGGCACGCACCAGACAGCGACGCGAAACGCGTCCGAGGTGATGCGAATCGAGGCCATGTTGGGCATCGACCTCGAGCGTCCACTGAACGAGAGGGTGGCCCAAGGTCCCCATCAGCTCGCTGCGATCGCGTCCTTCATCTACAAATGGGGCTATTGGATGCTCGTGATCACGGCGCTGGTGCTGTGCTGGCTGCGGTCGCGACATCGTTGGTACGTGGTGCTGCGCAACGGCCTGCTGGCCAGCACCGTCGTCGGGCTCATCATCTTCTGGAGCCTGCCCGTAGCTCCTCCGCGCGCCATGCCCGGATTCGTGGATCTCGTGAACGGCGCGAAGGTTCACCTGGGTCAACGCCCGCCCGGCGGTACCAACGTGTACGCCGCGATGCCGAGCTTCCATGCCGGCTGGTCGGTCGCAGCAGCCACCATTGCCGGCTGGACGATGAGCTCGACAGTTGCGCGTCGCGCGTTGTGGTTGGCGGGAGCGATCATGACTCCCGTCGTCATCGTGACGGCGAACCACTACGTGCTCGACGTGTTGGTCGGAATCGCCATCACGGTGTTCTGTGTGATCGCCGCCCAGCGACGTCACCTTCGTCAGGTGCTCGCAGGCGGCATCACCGCCACCACGACGCGGCCACCGCGGCGTACTCCGACTTCGACGGGTAGTGCCCCGGCTTGAACGGGCCGATGTTGGTGGTGGAGATGATGCGATCGTACTGGGACACCGAATAGCGCCAGTTCCCGTCGCAGAACCAGGTGAGAGTGGGTCGACAGGGACCTCCGCCTCCGGCGGTGTTGGCGATGTCTGTCGAGTGGTACAGCCGCACGTTCATGCCGGCTGCTGGATCGCATCCATCGACGCCCTTGTCCGTCACGGGATCGTCGATGATGTAGCCGACCACGCGATCACCCAACGTTTCACCCCGGCAATACATCTTCGCCGCGAACGCCGCCCCGTTGGAGAAGCCCTGCACCACGATCTGACCGCAGTCGTGCTCGGCCAGCGCCAGATTGACCACCGACAGGGCTCCGTCGAAGCTGGCCTGGGCGAATCGCGAGCGTGGGTAGTCGGACTGATCGTCGAAGTACACCCACATGTAGGCATCGCGTTGGTACTGCGGCCAGTAACCGAGGTCGATGTTGCCGTTCGGTTGCACGTTGTCTGCTTCCATGCCTGGCGGTGCGGCGTCCTCGCCGAAGTAGCCCCAGCCATGGAGGCCGAGGAAACAGCGTGCTCCTCCCGCGCCGTGAGACGGGCCGGCCAGCCCGGGGTCCACGTCGCCGAACACCTGCACATTGGCGCCGCTGTCAAGCAACGCGTACCCGGCGGCCCCGCGAGGCGCGGCCACGTCGAGATAGGTGTAGCCCGAGGTACCCGACCCCAGCGACGGCGCGTCTCCGAACGCGTCGATCACTCCGTCGTCGCTCAACGTCCAGTAGCCACGATTGGTCGGTGTCGAGGCAAACGCCACGACCGACGATCCCTTCGTCGCCGAACCTCGAGCCGATGATCCGAAGAACGCCGAATCCCCGAAGGTGAACACCCCGCCATCGGCAGCAACGAGGCGATAGCCGCCTCCGCTGCTCGAGGCGCTGATGCCGTCCACCGCGCGGTTGAGCTTCTTCCCACCCATGGATCCGAAGAAGCGCGCATCGCCGAACGTGAAGACGCCGCCGTCACTGGCCGCCAGCCAGTACCCCTGACCTGTCGGTGTGGGCGCCATGGCTACAACGACGGCGTTCAACCGTCGTCCTCCGGTCGATCCCACGAACGGCGCGTCGCCGAACGTGAAGATGCCGCCGTCGGCGCCGATCAGCCAGTAGCCCTTCCCGGAAGTAGTGGGCACGATCTCCCGGATGGAGCTGTTCAACGGCGTTGTCGACATGTCCCCGGCAAACGTCGCCGTGCCACGCACCTGCACCAACCCGTTGGAGAAGGCGATCCACGCGCCCGTCCCGTCGTTCGTCATCGCGATGGCCACCGGTCGGGCACCCGTCGACGCAGTCATCGCCTCGGCCACAGGCCCAGGACGAGCCTGCGTTGCACGGCCAGCTGCCGACACGACCATCGGTACGCCCACGACGAGCCCCGCCAGCAACGCGAGGGCAACGAGAATTGTCATCGGCGAAGGCCGGAGCGCTCCAGGCTGCATGCGTTGTCGCTACCCGCGGTCGCACGCTCACAAACGACGGTCGGTTTGGCCGGACCGTCGCGGGGTAGTGACCGACCGTGACATTCAACGACCGTGACATTCAACGACCGTGACAATGAGGAGCACCATGACCTACGCCGCACCATCCGAGCGCAATGATCCGGCGACGACGTTGAAGGACCAGCACTGGCAGATCCGGCAGTACATCGACCTGGTCGCCTCGGCCGATCCGCAGGATCGTCGTGACACATTCGAGCAGTTCGCTTCGACGCTCGAGGCGCACGAAGGGTACGAAGCCACGGCGGTGTACCCGGTGATCGCCGACGCGGCCGATGACGCAGCCGCCATCGTCGACGCGCGAAGCACCGAGGAGGCAGCGATTGCTCGTCAGATCGGCGAGCTCCGCACCAGCGACGCCGGCGGTTCACAGTGGTTGGCTGACTTCACGTTCTTGGTCGCAGAGCTCAACGCACATCTGTCAGCCGAGGAGAACACCGTCCTGCCGATGCTGGAGAAGATCGCAAACACCTGATCCGGAGATCGATCGAAGGCGAGGAGAACGCCATGCCCCGAGGATCGAACGCAAAGCGCGAACGGCAATACGAGCACATCAAGGACAGCTTGCTGGATCGCGGCAAGAGCATCGATGACGCCGAGGAGATCGCGGCACGAACCGTGAACAAGGAGCGAGCCCGCGCCGGTGAAGCAAGGACGGCGAGCCGCTCGTCGCTCGAGGACATCTCATCGAGCCGTCGGGGAGGGCTGCGATCACATCGCGGTCCAGGCGGACGCACCTACCGCCAGCTCTACAACGAGGCTCGTCAACACAACTTGCCGGGCCGATCGAAGATGTCGAAGGCAGATCTCGAACGCGCGCTAGAACGCTGAAGCTCGCTGCGCGCCCTCGCGTCAAGTCGCCAGCCCGGTCGGGTTTACACCTGGAGAGATCGGGGTACGTGGCGGTGGCAGGCATTCCGGCGTTTGTTCGGGATCGAGGGGGTCG
>JBFWVD010000151.1:0-7574 GCA_050246915.1 Acidimicrobiia bacterium | reverse complement strand
TCTTTGTCACCGCGTCCACTCATGTTCACCAGCACCGTGCGGCCGGCCAGCTTCGAGGCGTTCTTGACCACCCAGGCGATGGCATGCGCCGGCTCGAGCGCGGGGATGATGCCTTCCGATCGCGACAGCAACACGAAGGCCTCGATGACCTCCTCGTCGGTGACCGGCTCATAACGTGCGCGGCCGATGCTCGAGAGGTACGAATGCTCAGGGCCAACGCCGGGATAGTCGAGCCCAGCCGAGATGGAATGGGCTTCGAGCACCTGACCGAACTCGTCCTGCATGAGATAGCTCTTCATGCCGTGGACCACGCCGGGCACGCCTCGACCGACGGCGGCGCCGCCAGCCGGTTCGGCGCCGACCAACTCGGCCGTGGTGTCGACGAAGCCGGAGAAGATGCCAGCTGCGTTCGATCCGCCACCAACGCAGGCCACCACGACGTCGGGCACCTGGCCAGCGCCGAGCAGCAACTCGCATTGAGCGCGGGCTTCGCTGCCGATGACGCGATGGAACTCACGCACCATCCAGGGATAGGGATGCGGGCCCATCACCGAGCCGAGGCAGTAGTGGGTCGACTCGACGGTGGCCACCCAGTCGCGCATGGCCTCGTTTACCGCGTCTTTCAGGGTGCGACTTCCGCTGTGCACCGCCTCGACCTCGGCGCCGAGCAGCCGCATACGGAACACGTTGAGCGCTTGGCGCTCCACGTCGACAGCCCCCATGTACACCTTGCACTGCATGCCGAGGAGTGCTGCGGCGGTGGCCGATGCGACACCGTGCTGGCCGGCGCCGGTCTCGGCCACGAGGCGCTTCTTGCCCATGCGCTTGGCCAGCAGCGCCTGGCCGAGCACGTTGTTGATCTTGTGGCTGCCGGTGTGATTGAGATCCTCGCGCTTGAGCAGGACGCGCACGCCGAGGTGTTCGGAGAGGCGGCCACACTCAGTGATGGGGCTGGGTCGGCCTGCGTAGTCACGCAGCGTGACGTGCAGTTCTTCACGGAACACGGGATCGGCCCACGCATCCTTGAAGGCCGCTTCCAACTCCATGCACGCCGGCACGAGGGTCTCGGGGACGTAGCGCCCACCGAACTCACCGAACCGGCCGTCGGCCGAAGGTTCCGCCATCAAGGTCATGGGCGACGACGGTACTTGGCCGAGGCGGTGTGACGCCGAGTCGTTCCCGACGTTGTGGGGATTCCAGTCTGGCGCCTGCGCCAGTCTGGAGTCGGAGGTGTCGTATTCGCGAGGAATCCTCCAGAGTTCCGTCGCCGGAGCGATGTGGCGTGCCTGGTCAGCTCGATCCGTCGATGGCGCCGGCTCAGCCGTCGTCGCGCCAGTCGTACGGGCCGCTCGTATCCAGTGCCACCTCGGGCTGCGACTCGAGCACGTCGAAGGCGGCCAGGGCCGAGGCGATGAACTTCCTCAGCTTCACCGGGTCCTTGCGGCCCGGCTCACGCTCAACGCCACTCGACACATCGACCCCATAGGGCCGTACGCGAGCGATGGCGTCAGCGATGTTGTCAGGGCCCAGTCCGCCGGCGAGCACAACACGCATCCCGATGGGGACATCGGCCATCAGCGACCAGTCGAACACCGTGCCCGAGCCGGGTGTGGCGGCATCCACGAGGATCAGATCGGCCCCATGCTCCGGTGCACGCACCAGGTCGACGCTCCCAGCAGCGAATGCCTTGATGACCGTCGGGACCTGGGATCGAACGGCCCGCGTGATCTCGGGAGTCTCGTGCCCGTGCAGCTGCGCCGCCTTCAATCCCGCGGCGTACACCGTTTCGATGACCCGTTCGGGGAGCTCGTCGCGGAACACACCGACGGTGAGGATGCCGGGCGGCAGCTGACGGACGATGTCATGAACGGTTGACGAGGTCACCTGCCGGGTCGACGGGGCGAACACGAAACCGAGCGCATCGGCACCCAGGGCGACCGACAAGAGCGCATCGGCTTCATTGGTGATGCCACAGATCTTCACCAGCACCGGCACGACGCTAGTGCCGATGCCGGTGAAGAAGCTGGGATTAGGTCAGGCGATGCATGACGCGTGTGCCGTCACAAGACCGGTACCGGTTACCGACGCGGTGTAGACGTTGCCCGAGACGCCCGTCGTGATGGTATCCGTGGCGGTCGCTCCGGAGATTGTGTAGTAGCCACCGATAAGCGTGCCTGTGGCGCAGGTAGCAGTCGACGAGTCGGTGCCGGGGGTCCCAGTCGTCGCCGGGCTGACAGTCGGGCTTGTGCCGTTGGTCCCTGCCGGACCCACGAGGCTCGTTCCAGAACCGGGCCAGGCACCTGCAGCCTTCGGCCCATAGAGCGTGCCATTACTGGTACGGAAATAGAAGTCCCCATCGGCCCCTCCAGATGGAGCGCCGGCCCCGGAAAGGATCGTCGCCCCTGGGGTGCCTGGGGTACCCGCCGCGCCTGGCGTTCCCGCCGGCCCCTGGGGTCCAGCAGGGCCGACCGTGCCGGTGCTCACGACGTAGTAGCCGGCGATGTCGGCGATAACGTCGACGTTGCCGTTGTAGTTGCAGAAACTCACTCGCCCGCCAGAGCCGAGTTGGACGGTGACGAGGTTGGCGATCGTGCGGTTGATGACCCAGTTCATGTTCGACACGCGTGGCATCGGCAAGCCGGTCGGCCAGATGGTGAGCACGCTGTCCTTGTCGGGGCGGGTCACCGTCACGTTCAGCACGACGGCGGTGGCGTTCGTCGGAACACCAGTGGTGGCACCGGTGATCTGCAGTTCGGTCGGCGTGCACGCGCCGTTGTTGCCGACCAGTGGCGCCGCGCTCGGCACGCCAATGGGGCCGTCCGGTGCCGGTCGGGTATCGAGGATGCGTTCGGGG
Source organism: Acidimicrobiia bacterium (assembly GCA_050246915.1). Lineage (GTDB taxonomy): Bacteria > Actinomycetota > Acidimicrobiia > Acidimicrobiales > Ilumatobacteraceae > JBFWVD01. The sequence goes on along the minus strand of JBFWVD010000151.1, from coordinate 4,720 downwards.
CTAACCGGCACGAACAACGAACTTGGACCGGCAATTGGTGCTGCGTTTACGTAGTTGATGACACCGAGCGTGCTGGCGAGCACGACTGCGGAACCAACGCCGACGAACCGCCGGCTGCGCCGATTGCTCAGCACCTCACGAATACGACCTGCCATGTTGCAATCCTCCCGAGATCCACGTGCCTGCCATCAGCGCAGAGGCCGAGCCCGGCAGACCACTGGGTCAATCGGCCCATCACCGACAAAACCTTGAGGGAATCTAGGCGAAACCAGAACGATCTTGCCGGACACCCGGCCACGCAGCGTGGTGCCACCCGGCCGCATCGCATATGACAGCCAAGGTGGCCGCCCGAACTCTGGAGTCTGTGGACACCATTTGTGTCCACAGACTCCAGACTGGCGCCGGCGCCAGTCTGGCGGGCCGTCAGGCGTCGACGAGGCGGCCGTTGTTGAAATCGTCGTAGGCCGACAGGTCCAAGAAGCCGTGACCGCTGTAGTTGAACAGGATCACCTTCTCCTCCCCCGTCTCCTTGCACGCCAGCGCTTCATCGATGGCAGCGCGGATGCTGTGCCCCGTCTCCGGCGCGCACAGCTTGCCCTCGACCGTGGCGAACATCTTCGCCGCCTCGAAGGTCTTCGACTGCGGGTACGCCACCGCCTCCATCCGCCCGGCCTTCACCAGCAGCGAGATGATCGGCGAGTCGCCGTGATAGCGCAGTCCACCGGCGTGGATCGACGGAGGCATGAAGTCGTGGCCGAGCGTGTACATCGGCATGAGCGGAGTCATGCCAACCGCGTCGCCGAAGTCGTACTCGAACCGGCCGGCGGTGAGCGTCGGGCACGACGACGGTTCGACGGCCACCAGACGCACCGCTGGGTCCTCCATGAACGGCAGCGTGATGCCACCGAGGTTCGATCCGCCACCGCATGACGCGAGGACCACATCGGGCCGAGTCTCGCCAGCCATCGCCAACTGCTCCTTGGCCTCGAGACCGATGATCGTCTGGTGCAGCAACACGTGGTTCAGCACCGACCCGAGCGCGTAGTGCGTATCGGCCCGCTGCACACAATCGGCGACGGCGTCACTGATGGCCAACCCGAGTGATCCGGGTGAGTCCGGATCGTTCACGGGGCTCGGCACACAGTTGGCGCCCCAGGTCTCCATGAGCATGCGGCGATAGGGCTTCTGGTTGTACGAGGCCCGCACCATGTACACCTTGCACTCGATGCCGTACTGCGCGCAGGCGAAGGCCAGCGACGTACCCCACTGACCGGCACCGGTCTCGGTGGTGAGCCGCTTGATGCCTTCCTTGGCGTTGTAGAACGCTTGTGGCACAGCGGTATTGGGCTTGTGACTCCCGGCTGGCGAGACGGACTCGTCCTTGTAGTAGATGCGCGCCGGGGTGCCGAGCGCCTTCTCCAAGCGCACTGCTCGCACCAATGGAGTCGGCCGCCACAGACGGTAGATGTCGATGACCTCCCCAGGGATGTCGATCTCCATCGCTCCCGACATCTCCTGTTCGAGCAGGCTCATCGGGAACAGCGGTGCGAAGTCATCGGGTGTGGCCGGCTCCCGAGTGCCGGGGTGCAACGGCGGCAGCATCGGCTCGGGGAGCCGGGGCAACGCGTTGAACCACGCAGTGGGGATCTGATCGGACGTCAACGTGAATTTCATCATGCACTTCCCTCAGGTGCGCGCGTTGTGTGGTTTGTCGAACGTCGAAGCGCGGCCACCGCCTCTGACGGGTTGTTGCTGGTCACCACCGATTCACCCACGAGCACGGCGTGATAGCCCGCTCGCGCGAGATCGGCGGCATCTGCGGGACCACGCACACCGGACTCGGCGACGCGGATCACCCCTGCTGGCATCTGCGGTGCCATGCGCATGGCCCGCTCGTGATCGACGGCGAACGTGATCAAGTCACGCTGGTTGACACCGACCAGCGTGGCGTCAACCCGCAGCGCTCGCTCGAGTTCGGCTTCGTCGTGGATCTCGACGAGCACGTCGAGACCGACATCGACAGCGCGCAGGTGCAGCTCGGCCAGCTCGACGTCATCGAGCGCGGCGGCGATGAGCAGCACGCAATCGGCGCCCATGATGCGAGCGTCGTACACATCGGCGGCACACACCGTGAAGTCCTTGCGCAGCACTGGTAGTGCCACCGCTGCGCGAGCGGCCCGCAGGTCATCGGCCGATCCACCGAAGTGATCGACGTCGGTGAGGACGCTCAGGCATGTGGCGTCACCGGCGGCGTACAAGCGGGCGGTCTCCGCCGGATCGAGATCAGGTCGCAGGGCACCTTTCGACGGTGATCGGCGCTTGACCTCGGCGATCACGCCGAGCCCGTCGACCTGGCGAAGGGCCCGGGCGAATCCGCGAGGGGCCGCCATGTCCGCAGCCTGCGCCTCGAGCGCTGCCAACGATCGGTGATCAGCCGCGGCAGCGGTGCGATGAGCGGCAAGGATGGCGTCGAGATAGGTGGTCATCGTTCCCGCTCTTCACACTTCGACAACATCTCTCCGGCACCCTATCGACCAGGCACCGCCACCTTGGAACGACCCAATGTTGGAACAGAACCCGACGGTGCCGATGAAATCCCCGGAGACGGCTCAGCGGGCACGGCCGGTCCCCCGGTAACTCGAAGGAGATGTCGATGAGCGAACGCACCGTGGTCGTGGTCGAGGACGATCATCACATCGCCGACCTCCTCGACATGTATCTGCGCAAGGATGGCTTCCGGGTCCTCCTCGCCGACAGCGGAGAGACCGGCCTCGAGATCATCGGGCGCGAACGCCCTGTGTTGTGCATCTTCGACATCGGCCTGCCCGGAATCGACGGATTCGAGCTGTGCCGACGCGTCCGCACCACCTCCAAGGTGCCTGTGCTCTTCCTCACTGCCCGCGACGACGAGTTCGATCGGGTGCTCGGCCTCGAACTCGGCGCCGATGACTACGTCACCAAACCGTTCTCCCCACGCGAAGTGATGGCGCGCGTGAAAGCGATCTTGCGCCGGGTCGAGGACGCGGCATCACCGGCTACCACGGAGCAGGTCCTTCGCGTCGGCGACGTTTCGGTCGACCTCGGGCGCCGCGAGGTGTCCGTGGCAGGAGCGCCCGTTGCGCTGGCGACGAGGGAGTTCGATCTCCTCGCGCATCTCGCCCATCACGCTGGTCTGGTGCGATCGCGAGCCCAGCTGCTCGAGAGCGTGTGGGGCCCGGACTGGTACGGCGACGATCGCACCGTCGACGTACACGTTCGTCAGCTGCGCAAGAAGCTCGGTGACGCTCTGCCCCTCACGACCGTGTGGGGCGTCGGATACCGGCTCGGATGACATGCATCGCGGCCTCGACGTCCTCAGCCCGGCAATCCTCAGCCCGGCAATGATCAGCCCGGCGATTCCATGACCCGTCGGCTCATGATTGCCATCGTGTCGGTCACCTTGACCGCGCTCGTCCTGGCCGGTGCAGGGACCTTGGTGTTCGCCCGGATCGAGGCCCGACGCAGCACGCAAGAACGGTTGCGCGAGCAGGTGGCGGAGATCTCCGATGGACTCAGCGGGCTGCAGTCGATCCAGCTCAACGATCCGATTGCTGACGTCGCCGACGACAATGCCACCCGCGACGGCGAGCTACGCGCCAGCATCTTGAAGCTGATGCGCCGCATTCTGCGACTCGACGGCATCTACACCGTGGTGTTGGACGACGCCGGTGCAACCACCGATCCAATCCCCGGACCGGTGCGTCTGAGCGATGTCCGCGCCGCCAGCGACGGTCCTGGGGTGGTGGTCAGCGGCGTACGCGGCCGCAGCGCGTTCGCCCTTGCGGGAGTACCGACCCGTTCGGGTAGACCCGCGGTCATCGTGGTCACGGAGAGCGTCGATCGCGAGCTACGGACCGCTGGCCGCTGGTTCGGATGGGCGGCGCTCATCGCTCTGCTCTTGGCGTCGCTCGTCGCGTTGTGGCTGAGCCGGCGCCTCACCGGCCCATTGCGCGACGTGGAGGCCGCGGCACATCGCATCGCCGATGGCCAACTCGACGCACGCGTCCAGGAGCCCGACGCTGACGCCACCGATGAACTGGCGCAACTATCGAGGGCAGTGAACCAGATGGCTGGATCGCTGCAGCGTTCGAAGGGCGTCGAGGAGCAGTTCCTCATGTCGGTGAGCCACGATCTACGCACTCCCCTCACCTCGATCCGTGGCTTCGCCGAAGCGATCGCCGACGGCGCGTCCGACGACCCGGCGCGCTCTGCAGAGATCATCCGCAGCGAGGCGGCACGGTTGGAACGGTTGGTGCGCGATCTGCTCGAGTTGGCCAAGCTCCGATCGACCGGGTTCACGCTCGAACGACAGCGTGTCGACGTCGCTGGCCTGGTCGCCGACATCGCGGCCGGACACAGACGCGCCTCGCAGCAACACGGCATCGAGATCGTGATCGACGCCCCCGATGCCATCAGCATCGACGGCGATCCCCATCGCCTCGGACAGGTGGTGGCCAATCTGGTCGAGAACGCCCGCAAGTTCGCTCGCACCACGGTGTGGGTGTCGGCTCGCACCGAGGACGGGTCAGCGGTGATCTGCATCGACGACGATGGCCCCAGCATCGCACCGGCCGACCTGCCCCATGTCTTCGAGCGCCTGTACGTGTCCAAGCATCAGCCGGTGCGGGGCGAGTCGAGTTCGGGTTTGGGTCTCGCCATCGTCGCGGAGCTCGTCGAAGCT
>JBFWVD010000150.1:0-7908 GCA_050246915.1 Acidimicrobiia bacterium | reverse complement strand
CACGACGAACACGACGACGCCGACGCGGTTCGGGCGACGAGGAGAGTTGCTTCGCACATGGCTTGTGTAGCAGCGACGCGATGCCGCGCGCTCATCGCGACGGGCATCGACGCTCGGTCCGCAGGAATGCATCACACCCCTCGCCTACGGTGCCCTCGATGGCGAAAACCCGAACGATCTTCCGATGCACCGAATGTGGGAGCGGCTCACCCAAGTGGGTCGGGCGTTGCCCAGGATGCGAATCGTGGAACACCCTCGTCGAGGAGATCGACGAACCGCGCACGGCGTCCTCGTCGCTCCCGCACGTCGCGGCGGTGTCGATCAACGCAGTCATCCCCGGCGAGGCCGAACCGCGCACCACGGGCATCAGCGAACTCGATCGCGTGCTCTCGGGTGGGCTCGTCCCGGGCTCCGTGACCTTGCTCCACGGCGAGCCCGGCATCGGCAAGTCCACGCTTCTCATCGACGTCGCGGCGCGCTGGTCGGCAACGCATGGTGCCGCGCTGTATGTCACTGCCGAAGAGTCCGCCCAACAGGTGCAGCGACGTGCCGAGCGCATCGGTGCCATGAACGCCGAGCTGTACCTGTTGCCCGAGACCTCGTTGGGTGGCATCGTCGCCGCGCTCGACGAGCTGCGGCCGTCGCTCGTCGTACTCGACTCCATCCAGACCGTCTTCGATCCCGAGCTGTCGTCGGCGCCCGGTTCGGTCGCCCAGGTGCGCGAGTGCGCTCATCGCTTGGTGCGTCTCGCCAAAGACCGGGGTCTCACCGTCGTGTTGGTCGGGCACGTCACCAAAGACGGTGCCATCGCCGGGCCACGCGTGCTCGAACACGTGGTCGACACGGTGTTGTCGTTCGAGGGCGAGCGCCATCACGCGCTCCGATTGCTCCGTGCCGCCAAGCATCGCTTCGGTACCACGAGCGAGCTGGGGCTGTTCGAGATGGGTGAGCGCGGCCTCGCCGACGTTCCCGACCCCAGCAAACTGTTCCTCACCGATCGTCGCCCCGGACTTCCCGGCTCGGTGGTGGTCCCGACCCTCGAAGGTCATCGGCCGTTGTTGGTCGAGGTGCAGGCGCTCGTCGCCCCGACGCAACTGATGCAGCCCCGTCGATCGGCCCAAGGGCTCGATTCGTCGCGTCTGGCCATGGTGCTCGCCGTGCTCGAGAACCGATCACGGGTGTCCGTGGTCAACTGCGAGATCTACGCCTCGGTGGTCGGTGGTGTGCGTCTCGTCGAGCCCGGCGCCGACCTGGCCGTTGCGTTGGCCGTGGCATCGTCGGCCTGGGCATCCCCGCTTTCCCCCGACATGGTCGTGTGCGGTGAGCTCGGCCTCGGTGGCGAGTTGCGACAGGTCTCGGGCACGGCCAGACGTCTGGCCGAAGCTGCTCGCCTCGGGTTCAAGACCGCCATCGTCCCGGCCTCGGCGCCGAGCGACGTGCCCGGCATCGAGCTACGGCGTGCCGCCACGCTGGAAGAGGCGCTGGTGCGCGCGGGGCTCGAGCCGTTGCCGACCATCATCCGGCAGCGACGCGGCCCACTCGGCGAGGACGGCTTCTGAGCCCGATGACCACGTGACCCTCCGCGCCATCAGGCACGATCGGTGTCCCCCACACCGGTACGCTCCATCGACATGGCCCGCCGATCTGCTGCACTGCACCTGGCGCTGGCCGGGGTTGCTCCCGGCACGCCGTTGCGTGAGGGCCTCGATCGCATCGTGAAGGCCAAGATGGGCGCTCTCGTCGTGGTCGGTGACGGCCCGGACGTGCTCGAGATCTGTTCGGGTGGCTTCTTGCTCGATGCGGGCTTCAGCCCGCAGCGGCTCAGCGAGCTGGCCAAGATGGACGGCGCCATCATCCTGGCGGCCGATTCGAGTCGCATCGCTCGGGCCAACGTCCACCTCGTTCCCGATCCGAACACCCCCACGGTCGAGACGGGCACCCGTCATCGCACCGCCGAGCGCGTCGCTCGCTCGTTGGGCGGACCGGTCATCAGCGTGAGCGAGGACATGGGCGTCATCGCCGTCTACGTGGGCGACGTGAAGCACGTGCTCGAAGAGACCCCACGTCTGCTCGGGCGGGCCAACCAGGCCTTGGCCACCTTGGAGCGCTATCGCAGCCGGCTCGATGACGTCACCAGCGCCCTCTCGACGTTGGAGGTCGAGGACCTCGTGACGTTGCGGGACGTGGGCGCAGTGTTGCAGCGCACGGAGATGGTGCGTCGCATCGCCGATGAGATCGAGACATCGATCATCGAATTGGGCAGCGACTCACGTCTCATCCGACTCCAGCTCGATGAGTTGTTGCGTGACCTCGCCGACGAGCGATGGCTGGTGCTGCAGGATTATCTGGCCGACGGCGAAGAGGTCGACGACGCGCTCGATCGGCTCGGTTCGCTCGACACCGACGATCTCCTCGACTTCCGCAAGGTCGGCTCGGTGCTCAAGCTCGACCCGTCGCTCGATCTCGATGCGCCGCTGCAGCCGCGTGGTCATCGGATCTTGTCGCGCATCCCGCGCATCCCCGATCACGTCATCGACGCGGTGGTGCGCCGCTTCATCAGCTTGCCCAAGATCATGCGGGCAACACGTGAAGAACTCCAGGACGTGGAGGCGGTTGGCGAGATCCGCGCCACGGCCATCAAAGAGGGATTGTCGCGCCTCACCGAGTCGAGCATCCTCGATCGCTATCACTGACCCTCATCTGCAAAGGACTGTTCGTGCGCATCACGTTGCCCAGTGGAAGTCCTGCTGAGCTCGCCCGGCCGACCACCGGCGAGCCGGTCGCCGGCCTGGTCGTCATCCCCGACATCTGGGGTCTTCGGCCGTTGTTCGATGAGATGTGTCAGCGACTGGCCGACGAGCACCGCGTCACGGTGTGTGCCATCGAGCCGTTCCCGAATCGCAACCTGCCCGACATCGACGCCCGATTCGATGCGATGTCAACGTTGGTTGACGACGAGATCCTGCTCGATGTGAGTCAAGCGGCGGACGCCACCGGTGCCGAGCGCACAGTGTTGATCGGCTTCTGCATGGGAGGCATGTACACGCTCAAGGCGACGGCACTGCGTCGGTTCGATCGTGCGTGCGCCTTCTACGGAATGTTCACCGTGCCCGTCGGTTGGCGCGGCCCTCATCAAGGTGCGCCCCTCGAGGCTGTGGCCACCGTCGGGGCGACGCCGATCATGGCCGTTGTCGGTGGTGAGGATCCCTACACGCCGCCGGAGGATGTCGCCGCGGCCGAGGCCGCTGGCGTCACGATCGCTCGCTATCTGGAGGCCGAGCACGGGTTCGTGCACGATGCGTCGCGCCCCACCCATCGCCCCGCTGACGCCGCCGATGCGTGGTCGAAGTGCTTCGCCTTTCTCGGGATCTGACGCTCGTGGCGGCGTGAAGCGCCGAATCGCTCTTCGAGACCGAACACCATCCAACCCCCCACACCATCAACAAGGAGTATCCAGAAAATGCCTGCACCTGATCCGTCGCTGCTCGGTCCGCTCGCTGCCCTGATCGGCACGTGGGAGGGGACCAAGGGTCTCGATGTGAGCTACCACAACGCCGAGAAGGAAGTCGGTGACACGCCGTACCGCGAGCGTGTGGTGATGAACCCCTTCGGACCGGTCGACAACGGCAACCAGTGCCTCTACGGGCTCGACTACCGCATGTCGGCGTGGCGCAACGACGAGGTCGACCCGTTCCATACCGAGGTCGGCTATTGGCTGTGGGATGGCGCGGCCGGACAGGTCATGCGGTGCTTCATGGTGCCGCGCGGCAGCACGTTGATCGCGGGTGGCGCGGCCAAGGCCGATTCGAAGGTGTTCTCGATGCAGGCCGAGCTCGGCTCGCAGACCTACGGCATCTTGTCGAACCTCTACCTCGACCAGATGGCCAAGACCACGAACTTTCAGTGCACCATCACCGTGAACGACGCCGACAGCTGGAGCTACGAGGAGACGACGTGGGTGCAGCTGCGCCACATGTCGGCTCCGTTCGCCCACACCGACGCGAACACGTTGCGCCGCGTCGCCAGCTGACGCCCTGTAGCCAGCTGACGCTGGCTTGTCGCGAGGGTTGCGTCGTCAGCGGGACCGCAGAGCGAGGCGGTCCCGCTGCACGATGCGATAGCGACGATCGCTCTGCTCGATCCATCCGAGGCGGATGAACGAGGCGATGGCCTTGTTCACCCGCTCGCGCGATGCCCCGACCATGCCAGCGAGCTCTTCCTGCGTCACCGGAAGCACGAACTCGTTCGACTCTCCCGCCAGCTCCAACAGACGCTTGGCGGTGCGCCCGGTGACGTCGAGGAACACCGAGTCGGCCAGGGCCTCGTCGGTCGTGCGCAGGCGGCCGGCCAGCATCCGCACGACACCCCACAGCCTTTCGGGCGCCTGCTCCAGCACCGCCTTCACCGGGCTGTAGCCGATGGACAGCACCTCGCTGGCCTCCAGCGCACGGGCCTCGGCGGAGCGGGGCAATCCGTCGAGCCTCCCCATCTCGCCGAACAGATCGCCGGACTCCATGAGGGCCATGACCGATTCCCGACCGTCGACCGATCGGTTGGCGATGGCGATGCGTCCGGAGAGCACGACGAACAGACGGTCGGGCTCTGCTCCTTCGGCGAACACGACATCGCCACGGATCAGATCGATCCGGGTGGCCTGAGCGGCCAAGGAGGCCAGCTCATCGTGGGTGAACGACTCGAAGAAATCGGTCTTGGCGAGCAGTACGACGGGGTCCATGACAAACGCCACATTACCGTTGTGGCGTGCCGAGGCCAGTGGTGTGGACGATCGTGGTGGCTGGAGGCTCCGGGGCCCGTTTCGGGGGACCCAAGCAATTCGAGTCGTTGGGCACGACGCGCGTCATCGACGAGTCGGTCGAGACGGCCGCCGCGGCTGGGGATGGTGTGGTGATCGTGGTTCCCGCCGATCGTGTGGCGGCCGAGTCGCGAGCGGCAGGCAGCGGCGGTCGGATCGTCGTGGTGGCCGGGGGTGGCACACGTTCGGAATCGGTGCGCTGTGGACTAGCAGCCGTGCCCGATGACGCCGAGGTGGTGTGCATCCATGACGCAGCGAGGCCCTTGGCGTCGTTGGGCTTGTATCGACGGGTGATCGAAGCCGTGCAGGCCGGTGCCGACGGCGCCATCCCTGGTCTCGTCGTCACCGACACCATCAAGGTCGTCGACGCCGACGGCGCGGTGGTAGCCACTCCTGATCGCGCCTCACTCCGGGCGGTCCAAACTCCGCAGGCTTTTGCGGCAGTGGTGCTTCGCCGTGCCCACGCCGATGGCGGAGATGCCACCGATGACGCCGCACTCGTGGAAGCTTTGGGTGGCCGGATACAGGTCGTCGACGGTGAGGTCGACAATCGCAAGCTCACGGTCCCCGCCGATCTGGACTGGGCCCGGATCAAGATCGCTGAACGAGGAGATGCCCGATGACGGTGCTGATGCCCGATGACGGTGCGGAGATGAGCGTGCAGAGATGACGGTGCAGAGATGAGCGTGCGCGTGGGACAGGGTTTCGACGTGCATCGCTTCAGCGATGACCCCGATCGGGTGTTGGTGCTCGGCGGGGTTCGCTTCCCCGGTGAGCGGGCGCTGCACGGCCACAGCGATGCCGATGCGGTGGCTCACGCGATCACCGACGCCATGCTCGGCGCCGCGGGACTCGGTGACATCGGCCAGCAGTTTCCAGACACCGATCCGCGCTGGAAGGGCGCCGATTCTCTCGAGTTGTTGCGCCGGGCTACGCAGTTGGTGAACGAAGCAGGATGGCTGCTCGGCAACGCCGATTGTTCCGTCGTCTGCGAACGGCCGAAGATTTCCCCGTACCGTGGTGACATGGAACGAATGTTGTCGCAGGCCGCGGGCGGCCCGGTCACCGTGAAGGGCCGCCGGGCCGAAGGCCTCGGCGCCATCGGTCGTGTGGAAGGCATCGCTTGCTTTGCTGTCGCATTGTTGGTGGCCCGATGAGCGGCGGAGCCGGCCGTCAGGCGGGCAACAAAGCCAATGGCGGTAAGCAATCGCGCACCAAGTCGACCCCTCCGGGTCGGCCGAAGCTGCGCGGTGCAGAGGCGGCGCGGGCATCTGCCACGCGAAAGAACGCCAAGAACCCTGGGCAACCGATGTCCTCGGCGGCGAAGAAGGCCGTCGAAGGTCGCAAGGCCAAGGCGCAGGCATCATCGGCGGCGGGGCGTGCCCGATCGGTCGCGGGACGTCCCAGCGGTCGTGGTCGTCCCGATGCTCGTGGCGCGGCGGCGGCCGGCCCCCGCGTCCCGACCGGACCCAAGGGCCTCGGGGGTGATCAGGTCGAAGGTCGCCAAGCGGTGCGCGAGCTGCTGCTGGCCGGCAATCGCAAGGTGCGCGAGATCTGGGTGGCGACCGATCTCGACGATGCCGACATCGTGTCCGACATCCTCGACCTGGCCGAGGAGATGCGGGTGCCGGTTCGGGACGTGAGCCGCGCCAAACTCGACGCCGAAGCGCGAACCGATGCGCCACAAGGCATTCTGGCCAAAGCCGTGTCGCTCGAGGAGACGGACTTCGAAGATCTGTTGCGCGTGGTGCCCGGCAAGCCCAAGCCGTTCTTGGTGGCGCTCGATGGCGTGACCGATCCGGGGAACCTCGGCGCCGTGTTGCGTACCGCCGAGTGTGCAGGCGTGACCGGCATCGTGTTACCGCGTCATCGTGCGGTGCACGTGACGCCGACGGTGACCAAGACCGCAGCCGGGGCCATCGAGTATCTGCCGATGGCACTGGTCGGTGGATTGCCCACTGCGCTGGCGCGGGCCAAGCAGCTGGGGGTGTGGGTCATCGGCCTCGATGGGGTTGCCGACCGCACCTTGTTCGAGATCCCCGAGTTGGGAACCGAGCCGGTCATCTTGGTGCTCGGCGCCGAGGGAGCCGGGTTGTCTCGTCTTGTGCGGCAACGCTGCGATGAGGTGGTGTCCATTCCGATGAGGGGTCGCCTCGCCTCGCTCAATGTCGCGGCTGCCGGAGCGCTGGCTGTGTACGAGGTCGCCCGGCGCCGAGCGAACTAGCCTTGCGGGCACGCCGGGTTAGCTCAGTTGGTAGAGCAGCTGTCTTGTAAACAGCAGGTCAACGGTTCGAGTCCGTTACTCGGCTCCAGGAACAACCGATGCGGTGTCGTGGCTCGAGAACCTGCCGAACGGCGGCGTATGTCGGTCAGTATGGGCCCTTGGGGTCGGCTCGGCCGGCGCGGTGAGCATGGCGTCGAGAGGTGCGACACCGGGTGCTTTGTCGGCGCCGAAGAGAAGCCGTGCTCAGGTGACGCCGTTGAGTGGTCGATACTTCCGTGGGTTCCGTCGAACAAGGCGGCATGTCAACCAAAGTTGCGTCTGCGTTGGTGTGTCCTTCGAGCCATCGTCGGCGTGCTAAGACGACGTCGGGTTTCTGGGCTGAAGGGGCTGTGATGTTTCGGGCGAATCGGATTCGTGTTGGTGGTGTGTGGTTTTTTGCGCTGTCGGTGTTGTCAGCGTCGTTGGGGTCTGGCGTAGCTGTTGCGCAGTCGGTTGAGCCGGCACCCGTGGTGTCTGACGTGGTCGGTCCGGTTCGTAGTGATCTGGTGGTGGATGACCGTGGGTGGGTGACTGGGCCTACAGGTCAATCGCTCGGTGCGCCGGATTTGGCGCGTGGTCAGTCGGCGGCGGTGGTGACGCCGGTGGGGCGTGTGCCGCTCCCGGTTCCGGTTGTGGTTGGCTCGACTGGGTCGGTCGATCTGGTTGCTGGGCAGTCGGCCTCGCGTGTTGGGCTGTCGCCGGTTCGTGTTGGTCTTGTCGATGGTGCGCCTGGTGTTCGGGCTTCGGTGTCGGTTTTGGGTAAGGCGGACTTGGCTGATCCCGCGACCGTGATGGCGGCCACGGTGACGTCGTCGGAGCGTGGCCGGCTGCG
>JBFWVD010000149.1:0-8197 GCA_050246915.1 Acidimicrobiia bacterium | reverse complement strand
TCAGGCTCGGCAGCGCCCGGCCTTCAGTGGCGAGGTTCGAGCCGTCGACGACGACGTGTTTGGACATGACCTGTCCAGTCAAGCACTCCGGAGGTCCGAACCCGCGGAGGGCGCCGTGTGGAACACCTTGTCGGCCAGCGTGGAAGTGACCCCCAGCCACATCGTCTCGTCCCGGAAGTGATGGAGACGATGATGGGACTTGAGGCGGCGGAGCCACCGGGTGTGGGGTCGATACCCCGTGTGCACGAGCAAGTGCACCCATTCGTACGCCATCAGCGCCCACAATGCACCTCCGGCCGTCGTTGCCGCGACCTGCCGCCGATCGGCCCCGACCGCGGAAGCGATGGCCGCACCGGCGGAGGCGACCACCAGCGCCAGGACGCCGCCATCGGCCACGGCGTAACGCGTGCCCAGTAGGACCTGCTCCACATCGTCGGGCACCCGATGATGGGCGCGATGACCAGCGGCCACGTCGAAGGAGCGGTTGGAGACGTGGAGGACCTTGCCGTGCAAGACGTAGCGATGCAAGCCCCACTCCACGAACGGTCGCAGCGAGATGACCGTGGCCAACGACACCACATCGGCCTTTCCCAGGCGACCCGAGCGCGACCGGACAACGGCTGCCATGAGCATGCCCGCGCCCAGCACCTTGGGCGAGCCGTCGGCAACCATCGCCGACAGGGCGTGGCGTTTGGTGGTGATGGCCCGTGCGCTCGCCATGGAGGAAGTCAAGCACTGCGGCGACCCGCAGCGGGGGTCGCCGCACAAGTGCCGCTCGACCATCGGGGCGTACAGTCTCGGGCCGTGCCCGACATCGCCGCTGTGCTGTTCGATCTCGGAGGGGTCATCTTCTCGAGCCCCTTCGACGCTTTCGCCGACTACGAACGCTCCATCGGCGCACCGGTCGGGACCATCCGGATCATCAACTCCACCAACCCCGATGACAACGCCTGGGCCAAGCTCGAGCGCAGTGACGTGACCGACGAGGAGTTCTGCGCCCTGTTCGAGGCCGAAGCGATCGCACACCTCGGACCCGAGATCGGCGAGCGGTTCAGTGCACGCGCCGTGCTGTCCACCATCGGTGGCGCGGTACGTCCGCAGATGGTCGAAGCAGTGCGGCGATGCAAGCAGCATTTCGCGGTTGCGGCGCTCACGAACAACGTGCGATCACACGGCGCGGGTTCGCATTCGAAGCGGCCCGACGTCGTCGCCGCACTCGGCGAGTTCCATCACGTGGTGGAGAGTTCGGTGGTCGGTGTGCGCAAGCCCGAGCCCGCGTTCTATCTGGCCGCGTGCGAGCTGTTGGGCGTGTTGCCCGATCAGTGTGTGTTCCTCGATGACCTCGGCATCAACCTCAAGCCGGCCAAGGCCATGGGCATGCGCACCATCAAGGTCATCGATCCCGATGTGGCGTTGGCCGAACTCGAAGCGATCGTGCAGATCCCGCTGCGTTGAGCGCGACGCGAGCCGCCGAGGTGTCTAGCGCGAGATCCGCACGTCAGGGCGACGAAGGACCACGAGCAGAGCGATGCCGACGACCGTGAGGACTGCGCACGTCACGCCCACCCATGCCGAAGGCCACGCCGCGATGGCCGGGGCCGAGCTGAGCACGTTGAGCAACGTGGCGATGAAGGTGGTGCGCCAGCCCCATCGACGACCTTGCCACAAGCCCCAGGCACCGACCGCGGCGGCCGCGGTTACAACGAACCCGAAGATGATGGCCCCTGTCGGCGCTTCATCGGCACCGGGGAGGACGAAGAACAGCGGTGCGGTCAAGACGTTGATCACGACAGATGCGATAGCTGCGTCACGATGACGATCGGTTGTGGCGATGGACAGTTGGGCGGTCCGGATCATGTGGTTTCGCTCCTCGAACGGGCCGATGTCATCGGCGTCATGTCGAGTTGATCCTCCGCTTCCACGAGCCGATCGTCAGGAGGGCTAGCCCCGCTTCGGACGCGTGTTATCCGCACCGCCGGCAGTGTTCGATGGATCGACGACGCGACCGTCTCGCACAACGTGCTCGAGGCGCTCCTTGATGGCGTCAAGATCCGGATTGGTCGACGCCACCCAGATGACGAGTTCGTAGACCTCGTCATTGGACGCCTGCGATGCGCTCACGCCATTGAGTTCGAGAAACACCGCTGTCGCCAACCAACCGAGTCGCTTGTTCCCATCGACGAGTGCGTGGTTGTTCACGATCGATTGCAGCAGCGCGGCGGCCTTGGTGATGGTGTCGGGATACGCGTCGACGCCGAACACCGTCGTCTGCGGCCGGGCCGCTGCGGAGCCGAGCAGGCCGATGTCGCGTACTGGTGGCGGGTCACCGAGCAGAAGTCGCGCCAGCTCGACGAGATCGTCGACATCGAGGAACTCGATCGCTTCACTCATTCGCCGAGGCGTCTGATCGCGTCGGCGTGCTCGCTCATCACGAGCGCGGCCGCGGCGTGGACGCGGTCGCGGTGCTGTCCGCGAGCAACGAACTCTCGGACAGCTCGACGCGCTGCGTCCTGCATCGAGATGCCCTCGGCGTCCGCCCGCTCCCGCAGTGCCGCTTGCTCATCTTCAGTGAGTCGAAGGGTCATGGCCATACCTTGATGGTATCAGTTCGATACCATCAAGGTATGGAGTTCAGCCGCCGAGTGCCTCCATGAAGTCGACGGTGTCGGAGTCGTCCGGCACGGCCACGTCGACCTTTGCTCCGAAGTCGTAGTACTCGATAACCATGTGCATCTCGCTGCCGTCGATGGGCATCACCATCTCCTGCTTGCGAACGCGGCCCTCGTCGTCCACCCACACGTCCAGGGGGAGCTGCAAGGAATCGAACTGTTCGAACAGTTGCTGGAACTGCTCCTCGTCGACGACCGCTCCCTGGTCCCGATAGACCTTCTCGATATCGATCGTGGTCCGGTAGTGCGTGGTCTCGACACCTCGCACGGTATCGGTGCCCACTTCGGTCACCTCACCGGCGGAGCGCAGCATGGCCAGCGAGTCCGCGGGGTTGTTGCCCGAGGGGTTGAACTGGCTGAGGTCGACGCCCTGCTCTTTGGTGACGGCCCCGAGATCCATCTTGAGCCACTTGTCGCCCACGCCGGGAATCTCGGAGAACATCGTTCCGTGCATGTACATGACGAGGCCGGACTGCACGACCTCCATGGTGGCGCCACCGTCTGGCACCTCCTGACCGAGCGATTCGAGCATCGGCGCCAGGTCCATCGAGAAGCTCGCCACCTGACGGTCGAGATCGACGACACCGTCCATCATGGCGTTGGTGTCGCCAGTTCCCTCAGCCCCGGGCAATGGCAACGCCATCGTCATCGAGACCCGGGCGGTGCCCTGAGCGAACGTGTTGTCGGCCACCTTTGCCAACGCGAAGGCGGTGGTCGAACGGCTGTCGTGGTCGCTGCGGTTGGCGGCGAACACGCCGACGCCCAATGCGAAGACGGCCACCACGCCCGCACCGGCCACGAGACGGCGCATCGGACGCTTGGTTGCCTGGATGGGGGTGAGCTCAGCCAGAACCGGCTCGACGGGAACTCCAGCGGAAACAGTGGTGTGTGCCGTGGGGGGTCCCCACGGCTGCTCGGTCGTCATGTCCGGTCGCCCTCTCGATGTCGATGGTTCCGATCAGCCAGCCACGGCGATGCGCGACCGGCTCATCGAAGGCGAAGTTACAGACCGCTGAAGGTGTCTTCCATCAAGTCTTCGAGTTCTTGATCGTGGATCTCGTGGCTTCCCGTGGCCGGCGAGCCCGATTCGGCTCGGGACACACAGCTCAGGGTGAACCCGCGCTTGTCGATGCCGTGGACCCAGTGGTGCACGAAGTTCCAGGCACCCATGTTGCGGGGCTCTTCCTGCAACCAGACCACGTCCTTGGCGTTCGGATAGCGATCGAGCACCTCGAGCAGTTGCGCTTCGGGGAACGGGAACAGCTGCTCCACCCGCACGATGGCCGCCGGCGCCTGGCGCTTGGCCCGTTCGGCGAAGGCATCGAGCGACACCTTGCCGGAGCAGACCACAACCCGCTTGACCGCGTTGCGATCGCCGGGGTTGGGATCGTCGAGGACCTCTTGGAAGGAACCCGAGAGCAGATCGGCTACCGGCGAGCGGTACTCGGCCCGACGAAGCGGACTCTTCGGGGTGAACATCACCAAGGGCTTACGCACATCGCGATGCATCTGGCGACGCAACACGTGGAAGTACTGGGCGGCGTTGGTGGCGTTCACCACTTGGATGTTGTCCTCGGCGCACAGCGTGAGGAACCGCTCGATGCGAGCCGACGAATGCTCGGGGCCCTGTCCTTCGAAGCCATGCGGCAACAGCAACACCAGACCAGACGTCTGACCCCACTTGTCCTCGGCGGCCACGAGGTACTGATCGATGATGATCTGCGCGCCGTTCACGAAGTCGCCGAACTGCGCCTCCCACAACACCAGCGCTTCCTTGTCGGCCACCGAGTAGCCGTACTCGAAGCCCATGGCGCCGTACTCACTGAGCAGCGAGTCGTACACCCAGAACTGGGACTTGGAGTTGTTGTGGGCCATGAGCGGGATCCACTTGTTCCCGTTCTCGTAGTCGGTGAGGCATGCGTGACGATGGCTGAAGGTGCCGCGGCGTGAGTCCTCACCAGCCAGGCGAACGTTGAACCCCTCGCGCACCAGTGTGCCGAACGCCAACGCCTCGGCCGTGCCCCACTCCACCTGACCATCGGTGTAGAGCTTGGCCCGACCCTCGAACTGCTTGGCCAGCTTGGGATGGACGGTGAAGCCCTCGGGATACGCGGTCAGCGACGAGAACACCGCGTCAAGTTCAGTTGACGAAACACCGGTGTTCACATGCGGCAGTACGCCGATGGGCTTGGGCGGCTTGAGGGCCTTGATGCCCTTGGGTGGTGCACTCGATCGAGTGGCGTCGAGGTCGGCCTGCAGTCGGGCGTTGAAGTCCTCCATCGCCTCCTCGGCCTGTTGCAGCGTGATGGCCCCGCGGGTGACGAGCGCTTCGACGAACAGTTTGCGAACGCTGCGGCGCTGTTCGATGGCGCGGTACATGAGCGGCTGGGTGTAGCTGGGATCGTCGCCCTCGTTGTGGCCGTGGCGGCGATAGCAGACGATGTCGATGACGACGTCGCCGTGGAACTCCTGGCGGTACTCGTACGCCAAGCGCGCGACGCGCACACACGCTTCGGGATCGTCGCCGTTCACGTGGAAGATCGGGGCCTGGATGGCCTTGGCCACGTCGGTGCAGTACTGCGACGAGCGGGCGTACTCGGGGCTGGTGGTGAAGCCCACCTGGTTGTTGGTGATGACGTGGATGGTGCCGCCGACGCGATAGCCGGAGATGTCACTCATGTTGAGGCACTCGGCCACGAGTCCCTGGCCGGCGAAGGCCGCGTCACCGTGCAACAAGATGGGTAGATACGAGTAGGCGTACTGCGGCTCGACGTGGTCCTGTCGGGCACGCACCATGCCGAGCACGATCGGGTCGACCGTCTCGAGATGGCTGGGGTTGGCGGCGAGCTCCACCACGATGGGATTGCCCGAGCGGCTCACGTACTTGCCGACTGCACCGAGGTGGTACTTCACGTCACCGGAGCCCTGCACCGCGTCGGTGGAGACGCGATCGTCGAACTCGGCGAACACCCGCGACACGTCCTTGCCGACGATGTTCACGAGCACGTTGAGACGACCGCGATGGGCCATGCCCAGCACGGCCCCGTCGAGCCCGTCATCGGCGGCGGCGTTGAGGATCTCGTCGAGCACCGGGATGGTGGTCTCGCCGCCTTCGAGACCGAAGCGCTTCACCCCGACGTACTTGGTCGCCAGGAACTTCTCGAACGCTTCGGCCGCGTTCAACCGACCGAGCAACCACACGAGGTCCTCGTTCGACATCTCGTGCTTGACGCCCTCCACCTTGGACTGGATCCAGCGCTGCACGTCGCCATCGCTGATGTGCATGTACTCCACACCGATGGTGCGGCAATACGCGTCGCGCAGCACACCGAGCAGATCGCCGAGCGGCAACTTGGTGGTGCCACCCACTCCCCCGCTGAGGAACTCACGGTCGAGGTCCCAGATGGACAGACCGAAGTGCGACGGATCGAGCTCGGGCGGGAGCACCGGCTCTTTCTGCCGCAGCGGATCGAGATCGGCGATGAGATGGCCGCGCACGCGATGGGTGCGGATGAGGGTGGCCACCTGCATCTGCTTGTGCAGCATGGCTTCTTCGCGGTCCATCGGGCTGGTGTCACGCGTCCACTCAGCCGGCTCGTAGGGAACGCCGAGGCTCTTGAACACGCCCTCGTAGAAGCCGTGCTTGCCGATGAGACGCTCGTGCACCGCCTTGAGGAACAGGCCCGACTCGGCGCCTTGGATGATGCGATGGTCGTAGGTGGAGGTGATGGTGACAACCTTCGACACGCCCAATCGAGCGAGCGCGGCGGGGTCGGTGGCTTGGTACTCGGCCGGGTAGTCGATGGAACCGACGCCGACGATGACACCTTGGCCGGGCATGAGGCGCGGCACGCTCTGGAGCGTGCCCACGGTGCCGGGGTTGGTCAGGCTGAGCGTGGCGCCTTGGTAGTCGTCGACACCGAGCTTGTTGTTCTTCACCTTGCGGACGAGCTCCTCGTACGCGGCGTGGAACTCGGCGAAGGTCATCTTGTCGGCGCCCTTGAGCACCGGCACCACCAACGTGTGCGAACCATCGGGCTTGGTCACGTCGACCGCGAGTCCCATGTTCACGCTGGCGTTGGTGACGACGCGCAGCTTGCCGTCATCACCGGCCAAGAACGTGGAGTTCATCACCGGGACCTCATCGGCGATGGAGCGCACGATGGCGTAGCCGAGCAGATGGGTGAAGCTCACCTTGCCGCCGCGCACACGACCGAGATAGCCGTTGATGATGGTGCGATTGACTTCGAGCAACTTGGCCGGCACGTTTCGGAAGCTCGTCGCCGTCGGCACCGTGAGCGATCGCGTCATGTTGTCGGCGATAGCCTTGGCGGCGCCGGCGATGATCTTGCCGTCGGGCGCGGGAGCAGCGGGCGCGGGAGCAGCGGGCGCGGGAGCAGCGGGCGCGGGAGCAGCAGCAGCGGCCGGTGCAACGGGAGTTGCCACCGCCGGTGACGGCGCAGCAACCAGTGTTGCTGGCGCGCTCACGACCTCGGCCACCACTGCGGGAGCGCTCGCCGCGGCCACGGCCGGCGCTCCGTTCGAGGCACTGACGGAGGTTCCTTGCGATCGATAGTCGGCGAAGTACTCACGCCAACGTTCGCTCACCGACTCGGGGTCGGAGAGGAACTGCTCGTACATCTCTTCCACGAGCCATGAGTTGGCACCAAAACCCTGCTGTTCAGCCACGCTTCGAACGATATCTGCGCGGACCGCGAGCGGACTGATCTCGGGGAGCTCTTCCACGAATGATCATCGGCACATCGAGGCCCGCCGTGAGTTCCCGATCAGCGGCTCGGGGCCCACTCGGGTGACTCCGCTCAGGCGATGTGAGCAGGCACGCACTACCGTGTTCGCCCATGACGATCGCTCGACGCCCCTGGCCGGGTCTGCTGATGGCGGCACTCGCCATCGTCCCACTTGTCACCGCCTGTGGAGGGGGTTCCGGAACCGCTGACGAACCGTCGGGAACGGCCGATCTCACGATCCTCGCCCTCGATTCCCGCTTCGACGCCAAGACCTACTCCGTCACGGCCACCGCCGGCGAGGTCTCCTTCGAATACGTGGGCAAGGGCTCCTTGGTCCACACCCTGCTCATCGAGAAGGTCTCCGGGTTCAAGTTGCAGGTGAGCAGCGGCAAGAAGGCCAACGGCAAGGTCGCCCTCGCCCCCGGCACCTACACCCTGTATTGCGACATCCCCGGACATCGCGCCGCGGGCATGGAAGCGACACTGACGGTCGCCTGACGCCGTCACTCGGCGCGACGCGCCTCGGCGATCACCGCTTCGAGCGAGCGATCGTGGGGGTTGTGCCCCAGATACGGGAACACCCGAATGGTCCGTACCCCGCGAGGCACGCCATCGATCTGATCGTCGACACACACCGTCTCGCCCACGTCACCGTCGAGGGCGGGCAACACCCAACGGCCGTCGGGTCCGCGCTCTTTGGTGTGGAACGCCTCGAAGTACTGGGCGATGTCGATGCGCTCGCACACCCGGCGGGCATAGTCGTCACCACCGGCGCTCCAC
>JBFWVD010000148.1:0-8321 GCA_050246915.1 Acidimicrobiia bacterium | reverse complement strand
TCGTTGCCTTCGACGTGGCCACCTCGGCCCGTCGCACCCTGGGTTGGGCGGTGGCGGCGGTCGTGGTCGCCGGGCTGATCGATCCGTTGGTGTCGTTCTTGGACCGCCACATCCCGCGCGTGTTGGCGGTGCTCGTCTCGTTCCTCGCGGTCGGTGCCGGGGTGGGCGCGGCGATGGCCGGTGTCCTCCATGGTCTCGGCACGCAGGTCGACCGGTTGCAGGATGAAGCACCGCGGGCGGCTGCTCGCATCGAAACCCGGTCGCGCTTTCGTGACATCGCGCAGCGGATGGATCTCACCACCCGGGTTCGCGAGGTGGTGGACCGACTCGACGACCCCACCAGCGGTGTGGTGGGACGCGCCGCTTCGTCGGTGAGTGGCTACCTCGTCGGCGCGGTGTTGTGCATCTTCCTGCTGTCGTGGGGGCCACGGCTGGTGAATGGTGCACTCGGACAATTGCCGCCATCGCGTCGTGCCCGCGTGAGCCTCGTCGGCACCCTCGCCTTCCGCAGGGCACGTCGCTACGTGCTGTCGTCGCTGGGTCTGGCCACGGTGTCGGGCGCGCTCGTCGGGATGCTCTGCTGGGGGCTCGACGTGCCCGGACCCAGTGCGCTCGGTGTTGCGGTCGCGGCCTGCAGTGTCATCCCCGGCATCGGGGTCGTCATCGGTGCGCTCCCGGCGTTGCTGATTGAAGGAGGACTGGGGAGTGCGAACGGCACGATGCTGCTCGGTTTGGCCGTGTTGGTCGTGCAGATCGTGCACACCATGACCTTGCGTCGTCTCGTGGTGCCCCGCTCGTTGATCGTTGGCCCGGCAGCAGTGACCGTGGCACTCGTGCTGGGGTTCGGCATCTATGGCCTCGGTGGCGCGTACTTCGCAGCGGCGCTGGCGGTGTTCGTGGTGGCGGTCATCGACGCGACCGGCGAGCCTGGCGAACCGTGGCCGATGTACGCGGCCGATCGTTCACCGGCAGGCCCGGTCATGCCGGCGAACGAGTCCATCGATCGAGACGCACCTTCTCCCCAGGGCGAGGAGTGATCGCTCCCCAATCCAGTTCGCTGCTGATGGCCTCGGCCAGGGCAGCCGATGCATCACTCTCGCCGTGGACGACGAAGACCCCTTCGGGTTCCGATGGAGCAGAGCGCACCCAGTCCACCAGTTCGCCAGCATCGGCATGCACCGAGAACGCCGGGAGATCGACGATCTGCGCCCGCACTCGCACGTAGCGCCCCAGCATCTTGAGCTCCGGTGCCCCATCGACGAGTTGCCGGCCGCGCGTGCCTTCGGCCTGATAGCCCACCAGCACCACGGTGTTGCGTCGTTCGGGCAGCATGTGGGCGAGGTGATGCACCACCCGTCCACCCGAGGCCATGCCGGCGGCAGA
This sequence comes from Acidimicrobiia bacterium, assembly GCA_050246915.1. GTDB lineage: Bacteria > Actinomycetota > Acidimicrobiia > Acidimicrobiales > Ilumatobacteraceae > JBFWVD01. Next base: position 6,938 of record JBFWVD010000148.1, on the reverse strand, counting down.
GATGATGATGCACGGACGTGTTGGGTTGTTGAGGGCGATGGAACCTTCGATGTCGCGCACCTCCTGCAGCCCGGGGACGATGAAGGGGTCTTCGCCTCTCGCCGCGGCGGCAACGACCGAGGGTCGGATGTCGGGACCACTGCGGTCGACCTCGTCGCGATAGACGCGCAGCGCGTCGATGGCCATGGGGCTGTCGACGTACACCGGGATGTCGGATTCGATGCGACCATCGGCCATGAGCGCGGCGAGATGGAACAAGATGACCTCGGTGCGGTCCACAGCGAACGCTGGTATGAGCACGCTGCCACCGCGCTCGATCGTCGTGTTGATCACCGAGGCCAACGTCTCGAGTGTGCCCTCGTCATCGTGACGGCGATCGCCGTAGGTCGACTCGACCAGGATCCAGTCCGACTCGGGAGGGGGATCGGGCGCCACGAGGAACGGATGCGACGGTCGACCGAGATCGCCGCTGAAGCACACCGTGATGCCGTGATCGCGGGACACGGGATCGCCGGACCCGTTCGGGTCGACAAGACGCAACGTGGCCGACGCCGATCCGAGGATGTGGCCCGATCGGCTGAACGTCAGTTCGATACCGTCGGCAATGACGGTCGGTGTTTGGAGATCGATGGGTCGCAACAACTCGAGGGCTCGGTACGCGTCCTCCTGCGTGTAGAGCGGCAGGGCCGGATCGTGGCGTGAGTACCCCTTGCGGTTGGCATAGGTCGCCTCCTCCTCCTGGAGGTGTGCGCTGTCGGGCAGGACGATCGAGATGAGCCGAGCGGTCGGTGCCGTCACGTACACCGGCCCGGTGAAACCCGACTTGACGAGCCGGGGGAGGTAGCCGCAGTGGTCGACATGAGCGTGGGTGATGACGACGGCGTCGAGTGCTCCGATGGAGAGGTTCGGATCCTCCCAGTTGCGGGCCCGCAGCTCGCGGTGGCCTTGGTACAAGCCGCAGTCGACGAGCACTGATGCGTCGGCGGTGCGTACACAGAACTTGGAGCCGGTGACGGTGCCGACCCCGCCGAGGAACTGCAGCGTCGGAGCGTGGTTGGATCCGTGATGGTTGCTCATGGTCCAAGCATGGTCCCGGACCGGCGCGCCGAAGGTCCCGAGTCGTGGTCCATTTGCACTCTGGCGGTCGTCGACCCGTCGGTGGACGATGCAATCGATGACCACTGCGGCAATGGCAACCGACTCCACCGGCCCGCGTGGCCGTCGCCGCGGTCTGACCGAGGCTGCGGTCGCTGAGATCCGCCGCCGCGATGGACCGAACATCCTGCCGACCATCCGACCGCCGTCCAAGCTGCGGGCGTTCATCGCTCAACTCACCCACTTCTTCGCCCTGATGCTGTGGGGAGCTGCAGTACTCGCGTTCGTGGCCTCGATGCCCCAACTCGGTGCAGCCATCGCTGTCGTGGTGGTCATCAACGGAGCCTTTGCCTATCTCCAAGAGGCCCGAGCCGAGCGTGCCGCGCAAGAGCTGCGCGACCTCCTCCCCCATCGCGCTCGGGTGATCCGTGACGGCGTCGAACGTGACATCGATGCCAGCGAGTTGGTCACCGGGGACAGCGTGCGCCTCGACGCCGGCGACCGGGTGAGCGCCGACCTGGTCATCGTGTGGTCGGAGGGGATGTTCGTCGACACGTCGTTGCTCACCGGTGAGAGCGTGCCGATCGCCCCCGAACCAGGGACACGAGTGCCGGCCGGCTCGTTCGTGACCAGCGGCGAGGCGATCTGCGAGGTGGCGGCCACCGGATCGCGCACGCGCCTGGCCGAGATCGCCGCGCTCACCCACTCCGGTGAACGTCCGCGCACACCGCTGGCTCGCGAGCTCGATGGTCTCGTGCGACGCATCTCGCTCATCGCTGTCGTCGTCGGCGTGGTCTTCTTCACCGTTGCCGTCGCCCTCGGCGAGCCATTCGCCGATGGGTTCGTCTTCGCCATCGGTGTGACCGTGGCGCTCGTGCCTGAAGGTCTGCTGCCCACCATCACCTTGTCCCTGGCGGTCGGCGCCCAACGCATGGCGGATCGTCACGCGCTGGTGCGACGACTCGATGCGGTCGAGACGCTCGGGGCCACGACGGTGATCTGCACCGACAAGACCGGAACCCTCACGCGCAACGAGATGTCGGTGGTGCGGGTGTGGACCCCCGAGGCCACGGCCACGATCGTCGGTGACGGCTACGCGCCGACGGGAGCGTTGACCCTGACCGGGTCCAGCGGTCGCGGTGGACGCAACGGCCTTGGTGGGCGCGACGCGGTGGCGCGGCTCGCGCACGCGGCTCGGGTGGCCAGCACCGGACGCGCCGACTTCGTCGATGGTCGCTGGGTGGCGCGGGGCGATCCGATGGAGGCGGCCATCGACGCGTTCGCCCATCGATGTGGTGTGGCCATCGAGGAGGAGGTCGTCGCTGAGCATCCCTTCGATCCGCGGCGACGGTTGATGTCGGTTGAGGTGAGGCGTCCGGCTGCTCGCTGGCTCGTGGTGAAGGGTGCACCCGAGGCTCTGATCGAGCGATGCATCGGTGATCACGCTGCGCTGCTCGACGAGGCGATCCGCTTGGCGTCGCTCGGGTTGCGCGTGCTGGCGGTGGCCGAGCGGATCGTGGCACCGCCCGCCGGTGATGGGCCGAGCGAACGCGAGGGGCTCGAGCGTGAGCTCACCGTGTTGGGTCTGCTCGGTTTCGAAGACCCGCCACGCACTGGTACCGCGGCCGCCATCGAACACTGCCGTCAACTGGGTGTACGCGTCGTGATGCTCACCGGTGACCATCCGGTGACGGCGGCAGCGATCGGTCGCCGCATCGGTCTGAGCGGCGACGACACCCCGTTGGTCATGGGTGATGACCTTCCGGCCGATGACGATGAACTGGGACGGCTCATGGCGATCGACGGGGCGATCGTGTCGAGGGCCAGCCCCGAAGCGAAGCTGCGAATCGCCCGTGTGCTGCAAGAGCGGGGCGATGTCGTGGCCATGACCGGAGATGGCGTCAACGACGGCCCGGCGCTGCAGGCCGCCGATGTCGGTGTGGCGATGGGTCGTTCGGGCACCGATGTGGCACGGGAGGCCGCCGACCTCGTGCTGCTCGACGACGAGTTCGCCACGATCGTCGCCGCCATCGAATCGGGGCGGGCGACCTATGCCAACATCCGACGCTTCCTGACCTATCACCTGACCGACAACGTCGCCGAACTCACACCGTTCGTGGCGTGGGCCTTGTCTGCGGGCAACATCCCACTCGCCATCGGGGTCATGCAGGTGTTGTTCCTCGACATCGGCACCGACCTGCTGCCCGCGCTGGCGTTGGGAGCCGAGCCGGCCCATCGACAGATGGATCCGATCGGGGGTCAGCGGCTGCTCGATCGATCGGTGATGCGACGAGCGTTCGGGGTGCTCGGCCCGGCCGAAGCCGTCATGTCGATGCTGGCCTTCTTCACGTCGATGTGGTTCTCGGGTTGGCGCCCTGGTGACTCGTTCCCCACGGGCGACGCGCTCTCCACGGCATCGGGTGCTGCATTCACGGCGATCGTGTTGGCACAGATGGCCAACGCCTTCGCCTGCCGCAGCACGCGCCAACCGGTCTGGGCGCAGACGTGGTCGGACAACAAGATCTTGGTGGCCGCTGTTGCCGCAGAGCTGGCCGCGCTCATGGTCTTCGTCGGCTTCCCGCCGCTGGCTGAACTGCTCGACCATCGCGTGCCATCGACAGCGGGGATCGTCGTGGCACTGAGCGCTGCGGCTGCGCTGGTGCTGATCGACGCGATGGACAAGACCTTTCGAGGACGACCGTCGGAGCGAGTGAGCAGGTGATGTGATGGAACAGACCGTGACGATCGGCCATTGGCGGGGTATCCGCATCGGGGCCCACTGGAGTCTGCTGATCGTGGCCTGGCTCCTCGCCTACAGCCTGGCAGTCGGTCTGCTCCCCGATCGTGCTGCCGGGCACAGTGATGTGGCGTACTGGGTCACGGGGAGCATCACGTCGCTGGTGTTCCTCCTGGCGATCGGGGCGCACGAGATGGGCCATGCGGTGGTGGCGCTGCGGCGCCAGATGCACGTGAACTCGGTGACCCTCTGGCTCTTCGGTGGGATCGCCGAGTTGGCCGATCAGGCTCGCAGTTGGCGTGCCGAGCTGGCGGTCGCCGTCGCGGGTCCGTCGGTGAGCGCGGTGTTCGGCGCGCTGTGCGCGGGTGGTGGGCTGGCCATCGACGTCGCTGGGGGTTCGGCCTTGGTGGCCGAGGCCCTCATCTGGCTCGGCACCACCAACTTGGTCTTGGCCGCGTTCAACCTGCTGCCGGGCGCGCCGCTCGATGGTGGCCGTGTGTTGGCTGCGATCCGGTGGCGCACGCACGGCGACCCGGTGCGCGCTCGTCGAGAGGCGGCGCTCGCCGGGATGGCGATCGGCCGCACCATGTTGGCGGCCGGCATCTTGCTGGTGTTCCTCGGCGTGGTCGGCAGTGGGATGTGGATCGGATTCCTCGGGTGGTTCCTGTACACCGCGGCACGCAATGAGCTCGGTGCCGGGGTCGTGAACTCGGGGTTGGAGGGGGTGAAGGTGTCGGACGCGATGACGTCGAATCCCGTCGTGATCTCGCCTGACATGACGTTGTCAATGCTGGTTGACGATGTGCTCCCTCGCACTCGTGGTTCGTCGTTCCCCGTGGTGGGCGCCACTGGTCTGTGCGGGCTCATGACCTACGCCAAGATCCATGAGGTCCCGATGGGTCAGTGGGCAACGAAGCGTGTGGTCGACGTAGCGCTCCCGCTCAGCGAGGTGATCGTCGCCGATCCCGACGACGACTTCGTGGACGTGCTGCACCAGCTGCACGACGAGCGCCGTCGGGTCCTGGCGGTGCGTGACGGGCGGGTGGTGGGGATCATCTCCCCCAGCGACGTGACCCGGGTGGTGCAACGTGAGTTGCTCCGCCATCGCGTCGATGTCGGCTGACCGATCGCGAGAGCGCGGTGCGTCAGCCCGAGATGCCGGTGAGGGTGGCCAGCTGATCCATCGAGCGCAGCCAGTCATCTGCGCTCGATCGCCACGGCGCCGACACCACGTGACCGATCCCGGCTTCCATCCACGCCGCGTGCTCGCGTCGGATCTGATCGTGGTCCATCCCTTGCGGATCCCATCCGGTGCGAGCCGAGATCTCGAACGACGCGTCGGGTCGATCGCGCCGGAGCCTTGCCACCAACGGTGCCGCCGAATCGGCGTCCAGTCCGATGGCGTGGAACCCATCCCCCAGCCGAACCGCCCGCCGGTACGCGGCCTCACTCGATCCGCCGATCCACAACGGGATCTGGTGGGCCGGCTTGGGCATCACCCGCATCTCGCCGAAGTCGTAGGCCTCGCCGTGGAACGACGTCGGATCTTGGGTCCACGAGCGCCGCAGGATCTCGATGATCTCATCGAGGCGCTTGCCTCGATCGTGGAATGTTCGATCGAGGGCTTCGTATTCGGCCTGCGACCAGCCGACGCCGAGCCCGAGCGTGAGGCGACCACCCGAGAGCAGGTCGAGCGAGCCATACGCTTTGGCCAACCACAACGGATGGTGTTGGGGGGCAACGATGACGCTGGTGGCGAGCCGCACCGTCGAGGTGGTGGCGGCGGCCCAGGTGAGCGTCACCAACGGGTCGAGCAGATAGGGCGATGGGTAGTCCTGAGCCGCGGGAACGATGACGTGATCGCTCACCCACACATGGGCGAACCCCAGATCCTCGGCGTGCTTGGCCACGCGGCCCACCGCATCGGGCGTCGCTGCCCGACCGTACTGCGGGAGATGGATGCCGATCTGCACGTGTTGTCTCCTCGAGTCGATGCCCCGGACGTGCCGGGAACGGTACGGCATGCAACGATGCCCGCCGTGTCCGAGCGCCGCTTCCTCACCGGTCCCCAATCACGACGCTACGAGTTGTGGCATGGCATGAAGTTGTTCCGTGAGTACTGGGATGGGTTGCGGGCGCTGCACTTCGTCGGTCCCTGCATCACTGTGTTCGGTTCGGCCCGTATCGGAGACGGTGAGCCGGAGTACGACATGGCCCGTCGTGCCGGTGCGTTGCTGGCCGAGTCTGGGTTCACGGTCATGACCGGCGGCGGCCCGGGCATCATGGAGGCGGCAAACCGCGGGGCTCGCGACGCGGGCGGTCGTTCGATCGGTTGCAACATCGTGCTGCCCGTCGAGCAGCACCCCAACCCGTATCTCGATCAGGTGGTGAACTTCCGCCACTTCTTCATCCGCAAGGTCATGTTGGTGAAGTACAGCTACGGCTTCATCGCCTGCCCCGGAGGTTTCGGGACCTTCGACGAGGTCTTCGAAGCGGCCACGCTCATCCAGACCGGCAAGATCGCCGACTTCCCCATCGTGTTGTTGGGCAAGGACTTCTGGGAACCGTTCGTCGAGGAGATGCGCATCCGACTGCTCGGGCGGGGCACCATCGAGCACGTCGACCTGGCCCGGTTCTTCGTGACCGATTCACCCGATGAGGCCGTCGAGCACATCCGCCATGTCGCGGTGCGCAAGTTCAAGATCTCGATGGCCACCCCGAAGCGGCATCGCATCCTCGGCGAGTGACGGGCCCTGGATCAGATTCGCTGACGACCGACGACGCTGAGGAAGGCCTGATCGTCGAGTGACTCCAGCCATTCACGCGCCCGCTGCCGTCGCTCGACGTCACTGCTGACGGCAGGACAGGTCGGGCACACGTCGGCGGTAGCTCGTCGAGCTCCGATGCAGCACACCCGCGCCACAGGAAGTTCGATGGATGGACCGTTGTCCGGCTGCACGTCGATGGTGCGGATCGAGCGCGGGTTGCCGATGCCGAGACCATCGACGAACTCCGCAACCCAGCCCGGTTCCGCAGCGCAACGCGGCGAACGCGCGAGCTGGCGCGCCGCGCCGTTGAGCCGATCGACGATGGCGAGGTCCGAGCC
>JBFWVD010000147.1:0-8603 GCA_050246915.1 Acidimicrobiia bacterium | reverse complement strand
GCCGCCTTTTCGGGTTTCATGTCGCTGTGGCTGACGTTCGCCGCGCTGATCGCCAATCCGTTGCTCATGCGGTGGTTGAGGAACAAGGACAACGCGGGGACTGGCTGAGTCACGAGCACAACTGCCGCTCTGCGCTGCCGCCTCGCATCCCGAAGGACCGCTACCGTCGGCCTGATGGGCGACCTCGCGCACGACAGGAGAGCCGTTTGCCGCCGACATGGCGCCGGGTTCAGAGACACCCCGCCCGAGTCCATCATTGGCGTAGCCGACAACGTCCGCGCCGGTGCCTACCCACTCAACGGACTTCGGCACGCCGTCGGATCGACCTCGGGATGGTTCATCTGGGCGGGCTCCAATGTCGCATCCGAGCCTTACTTCTTCAGGCCCCTACACGCTCACCATCTCCTTGGCCGGTGCCCTGAGGTGATGCCGATGCTTGGTCTCGCCGAAGGCTGGCGCTTCCTCATCGCGCCCGGCCACGAGGACGTGTGGTACGACGCGTCGCTCCTCGACGACAAGGTCTGACCGTCGCGTGCCTGCCGATCGGGTCGGGGCAGTACGCGGGCTACGGGCGGTGGATCTCAGCGCCGCTGATCACTGCCTCGACAGCAATGCCGTCAATCTCCATCCTCTTGCGTCGCGACATCACGGCCTCGACGCGCCAGTGTTTCGTAGGGTCGTCGCTGTCCCGAAGCGTGATAGTGGCACCGGCCTCGAGCCCACGAACCTCGTTCACCCAGCAATGCAGTCGCTCGGTGCCAGCGACGAGTATGACTTCAGCCTCAGCAACCCGGCCCATGGGTCCATTGTCTCAGAGCGACGAGCGCCGAGAGCTGCTGCTCGCCTTGGTGGACACGTGGACCCTCATTGGGCATTGGCTGCTCTCGAACGTGGATCACCGTAGGGTGCCGTCCATGGATGGGCGCGACTTGGACGATGACCTCAACCGAGCGTGCGGCATCTGACGTTCGCAGCTCTGGGAAGATCGACCTCGCGGCAGTGTCCCCAGACGGCCAGTTCGTCGACCGCTACATCGCGCTGTCGGTGTCGTCGGCGTTGTCATCGCCGGCGAGCACGATGTCCATGTCGAGGCGAGCCGCGTAAACGGCAAGCACGAATGACGCGGCGAGAATCAGGCCAGCGAACGCAAGCGGTCCAGCGATGCCGGTGAGGAAGTAGCCCCATTGCTGCCGCCCGACAACACCAGGCCTCGACAGGAAGCCGCCGTCGCTGCCGAGTTCCAACACCGTCAGCGTATTGCCGGCAACCGTTGCCACCGCGACGACTACGGAGATCACGCGAAGGATCACCACTCCGAGTCGCGCTGAGTCGGCGGTCGCCATGGATCTGAGTATCCGCTGATCAGTCGCCGTCAGTGGTCCCGCCAGCGAATCGAAGTTCTCGAAGTCCCTATCGCCCATCATGGCGAGATCCTGCCAAAGTCGATCCGCCGGTTGGGCGATGGGCGATGGGCGAGCGCTGGGACCACGACGCCGGGCTTTCAATCAGCGATGCGCAATGCCACGGCGGGCCTGATCGCCGCGGCGCGCCGCGCCGGCCACAGGGCCATCGCCGCCGCGGAGCCGAACGCCAGCGCGGCGATGAACCCGATGCGCAGCCACGGCACCGACCACTCGAAGCCAGCCGAGAAGTTGTTGCCACTCGCGACGAGCGCGTAGCAGCCGATGAGGGCCGTGACGATGCCGATGGCAACCCCTTCGAAGGCGATGAACGACGCCTCGATGAGGAACGTGCGCGACACCTGCCGTGAGGTGAACCCGATGGAGCGCAGCACACCGATGTCGCGCCGTCGCTCCCGCACCGCTCGCACCAACAACACACCGATTCCGGCGATGCCCACGATGAGCCCCACACCGACGAACTGCTCCATCAGCGTGAAGAAGCCCGAGTTCTGGGCCAGGATCGTGTCCACCCGAGCCCTCACCGTCTCGGCATCAGCCCCTTGAGCGACGAACGTCGTGCGGATCGCCTGCACCACCTTGTCGACCTCGGCAGCCGTCGCGTCCGCGCCACCGGCCGGAGCCACGTAGAACCTCGATGGCACCGCTCGATCGCCGAACACCTCGCGATAACCATCGATGCCGTACCACGCCCCACTCCCGACGAAGTCCGGCTTGGTCACCGCGGCGACCGTCAATGCACGTTGACGACCCGACACCAGATCGATCACCGTGATCGCATCACCGACTCGTGGTGTCCCGGTCTGCGGTCCACCAGGCGTGGCGAGGAAGAGATCGTCGACGATGACCAGATCGGGGTCGGCCAACACCGCCCGCCACGCGGCGTCAGCGTTGGCATACGCGCCCAGGTCCTTGATGGCGGGCGGGCCTCTCAGCAGATCGCTGCTGAACCCAGTGATGGGCCAACGTTTCGGGTCCTTGTCATCGCGCTCGAAATCGGCCAATCCATAGGCCATGGCCGCGACGTCACCGACTCCGGGGACCGAACGCAACTGCTCGGCATCGAGCGGATCAGTGGGGTTCGAGTTGACCACGATGCCGAACCCACCGGAGGACTCGGCCGTGATGGTCCCGAGTTGGTTCGAGAACATGTGCGACAGCACCGCCAGGTACACCAGCGTCAGCACCACCACCGCGAACATGGCCAGTGTCATCGCCGTGCGAAAGCGCTTCGCCGTGGGATACGCGAGGCCGATGCGCACCGGCAGCGATCCGCCCGCTGCCCGTCCCAGCGCCCGCCCGATCCGCTCCTGTTGCGTGGCCACCAAGGCCACCGCCGCGCCCGCCATCCCGAGGCCCTGCACCAGGAACATGGTGATCGACACGTCGATGTCGAGGGCGCTGAGCGCCGCCACGAACGTCGCCGCCCACACCAAGACGACCACCGCGGCCACCGGTACCACCTTCGATGTCGGGACCCGCCGTGCGATCACAGCTGCCACCCCGATCACGGCGATCATCGGTCCGACCACCACCCCGAACGCCTGGTCGGTGCTCAGCGCGGCAACGGTCCACACGACAGCGAGCACCGCGACAACTGCCCCGATGGTCGACGAACGACTACGCAGCCTGACGCGGGCCGCGGCGGGCAGATCCCGGATGGCGGCGATCACGTTGAGCCTGCTGACCCTCACCGACGTAGCAAGGATCGTTGACATGGAGATGACCAGGCCGATCACGAAGCCGGTCGCCACCGTCGTCCACGTGAAGGCGAAGGTGAGGTTCAAGCTGATGAGGTCGTTGCCCGAATCGAGGATCGAATCGGCGCGCCACGCGATGACGCGTCCGACCCCGATCCCGATCAGCGCACCGACGGCGGACGCCACCACCGAGTACATCCATCCTTCGGTGGCGATGGCCCCGACGAGCGGCGATCGCCGCAGCCCGAGGGCCCGCATCATCCCCATCTCGCTGCGTCGCTCATCGCTGAGCATCACGAAGATGTTCACCAACAGCAAAATGCCGGCCGCCACGGCGAACATGCCGACCGTGAAGTACAGCTGCGTGAGCGAGTCCGCTGCTGCCGTGGCATTGTCGAGCAGATCGAGCTTCACCGGCTGCACCCGCACATCCGTGCCGCTGATCCGGTCCTCGATGGCGGCCACCGCGGCATCGGTGCGATCAGCGCCGCTCTCCACCCCGCCGGTGTTGGAGAACGCCACGTACGTGGTCGGCGGTTCGAGACCCAGCGCATCGAGACGCGCCGCGACAGTCGGGTCGGTCGGGTCGATCCCGGCCAGGGCGGCGGCGATGGTGCCCGGAGCGACGAGCACGTTGTAGCTCTGCTGGCGAACGTCCAGGCGCCAGAACCCCGCAACACCCGTGCGGGGGAGTATGCGATCGACGATCAACGGTAGCGCTCTTCCGTAGGCGTAGACGGTGATCGAATCGCCCACGGCGATACCCGCTCGCTCAGCCAGATCGTGGGTGACGGCACCGTGTCCGAGCGGCGGGTTGTCCCCGTCCACACCGGTCGTTGCGGGCGCGCCGCCGAAGGCTCGCGCCGCTGGGAAGTCGACCTCGACGATCTGCGCCCGTGGCTGGCTGAAACGACCGCTCGCCGCCACCGGCACCGTCGTCAGCGACAACACGCCATCGATCTCCGGTGAACTGAACCCCTCGAAACGCGCCACCAACGATCGACCGCTGTCAACTCCGGTTGCGGCGACCAGTTCGTCGACGGGACCGAGCTGATCGAACGCCGAGGACCGTATGGAGCGATCGATGGTGTCGCCGACGATGAGCGATCCGGTGATGATCGCGGTCCCGAGCAATGAGCCGAGCACCACGAGCAACGCCTCGAACGGCCGGCGGATGGGATAGCGGATGGCGAGTCGGCGCTCGATAGGCCGCGACACCAGAACGACGATGAACGGCATCGACACCAACGCGGCCACGAGGGCGATGGCGATCATCGCTCCGCTGCTCGCACGGTGTCGCTCACGATGCGTCCGTCGCGCATCGTGATGAGCCGATCGGCGCGTGCCCCGATGGTGGCGTCGTGCGTGACCAGTATCAGCGTGAGCCCATCAGCGGTGAGTTCCTCGAGCAGCGCCATGACCTCGCCGGCGGACTCCGAATCGAGCGCCCCCGTTGGCTCATCGGCCCACACCAACCGAGGCCGCCCGGCGAGGGCACGGGCGATGGTGACGCGCTGTTGCTCTCCGCCGGACAGCTCCGCCGGGTGATGCCGGACCCGATGGCCGAGGCCGACGCGCTCGAGCGTAGCCACCGATCGCGATCGGGCCTCGGCCGCGGAGTGACCGCTGAGCAGCAGGGGCAACTCGACGTTCTCGACGGCGTTCATGACCGGGATGAGGTTGAACTGTTGGAACACGAAGCCCATGGATGACGCCCGGTTACGGGTGCGTTCGTTGTCGGCCATCTGATGGAGATCGACGCCGTCGAGCAGGACCCGACCATCGCTCACCTCATCGAGCCCCGACAAGCAATTGAGCAACGTCGTCTTGCCCGAACCCGACGCTCCCATCACGGCGACGAACTCACCGCTCGACACGACGAGATCGACCTCGCGCAGCGCCCACACCTCCTGTGCCCCGGTTCGGTACACCTTGCCCACGCCCTCGGCAACGAGGAGCGGGCCTGCCGAGCGTGTATGCGCGGCATCAGTGCGCGCGGTGATGGGATCGTTGTTCTTGGGAGTCGCCACCCCGCGATCGTCGCTGTCCGATGCCGCCGGGTAAAGAGGCAGCTGTCCCGATCATGGATGCCACTCGATTCACCTGATGGAGGGACATGCCCGGTAGGTTCGGTTGCCGTGTCCGCGCCCATCTCGTCCAACCCTGCTGCCGATGCGACGGCGGCTCCGTTCGTGTCGCTGTTCGACATCGCCTTCCTGACCAACACCGAGGACGTGACCGAACTGGTCCTCGTGCGCCATGGCGAGCAGGAGGCCGACCGGGTCGGGGGCAACGTCGGCTCGCTCATCGACCCACCGCTGTCGGCGCGTGGTCAGCTGCAAGCAGAGTTGGTGGGACGCCGCCTCGCGGGGGAGCGCATCGACGTGGTGTACGCCAGCCCCCTGGCGCGGGCCTATGACACCGGCAACGCCATCGCCGGTCATCACGGCCTCGAACCGCGGGTCATCGAGGCGCTCGAGGAGATCAAGCTCTGGAACACCGCCCCGCCGGACAAGACGGTGTTGGAGTTGCTCGGCCCGGTGCTCAGCGCCGGCATGCGGGCCCGGATGGTGGCCGAACGCAAGTGGGACGCCTACCCGTACTCCGAGGGGAGCGACGTGTTCCGCGGTCGGGTGGTCATGGCCATCGACGGGATCGCCGCCAACCATCCCGGTGAGCGGGTCGTCATTGCCTGCCATGGTGGCGTCATCAACGCATACCTCGCCCATCATCTCGGCATCACCGCGGACATGTGGTTCCGGCCGGCCCACACTGCTGTCAACGTGGTTTTCGCCAAGGGCCCGACACGATCGCTGCGATCGATCAACGATGTGCGCCATCTGGAGCACGACGCAGCGCTGATCACCCACTGATCGCCGGCTGATCACCGGCGGGTCGCCGTCGGACCGGCGACCCGGTGGGGACTTTTGGCTGTTCGCGCGGGGGTGTGCGCGCGGCGCGTGGCCGTGTGCATAGGCTCAGCGCATGAGACGAGCTGCAATCGCCCCATTGGGGCTGGCCGTGGGGGCAGTGTTGACACTCTCTGCGTGTGGCGGAGATGGCGACAAGCTCGGTGGCGAGACCACGGTGAGCACTGCGTTCCCGCCCCCGGCCACCGGAGCGACGACGATCAACGTCGCCACCGGGGCGAGCGGTTCGACGCTCACTCCGACGCTCCCGCAGACCGGCATCACCACGGTCGCTCCCGGTTCGGGCACGACGATCCAGGCGCCGCCGACCACCAGCGGCACGGTCGTTGCCAGTGGTACGACCTACACGGTCAAGTCCGGCGACAGCTTGAACTCCATCGCCAAGTCGTTCGACGTCTCCAAGGACGACATCATTGCCCTCAACGGCATCACGAACCCGAACAACATCTTGGTCGGCCAGAAGCTGAAGATCCCGGTGCAGCGCGCGGCGACGACGACCGCGGCGGCGGCCACCACCAAAGCCGGGCCGACCACGACGAAGCCGGTGGTCGATTCGGGGATCGTCTACACGGTCAAGTCCGGTGACACGCTCAGCAAGATCGCCAAGACCCTCGGGGTCACGCAGGCCCAGCTGATCTCACTCAACGGTCTCGCCGACGCCAACGACATCAAGGTCGGGCAGAAGCTCAAGGTCCCCGCCACCGAGTGACCAGCCGCCAGACTGGCGCCCACGCCAGTCTGGAGACTGTGGACACGCATTGTGTCCAGAAATTCCAGAGTTCTCGTCGTGAGGGGGCCAGGCTCAGCTGATCTTGGGCCAGGAGCGCTTCTGGCGCCGGCGTTCGCCGGCCTTGCCCTTGGCTCGCTGATCACCCAGCTTCCACTCGCGTCGCCACGTCTTGCCCGCAGGACCGGTCAGCGCGGGAGTGACCGCTTGCGCGGCATTGCGGCGTGCCGTCCACCAGTCACTCGATGACTCGTCGCCGAGTTCCCACACTGCCCGCTCGATGCGATCGTTGAACCGTCGGGTGTCCTCACCGTCGTGCAGGAACAGCGGCGCCCCGAACGTCACCAGCGTCGTGCCGGGCTTGGGTCGGCCCATACCCTTGCCGAAGATCTGCCCCGTGCCCTCGAGATGAACCGGCACCACGGGCACCTTGCACTTGTTGGCCAAGAACGCGGCGCCGCGATGGAACTCCTGGGCCCAGCCATCGGGGGAGCGACCGCCCTCGGGATAGATGAGCAAGCTCCAGCCATCGTTGATGAGCGAAGCGGCAAGATCGGTTGACCGACGCGACACCGCAGCGCGATCAACCGGGAACGCGTTCAACGCGAGCGCCGAGGCCGTGCCGGTGACGCGCGACGTGAAGAAGTAGTCGGCGGCCGCGCCGACCACGAGCTTGTGACGCCAGGGATCGGGGATCGAGGTGATCATCAGCGGCGTGTCCAGATGACTGTGGTGGTTGGCCACGAAGATCACGGGAGGAACGTCGTCGAGCGACTTGAGATCCTCGAGGCGATCGCGGCCGTTGATCTCCGGATCGGCGAAGACCTTCACCATGGCCCGCATCGGTCCTTCGACGATGGCGGCCCGCGCCCAGCGAGCCGCTGGCGAGCGCGCCCACTCGGTCTCGAAATCGGCGCCGGTGGTGCCCTTCTTCGGAGGCACCTCGACGCCACGGGGCACCGGTGGGGCCATGAGCGGGAACGTCAGCTTGGCGCGCATCGACGACACCGAGGCGCGGCTCTTGGCGAGACGACCCACCGCCCGAGCGCTGTCCTTGAAGTCCTTCAGCTCGGGAGGGACGCCATCATCGAGCCAAGCCATCAGCGCACCCCGTTCATCACGAGACTTCCGTCATCACGATCGGTGGGGTGTGCAAGTGGGTGATGGTGGCATCGCGGCCGACCACGTCGCTGGCCATCTCGAACGCGTCGTTCATGGTGCTGGCCGGTGTGAAACCCAAGCGGCGCACCGACTTCGGATCGCCACCGACCACGATGACCTTGCCGACGTGCGACATCCCGTGTGCACCCCAGTACCACATGTAGAACGGATGGACGCCGTGGTACGCGTAGCTCGTGCGGTACAGATGGCGATACCACTCGTCCTCGGCGAACTGCTTCTCGTAGCGTTTCTCGATCTCGAGCGGATCGGTGGTCTCGGTGAGCACCTGCTCGAAGAAGTCGATGTAGCTCGGATGGTGCACCGGGTGGAACTCGTTCGGCGTGGGGTGGGTCATGATGATCACGCCGCCCTCGCGAACGAGCGGCTTGCCCTTGTACATGTTGAAGAAGTACCCGAGGCCGGTGCACATCACCAGGATCGGGTTCATGATCGAGTTCACGTTGTACGGACAGATGTAGGGGATGCCCATGGTGAGGATGTCGGTCTGACCCTCGACGTGCATCAACTGCTGCTTGTACACATTCTCGGTGGTGACCTTGTGCACCGCCTCGACCTCGCCGCACTGGATGGAGGTCATCTGATGGGGCGCTTCGATGTCGTGGAAGATCTTGCGCCGCAAACGCGACGGTGTGCGATCGAGCGC
>JBFWVD010000146.1:0-8681 GCA_050246915.1 Acidimicrobiia bacterium | reverse complement strand
TCGCGGGCACGAACGGTGTCGCCGTCGACGCCACTGCAGTCGCGCTGAACGTCACGGCGACCGGGCCCACCGAGGGCAGCTATCTGACGGTGTGGCCGAGCGGGCAACCGCGGCCGCTCGCGTCGAGCGTCAACATGGTCGCGGGTCAGACGGTTCCGAACATGGTGCTGTGCCGGCTCGGGGCCGACGGCAGGGTCCACATCTACAACAACTCGGGCAGCACGCATGTGGTCGTCGACGTGCTCGGTTGCTTCACGGCCGGCGCCGGTGCGAAGTACGTGACCATGTCGCCCGCTCGTGCGCTCGACACCCGGGAGGGACATGGTGCTGCCCTGGGTCGACTGGGTCGGGGGTCACTGTCGCTGGCGCTGGCTGGTCAGCACGGTGTGCCGGCTGACGGCGTCACCGCTGTGGTGCTGAACGTGACGGCGGTGATCCCCTCCGACGGCACCTTCGTCACGGTGTACCCGGGAGGCACCGAGCGTCCGCTGGCCTCGAACCTCAACGCAGTGACAGGGCAGATCGTTCCGAACATGGTGCTGGCCCGTCTGGGCGGAGGTGCCGTGGCGATCTTCAACAACAGTGGCGACGTCGATCTCGTCGCCGACGTGATGGGCTACTTCACCAGCTGAGCGATGGGCTCGGGTCATGACTCCCGTGCGACAGGTTGATCGTCGTCGTCAGGACGCGGTCTGGTGGTTGGCGCCGATGCCGTGCAGGACGACGCGCTGCAGGGTGTCGCAGGTGAGCTCGCCGCCGCACACCCAGCGCACATCGTCGATCGACAGCGGCGGCACGGGCACGTGCGTGATGAGCGGGTGGATCGGCCGCACGTCGGCTTCGTCGGTGGCGATCAGGTCCTCGTGCAGCTTCTCGCCGGGACGCAGGCCGGTGAAGACGATCTCGAGCGGCGGCTCGCGCTGGGTGGCGAACCGCTCGGCCACGGCGGCGATGCGCACCGGTTCGCCCATGTCGAGCACCATCACCTGGCCCGCCTCGCCGATGGCGCCGGCGTAGATCGTCAGCCGCACCGCTTCCTCGACGGTCATGAAGAACCGGGTGACTTCGGGGTGGGTGACGGTGATCGGGCCACCGGCTTCCGACTGGGCGCGGAAGATCGTCAGCACCGAGCCACGCGATCCGAGCACGTTGCCGAACCGCACCGACACGTACGTGCCGGTCTTCGACGACGCGTGGTGCGCGGTCAGCCGTTCGGTCACCCGCTTCGACCAGCCGAGCACGCTCGTGGGGTCGGCGGCCTTGTCGGTGCTGATGTTGACGAACCGCTCGACGCCGACGCTCTCGGCAGCGCGCAGCACGTTGTCGGTGCCGAACACGTTGGTCTTCCACGCCTCGTCGGGTGCGAGCTCGAGGAGGGTGAGGTGCTTGAGCGCGGCAGCGTGGAACACCACCTCGGGCCGGAAGCGCCGGAACGCCTCCATCAGCCGTTGCTCGTCACGGATGTCGGCGAGCACGAGGTTGGGCGTGTTCAGCAATGCCCGACCTTCGATGCTCAGCTGCACGGCGTGCAGGCCGCTCTCGTCGCGGTCGAGCATGTACAGCTCGGACGGCTCGAATCGGGCGATCTGTCGGCACAGCTCGCTGCCGATGCTGCCGCCGGCCCCGGTGACGAGCACCCGCTTGCCGGTGATGTAGTGCGCCACGGCGTCGGGGTCGATGTCGGCCGTGTCGCGGCCGAGGAGGTCGGCTTCGGTGACCGGGCGGATGTCGGAGCTGGTCGGTGCACCGAACATGTCGGCCACCGGCGGCAGGACGAGCAGCGGTAGCCCAGCCTCGCGGGCGAGGCAGTTCATGTAGCGGACGAGCTCTGAGCCACCGGTTGGGATTGCCAAGAGGACGGCTTGGGCATTGTGGCGTTTGGCGACTCGTGAAAGGTCCGAAAGTGTACCTTCGACCCGAATTCCCTGGACTCGTAGATCCGATTTGAACGGATTGTCGTCGAGCAGGGCGACCGGCCGGTAGGCACCTTTGGGGAACGACAGCAGGTTCTGCACCAGCAACACCGCTGCCTGCCCGGCGCCGGCAATGACGATCGGCTTGCCGAGCAAGGGGCGGTTGCGGTGGCTGCGGAGCATCCGACGTACCGAGCGAACGGTCAGCATCGCAGTGAGCGCCATGCAGGTGGCGAGCAGCGGCACCGACCTCGGCACCATCGAGCCGCTGGGGATCCAGACCACGCAGGTGAGCAGCACACCGACAGCCAGGGCGGTGCAGGCCAGGTAGGTGACCTCGTCGAAGCTGCCGTAGCGCCAGCGCCGACGGTACAGACCGAAGACCAAGCCGAGGCAACCCTGGGCGGTGATGGCGAGGGGCACGGTGGCGGCCAGGCCGTCCCAGGTGACCTGGCTCCAGTGGAAGTCGTAGCGAAGGATGGTCGACAGGACGAGCGCAGCCGCCCACCCGACCGAGTCGAGAGCGAACTGAAGAAGGGGCCTTCCCCACCTGACGTTGCGGACCCCGCCGGGTGGTGTCTCGTCGAACCGGGCCGCCACCCTTGAAACCTCCACTGGGCGAGGACTGTAATCCCTCTCAGTCACCCTGAAAAGGGTGATTCTTCTGCTTCCATGCGACTTCATCCGGCGTTCATTTGCATTGTGTCCGGCACATCGATTCCAACGTACTGCGCACTCGGAAAAGAGCGCGAAGGATCGAGATCCGAACCGCGGCCCGAGACGAGCGCCTGCTCACGGGGGGGGCGGCCGCCGGTACCCCATCGCGAACCCGAAGCCGTCGTACAGAAAGTCGGGGAACCCTCGGCCTCGCCGAGGATCGGTGACGGCTGCGGCGCGAACACTTCAATTGGCTGCTGCCGATGTCCCTGGCTGGGTGACTGGAACCGTCTGCGCGATCTGCCGTGTCAGCATCTCCACAGCGGCGACCATGTGTCGATGCTCGGCGAACGGACAGCCGTACGGGTCGGCAAGGTCGTCGGCCTCCGACGGCGCCATCATGTCCGACGGCTTGCGGCCAGCTGCGGTGGCAGCAACCCACTTCGCGAAGTCCGGCTCGCCCACGGCGTCCAGCCCTCGCCGGGCGAGCTCTTTCAACGTGAAGGTACGCTTCCACGCTCCCGGATCGAGCCCGACCACGGCCCGAAGCTGTTCGCGCGTCATGGTGACGATCAGGTCGGCACCGTCGTCCGCGATCATCTGTCGGGTCAACGCCCGGGACCGATGCTCGGTCAGTTCCAGGCCCACGTCGGCAGCCGCACGGAGGGTGTCGCCGGGAACCTCGAGCAGCCCTCCGTGGGTGCCTGCAGAGCCGACGATCACGTCGTGGCCGCGAGTGGCGAGGGCCCTGGCGAGCGACATCGCCACCACCGGCGACCGGCAGATGTTCGCCGTGCAGACGACCAGGATGCGCAACGGCCGGCCAGCGACCCCATCACCCACGGACGGCATGCGCTCACCCTAGGCGAGGTGATCGCGTTCAAGTCCCGTTCCCCGTGGCCGATGAATTGACGGTCGCGCTGCGTGGTCGCGAAGGCGAAACGAAATCAGCCTCCGGCGGCAATCGTTCGAAATGCACAGTGATCAAGCGAAGAGCACCCGAACCGGTGGAGAGATACGGGGCGCGCAGCAGACCGGGGTCTGCGAGGCATCGCACCTGCTCAACATGAGTGGGGATCCCCAGAACATTCATGGTCCAACAGCGCGTTCACCCCATCGTGCCAGTGCTGGAAGGCCCTAGCACGAGAAGTCAAGAGATGTTATTGTTTTGCGCAATCCGGTGCGGGACCGTGAGAGAGGAAGGCGGAAGATGATGAGGAAGTTCGCAGTCGGAGCAGTTGCCGCAGCAGCTGTCGCTCTCGCCGCACCCTCGACCGCCCTCGCGCACGGCGGTGGCCACTACCCGGTCCAGAAGCCGATGGTTGCGGTCTGGCCGGCGCCCATCAAGGCCGGAGAGTCGACGAACGTCTTCGCCTCGAAGTTCTGCCCGTGGGGCCGGATGACCATCAAGTTCACCGGCCCGCAGCGGTTCACGAAGACCACGCGCACCGACAGCGAGGGCAAAGCTTGGGCTCGGGTCAAGCTCAACAAGGCGGGGGTCTACAACATCCAGGCCACCGCTTGCGGCAAGTCGGCGTTCACTCGCATCACGGTGCGGAGCAAGCACAAGTACCACCGCGCCGGCGAGGTGGACGAGACGTTGATCGCCTCGTTCGATGACCTCTCGACGGGCATGTCGGCGCGTGCGAACGGCATCACCGACATCGGCTCGGGCATCGGCATCCCGCTCGTCAGCGACTCGTCGTCCGACGATGCGTCGTCGATCCGCATGCAGCAGACGGTGCTGGTCGCCGGCGCAGCGGCTGCTGGCCTGGGCGGCGTGACGGTCATCCGTCGCCGCGGTCGTCGCGCCGCCGCCTGACTCTCTCATCTCGCAGGCGCTCAGAGCGCAGGTCGGTAGCGGCTGACGCCTGGCGTTACGTCGGTCTCCGCCAACCGTGTCCCATCGACGGTCACCGTCGTTCGGAAGGGCCGGGCCGTGGGTGGCGTGCGCAGCACGAGTGAGTAGCCGTCGCTCAGGTCGAGTCCTCCCACGAGTGACAGCTCCACCACCATCGTCGACTTCGGTGGGATGTCGACGAAGGCGCTGAGCACGAGGTAGCCATTGTCCTCGTTCACGGAGAAGGGGTACGACTCGCCGTCGACCGTCGCATTGGTGAAGTCGAGCGGCGTGTAGACGGACAGGTACGTCGAGTTCGTCCCCTTCGGCAGGTCGACCAGGTTGCCGATGATCACGTCGGGCAGGCCGCTGGCCGGCGCGTTGTTGGTCAGCGTCAGTGTCAGCGTGGCGGTCGCCTCACCGGTGGTCTCGTCGGGTTGCACCGAGTAGTCGGCCCGGGCGTCGAGCAGATCGTCGATCTTGCTGCCGTTGGCGTTGTTGAACGTGATGGCCAGCCCGTCGCTCTCGAGCTCGGGGAGCGCGCCGGACATGTTGATCCGCTGGAGGACGTCCTCCTCCTCGGGTCGAGCTGCCCAACCGACGAGGCGACCCTGCCGTGCCATCGGGCTGAGCAGATCCGCCAGATCGGGAGGTGCAGGAAGTGTGGTCGTCAGCAACCGGGTGACCGTCTCACGTGCCACGGTCTCGAGGGCGTCGACACGTGCCTCGTCGATCGGCAACAGGTACTGCTCGCGCATGAGGTAGGGGATGACCGACTGCGCGTCGAGCTGACGGCCGATCTCGGGCACGTTTACGGGCCCAGTGATCTCAATGAGCCGCGAGATGGTCTCGATGTCCATCGCGAAGACGCCATCGAGCTGCTGTCCGCCGCTCTGCGGGTACAGCTCCGCGATCACCTGGGCGACCGCGGGGAAATCGGGGGAGGCGGTGATGTTGGACCACGCCTCGGGGCCGACAATCCGGGTCTCGGAATCGTCGAGCAAGAATTCGCCGTAGTTTGCGAGGAGATCGTCGGGTCCGCTGAGGGTCTTGTTCCCGACATTGCCCCCCCGGTTGAGATCGGTGGTGCGACCGAACCCGGTGAGCGAGATGGCGCCCTGGTCGACGGTGACCTCGGCCCAGTTCCCCATGAAGCCTCCGAGCCCGCGTGCCTCCGCCGGCGTCGTGAAAGCGATGAAGTACACGCGGGCTCCGTCCGCACCCAGCATCGCCGGCGCCCGGCGCACTGCGGCGAGAGCGTCGTCACCTCGTTCCTGCTGCCGGTCGATGTCGTCCTGCAGCTCGCTGAGTCGGTCGCGAAGTGGTTGCACCAACCAAGGGCTCTGGTTGTCGGCAATGGCCTGGGACAGTGCGCGCACAGCTGAGTTCAACTCTTCAAGCGGCGCCTCGAGTCGGCCGACCGCGCCCAGATCGATGCGCCCAGCTGACAGACGGAGCGAGTCGACGTCGATCTGGCTCAGCGCCCGCGCGGCGACATCAGTGAGTCGCGACGCCTCGTCGACCAGATCGCCGGCTGCTGCACGGTGCTGTGCGACGACGGGCACGACCCTGCCGAGCTGTGTCCACGGGCGCCCCAGGGCACTGTCGGCTCGCTCGAAGTAGAACCGGGCGCGATCGAGCGATACCTGTGCTTCGGCGAACCGACCTTCACCGATCAGATCGAGACCTTCTTTGGCGCTGCGGTTTCCCGACTCAAGGTCGGACCGAGCGTGCAACGCCCCGAAGCCGAAGCCCGCCGATGCAAGGAGCACGAATCCACCGACGCCCGTCACGACGATCCACATCACCCGCCGCTCTGCTCGCGGGCGGCGAACGATGCCGAGCACCGCGACGGCGACGGTGCAAGCTATCGCGATCAACGAGGTGAATCCGAAGAATCCGACCGAGCCAAGTCTGGCCAGCACCTGCAGCGCCGCAGCCGCCACGAGTGCCCGAGACCAGGGCAGCGCGCGCCGCATGATTCCGATCGCAAGACCGCCGACCGCAGCTGCGACCCCCAAGGCCAAGGTCCACCATCCCGCCGCCAGCGACGCACCGATCGCTGTCACGAGCACACCCGCCCACCAAGGCGCGCTGGCCGCGGCCCAGACGACTGCGCCTCCGGCCAGGAACACAAGAAGCTCATCGAGCCCACGCTGCCCGGTTGGCGAGCAGCCGGCCGCCGCCACGCCGACGCCAGCAGCGACGGCAACAGCCAGCACCAGCGGAGCCTGGCGGCCCCAGATCCGGATCCTCCGACCGTTCACGCTATCCCGACGCTACTCGGCATGGTGGACGGAGGCTTCGGTCTAGTCGGGGCTCCGGCATGCACTTTCCCGTAGCAACGCATTGAAAGATCCGGACCTTGATCCTGCGGACGCCGCGCCCGCTCGGCATCTGTCCTGTCCCGCGTTGCAGTATGCCAACCGCCCGATCGGAGGCACACCACTCCCTGCGCGTGGCCGAGCAGCGGCGCTCGAAATCGCGGTAGTACATCAGGCGCGACAAGCAGCCGACCCACTCGCGCACTCGGCTGCCCCTAGCAAACGGACTGGCCCTTGGGCGGTTCGGAACGTGTCGGCTGTGTCTCGACCTCGCGCGTTCTTTACGACAGTTGTGGAGGCTGTGTGACCGGAGGAGTTTCGAGTCGCTCTGTCGTGTGACTGCGTGTTGACCGGCTATCGCCCATACGCTACAGAAGCCCAGCCCTAAATTTGGAGTACTACCACCGCCCTCGAGCCCGAGCGAGGCATAAATCGGAGCGGCCTCGTATGACTGCTCGCCCACTGCCATGTGGCCCACCGAGGGCCGACCGCCTCACCGCTGACTGCGCTCGCTAGGGCCGCCTGCATGACTTATGCTACCCTCGCAATCATGTCGTGCTCATTCGAGGCCGCGCACGACCCGATGATCTCCAAAGACGTCCTGTCGGCTCTGCGCACCAAATGAGCGATTGGCTCGTGGCGCTGTTGGGCTCCGCCGGTGTTGCGGTCTTGGTGACGCCCCTTGCCATTAAAGTACTTCGGTGGGCCCACGTACAGGACGTACCGAACGAGCGTTCTTCTCATGCCGCCACGATTACACGCGGGGCAGGCATAGGCGTGACTTTAGCGGTAGCAGGGACGACGCTAGTGGCAACAGAAGCAACCGCCCGTACAACCGCCGTCCTCATAGGCGCTGTGTTGATCTCTGCCCTCGGACTAGCTGATGATGCGAGGGGCGTACCGTTTGTGACCCGGCTTATAGTTCAGACCGCTGTCGCAGTTGCCGTTGTACCAATCATAAGCGCGTCCATGTGGATGTCATTAGCCAATATTATCGGCGTAGTCGGAGTCGTTTGGACAATAAATGCGTTCAATTTTATGGACGGTATAAACGGCATTGCTGCGGGGCAGGCGGCCATTGGGGGTCTCGCTCTTATAGCAATCGGTAATGCCGTGGGACACGGCGATGTTCGGGTATGGGGAGCTGCTGTTTGTGGCGGCGCGGTCGGCTTTATGCCTTACAATGCCGTCCAGCCACGTGCATTCCTTGGCGATGCAGGGAGCTATTTCCTCGGGGCGTGGCTCGCGCTCTCCGGTCTCGGAGCGCACGCCTCCGGTGCGTCACTGTTCGCTGTGGTGTCGATCTTTGGCGTTGGCTTTGCCGATACCGGCGTGACGCTCGCTCGCCGAATCGGTCGGCACGATCGGTGGTGGTTGGCACACAGGGAGCACGCTTACCAACGTCTGGTGGACCTCGGTATCCCTCACACTGTCGTAGCTTTGACAGCGATGGCGTTCGCCGCCTCCGTGGCTGCGCTAGGGGTGTCTACGATCGGACACGGCTGGGCTGTTGCATCGGTATCCCTCCTACTCAGCGGGCTACTGTGTCTCGCGTATATGAGCCTGCCGTATCGTGTTCAGCACACCCGAGACTGTCGGGTGAGCGACGGACCCGGCTAGTTGTCGATGACCATTATTCTAGTGATTCGGTGGCAGTAACTGTGAGAATTGTCATAACTGGTGTGGCCGGATTCGTCGGTAGTACAACGGCTGCAATGGCGCTCGATGCGGGTATGCAAGTCCTAGGTATCGATTGCTTCACTCCCTACTATTCTCGGGAAATCAAGGAGGCAAACATTGCATTCCTTAGTGCATTTGACCGCTTCAGTCTTGTTGAGGGCAATCTTCTGAAACTGGATCTGCCGGGTCTGCTCACTACCTGTGATGGCGTGCTACACCTGGCTGCGCAGCCAGGTGTTCGGCACTCTTGGTCGGAGTTCGACACTT
>JBFWVD010000145.1:0-9276 GCA_050246915.1 Acidimicrobiia bacterium | reverse complement strand
TGCTCGTCGATGACCGGATCGAAGTGCAAGACCGTGGGGAACGGGTCGTAGAAGTGGTGCAGGAGTGCGCGCCAGCGCTGGTATTGGGGTGAGCCGCGGAAGCCTTCGGTGTGATCGGCCAGGGTGTCCCACTCGACGAGCAACAGGTACAGGGTCGGTGTCTCGATGCACCGACTCAACCGCAGTGCCCGGAAGCCCGGCATCGAGGCGATGATCAGCTTGGCCTCGGCGAAGGCCGCTTCGAACTCGGCTTCTCGGCCGGAAACGACGCTGAGGGGCGCATGCTCGATGATCATGGCGACCAGCGTGGCACGACGCGTCACCGGCGCGTCACGACATTGGTGATCAGGTCCCGCAGAACGTCTGATGCGGTCCGAACGACGGCGGTGCCGGCTGGGCGAACGACTCCAGACCGGGCCGTTCGTCGAACGGTCGGCGCAACACGTCGACCAACTCCTCGAACGGTGCGAGATCACCGGCAGTGGCCGCGTCCAAGGCTGCTTCGACCAGATGGTTGCGTGCGATGTACACCGGGTTGACGGCGTCCATCGACTCGGCGACCGTTTCTCGCCGGCTGGAGTCGACGTGTGTCAACCAACGTTGCGCCCAGGCGTCGAACGGGGCGGGGTCGGTGAACAGCGATCGGACGCGAGAGTCGTCCCCGCGCACGGCGCCTGACAGCGATCGGAAGAACCCTGTGAAGTCGATGTGTTGCGCGTGGAGCACGTCCAAGATGTCAGTGATGAGCGCGTCCACCGGGGCCCCATCGGCGACGTCGCCACCGTCGATGCCGAGCTTGGCTCGCATGCCGGCCCGCCAGTGGCGTTGATAGCGCTCGGGGAACGACTGCACCACGCCGGTGGCGATGGCGACTGCCTCGTCCATGTCGGGGCTGAACAACGGGAGCAGCGCTTCGGCCAGGCGGGCCATGTTCCACTGTGCGATGTGCGGCTGACGGCCGTAGGCGTAGCGACCGCCGTGGTCGATGGAGCTGAACACGGTGGCCGGATCGAACGCGTCCATGAACGCGCACGGGCCGTAGTCGATGGTCTCACCAGAGATGGTCACGTTGTCGGTGTTCATGACGCCGTGGATGAATCCCACCGTCATCCATCTCGCCACCAGCGATGCCTGGGCCTCCACCACTGCCTCGTAGAAGGCGATGTACGGATGCGCTGCCTCGGCGGCATTCGGATGATGACGAGCGATTGCGTGATCGGCGAGGCGCTGCAGCAGATCGATGTCACGGGGTGCCGCGTACTGGAAGGTGCCAACGCGCAGATGACTGGCGGCAACGCGCGCCAGCACCGCACCGGGGAGCATGGTGCCCCGAGCGATCTGTTCGCCGGTGGCCACCACCGCCAATGCCCGCGTCGTGGGGATGCCCAGAGCGTGCATTGCTTCGCCCATCACGTACTCGCGCAGCATCGGCCCGACGGCGGCCTTCCCGTCCCCACCGCGTGCGAACACCGTGGCCCCTGATCCCTTGAGATGCAGATCGCGTCGCTGACCGTGGATGTCGATGATCTCCCCGAGCAGGGCGGCGCGGCCATCGCCGAGCCGGGGGTTGAAGCCGCCGAACTGATGCCCGGCGTATGCCTGGGCCACGGGGGTGAGGCTGCCATCGCCGACGCCGGTGAGGAGCGCGATGCCGTCGGTCGAGCGCAGATCATCGCTGTCGACGCCGAGCTCGGCGGCGAGCGGCTCGTTGAGCGCCAGCAGCGCCGGTTGTGGCGGTCGAGCTGGAACCGTCGGCTCGACGAGGGCGGGGAGCTGGCGCACGAACGAATCGTCGAACGCGAACAAGGTTCGGGCACCTGTGGTCACGACGTCGAGGCTATCGACCGATGGCTTCCGGTTGGTGGGGAGCTTCGGGACCCGTCGACTAGTCGTTCACCAGCGCGACTATCAGTTCACCAGCGCGTCGAGGGCGTCGGCGAACACGTCGGTGTGCAGATCGACGTCGGCTTCGCTGTGATGGGGCGACAGCAACGCCATGTTGTGGAACGGGGTGAGCAGGATCTGGTGATTGAGGGCCCACAGATGCATGAACGCGTCGAGCTCTTCGTCGATGGCGTCGTGCGCTTGACGACCATTGCGTGGGGGTGGGCAGAACCAGTACTCGCTCCGACAGCCGAGGCGTTGCACGTGCCATGGGAGTTCGTGATCGGCGATCACCTCGGCGACGCCGTCCGTCCAACGTTGCGCCAACGGGATCATGCGATCGAACTCGACCTGGCGCAGCGTGCTCGACAAGGTGGCACGCATCGCTGCCATGGCCAGGGCGTTGCCGGTGAGCGTGCCGCCGATGCCCGAGACGTCGATGCCCGTGTCGTGCATGACCGGCAGCACTCGAGCGGCCAACTCGCCGGTCATCCCGTACGCCGCGGCAGGCATGCCACCGCCGATCGTCTTGCCGATCACGAACAGATCGGGTTCGAGGCCCCAGGCCGCCGTGGCGCCGCCCGGACCGGTGCAGATGGTGTGGGTCTCGTCGATGATCAACAGCGTCCCCGTGCGGCGTGTGATCTCACGCAGCGCATGGTGGAAGCCCGACTCGGGCAACACGATGCCGATGTTGGTGAGCGCCGGTTCGGCCAGGACGCAGGCCACGTCGCCGGGCGCCAACGCCGCTTCGAGCGCATCGAGATCATTGAACGGCACGACCTTGGTGGTGATCGCAGGATCGACGGCCGGTCCGGTGTTGCCGGGGCGTGGAACGACACGACCCTGGTCATCGAGGCACACCAACGCCTCATCGACCGTGCCGTGATAGCACCAGTCGAACACCAAGATCTTCGATCGACCGGTGACGTGGCGCGCCAGGCGGATGGCGAAGCGGTTGGCATCGGTGGCGGTCATGGCGAACTGCCACTGCGGAAGGCCGAATCGCCGCGCCAGCTCGCCCGCCACCCACGCCGCATCGTCGCTCGGCAACATGGTGGTGATGCCTCGTCGTGCCTGCGCGGCAAGGGCATCAGACACCTCGGGCAACGCGTGCCCGGTCATGGCCCCGGTGTCGCCGAGGCAGAAGTCGACGTAGGTCAAGCCGTCGACGTCGGTGAACCGTGCACCCTCCGCCTCGGCGAAGGTGATGGGGAACGGGCCGGGCCAGCGGGTCATCCACGCCATCGGCACACCGCCGATCATGTGGCGGCTGGCCTCTGCAACCCGTCGTGCCGATTCGGGGTGCAGTTCGACGAATCGCTCGAGCTCGCGTGCATGCACAGCGGCGAGACGCTCCCGGTCGATGAAGGCCACGACCGGAAGCTTCTCACGGCTGTGCAGTGACTCGGCTGTGGCGAGTCACTTGCTACGAGCAGCTCCGAGGCGGGCGCTCACGTCGTCCCAGTTGATGACGTCCCACATCGCCGAGACGTAGTCGGCTCGCACGTTGCGGTACTGGAGGTAGTACGCATGCTCCCAGGCATCGATGACCAGCAGCCGGGTCCCGTTCACCAAGACGTTGGCGTGATGATCGTAGATCTGCTCGACGAGCAGACGTCCCGCGGTGGGTTCCCAGGTGAGTGCTCCCCAGCCGGACCCCTGTACGCCGACCGTCGCTTGGGTGAGGTGGTTCTTGAACGCGTCGAAGGACCCGAACGATTCGTCGATTGCAGCTGCCAGTTCGCCCTCGGGCTTGCCGCCACCGTCGGGTGAGAGGTTCTGCCAGTACAGCGAGTGCAGCACATGACCTGACACATTGAACGCCAGCGTCTTCTCGAGACCCACGATCGAGGTGAAGTCGCCAGCCTCGCGAGCGGCTTGGAGCTTCTCGAGGGTGGCGTTGGCGCCGGTTACGTACGCGGCGTGGTGCTTTCCGTGATGGAGCGACACGATCTCCGCGGACAGATGTGGCTCGAGCGCGGCCGGGTCGTAGGGCAGATCAGGCAGTGCGTACATCGGGGGCCTCCTTGCAGGCATTCGCCGCAGACATTCACCATGTGGCTACCCCTGCAGTCTTACGGAGAAACGCTCGAATTCAAACAGCAACTACTGTGTTAAATGTCCGGTGCTCAATGCCCCGGCGACGAGCGGGTCGGAAAACACCGACTGCCACGACGGTCCCAGCCGACAAGATGGCCCGATGTTCGCTGCCACCATCGAACCGCCCTACACCGCGGTCATCTTCACCTCGATCCGCACCGATGTCGACGAGGGCTACGCGGAGATGGCGACGGCGATGGAGGATCTGGCGGCGCGGCAGATGGGATATCTCGGCATCGAGTCGGCCCGTGGGTCCGATGGGTTGGGCATCACGGTCAGTTACTGGGTGGACGCCGAGTCGGCCAGGGCATGGAAGCAGATCGCCGATCACCTCGTCGCTCAACGCCTGGGTCGGGAGCGCTGGTACCAGTCGTATCGGGTGCGAGTGGCCACGGTGGAGCGTGCCTACGGGCGTGGCTGAGAGCCTGGCAAGGTGAATTGACGCGCTCGGCACCTCGCGGCTCGAGAACGTCAGCTGCGATGAGGACGCAGCGGGATGACCACGGTCCCACCGCACTCGTCGTGCACCACCCGGACGCTCGCTCCATAGTGGGTGCGCAACGACTCCTCTGTCAGCACAGCCCCTGGGGCCCCGGACACCGTCACGAGGCCGTCGCGCATCAGCACGAGTTCGTGCGCGTACTGCGCGGCCACCGTCAGATCGTGCATGGCGGCGATGACCGTCAGCTGATGCCGGGTGCGCAGGCGATCGACCAGCTCGAGCACTTGCTGCGCGTGGCCGATGTCGAGGGCGCTGGTGGGCTCGTCGAGCAGGAGGATGGACGCCTGCTGACACAGCGCCCTCGCGAGTACGACGCGTTGTCGTTCGCCGCCGGAGAGCTGACCGAGCAGACGATCGGCGAATCGCGTCAGGTCCATGTCGTCAAGCACGGCGGCGCACACCTGGCGGTCCTTTCGGCTCTCGACGCCGAAGGTGGACACGTACGGTGTGCGGCCGAGCAATGCGTATTCGGCCACGCTCATGTCGTCGGGCAACATCGGCTGCTGGGGGACGAAGGCCACCTTGCGGGCGAGTTCGCGAGGTGTGAGCGTGGACGTGTCGACGCCATCGATGTGCACCGCTCCGCTACGCCCGACGAGATCGGCGATGGCTTTGAGTACCGAGGACTTCCCGGCGCCGTTCGGCCCGATGAGACACGTCCAACTCCCGGCCGGCACCGACAAGCTGATCGGGCCGATGAGCGCCCGGTCGTAGCGGATCTCGACCGAGTCGAGCGCGACCGCCGGCGTGTCGACGACGCGAGTTCCGTCGGCGCGATCAGGACGAGGCGTGCGGTGCAGCAACGACGCCATGTCAGGTCCCTGCGCGGCGATGGCGCAACACGACGACGAAGAACGGAGCGCCGCAGAATGCGGTGATCACACCGATGGGGAGCTCGGCTGGGGCCACGATGGTTCGGGCCAGCACGTCGGTGGCGATCAGGAACGCTGCTCCGAGGGCGAGCGACAGGGGCAGGACGCGTCGATAGCTACTGCCCGCAGTGAGCCGGACGGTGTGAGGAACGACGATGCCGACGAAGCCGATGAGCCCGCTGACGCTCACCGCCGCGGCGACCCCGAGCGTCGAGGCGATCACCACCGTGAGGCGGACGCGATCGGCTCGCATGCCGAGCGCGGCGGCTTCGACCTCACCGACGCGCAACACATCGAGGGCGCGACGGTGCATCATCAACATCCCGCTCGAGATGACGAGGTAGGGGAGCACGAGGCGGACCTCGCTCCATCCGGAGGTGTTGAGTCCACCGAGCATCCATGAGTACACCGAGCGCAGATCGTCGGAGTTGGCCTGCTGCACATAGGTCTGCGCGGCGGTGAAGAACGCAGCAACGGCGACCCCGGCGAGGATGATGTTGGTGTTGCTGCGTCCTCCGCTCCCGCCGGCTCCGAGGAGATAGGTCAGCCACACCGCGACCACTGCGCCGGCGAAGGCGAACAGGGGAAGCGGGCTGATGATCCATCCGCTCGTCGACGGTCCGTAGACGATGGCCAACGTGGCGCCCAACCCGGCTCCGGCGGCGACACCGAGCAGATACGGATCGGCGAGCGGGTTGCGGAACACGCCCTGATAGGCGGCACCACCGGAGGCCAACATCGCACCGACCATCCCGCCGAGGACCACGCGAGGCAAGCGGATCTGGAAGAGCACGTCATGCTGCAGTCGGGTGAGGCCGTGGTCGACGCTGATGAACGGCAGGCGGTCGATCAGCGCCCCCATCACGCCGCGCCACGGCAGGTGCCCGGGCCCGATGAGCACACCGGCCAGGATCGCTCCGACCAACGCTCCGACAACGGGGAGCACCCACCGCACCGGGAGTTGATGCACATCGAGCGCGCGCCCGTGCACCAACGATCCCGGAGCGGTGGAAACGGCCACGGTCAGGCCGGGACCTTCACCTTGGCGACCGCATCGGCGATCTGTTGCAGGAACTGCACGAACCGCGGGCCCCAACGTGAAGCGATGTCGTCGTTGGCTTCGACGATGGCGCCGTTGCGAACCGCGCTCACTTGTGACCAACCCGCACGGGCGGTCACGGCAGCGGTGTTCTGTTGGCAACACACCGTGTCGGCCAACACGATGACATCAGGATCGGCCGACACGATCGCTTCGGCCGACAGTTGCGGGTAGCCGCCGGTGGTCGCGGTGTCGGCCGCGTCAGCGATGTTCTCCATGCCCAACAGTGCGTAGGCCTGGCCGATGAACGTCTTCGACGATGCGCTGTAGTAGTCGGGCGACAGCTCGTGGAACACGCGCAGCTTGCGACCCGATGCCTTCGGAGCGGCGGCGACGATCTTGGCGATGTCGGTCTTCATGTTGCCGACGATCTCGGCGGCACCGGCGATGTTCCCGGTGGCCGCGCCGAGCAGTTCGATCTGGGTATATGCGTCGTCGACGTTGCTCGCGGCTGGCAGCACCAACGTCGGGATCTTCAACCCGGCGAGCGCGGCGAGCAGACCTTCGGTGTCGCCTTGCACGATCACGAGATCGGGCTCCTGTGCGGCGATTGCCTCGACGTTCGGCTGGAAGCCGGAGAGATCGCTCTTCGGTGCGTTCGCGGGGTAGTTGGACTGGTCGTCGACGGCGATGACCTGCTCCCCGGCGCCGATGGCGAACAGCATCTCGGTGGCGGTCGGGGAGAGCGAGACGATGGCGACCGGCTTGTCGGCGATGGTCACGTCACCATTGGCTGGTTTGACCGTGATGGGGAAGGTCGCCTCGGCAGCAGCGGTGGGCGCAGTGGTCTGCTGCGTCGCGACGCTCGACCCGGAGTCGTCGCCGCACGAGGCGACGAGTAACAGCGATGCGAGCGCGAGGGCCGTTCGTCGAGCGAACGAGTGAGTGGACATTGATCATCCTCCTGAGGGGTGGAGGACGAAGTGCGAGTCGAGCGGCGTGCCGCACGAACCGCCCTTCGACCGAGGGCTGGTGTTCGTTGGCATCGGGCAGGCGACCTGGCTCGTCTCGACGGATCGTGGACCCGGGGAGCTTCACAGTTGCGGGACAGCGCCGGGTTCTCACCGGCTTCGCTGCTTCGATGTCGTCCGGGTTGTCAAGCTCGGACCTGCGCATGATACCCACGAGCGCGACGACGGTGTCCAACAGCGACGTGTCGGTCGATGCTGGCGTGCGCCCCGCGCCGGTGTTTGCCCGGCACCTGTGAGTAGCTGACAGAGTGTCGGCACCGTGAGCACTCCGGACCTGCCCCGCGTTGCGCCCGCATCTGGGCCCCATGGCGGGGACGGCGCGGCGATCGCAGCCGCGCTGGGTCTCGATGTCGGTTCGATCATCGATCTCTCGGCATCGCTCAACCCGTTCGCCCCGGACGTCGCGTCGATCGCCGCGCGACACCTCGATTCGTTGCGGTCCTACCCCGATGATCGGCGAGCAACCGAGTCGGTGGCGGCGATGCTCGGTGTCGACGTCGATCGGGTCGTACTGACGAACGGCGGTGCCGAGGCGATCGCGCTGGTGGCGACCGAGATCGGTGTCGGCGCAGTGGTGGACCCCGAGTTTGCGTTGTATCGACGTCATCTGGCGCACATCGATCCGTCGGCGCCGCGCTGGCGGTCCAATCCCGGGAACCCGCTCGGTCGTCTCGCTCGCGCCGAAGAGACAGCAGGTGTGTGGGACGAAGCGTTCTTCCCCTTGGCCACTGGTACATGGACCCGCGGTGACGAGGAGAGTTGGCGGTTGGGTTCGCTGACAAAGGTGTGGGCGTGTCCGGGGCTGCGACTCGGCTACGTCATCGCCCCCGATGCGTCGGGTACCGCGCGACTGCGTGCTCGCCAACCGCAGTGGTCTGTCGGTGGTCTGGCCCTCGCTGTTGTCGATGAGCTGATCGCGCTGACCGATCTGCCCGCGTGGGCCACATCGATCCGGTCGTTGCGTGGGCAGTTCGCCGCCGATCTCCGCTCGCTCGGTCATGCCGTCATCGACACCGACTGCAATTGGCTGTTGATTGCCGAGGCGGGCGATCTGCGAGCCAGACTCGTCGCCGAACGCGTCGTGGTCCGCGACTGCACCTCGTTCGCAATGGCAGGGACGATTCGGGTGGCACTGCCTCGACCCGCTGACTATGACGCGGTCCTCACCGCATTCGACCGCGTCAAGAAGAGTTGACAGTGATGGTGATCTGAGTGTTCGTGACAGAGTTGCTCAAGACCTTTGCCGTGGTGTTCCCGGCCGAGCTCCCGGACAAGACGATGTTCACCACCTTGGTGTTGGTGACCAAGTTCCATCGTCCGAAGGTGGTGTGGAGCGGCGTGGCCGCGGCGTTCGTGATCCACGCAACGATCGCCGTCACCGCCGGTCAGCTCATCTCGCTGCTCCCGCAGACCCCGGTGAAGTTCGCGGTTGCCCTGTTGTTCGCGGTCGGATCGGTTGTCCTGTGGCGCAGCGCTGACGACGGTGGAGAGCTGGAGGACGCGGCGGAGGTGCCGGCGGTGAGCACCCGGCGCGTGTGGACGACGTCGTTCGGCCTACTCCTGGTGGCGGAGTGGGGTGATCTCACGCAGTTGTCCATGGCCAGCTTGTCGGCGCGTTCGCCCTCGCCGTTGGCGGTTTTCATCGGCGGCCTCTTGGCCTTGTGGTCGGTGGCCGCCATCGCGGCTTCAACCGGACGTGCCCTCGTCAACCGCGTGTCGCTCTCGCTCATCCGCAAGGTGGCCGCGGTGATCTTCGCGGTGTTCGCCGTGCTGTCGGTGGTCGAAGCGATCCGGGGCTGAGCAGCCGGATGCTCAGCCCTGCGTCAGGGCTGGGGCGTCTCGCTC
>JBFWVD010000144.1:0-9319 GCA_050246915.1 Acidimicrobiia bacterium | reverse complement strand
ACCTGGTTCGGGCTGTTCCACAGAGCAGGGGTCGGTGGAACGGGCCTTGCCCTGGAAGCACTGGACGTTCTCGAATGCCCAGGGGGCAACGATCTCGATCGAGGCCTCCTCGATCTTCACCGGCCAAGAGGTACCGACCGCGTTCCACGCCAGGGCCCCGGCATCGTCCACGATCGTGTCGAGTCCGTAGGAGATCTCGTATCGATGGCGTCCGCTCACCGTCGTGAACGGATCGCCGATCCGCAGTCGGGTGCCCTGGACCGCGGCATCGAACGGCGTCGCGCCGACCAGCAGGTCATCGGGGGCGTCCGGCGAGCTCACCTGCGGGTCGATGGGCTCGTCAGAGCTATCGCGGAAGATCCCGTGCTTGCCGGTCGCGGTGCCGAAGTCCCAATCGATGACCTCACGCACCTGGCTCGGTCCCACGGCTGGGTCGACGATATGGGCCGTGACCTGCATCGAGGTCATCCTCTCGACATCGCCGGCGGCTGCGCCGATCGCCGAGCCGCCGCCGAAGGCGACAACGCTTCCTGCGATCACCATCGCGACGTCGAGCTTGCGGCGGGAGGAGGTTCGCATCTGCTCCACGCTACGACCACGTCTGGTCCCTCGCAGGGTACGGTCGAGGTTCACCGTTTCAGCAAGGGGGATCGATGGCTGACGCATCGGGGGATCGCGTGGGCGCGACTGGGCATGACCTTGTTCTGCCGCTGCACGGCCTGCGGGTGGTCGAGTTCACCCATTCGTTGGCCGGAGCGTGGGCGGGACAGTTCATGGCCGACTACGGCGCAGAGGTGATCTGCATCGAACCTCCGGGCGGAACTCCGCTGCGGTCCCAGCGCGGGTTCCCCATTTGGGCTCGAGGTAAGCAGAGCGTTGTCGCCGACTTGAACGATCCGGCCGATCGCGATCGCGTGGCCGTCATCGCGGCCAACGCCGACGTCGTGATCGAGTCCTTCCAGCCTGCCGCTGCCGAACGTTTCGGGGCGTCGTACGCGCATCTCTCGGCGGCGAACCCGCGCCTCGTGCACGTGTCGATCACCGGCTGGGGAACCGAGGGGCCCTACGTGGACGTGCCCGGCTACGACCATCTCGTGATGGCCAAGCTCGGAACGTTGCATCAGTTCGCGCCGATGGGCAACCGACCCGGCCCCATCTACTCCTCGATGCCCTATCCCACATACGGCGCGTCGCAGGCGGCCATCCACGGCGTCTTGGCAGCGCTGGTCGAGCGCGAGCGGAGCGGAGTCGGTCAACACGTCGAGACCAACTTGGTCCAAGGCCTCGTGGTGCTCGATGTGTGGAATTGGTTCGTGACGCTGGTCGGGATGCGCTATCCGGGAGCGTTCGTTCCCGGCGCGTTGTTCTCGGCCGATGGCAAACCCAACGGCCCCTTCGCCTATCTGCTGTTGGTGGCGCTCACCGCTGACGGTCGCTGGGTGCAGTTCTCCCATTCGCTGCCGCACTTGTTCCGTCGATTCATGCACTCACTCGGTTTGGCCGAGATGTTCGACGATCCCGAGTGGGCCGGTCTCCCGATGATCGAGGACAACGCGAAACGAGAGGCCTTCTGGCGCTTGCTCCAGCGCACGGCGCGTCAACGTACGTTGGCGCAATGGCGGGAGGTGTTCGAGGCCGAACCCGACGTGTGGGGGGAGTTGTTCCGTCGAGGGCCCGAAGCCCTCGAGCATCCCCAGATGCTCCACGATGGTCGGGTCGTCGTCATCGACGATCCGATGTATGGGCCGGTTCGTCAGCCCGGTCGTGTGGTGACGCTCCACGAGCCAGGTCTGCCGCCGTTGCGGCCGGCGCCGCGCCTCGGTGAGGTGGTGATCGAAGACGATCCCGCCGACGCCGCGACCACGAGCGCGTCAATCAGAATTGACGGTACGGCGGCGCCGATCGGACGGCTACCGCTCGAAGGTGTCACCGTCATCGAGCTGGGTGTGCTGTTCGCCGCTCCGTTCGGGGCGACGCTGCTCACCGACCTCGGTGCCCGCGTCATCAAGATCGAACCCATCGAGGGCGACCCGATCCGGACGATGATGCCGTTCCCAGAGGTTGCGGGGGTGAAGGTGCTGCAGGGCAAGGAGAGCATCGCCGTCGACCTCACGAGTGAAGAGGGTCTGGCCATCGTGCACGAGTTGGTGCGCGGCGCCGACATCGTGCTGCAGTCGTTCCGGGCCGGTGCCGCCGAACGGACTCGTGTCGACGCGGCGACGCTCAAGGCCATCAATCCGAACCTGGTGTATCTCAACGCGCCCGGCTACGGGACTGGTGGGCCGTGCGGGGGACGGGCCGCGTTCGCGCCGGTCATCGCCGCGGCGGCCGGTATGTCCTGGCGTCACCTCGGCACCAGCGTCCCTGAAGGGCCCCATCTCACCGAGGACGAGGTGGCACGGGCCTCGATTCGGATGTCCGGGTCCACGGGACCCAGCTCGGTGGCGGTCGATTCCCTGGCCGCGCTGTCGTGCGCATCGGCGATGCTGCTCGGCCTACTCGGGCAGCGACGAGGTAACGGCGCCCCGGTGTTGGAGACCTCGATGCTGGGGTCGATGGCTCAGGCGATGTCGGAGGACGGTCTGGTGGCCGATGGGCTCCCGGAGTTCCCGACCGTGGACGAGGGGTTGTTCGGGATCGCTGCCACCTATCGGCTCTATGAGTGCCGTACGGGGTGGGTGTTCCTGGCCGTGCCACTCGAGTCGGAATGGCGGGCGCTCCTGGAGGCCTTGGGCAACCCGAGCGAGCTCAGTGTCGCTCGCTTCGACGATGCCGCCGTGCGCAACACCAACGATGCCGCGCTCACCGCCGCGCTCGACGCCATCTTCCGCACCGACGACGCCACGGCATGGGAGAAGCGTCTGGGAGGGGCGGGGGTGGGCTGCGTCGTCGCCGAGGCCCGGGTGACCGAAGAGATCCTCATGGCCGATCCGCTGTGGCGAGACCTCGGCATGGTGGTCGACGTCGTGCACCCGACCTTCGACGAGCATCCCCGGCTGGCTCCGGTGGTGAAGTTCTCCCGGTCGGCCACGGTGGCCCGTCCCGGGTGCGTAACCGGACAGCACACCGACGCTGTGCTCACCGAGCTCGGGTTCGACGCCGATCGGATCGCCGACCTGCGCGCACGCGGGGTCATCGGCGGCTGAAGCACGCTCCCGACCCAGGGGAGTTATCCCTATCGAGCCGGCAGTTCGGTGTTGAGCTCTTTGTCGATGGAGTCGAGGTCGCTCTCGATGTCGCTGAGGAGCTTCTCGAACCCGTCGACCTCAGCCGGACTCACCGTTGTCTCGGGCGTCGCAGGTTTGGTTGACGTCGTGACCT
Source organism: Acidimicrobiia bacterium (assembly GCA_050246915.1). Taxonomy (GTDB): domain Bacteria; phylum Actinomycetota; class Acidimicrobiia; order Acidimicrobiales; family Ilumatobacteraceae; genus JBFWVD01. The sequence goes on along the minus strand of JBFWVD010000144.1, from coordinate 5,998 downwards.
TGGGTGTCGTCGTGACGACTGCGACTGTGGTTGACGCGGCGGCTGTCGCGGGGGTCGTTGCCGCTGTGGTGTCGGGCGTGGTGTCGGGCGTGGTCGTCGCCGTGGACGTCACGACGGCGACGGTCGGTGCCGGGTTCGACACCACAGTGCTCGAGTCCTTGTCGCCGCACGCCGTCAACAATGTCGCGGGCAGCACCAGTGCCGCCAGCACCAGGCTGGCGGCAACGGTGGGGATGCGGGTTCTCGTGGCGATCACGCCTTGGCTCCGGCGTGGGCATCGCACCAATCGCTGAGCTTGCCGAGCTCCACGATGCGCTTCTTGAGCACCTCGAGTTTGGCGGTCCGGAAGTCCAAGCGGTTCTGGAGGGCTTCGGCCAACTCGGTCCGTCCGGCCGTGGTGGCCTGGTCGACCTTGGTCTGCAGCCACGCCAGCGATCCCTGGGTGCTGGCGTCGCCCTCGAGGCGGGCGATGAGGTTCGAGGTGCGGGTCTCGACGTTGGGAACCCGGGCACAGATGGCGGCGACCCGGGGACGGTTGGGGTCGGTGCTGCCCTGAGCGAAGGCCGGTGTGGCGGTGATGAGCACGCCTGCGGCGAGCGCTCCGGCCAGGGTGATCTTGAGTGTGTTCTTCATGGTGGACCTCGTGGTGTGGGGGTGTTGCTCGATGAACCCCATGGTGGGCGCCGCACGTGTGCTGCCCGTGAGCGAGATGTGAGGAAAGTGTGATGGCAGGGTCGAGGACCGCTCTGGTCCCGGCTCTGGTTTCCATCATCGACTGCTCCGGGACGTTCCTGAGCGGTCATGCTAGGAACTGATGGGCCGGTGATACCCACGTACGCGAGGCCGTGAGGAGTGACGTGACCAACGAGCACGCAATCGACGCCATACCGTCAGCGACGGTGGTCCTCATCCGCGATGGGGCCCAGGGCATCGAGTCGTTGATGTTGCATCGCAGCCTCGAGCTCAAGTTCGCCCCAGGGGCCTGGGTGTTCCCGGGAGGACGCTGCGATCCCGAGGAACTGGCCGAGGAGCCCGACGCCATCTCGGCGTCGAGGCGGGCCGCGGTGCGTGAGGCGGCTGAGGAGTCGAACCTCGTCGTGCTACCCGAAGACCTTGTGCTGCTGTCGCGGTGGACACCGCCCCCCACGGCGCCTCGGCGATTCTCGACGTTCGTCTTCGTCGGCCGGGCCCCGGAGGGCGATGTGGTGGTGGACGGGTCGGAGATCGATCGCCACGCGTGGTGGACCCCGGTCGCCGCTCTGGCCGAACGTGACCGCGGCGATTTCGATCTGTTCCCGCCGACCTGGGTCACGTTGTGGCGACTCAGCCACCACCATCGCGTCGCTGACGCCTTGGCCGCCTTCGAGGCCGAACCGCTCGAGATCTTCGAGACCCGGATGGCCAAGGGTCCCGAAGGCCCCGTCGCGTTGTGGCATGGCGACAGCGGCTACGAGACCACTGACGCCGCGTTGGCCGACGTTCGCCATCGGCTGTGGATGCGGCCAACGGGCTGGTACTACGAGCGCACCTCGTGAGTACCTGAGCCGGCCTCGGGGGTCGGAGGCTCGAAGCGTTGTACGTTGTAGGGCGTGACGACTCGTCGGACCCGCAAGCTCGACGGTGGGTCGGACTCCGAACGCACCAACCAGCTGAGCCAGAGTGAGATCGTCGACGCCGCGCTCCGTCTCACCCGCAAGCACGGTTTCGATGGGTTGACCATGCGAGGCCTTGCCGATGAGCTCGGTGTGACGCCGATGGCCGCGTACTACTACGTCCCGAACAAGGACGCCCTGCTGTCCCTCGTCGTCGATGCCGTGTTCGATCGGGTCAAGGTCGAGGTCGATGCCTCGGCTCCGTGGTACGAGCAGCTCAAGACCGGCTCACTCGCCACCTTCGACGAACTGCGCCGCTACCCGGGCCTGGGCGCCTATCTCGCCAAGGCCCCGCTCGGCCCGCTCGGTCGGGCACGCATCCAGCAGACGCTGCAGCTGCTGCGCGATGCGGGGTTCGACGAACGCTCGGCGCAGAAGGCGTACGCGGCGTACCACACCTACGTGTTCGGTCGGCTCGCCCTCGAGTCGACGATGAGCGAACTACGTCGGGGCAAGGTGCGCGGCGATCGGGGCGACGGGGCGATCGGCGCGCGTGAGTTCATCGAGTTCGGCCTCGACGCCATGATCACCGGTCTGCGTCGCAAGCTCGACGATCCGCAGGCCGCGCCGACCGCCTGACGGTCGACCCTGCGGGCGCGCCCAGACCGGCCGGGAAACCAGATCGGTCAGGGAACCAGGTCGGTCAGGGAACCAGGTCGGTCGCGGTGACGCCGGCCAGATCCACTCGATCGCGCCAGCCGTCAGGGCAGAGCTCCGGCGCGATGTCTGCCAACGGTTCGAGCACGAAACGTCGCTCGTACATGCGCGGGTGCGGGACGGTGAGCTCGTCGCTGACGATCGTGGTGCCCTCGTACAGCAGCACGTCGACGTCCAACGTGCGCGGGCCGTTGCGTTCGACGCGCACGCGACGCGCGGCGGCCTCGATGGCCCGGCAGCGTCGCAGCAACGCATAGGGATCGAGCGGTGTGTCAACGGCGATGACCATGTTCAAGAACGCGCCCTGGCCGCCGGGACCACCGATGGGATCGGTCTCGTAGACGCGGCTGCGGGCCACGACCTGCACGTTGAGATCGTCGAGGGCGAGGCGCAGGTAGCCGAGGCGATCACCGAGATTGGAACCAAGGGCCAGATACGCGCGCTGGATGGATGAACCCGGCCCAGGAGCGTCGGCCACGGCGTGACCGGCGCTCACCGTCGCCGACACGGCTCGCTCGCGACGGATGCGGGCGGCGGTATGGGCCACGTCCTGAGGGACAGGGGGGCGGAGCTTGCGCACGCACACCTCGACTGCGCTCACCTTGGCATCGCGCAAGATGTCGTCTGCAACCACGGTTGCGGCACGCTCGAGCAGTTGATGATGGTTGGTGGTGAGAATCTGTTCGATCCGAGCGATCACCGCGCCGTAGTCCACGGTGCCCTCGAGGCGATCGGTTCGGCCGGAGACCGACATATCGACTTCCATCACCACGTCGATCTCGACCGGTTGCATCCGGGCGTGCTCCTCGGGCAGCACCCCCACGGGGATGACGAGGCGAACCCCGGACAGCTCGATGCGGTCAGCGCTCATGGCGGTCCTCCCGGGGCGATGTCAACGCCAGTTGCACCAGTGTTGGCAGCACAGTTGTCGGCAGCACAGTTGTCGGTAGTTCAGTCTCGGGGCGAGCGATGCGGGGGGAGCATGTCGATCGACACCGTTCCGATGGGCAGGCTGCGTCGCATCAGCGACAACCTCTCGGGCACGTCGATACCGGCTCGATCGAGGGCCACCATCATGACCTCGAGTGCTTGCGGCTCGAGTTGGAGGAGTTTGCGACGACGATGCACCCGGGTACCGAGCTCGACCTGCGCGATGGCATCGGTGCCGTATCTGGCGGCGATGTCGAGCAACAGACCGAGCTCGACGCCGTAGCCGATCACGAACGGGACCGATTCGAGCACGCACCGCCGGCCGCCGTACTCACCGCCGAGTGGCTGATCGATGTGAGCCAGACCCGGGTGGAGGAGATGCAGGATGGGGCGAGCCACGAGTTCGGTGACGCGGCCGCCGACGTCGCCGCCTTCGACCGGGCGCTCGAACGCTCCCTTGACGAACATGACGCTCGGATCGTCGAGCATCGGTGTGGCCAGGCCGAGCACGTAGGTGGTGGTGAACTCCTCGAGGTCGGAGTCGCACCAGATGATGAGGTCGCTGGAGCTGGCGCCGACCGAGGTCCACAACGCCGAGCCCTTGCCGTGGACTCCGCTGGAGTTGGGAACCACACGGGCGCCGGCTTCTCGGGCCACTGCGGCGGTGTCGTCGGTGGATCCGTCGTCGATGACGATGACCTCGTCGACCACACCAGCGTCGTCCACCAACTCGGCGACGATCGACTTCACGATGGTGCCGACGGTGGCTTCCTCGTTGAGCGCGGGGAGGCACACCGCGATGGTGTGATCGCCCTTGGCCCGCCGCGCCTCGTCAGCGGTGAACGGCTGGGTCCACGTGCGAGACCGTGTCACGTCGCCCGTCCACGGAACATGGTGGACAGTTTGCCGCGTATCGCCACGAAAAGCGCCGTGACGTATGTGCCGCGACCAACCTCGTGAACGTGCGTCAAGCGTGCTTCTCAGCCAGCTCGGCCCGCAGCACTCGGCGAAGGACCTTGCCGGTGTCGTTGTACGGGAGCTCTAGCCGCCGTTCGATGATGGTGGGGGACTTGGTCGAGCGCAGCTTCTTGGTGACGTAGTCGCGGATCTCGTCGTCGCTCACTGCCTGCTCGGGATAGACCACGATGACGGCGGCCACCGTCTCGCCCCACTGGGTGTCGGGGACACCGACCACGGCCACCTCTTGGATTGCCGGGTGGGACAAGATTACGTCTTCGATCTCGCCGGGGGAGAGGTTCTCGCCGCCACGCACGATCACATCGTCGATGCGCCCCTCGACGAACAAGAACCCGCCCTCGTCGAACCAGCCGCCGTCGGCGGTGGGGAACCAGCCGTCGCTGACCACACCGGTCTTGACGGTGTACTCGCCGGACACTTGCTCGCCCCGCACGTACACCTCGCCCTTGACGCCGGCCGGGACCGGCTTGCCCTCCTCGTCGCGGATCTCGATCTCGACGGTGGGTAGCGGTCGACCGACCGAACCGAGGCGACGGCGGACCTCGGGATCGTCGGAGGCCAAGGCATCGCGGTGATCCTGAGGTCCGAGGAGCGCGATCGACGAGCTCGTCTCGGTGAGGCCGTAGGCGTTCACGAAGTTGACGTCGGGGAGCAGTTGCACGGCGTGCTCGATGACGGGGAGCGGCATGCGGCCACCGCCGTAGGCCAAGTGCCGCATGGCGGGCAGACCCTTGCCGTCGGCCAGCACATCGAGGATGCGGGCGAGCATGGTGGGCACGACCATGGCGTGGGTGATCTCTTGCTCACGGGCGATGCGCACCCACTCGACGGCGTCGAACGCCTGCATCTGGTAGAGCCGCCGGCCGGAGAACACCGACGACAAGATCGAGGCCATGCCCGCGATGTGGTACGGCGGCACGCTCACCAGCGTGGCCTCGTGCTCCTCGGCGCCCATGAACTCAACCGAACCGAGGATGTAGGACACCAGGTTCTTCTGGCGGAGTACGGCGATCTTGGGCTCGCCGGAGGTGCCCGAGGTGAACAGCAGGACGCACTTGTCCTCTTGCTCCATCGACCAGTCGGGATCGGGGAGGTGTGACAACAGCAGCTGCTCGTCGAAGTGCGAGGTCGACAGCATTTCGACGCCGGTGTGATGGCCCATGCGCTCTCTGGTGCCTTCGCCGTAGAGCAACACAGCTGGATGCATGCGACCGATCTGCGCCTGCAGCTTGTCGTCAGGGAGGCGGTAGTTGAGCGGCACGAACGGTAGACCGGCCCATGACGACGCGAACAGGGCCACGGGGAGCAGCGGCGAGGTGAGGTCGGTGTAGAGAACGCTCTCGGCCGACGTGGCGCGCAGATACGAGGCGGCCCGACCGGCCTTCTCGTACAGATCGCTGTAGCGCAGACCGTGGTCCTTGTCGCCGACGGCAACGCGATCGCCCATGGCGCCGCTGGCCATCTCGAGCAACATCATGATGTTCATGGGGCACGGTCTCCTGAGAGGACGGTTCTTGTTCGACGCGGGTGGTTCATTCGGCTCTCATCGTGTGCACGCTGATCGTGTGCTTGCTCGTCGTGTGCATGGGTGCGGTGATGAGGTCGCTGTCGCCAGCGGGAACGGGCTCGATCGAACCGCGTCCCCGCTCGCTCGACGTCAGTCCGAGGACGGGAGGAGCTTGGCGTCCTTCGGCCCGATGGGATCGTCACCGAGAGACAGTGATCCCTCGCCGGGCGTGGTGCACAGCAGCTCGAGGTTGTCATCGCCATAGCGCTTGCCC
>JBFWVD010000143.1:0-9481 GCA_050246915.1 Acidimicrobiia bacterium | reverse complement strand
GGCCGAGAAGCTGCGGGCTCCGGTGTGGTGCGCGCCCGCGTGCGACCGCACGCCGTTTCCCGAAGATCATCCGTGCTTCCAAGGCAACCTCCCGTTCGCCATCGGACCACTGTGCGAGAGACTTCGCGGTCACGACCTGGTTCTCGTGGTCGGGGCGCCAGTGTTCAGCTACTACCCTCACGTTCCCGGTGACTACATCCCCGCGGACACCGCGCTGCTGCACATCACCGACGATCCCAACGAATCCGCGCGCGCGCCGGTAGGAGACAGCTTGCTTGCCGACGCCGGCCTCGCGTTGGCAGCACTGGTCGATCTGGTGGACCCACGCAGCGCGCCGCTCCCGACGAACGGACGTGTCCAACCGGCCGAGATCTCCGGAGAGAGCAGCCCCCTCACACCGAACGAGTTGTGGTCGGTGCTCGCGCAGGTGAGGCCTCCTGACGCCGTCTTGTTCGAGGAGACGCCTTCCAACCGACGCGAGCTCCACCAGTGGTGGCCAATCAACACCCCGCGAACCTTCTACACCGCGTCCAGCGGAGGGCTTGGATGGGCTGTGCCCGCAGCTGTGGGCTTCGCTCTCGGCGACAGAACGATCGGCAACGACCGACACATCGTGACAGCTGTGGGCGACGGATCCTTCCAGTTCTCCTTCCAAGGGCTCTGGTCGGCGGTGCAACACGAGCTGCCCGTCGTCTTCGTCGTCCCGCGCAACGGCGAATACGCGATCCTGCGCGCCTTCGCTGAGGCCCAAGACCTGCCCGGAGTACCCGGACTGACCCTACCGGGGCTCGACATCGTCTCGCTGGCACAGGGCTACCTCTGTCCGGCCGTCCGCGCCGAGACCGCGTCCGAGGTCAAAGAAGCCCTCGCGATCGCGTTCGACTCGAAGGGCCCGATGCTCATCGAAGTACCGGTGCAGGCCTCCATCGCCAAACTCGTCTGACTGAGCCAGCCTCACCCGTTGAGGCGTGTAGGTAAAAGGCGACGCCGGATCGAGCCTGCCTGGGTCGATCTGTCCTAGTATGGCGTCTGGCAGAGCGGTGCCACCGGCCACACAAAGAACAGGTCCGCGCGACGCAACGTGGCGTCGTCTCGCGCGGTGATGCGACGGCCAGCCGCGAGCAACGACGGGCGGACGCCACCGTAGAGGAGAGCTGACAAAGCCGCCGACGTCATCGTCATGTCCGGTCGCGTCCGGACGCGGCTGCACGACCCTCCGTCCGGGCCACCCTCGATCGCGAATCTGCTCGTCGCTCCATTGGCGTCATGAGTCTCCACCACGAACCGATCCTCGGTCTGGTAGGCACGGCCGGCAAAGCACCTCGCCGGGTCCAGCGCATTGACCCAGACCCCGTCGTTCACCGCAGTGGTGCGGACTGCCCGGTAGTCCGTCAGCAGGTATGGCAACGGATCGTCCTCGGGCATGCGGGCGACGCTGACCTCCTTCACGAGGTCGACACCGAGCAGCGTGTGCCACAGTGCGGCATGAGCGTTGGTCGTCAGCGCCACCAACTCGAGCACGGTCAACTCGTGCTCGGGCCAGCCATCCGTCCAGCGTGCTGCGATTCGGTAGCTCGCGTACCCATCGGCGTGTCGCAGGTACGACGTCGAACTCGCACCGCCGTCCGCGTGTGAACGGGTCGTGAGGAACATCGCGTGAAGCTCTGCCGATCGAGAGACCTCACCCGCACGGGTTCGCCGATAGCGGTCCCACAGGCGCGGGATCTCGTCGCATGCCTCGTCGTCGCTCATGAACCGCACGGCACCGTGTTGCGGCCGAAACTCGTCACGCAGCTGGGCCTGATCCGTGCTCACGCGCGCGACGCGTTGACGGGTTGCGACGCCGTATCCGAACCGCTCGTAGATGCCGCCTGCGCTCGCCATCAGGTTCGCGATCGGCTCACCCCGATCCACGATGGCTTGATGCGTCTCGGCGATCAAACGCGAAACGATGCCCTGTCGCCGATGCGTCGCAGCCGTCGAAACCCATGTTATTCCGGCCATCGGAAGGCTGTTGCCTCCCGGCAACGTCACCTCGAACGCGTATGAACCGACAATGCCGACGATCTCACGACTGTCGTACGCGATCCGGAACCTGGCCAGGTCGACGATGCTCCGCCGGTCCTGACGATCCTGCGCCGTCAGCGTCATTCCAAAGGTGCGGCTGAACGCATCGCACAGTCCCGGCCAGTCCTCCTCCGTCGCAACGCGTGTGTCGATCACGGCCGAGGGGCACAGGCAGACACGACCTTCGCCCAGCGCCGCCGAGCGATGCTCCGATGTGTCGCCGTGGCATGTGTGCACGTTGACATCTGTCGTTGCTCCCTTCCCTAGGTGGCCCGTGCCCCGGATCAACGAATGATAGCAGGCGCTCACTTTGGAATGCCGAGAATGAAAGGGACGCGCACATCACTAGACAAAAGTGGGCGCACACTTGCGTCGCCAGACTCTCGATACGATGGGTCCATGACTGCTCGTGGTGCTGATGTCGTAGTCGTCGGCGGGGGCATCGCCGGGGCGAGCACCGCGTTTGCGTTGGCGCTTGGTGGTGCGAGCGTGACGGTGATCGATGCCGCGCGACGCGGGTCGGCGACCGCCGCTGGGGCGGGCATCATTGCGCCATGGTCGTCCCCCGATGCCGGCGATTTGTACGAGTTGTCGAGCCTTGGCGCCGCACACTACGCGACGTTGATGGAGCAGCTCGCCGACGTCGATGCCGGCGCAACCGGCTACCGCCGCAGCGGGGCGCTTGTCGTCAACGGCGACGTTGCCGTGGTCGACGAAGTCGAACGACGCGTCCGTGCCAGGGCCGCCTCTACGCCAACGATCGGGAAAATCGAAAGAGTCGACAGCGCGGAGGCACGCGAGTTGTTCCCACCTCTCGCTGAAGGCCTGGACGGGCTGTTCATCGAGGGAGGCGCGCGCGTCGACGGGAGGCTCCTGTGCCAAGCCCTGCTCGACGGTGCAGTCCGCCTCGGGGCCAACATCGTCGAAGGAAGCGCCACTCTTCAACGCGCTCGCGAAGGCATGAACGTGATCGTCGATGGCCTGCCCGTGGGTGCAGACTCGATCGTGATTGCCGGCGGAGCATGGACGCGTGAGCTGCTCAGCAATGTCAGCATCAGCATCGGGTTGGCCCCTCAGCGCGGCCAGATCATTCACCTTCGCATGGACCGAGTCGAGACATCTCGCTGGCCCTCGGTGCTTCCGATGTCAGGTCACTACATGTTGGCGTTCGACGACTCTCGAGTGGTCGTCGGTGCGACGCGAGAGACCGGTAGCGGGTTCGATCCGCGAGTGACAGCCGCCGGCCAACATCATGTGCTCACCAAAGCGCTGGGACTCGCCCCGAAGCTTGCAGACGCCACCGTCATCGAAACCAGAGTTGGACTGCGGCCAATGCCCGACAAGGGTCTCCCCTTCATCGGGCCGATAGCTGATCACGATCGGGTCTTCGTCGCGACAGGCTTCGGCGCAAACGGTCTCACTATTGCCCCGTACGTCGGCCAGCTACTCGCCGAGCTGATCCTGACCGACCGCTCCTTGGTTGCGCTGACGCCCTTCGAGATCGGCCGCTCGCCCGCCACGTGCAGTTGATCCCTCGGCCGCCTCAGCGCGCCCAGCGGCGAACGGTCGAGGGCCGAACTGTGAGGGATGCTCTGCGTTGCGTCCATGAACGCGCCGACGACCTCGTCGACCGAGGACGACCGGGCAGCACCCATCAGTCGGGGTCGGGGTGCGTCGGTTCGATCTGGCTGAACGCGACGCGAACCCCGTGAACTGGCGTGCCGAGCAGTGCCTCGTCCATCTTGTCGAAACGAGTCCGCCAGAGTGGATTCATGTTGAAGGCGCTGACCTCGCGGACGTCCTGACCCAACGATCGGGCGCGGTCGACTGCCTCACCGATGTCGCGGTACCCCGAAGACGAGGCGGAACATGCCTTCTCCGTGCTCTTCGAGGAACTGGACTCGGTCGGCTGCGATGGCAGGGTTCGTCGGCGCATAGATCTCCATCCCGGATTCCCAGTCGAGGTAGTAGGTGATCCCCGCCTTCTCTCTCGGGAACGGGCCCTCGAACTTGATGTCAAGCAGCTCGGAGAACTTCGTCACCGCCGCTTCCAAGTTCTCGGGACGCACGCAGATCGCGATGTGGTCGATGCGCTTGATGTTCTTGCGTGGCATCGTCAGGTCTCCCGATGGGTGACGCGGAGTGCAACGCTGTGCGGATCAGTCCGGGTTCGAATCACAACCGGAGGCACCAGCTCCTCGAGCTTGCGGAGCCGCGCTGCATTGCCGCAGACCGCAACGCTGGAGAATTCACCGTCAGAGCCGGTTGAGCACGCTGCGGCCGCCGAGCAGGAAGGCGACCCCCAACCCGGCGAGAACTACGCCTGTCATGACGAGGGCGAGGACCGCGACTTCCGAATACGCGCCCAGGGTCAGAGCGTCGTAGAGAGCCGTTCCGAGAACCTGAGTGGTGGGTGACCGCACGAGGAGAGACGCGCCGAACTCATGGCTGAGAATGATGAACGTCAGGGCCGCCGTTGCGCCGAGTGCGTTTCGCATGAGCGGAAGCACGATCTGTGCGGTCGTGCGCAACCCGCCCGCGCCAGCGACCCTGGACGCTTCGAAGTACTGGGATCCGAGCGAGATCATGCCGCTCGCCTGCATTCGAGTCACGAAGGGCAACATCAACGTGATGTACACCACGATCATCACCCACTTCGTCCCATACAGATCCAAGGGCGGTCCGCTGTAGGCGAACAGGAATCCCACCCCGAACACAACTGCTGGGATGCCGAGGGGCATCGCGACGAGGTAGTCGAGTGCCGACCTCAAGACCCGGACGCGTCGACCTCGCACGAGGATGGAGGCGCAGACGAAACCGAGAGGAATCACGATCGCCGCAGCAGTCATCGAGTAGGTGATGCTGTTTCGAATCGCCGTGGTGACGTTATCCGTCTCGAATGCCTCCCGGAAGTGTTCGAGGGTGAAGTCGGACGGAGCGAACTCAGCCGACCAGCGCGGCGAGAGCGCGACGATGAGAAGCGCGGTGAGCGGCAAGATCGCGGCGATCAATCCGTAGATGCCGAGCGCAATGACTCCGACACGTGAGGTGCGCCCGGTCGGCCTGAATCCCTTCGCGCCGTGCGTCACGAATCGATCTTGGTTGCCCAACAGCTTCCGTTGGGCGAGCACGAAGATCAGCCCGATCACCATCAGCGGTGCCCCGATCCCGGCTGCTGCGTTGAAGTTCACTGGGGATTCGCTCATGTGCGTGAGCATCTGGGTCGTCAGCACTCGAACGTTTTCGGTCCTGCCCAGGAGCAACGGTCCCGTGAACTGCCCGAGTCCGAGCAAGAGCGATATCGCGGTTGCGTAGACGAGCGACGGGCGGAGCAGAGGCAGCGTCACACGAAAGAACGCGCCGAGCTTCGACGATCCGCAGATCTCGGCGGACTCGAGCAGCTCGCCGTTGATGCCGGCCAAACCCGAGCTGATGAAGAGGTAGACGAAGGCGGCGAGTCCAATGCCGGTGTTCAGGACGATCCACGGCAACGTGTACACATCGATCGGCCCGCGGGTGACGTCCGACCACCACGGGAACCATCGCAGTACGGCATTTCCGTATCCGATGCGTGGCGCGAAGAGGAAGATCCAACCCGTGACGCTCGCCGCCGTCGGGATCACGATGGGCATCACCGGAAAGACCGCCATCCAACGGAGTCGGCGAGGAAGACGAAAGGCGATCCACGCCAAGCTCGTACCGAGGACCAAGGCGATGACGAGGGATCCGAGGGTCAGCAGGATGGTCGTACGAATCGCCTCGCCGATGAAAGGGTCGTCGATGTACGCGGCCTTGTAACCCGCTGCACCGTCGGTGATCGCGCGACGCTGGATCTGGAAGAGTGGCCGCAGGACGAGCACGCCGAGCGCCAGCACCAAGATGACCAGCGACACCGTTCGCGTCCGCCGTTCGACCGTGCCCGATTCGCCCCATGAGCGCACTGCGCTGGTGCCGGCGGTCACGACACGGCCTGTGACGACGTCGTCACGAACGCCTTGACTGGTTCCGCCGGCAACGGACTGCCATCCGCGGCGAAGAACAACGCCTTTGACGTGTTGACGATCACGGTGACGTCGGACCCGACGTCGTACGACGAGTCCGTCGCCAGAGGGACCCGAGCGTGGATTGTCCTGCCGTCCCCGAACCGGGCGATCGCGTCCAGATGCGTTCCTGCGTAGGTGGCGTCAACGATCGTCGCGCCCGACACGCCCATCTCGCCACGGCACATGCTCTCCACCGAGCCGAGCCTGACCGCCTCCGGGCGCACCCGGACGGTCGCGTTCTCTCCCGCGAGAGCAGGCACGTCGCCGACCAGTTGACCGGAGGAGGAGGCCCATCGTCCGGCTTCTGTGTGCAAGTCGATGCGATTGCCGACGCCGATGAACGACGCGACGTACTCCGTCGCCGGACGTTCGAAGACCTCACGAGGTGTTCCGAGCTGCTCGATCCGGCCATCACGCATGATCGCCAATCGATCTCCGATCGCGAGCGCCTCCGCTTGGTCATGGGTCACGTACAGTCCGGTGAAGCCGACGCGGCGGTGCAACTGGTGGATCTCGTGACGGAGCTGATCACGCAACCGCGCATCGAGGTTCGAGAGTGGCTCGTCGAACAGCAGCAACGTCGGCCGCGCCACCAGGGCTCGGGCCACGGCGATGCGCTGCTGCTGCCCACCGCTCAATTGGCTCGGATACCGATCGAGAAGCCCCGTGCAGTCGACCAAGCTTGCGGCCTGCTCGACCCATCCATCACTCAACCCTTCACGGATGCGGCGCGCTCGCAGCGGATACGCGATGTTGCGCCGCACCGTCATGTGCGGCCACAAGGCGTACGATTGGAAGACCATGCCGATGTTTCGGCGGTTCGGGCTCATGTCGATTCGACGGGCGGCGTCGTAGACGACACGATCCCCGATGCTGATCCGTCCCCTCGTGCCTTGCTCGAGGCCGGCAACGAGCCGCAACGTCGTCGTCTTGCCGCAGCCGCTCGAGCCGAGTAAGACGAGCAACTCCCCATCTTCGATGGTGAGGGTCAGATCGTCGACCGCAACGACGGGAGTGTTGCCGCTCTGGAACTCCTTGCGGAGCCCTTCGATGATGAGTCCTGCCATGGTTTCCTTCTAACCTCTTCGGATCAGGGCCGGACCAATGCGGCCGTAGAACGGGACAACGCCAGCTTTCCCCAAGTCCCATGCACGTATCGCCCTCTCCCTGAGAGCGCACCACAACATTAGTGTGCACTCGCTAACGTGTCAACGCACAATCAGCCCGGAGCCGCAACGTTACGTTCCCAGCGCGCCGCGAGCGACACAGTCGACGGTGACCGCGAACGGACCCACGCGCTCGGGGCGTTGTCCTTGGTGCGGTGTGGACTTCAACTCGCCAGCTTCAGCTATTCGGGCATCGCCCCGCTCGTCTCTTCGTGTGGGTTGTGACGGTGGTCGCCACAGCCGATCAGCCGAGACTCGACTCGGTCGTCCTGATGGCGTTCCCAGTCCGAGATCGCATCGAGCTCGCTTGTTGACCTGTTAGCGAGCGCACACTAAACTCCGCCTCGGGTTCATCCGATTCGCGGATGAAGCTGACGAACGGGGGATATGTGAGATCTCTGAAGTTGATTTGTGTGGCAACTGCGTTGTTGCTCGGCGCCGCGTGCGGGTCCGACGACGACGACGCGTCCTCGTCAGCGACGAGTTCTGCGCCGGGCACGACCGCGGCAGCAGCGACGACCGAGGCGTCCGACACGACCGCTCCCGACACGACGGCGGCGCCTGCGACCAGCGGTGCGCCGACCGGGATGTCCGACGAAGAGTGGCAGACGATCGTCGACGCAGCCAACGAAGAGGGTGAAGTGACAGTCTACAACGTCCAACAGCAGTCGCTCGTGGACGCTATGGCGGGAGAGTTCGCCAAGGACTACCCGGACATCAAACTCAACTACGTCAGAATGGCGCTGGCCGATATGGAAGCGAGGATCGAAGCCGAACTCGCGTCCGGGCTGGTCGCGGACGTGATCGAGCATTCGACCCCGTCCTACTTGGAGAGGATAATGGGCGCCGGCCATGTGGTCGAGCCAGTGGGTCCCGCGTTCAGCGATCCCGATTATCCGTTCGAGGATTCGAGGCTGGACGACGCGTTCGCAACCAGCGGTTCGGTGTACGTGTGGGCGTGGAACACGGACCTGGTCCCGAATGGCATCCAATCCTGGGATGACTTCCTGGCGCTCGATCCGGGCCTTCTCGGATTGACGGATCCCTCGATTTCTTCCGCCCTCACGGACTACTACAAGGCCGTCGAGGAGCCGGAGGGCGCGGGCCCGGGGTACTTGGACAAGCTCGCCGCGGCGAACCTCGAACCGCAGATCTACCCGGGCGGCAACCCTGCTGGGGCGGCCTTGGCCGCCGGCGAGATCGGGGCCGTGCTCCCGATCGGGCTCTCGCAGGCCGTGCAACAAGAGGCGACGGGTGCGCCGGTCGAACACGCTTTCTACGAACACTATTGGTCGCCGAACAGCTGGCAGATGATCCTCAAGGAAGCACCGCACCCGAACGCCGCTCAGGTGTGGGCGAATTGGCTGGTCTCAGAACGCGGTCAGCAGGTCATTGCCGATCACTCCGGTGTCCCGTTCTTGTCCTCCATCGAGTCTGTGGTGCCGGAAGGTGTGGCCCGGCGTGGACTGAAGGACGTGACCCCCGAAGAGACCGCGGCGTTCCAGGTGCGTTGGGACGAGCTGTTCGGCTGACGCCGAACCGTGGACGACCATCCCGGCTGCTCTGTGTCGGGATTGGTCGTCCACCCCCGCGGAGCTCGTCGATTTCCCCCGACATTTAGGACTCGCGCGAATGGGTGCGAATGGTGACCACCCCGGTCGGTGGGTCGGCTTGGAGTTCATGCCGAGTGCGACCCAACAACAACGGACCGGGGAGGTCGCCGACATCATGGGCCCGCTCGAGCCCGAAGTGGTCGCCTGAGCATCCGCTCGGTTGCCACCGGCTACGGATCGCCGACCGGCTCTGCTTCCAGGGGATCATGATCCGTTTGGTGATCGGATCGTCGTGGGTCGACATCGAGGCGATCCTCGAGCACCGGGTCTCGGACACGACGCTGCGCCCCCCCGGCGTGACGAATCGATCGCAGCCCGCGTATGCGACCATTGACGCGACGAGGCGACCCGCGCGTTTGACCGGATCCGCCTGCTGCAACCGACGATCCACGCGATGGCCACCGACGGCTGGATCGGGATCGAGACCGTCCGCCTCGACCGCGGCTACGACTACCCCGAGATCCGCCGCCTGCTCGTCACCGCCGGGCTCGCCGATCACGTCATCTGACGCCACCGCCAACCCGGTGATCTTCGACCGAAGACGATCACCCCTCTGGCTGCGCTGGATCGTCGAAGGGACCCACTCGTGGCT
>JBFWVD010000142.1:0-9518 GCA_050246915.1 Acidimicrobiia bacterium | reverse complement strand
TTGTCAACCCGTCTTTCGGGTTGCTTCGTGCCAATGTCCGACGATGCGGTGGCCGAGCCATCCGAAGAAGGCGAACACAGCGATGCCGAGCAGTGCCGAGAGCACGACGGCTCCGTACATGGCGGGGTTGTTGAGCCGAGCGCGGTAGCGGTCGATCAAGATGCCCAAGCCCGGGTCACCTTGTTTGAAGAAGGTGTCGCCGACGATGGCGCCGATGACGGACAGTCCGGCTGAGATGCGGAAGCCGGCGAAGATGGCGGGCATGGCAGCCGGGAGTTGCAGCTTGAGCAACCTGGTCGATCGGCTGGCGCCGTGCAGGGTGAACAGATCGTGCTGGCCGCGGTCGGCCGACAGCAGACCGAACAACGTGTTGGCCACGATCGGGAACAGCGAGATGATGACGCACACGATGATGCGGGTGTTGATGCCGAACCCGAACAACACTCCGAGCAGCGGCACGAACGCCAGGATCGGGATGGCCTGCAGGGCCACCAGATACGGCCAGATCGACTTCTCGATCCAACGGGCCTGGCTCATCACGATGGCCAGCGTCATGCCGACGACGATGGCGATGACGAGGCCGATGAGGGCGACGCGAGTCGAGAGCAACAATGCGTGCAGCAGGTCGTCGCGCACGACGTCGTTGGTGAGCGAGACGTCGATCACCTCGTGCGGCGGTGTCAACAAGAATTGCGGCTTGTCGAACAGCGTCTCGAGACCCCAGTAGCTCATGAGGTACCAAAAGCCGATGAACACCACGAACGTGGCGATGGGCCCCGAATAGTCCGACAGTCCACCACGCTTGGCGGTCACGCTCGACGGGCCCTGGTCATCGGGGAGCGACGTCCCGATCTGAACACCACCGGCAGCATCGGTGAGTCCGGTCATGGTCTGCTGGGGAACGCCGGTGGTGCTCATGCGTGGGCTCCTCTCAGCGCGTGCGACACCTGACCGGACAGCTCGGCGAACTCCGGCTCGAAGCGCAGATCGGGATGACGGGGATAGGTGAACGGCACCTGGAAGTCGCCGACGATCCGCCCGGGCCGCGCCGACATGACGAGCACGCGGGTCGACAGGAAGACCGCCTCGTAGATGGAGTGGGTGATGAACAAGCTGGCGAAGCCCTCGCGTTGGAAGAGGCTGAGCAGTTCGTCGTTGAGCCGCTCGCGGGTGATCTCGTCGAGTGCGCCGAAGGGCTCGTCGAACAGGAACACCTTCGGCTTCATGACCAGCGAACGGGCCAGCGAGGCACGCATCTTCATGCCGCCCGAGAGTTGCTTGGGATACTTGCGCTCGAAGCCCTTCAGTCCGACGAGATCGATCGCTTCGGCCGCCAGCCGCTGGCGCTCCACCTTGTCGACGCCATGCAGTTCGGCCAGCAGCGCCACGTTCGCCTCGATGGTGCGCCATTGCAACAAGGTCGCGTCCTGGAACACGTACCCCAGCGAGTTGCGATCGACCTTCACCGAACCCGACGTGGCAGCGGTGAGGCCGGAGGCGACCCGCAGCAACGTCGACTTCCCGCATCCCGACGGTCCGACCACGGTCACGAACTCGCCGGGGTTGATCGAGAAGCTGGTGGCATCGAGCGCGTGGGTGCCGTCGGGGAAGGTCATCGAGACCTTGTCGAAGGTGAGGGCGGCCGCACTGCTGCTGCGGTTCGCCTCGGTGGCCGTGGCCGGCGTGGCGTTCATCTCATCTCGTCCATCTGTTATCGGGGCTCATCAGTGCATGACCATCCCGCCCGAGACGTTGAACGCCTGTCCCGTGCAATAGGAGCTGTCAGCTGATGCACAGAACAATGCCATGTTGGCGACATCACTGGGTTCGGCGAGCCGACCGAGAGGAGATTTGGCCGACCACGTGGCCACCATCTCCGCCGTCCGGGTCGCCGCGCCCATCTCGGTGAGCACATACCCGGGGCAGATGCAGTTCACGTTGATCTGGTGCGGTCCGAACTCCATGGCACACACACGAGTGAAGGCGATGACGGCGGCCTTGGCCGCTGAGTAGTGGGCCTGTCCGGCGGCGCCGAGCTTGCCACCCATCGACGCCATGTTCACGATGCGTCCACCGTCGCCTTGCTCGATCATCGAGCGGGCAGCGACCTGGGTGGTGACGAGCATGGCCCGCGCGTTCACGTCGAAGGTGAGGTCCCAGTCCTCGACGCTCATGTCGAGGATGGACGAGAACCTCAACACCCCGGCATTGTTCACCAAGACGTCGATGCCGCCGAGTGCCACGATGGCCTCGGACATGGCCGTTCGGGTGGCGTCGGCATCACGCAGATCGACCACGAACGACGGTGCCTCCAGACATGCCGCGGTCTCGGCGAGACGATCTGCGGCAACGTCGATGAGGGCCACGCGGGCTCCGTGGGCGGCGTAGGTGCGGGCGATCTCAGCCCCGATGCCGCGCGCTGCCCCGGTGATCACTGCTCGCTTGCCGAGTAGGCGGCCCTGAGGGCTGCGACCTGCTGCGGAGGCGAGATCAGACGGGGTTCCGGTCGGATCGCTCATCTCTGGGAACCGACACTAGGCCAGCGAAAAATCGTGACCGAGCCCAGGGTATGAACAGTTTGTTTCGCCCATGACGACCTCGTTGCAGAAGCGTCGATCGCAGGTGCGGTCACTGCTCGACGAGCCGCCGAGAGGACACGATCCGGCCGTGGCGGACGACCGTCCGAGTGGCCGAGCCGCTGGCCACGGCCTCGCGGACCGATCCGGCATCGATCACGACGAGGTCGGCGAGCGACCCTGGCGTGAGCGTCACCGGTTCGTGGCCGAGGGCCCGGCGGGCCCGCGAGCTGACCGCTTCGAGCGCATCGTCGGGTGACAGATGGCCGGCCATCACCAACAGCGCGGCGGTCTCGAGGGGGTCGCCCCGCCCGACGAGATTGAACGGATCCTGGACGTTGTCGGCGCCGCCGGCCACGTTGACGCCGGCGGTGCGCAGCGCGGCGATGGCCGTGAGCCCTCGCGGGGGAGCGGTGGCCAGGGCGCGCGACTGGAGATAGAGGTTGGTCTGGGGGAGGGCGACGACGCTGATGCCGGCGGCGGCGACCTTGTCGGCCACGCGTTGTTGCACTGCGGAGCTCTGCATCCCCAGGCTGACGCAATGGCTGGCCATGACCGGGCCGTCGAAACCGGTGGCGACGACCCGCTCGGCCAAGGTCTCCACGGTCAAGATCGCTGGGTCGAGTGTCTCGTCGACGTGGAGGTCGAGCCCGATGCCGCGCTCGGCCGCCATCGCCAAGCTGGCATCGATGGCGCCGAGGGGGTCGGGTTCCAGGTATGGACACCCGCCGATGTGATCGACTCCCATGTCGAGCGCGGCGGCGAGACGTGCTCGCTCCTCGACGCCAGCCTCGCCGGTGCTCGGCCATCCGATGAGGGCAGTGATCTCGACGGTGACCAGCCCGGCCAGGCGTCGACGCGCTTCGATGAGCGCTTCGGCGGCGCGTAGGCCCACGGCACCGTGCACGTCGGCGTGGGATCGGATGACGGTGGCCCCATTGGCGAGCAGCATCCGAGCGCAACGCTCGGCTCGATCGGCCATGTCCGTCACCGTGAGTTGAGGGCCGTAACCGATCCAGGCTTCGATGGCTCCTCCGAGATCGCCCCGTGGGTTGGGGGCGCGCTCGGCGGACAGCGCTTTGTCGAGATGGGCGTGGGGCTCGACGAACGCGGCAAGGGCGAGCATCCCCGCTGCGTCGAATGTGTCAACTCCAGTTGACGCTACGGAGCGAGGAACTCCAGGGGTGTGATCGACGATCTCGGTGATTCGCTCACCGGTGATGACGATGTCAACCCGGCGACCATCGGCGAGGCGCGCATCGGTGATGACGAGCTGGCGCGGCTCGGTGTGCAAATCGCTGGTCATGCTCGTGTCAATTCTCGTTGCACCCGATCCAGCCAGGCCTCTCGCTCCTCGATGGTGGAGCGGTCGACGCCGTAGATGGGGATCCAACGCGTGCGACACAGCGGATGGCACAGCGCTCGCAGCCCGCGGGTGATCACCCGCTTGCCCGGCTCGCCTTCGATGGCGTTGATGGACTTGCTCGAACCGTGGCTGGTGACGACGACCAGGCGTCGGATGTTGCGCAGCTTGCCCCGGATGTGGGTTTGGCCGGGCTCGAGCCGATAGGCCACACCGTTGGTGAAGACCCGATCGAACCAGCCTTTGAGCATCGCCGGCTGTGATCCGTACCAGGTGGGATAGGTGAACACGAGCGTGTCGGCCCATCGCAGGAGTCGGGCATGCTCGGCCAACGGTCCGGCTGGCTCGTGCTCGCGCCCGTGATCGATCCAGTCGGCGACCGTCATGAGCGGATCGAACCCGTCGGCGTACAGATCGATGACCTCCACCTCGGCGCCGCGCTCGCCGAGTGCGAGCGTCACCCGAGCGAAGGCTGCGGCCATCAACGACTCCGGATCGGGATGGCAGTGCACGCACAGGACCCGTTGGCCCACCACGTTGCGCGATCGCGCGCGGCTCACTGACGCCAGCGCGAACGGGTTGAAGCGACGTGGCCGTAAGCGCATCACAACGCCGCCAATCGGGCTTCGACCTTGTCGGCGAACTCGGCGCGCTCGGGATCGCCGATGCGATCCATGGCGTACAACGCCAACCACGTCGAACGGCAACGCCAGGTCGTGTTGAGGCGCATGGCACGCGTGAGCGATCGACGACCGGAGTCGTTCAGCAATGCCATCTCGGTGCGCGTCGATCCGTAGGTGGACACGCCCACGAGTCGGTTGATCTGGCTCATGCCGGGCCGGATCTTGTTCTGCTCGTCGAACTGGAACCCCACCCCGGCCACCAGGACACGTTCGACCCAGCCCTTCATCACCGCTGGCATCCCCCACCACCACGTCGGGTACACGAACACCAAGGCGTTGGCACGCCGGACCTGATCGGCGTAGCGGGCCACCAGCGGATCGAGGATCGGTTCATCGGTGTGATACGCCCGGCGCTCGTCGTAGGTCATCGCTGGGGTGAAGCCGTCGGGATAGAGATCGGCCACGTCGGTGATCCACCCACCTCGTTCGAGCCCGGCCAATGCCCGATCGCGCAGCACGCCCGAGAACGACGACGGGTTGGGATGCGCGTGGACCAGGAGCGCTCGCCGCCCGAGTGTCGAGCCGCTCATGCCAGCTTTTCGCCCAGCTTGGGCATCACCTCGTCCGCGATGAAGTGGAACTGCTCGTCGATCTCCTCGCGGGTGAGACCGGGCAGGTCGAAGAAGAAGCACAGGTGCTCGAGACCGAGCCGCTCGCGGTACATGCCGATGGTGTCGGCCACGTCGTCGGGGGAGCCGATGGCCCAGATCTGCTGCTCCATCGAGTCGGCGATGGTGGGCTGGAAGCCGAACGGCACCTTCGACCCGTCCGGGTTCTTGTAGGACGAGAACCGGCCATAGGGGGCGAGGAACTTGCAGAACTCGTCGTGACCGGGTGTGGCCCTGGCGATCGCTTGCTCACGCGTCTTGGCGATGTGGGTGTTGAGTACCAGCACGCGATCATCGCCCCGGCGCTGACAGGGGTTGCCGAACTCGGCGCGCTTGGCGGCGTAGTGCTCCCACTTGGCCACCTGGCTGTCGGGATGCTGGAGCCAGTACACCGCCTTGAAGCCCATACGCGGGACGTAGTCCATGGTCTCTGGCGAGCTGATGGGCTGGTACACGTCGATGGGATGGGTCGGGCGCGGGATCAGCGTGAGGTCCTGCACGAACCCACCGCGGTCGGGGATGCCATCGGGCGGGAGCACGAAGTGCTTGCCGCGGAAGCTGAAGCGCTCGTTGCGCCATGCCGCCAAGATGATGTCCATCGACTCTTCGAACGTCTCGCGGTTGATGCGATCGAGTTCGACCGCCATCTCGTTGTCACCCGATGCCACGACGGTCCCGAGGCTCTCGGCCTCGCGTGGCACCGTGCCTCGACCGACGCCGAACTGCATGCGACCACCGGTGAGGATGTCGGCCAACGCGAAATCCTCGGCGAGTCGGAGCGGATGCCATTGCGGGACCACGTTGAACATCTGCCCGAACCGCAGCTTCTTGGTCTGTGTGGCGGCGTACAGGCCGAACATGATGAGGTTGGGCAGCACCTCGTAGCCCTCGTACTGGAAGTGGTGCTCGGTGAGCCACATGGTGTCGAACCCATTGGCCTCGGCGGTCTTCGCCCAGTGCAACATGTTGTCGTAGCAGGCGATCACCGAATCGTTGTCGTAGCGGCGGTCGGTCGGGGCGATGGACGGATCACCCGCATCGGGCATGGGGACGGTTCCGAAGAAGTTGGCATCGACGCGCATGGTCGAACGCTAGTGCTCGCTCAGCGGGCCGGTCGGAGCCGGGGCGGCGCGGCGTCGTGAACGTTGTGTGACGCGATGGTCCATGCACCACGACGGTCGATGCGCGGGAACCGGAAGATTCCTTGAACCTCCGTGGACGGTTCCTTGGCTGTAGGGATCATGGGCACCTGTCCGATCACTGGTGTGTCGCCGGGAACGGTGACAGGACGAAGCGATGAACCGCCGGTTGCAATGTGGTCGCCTGACCGGCGGGGAGCGAGTGGCGAAACCGACGTCCTTTGACGAGATCACCAGGGAACTGCGCACGCAGACCCCGGACCGCAAAGGAACCCGCCATGAACACGCCGTCGATCCCCGGTTCGACTCCCGCTGACGCACGCTTCGGCCGCAAGATCGCCCGCCGCGTGCTCGTGATGCTCGCAGCTGGTTCGGTCGCCGCACTTCTCCCGGCCACGGTCGCTTCCGCCGCCGGCACCACCGCGGCCTGTGGCGCTCGTTCCGAGTCGAAGGTCTTCTCGCCATGGGGCGATACCAACAACTACTTCGCCATGCCCAACGGCGGATTCGAGAGTGGCACGACCGATTGGTGGCTCAGCGGCGGGGCGTCGGTCGTGAACGACAACGAACCGTGGAAGGTGGGCGGTTCGACGCATGGCAAGAGCCTGCGCATCCCCGCCGGCGCCAAGGCCGAGTCCCGCACCATCTGTGTCGGTATCGGCGAGGACAAGGTGCGCCTGTTCGTGAAGAACCCCAAGGTCGCCGGAGCGATCCTGCACATGACGGTCAAGGCCCGCAACCCGCAGACCGGCGCGGTGGGCGAGACCTCGATCGATGTGAACGCCGATGCTTGGGCCAAGGGTTGGAACCCCACGATCCAGTTCAACATCCCGAAGTTGCTGAACGGAAACGGTCAGCAGGAGATGACCTTCTTCTTCGAGACCCGCGGTACGGCCGCGACCTGGAACATCGACGACGTCTACGTCGATCCGTTCCGCAGCTACTGACCTGATCTCCTGTGGTGTGAGCCCCCGCTCCGGCGGGGGCTCATGCGCGTTCGAACCGATTGACTCCGGCGCGTGAACGATGAGAATTCCACAGTGGCGTCGTCGAACGACGTGGATAGGTTCTCCGTACCTTCCGCCCGAAGAGGTGTCCCATGATTCGTTTGGCCGACTTCTGCTATCGCAAGCGACGGTTCGTGCTCCTTGCCTGGATCGTTGCCCTGGTGGTGATCGTGGGCATCGGAAGCTCGGTCGGCTCCGAGCACCGAGCCAACTATCAGACACCTGGCGCCGAAGCGACGAAGGCGTATCAGCTGTTGGGGGAGCGTTTCCCCGCTCGTGCCGGTGATGCCATCAACGTGGTGTTCCGCGCCGACGCCGGCATCGATGACCCTCAGGTGAAGAGCAGGGTCGAGAAGCTCATCGCCACGATCCAGGCCATTCCTGACGCCACGCAGATGGTGAGTCGCACGGTGAGCCCGTACGACCCTGAAGGTGCGGCGCAGGTATCTCAGGACCGCAAGATCGCCTTCATCGAAGTGGACTTCGACCGCACGCAGGACAAGGTCTTCAACGAGGACGTGAAGTACCCCAAGAAGTTCATCGAAGCCGTGGAGCCGTTCAACAGCGACGGGCTCCAAGTGGAGGTCAGCACATTCGTCAAGGAGCAGGAGCTCGGATCCGAAGGTATCGGCTTCTTGTTCGCGGCGTTCGTGTTGCTGTTGGCGTTCGGGTCGGTGCTGGCGATGGGCCTTCCGTTGCTCACCGCCCTGTTCGGTCTGGCCATCGGAGCGATGATCGGTGGCATCGGCTCGCAGTTCATCGAGACGCCGGATTGGGCGCCGAGTGCGGCCACGATGATCGCCTTGGGTGTGGGCATCGACTACGCGCTGTTCATCATCACCCGCTATCGCACCTCCCTGCACGATGGCATGGCGCCGCGTGAAGCGGTCATCACCGCGATGGGCACGGCGGGCAAGGCCGTGCTGTTCGCCGGCATGACCGTGGTCATCTCGCTCCTCGGCATGCTCACCATGGGCCTCAGCTACCTGAACGGTGTCGCCTTCTCCTCCATCGTCGGTGTGCTGGCCATGCTCGCGGCTTCGCTCACGTTGCTTCCCGCCATCTTGGGCTTCGTGGGTCGCAACATCGATCGGTTGCGTGTGCCGTTCACCGGGCGGTCGTCGCATCAGGGGAAACGTGCGTTCTGGTATCGCTGGAGCCGCTTCGTGCAGCGCCGGCCGTGGCCGGCATTCGCGCTCGGTGCCGGTGTGCTCATCCTCATCACCTTGCCGGTGTTCAGCCTGCGCTTCGGGTTCCCCGACGAGGGCAACAACCCGACGGAACAGACCTCGCGCAAGGCCTACGACCTGTTGTCCACCGCGTTCGGGCCGGGCTTCAACGGGCCACTGCTCGTTGTCGCCGATCTCGGCGACGGCAAGGACGCCGCAGTGCTCGATCGGCTGGCCGCCGAACTCCCCAAGACCGCTGGGGTTGCCAAGATCGGACCGATCATCCCCAGCCCTGATGGGTCCGCGGCGATCGTGAACGTGTACCCGACCACCAAGCCCCAAGATGCGGAGACCGATCAGCTCGTGCACCGCCTGCGCGACGACGTGGTCCCGGCCGTCGTCGACGGCACGTCTGCTGAGGTGCTCGTGGGCGGATTCACCGCGATCTCCGTCGACCAGACGAGTTACATCTCGAACCGTCTGCCGATCTTCATCGGCGCGGTCGTGTTCCTCTCGTTCCTGTTGCTGACGATGGTGTTCCGCTCACCGCTGGTTGCTCTCAAGGCCGGCATCATGAACCTGTTGTCCATCGCCGCGGCCTATGGCGTTATGTCCTACGCGGTGCACGACACGTGGCTCGGGCATCTGTTGAACATTCCTGAGACGCCGGTGCCGGCGTTCTTGCCGATGATCATGTTCGCGATCCTCTTCGGGCTCTCGATGGATTACGAGGTGTTCCTGCTCAGCCGCATCCGAGAGGAGTATCTGCGCACGGGGGACAACGGCACCGCGGTGGCCGATGGCCTCGCCGCAACAGCCCGGGTCATCACCGCCGCGGCCGCGATCATGGTGTTCGTGTTCGGGGCATTCGTGGTCGACCCCAACGTGTTCATCAAGCAGATGGGACTTGGTCTCGCCACGGCAGTGCTCGTCGACGCGACCATCGTCCGCATGATCTTGGTGCCCGCCACCA
>JBFWVD010000141.1:0-9607 GCA_050246915.1 Acidimicrobiia bacterium | reverse complement strand
TTCCTTGGGCAGGATCCGCGGCCCGCGCTGGACGATCGTGACCTGTGAACCGAGGCGTGCCATCGCCTGTCCGAGTTCGCAGCCGATGGCTCCGCCGCCGAGAATCACCAGTTTCGCCGGGAGTTCGCGGAGCTCCCAGAAGGACTCGCTGGTCAGCACCTGCAACCCGTCAGCGCCGGCAAAATGCGGGGTCGCGGGCGTGGTGCCGGTGGCGATGACCGCCTGCCGGAAACGCGTCTCTACACCGTCGACCGACAGGGATCGCGGAGACAGGAACCGCGCGCTGCCATCGGCGACCGCGACGCCTTCCGACTCGAGGGCTTCGCGGGAATCGACCGGCTCGATCGTGTGGATGGCCTCGTGAACCCGCTGCATGGTGGCGGCGAAGTCGACCGGGCCGAGCACGGACGACCTGTCGTGTGCGGCGGCGATGAGGGTCTTCGAGGGCACGCATCCGGTCCAGAGGCAGTCGCCCCCGAGACGGTCCTTCTCGACGAGGAGCACGCGGGCACCGAAACCGGCCGCCGTCTTGCTGGCCACGAGACCCGCACTGCCTCCGCCGACGACGACCAGATCCCATGTTCCCAACTCAGTCATGCCGGCCTCTCCGTAGCGCGATCCGATATCCGCCACCCCAGTTGTAGCAACGCTCGGTGACCTCGTACGGTGACCGATCACACAGACCGGCCATCCCGGTCACCGTAGCCTTCGACAATGACAGGTTCAGGTGCCCCGTGAGCGAGGTTCCGATCGCCGACCATGCACTGCTCTCGGACCGGCACTCCGCCGCTCTGGTGACCCGAGACGGAACGATCGTCTGGTTGTGTTTTCCCCGATTCGACAGCGAGTCCGTTTTCGCGTCGATCCTCGACGACGACGCAGGTCATTGGTCGATTGGCCCGGTCGACCCCGCCACGTCGACTCGGAGTTACGTCGAG
Organism: Acidimicrobiia bacterium; assembly: GCA_050246915.1. GTDB lineage: Bacteria > Actinomycetota > Acidimicrobiia > Acidimicrobiales > Ilumatobacteraceae > JBFWVD01. The sequence goes on along the minus strand of JBFWVD010000141.1, from coordinate 8,669 downwards.
GGGACGATGGTGCTGCAGACATCCTTCGACACGCCCGATGGCACCGTCGAATTGCTGGATGCTCTGGAGCTCGGCGACTCGACCGACCCTCATCGTCTCGGTGAACATTCCCCCCACGTCGTTCTGAGAGGCGTGCGGTGCACGCGGGGACGGGTGACGATCGAGATGGTCTGCCGCCTGCGCCCGGAATACGGTCTGGTCGTGCCGGTGCTCACCGAGGTCGACTCCGGCGTCGCTGCCATCGGCGGGTCGGGACAGTTCACCGTGTCGCTCCCGGAGCGCGGACACCTCATCGACGGGGAGATCCGGCTTCGCATGACCCTGAACGCCGGGGACCAGCACTTCTTCGCCTTGCAGCGGACCGGTCTCGGACGACCATTGCCGAGCGCCTACGCCCAAGACGACATCGGCCGGGCCATGGCAGCCACCGTCGAGAGGTGGCAGGAATGGTCGGCAATCCACCAGAGCTACGACGGGCCGTGGCGTGACCTCGTTCATACCTCAGGCCGGGTGCTGCAGGCATTGAGCTACCAGCCGACCGGAGCGATCGTCGCGGCCGCCACGACATCCCTGCCCGAGATCGTCGGCGGCGAACGCAACTGGGACTACCGCTACTCCTGGGTGCGCGACGCGAGCTTCACGATGAAGGCTCTCTGGGTCGCGGCGTGTCCGGACGAAGCTCACGAGTTCTTCGACTTCGTGACGGCGGCTGCAGCTCACTCGCGGCCGGACAAGCATTTGCAGATCATGTTCGGGATCGGAGGCGAACACGATCTGTCGGAGCGCGTGCTGCCCCAGCTGCGCGGGTGGCGCTCGACCGGTCCGGTTCGTGTCGGAAACGGCGCCTGGAATCAGCCGCAGCTGGATGTCTACGGTGAGGTTCTCGACGCGGCGTTCCGGCTCCGTGACCAGCTGGGAGACATCAAGCCCTCCCTCCGGGTCTTTCTGATCGCGCTCGCCGACGCGGCCGCGAGCCAGTGGGAGAAGCCGGACAATGGCATCTGGGAGGTCCGAGGGGCCCCGCGACACTTCCTGTACTCAAAGCTGATGTGCTGGGTCGCCCTCGATCGCGCGGTCGCCATGGCCGACCAACTGGAATCGACCGACCGGATCCCCGAATGGTCGACGATGGCCGACCGCATCCGGGGCGTCATCCTCGAGCGGGGTTGGAACGAGCAGGCGGGCGCCTACACGCAGTCGTTCGGATCGCCGGAGCTCGACGCTTCGTCGCTCATGATGCCGATCGTCGGGTTCCTACCCGCCTCGGATCCACGCATGCTGTCCACGATGGACGCCATTCTCGACCGGCTTACCGATCCCCACGGTTTGGTCTTCCGCTACCGGACAGAGGCCGGGCTCGATGGCGTCACCGGCGACGAGGGAACCTTTCTGCTGTGCTCCTTCTGGCTCGCCCAAGCCCTCGCCGAGGCGGGCCGGGTGGAACGGGCCACCGAGGTCTTCGAAGCCGCGATCGGCCACATCAACGATGTCGGCCTCCTCGCCGAAGAGGTCGATCCCGTGACGGGCGAGCAGTTGGGCAACTTTCCCCAAGCGTTCAGCCACGTGGGGCTGGTCAATGCGGCGTGGGCGATCCACCGAGCCAGCTCCGGCCCTGTGTGAACCAACACACAGAATCGCGGCCGCCCCGGTCATATCGTTCGAAGATGACGGAAGACGTGCCGGACTTCGCGGACTTGAGCGCCCTCTACATCAACTGCACGCTCAAGCGGAGCCCAGAGCTCAGCCACACCGAAGGCCTGATGGACCGCAGCATCGCGCTGATGAGGAAACTCGGGGCGTCGGTCGACTATCTGCGGCTCATCGACCATGCCGTCGCGACCGGCGTCTACCCGGACATGCGCGGGCACGGCTGGGCCGAGGATGCCTGGCCGGAGCAGATCTGGCCCCGAATTCGCGATGCGGACATCCTGGTGATCGGCGGGCCGCTCTGGTTGGGCGACAACTCGTCCGTCGCCCGGCAGCTCGTGGAGCGCCTCTACGCGATGAGCGGCCTGTTCAACGATCGCGGCCAGTACATCTACTACGGCAAGACCGCAGGGGTGCTGATTACCGGCAATGAGGATGGCGTCAAGCACGGGGCCATGTCCCTGCTCTACAGCCTGCAGCACATCGGTTTCGTCATCCCCCCGGCGGCCGACGCCGGGTGGATCGGCGAAGTCGGGCCCGGCCCGAGCTACCTCGACCCGGGATCGGGTGGTCCCGAGAATGACTTCACCAACCGCAACACCACGTTCATGACCTGGAATCTGTTGCACCTGGCCCGAATGCTCAAGGATGCCGGCGGGATCCCGGCGCACGGCAACCTGCGTCAGGAGTGGAATGCGGGCGAGCGGTTCGGGTTCGACGCCAACCCCGAGTATCGATGAGCCGAGTGCCGATGAGCTGGATCTACGACCGCGGTGCCGGCCTGTACGACGTTCTCTCCGGTGAGGCGCTGATCTATCGGCGGGGTCGCGAAGCCGGGGTTCACCTCCTGAGCCTTCGGCCGGGGGAGACGGTGTTGGATGTCGGGTGCGGCACCGGGCTGAACTTCCCGTTGCTGATTGAGGCGGTCGGGGCGACCGGGCGGGTCATCGGGCTCGATCGGAGCGCCGCAATGCTCGAGGTCGCCGACAAACGAGTCACGAAGCACGGGTGGTCGAACGTGACCACCGTGCACGCGGACGCGACGGACTTCACCGTGATCGACGTCGGTGTCGGCCGGGTGGATGCGGTCATCGCGACCTATTCACTGAGTGTCATCGACGACTGGTCCGCCGCGTGGGACCGCATGCGCGACCTCCTGCGTTCCGGGGGCCGGGCCGCGATCGTCGACATGCAACGCCCGACCGGGGCGGCAACGGTCTTGGGCCCGCTGGCGCAGCTAGCGTGCTGGGTGGGGCGGTCCGACATCGACGCCCACCCGTGGAATGTGCTGCAGACGTCCGGCGACGACTACCGAGAAGTCATCGTTCGCGGCGGGCACGTCGTGGCGGCCGCCGCGACGATCCCCTAGCTATTCCTAACCGGCCACATCCCGCTGCACGCTCGATCCGGTTTCGCGTTGTGTGTCCCAGGTCGCAGAAGGCGGTTCGGGTGCGGCAGTACCGTCAGGCGTTGTTACACACCCCTGCTTGAAAGGACTTCAACGATGACTTCTACTTCCGCACTCACCGGCACCCGCGGCACCGCGACTCTGGGTCGCCGCGCCCTCGCCGGGGTGATCGGCGGTGTCGCCGGCGGAATCATGTTCGGCATCCTCATGGCGATGATGGGGATGTTGCCGGTGATCGCCTCGATGGTCGGATCGACCTCACCGGTTGTCGGTTTCATCATCCACATCGGCATGTCGATCATGATCGGGCTGGGCCTGACGGTGCTGTTCGGCAACCTGCTGCTCACCAGCTACCCGCGCGGACTCGTGGTCGGGATGGGGTACGGGGCGGTCTGGTGGGTTCTGGGACCGCTCATGGTGATGCCGATGATGTTCGGCATGCCGCTGTTCGCGATCGACACGACCGCCCTGTTCTCGCTCATGGGTCACCTCATCTACGGCGCGATTCTCGGAATCGTCGCTGTGAGGATCCTCAAGCACCGCCGCGGATGAACACCCACCGTCGATGATGGAAGCATGCGCCATGGAGGTGGCGTCGGCACCCTCGGGTGACCGGCGCCCCTGGTCGCCGGACGAACGGGAGATCAATCCATTGCAGGCAGCCGGGTCCGAACCGTTCAGTTGCCTCAGCGAGGTCGAGCTGTTCGCCGACCTGTCCGCGGAGGAGATCGCCGCGTTCGACCGGATGGCCCCGGCCCGCTCGTTCGGCAACGGCGACATCGTCTTCAGCCAGAGCCAGCCGATCACCGCCCTGTTCATCCTCAAGAAGGGTCGGGTTCGCATCTTCCGCGTCACCGAAGACGGCAAAGCGCTCACGATGGCGATCCTGGAACCCGGGGCCGTGTTCGGCGAGATGCTGCTCGTCGGCCAACGCATGTACGACAACTACGCCGAAGCCATCGAAGACACCCAGATCTGCCAACTCAGCGTGCAGGACGTCGAACGACACATGCTCTCCGACCCGCGGATCGCGATCCGCATCTCCCGCTACCTCGGCGACCAAGTCGCCCGACTCGAAGAACGACTCACCGACCTCGCCCTACGACCGCTGATCGCCCGCACCGCCAGCACCCTCGTCCGCCTCGCCGGCACGCAACGCATCTCCCGGCTCGGGCACGTCACCGTACGACTCACCCACGACCAACTCGCCGGCCTGCTCGGCGCCACCCGCGAATCCACCAGCAAAACCATGGCCGACCTCGCCACCCGCGGCCTCATCCGCCAAGCCCGCGGACGCATCATCCTCACCGACCTCGACGGACTCACCATCCTCTCCAAACGGATGGCATAGACCATGCCGGGCGTTCGGACGCCGGAACGGGTCGAGTTCCCCGGCTCGCAGGGCACACCACTGGCCGGCCGGCTGGAGCTTCCAGCGGGAGAACCGAGCGCCTACGCGCTGTTCGCCCACTGCTTCACCTGCGGCAAAGATGCCATCGCCGCCACCCGCATCTCGCGGGCTCTGACGGCAGCTGGGATCGCCGTCCTGCGTTTCGACTTCACCGGCCTGGGTCAGTCCGGCGGAGACTTCGGCAACACCAATTTCATGTCCAACGTGGAGGATCTGGTGCGCGCCGCAACATTCTTGGCCACCACCCGCCGGGCGCCGAGCATCCTCATTGGTCACTCTCTCGGCGGAGCCGCCGTACTCGCCGCGGCCGCGGCGATCCCCGACGTCCGTGCGGTAGTCACGATCGGCGCCCCAGCTGACCCCGGACACGTGTTGGGCCTCATCGGTCATCAACTCGCGGGACTTGGCAGTTCGGAAAGCGTGGAGATCAGTCTCGGCGGGCGACCGTTTCGCGTCGGCCGGCAGTTCCTAGATGACCTCGATTCCCACAGCCAACACGAGCGGATCGCGAACCTTCCTACAGCCCTGTTGGTATTGCATTCTCCCACCGACCAGACCGTGTCGATCGACAACGCCCGCGAGATTTTCGATGCCGCGCACCACCCCAAATCGTTTGTTGCATTGGACGGTGCCGACCATTTATTGACCCAAGCTGCGGATGCCGAGTTCGCCGCTGACATGATCGCCGCCTGGGTCAAACGCTACGTCCCGTCCCTGCAGACGGAGGTTCTCGCCGACACAGGCTCAGTCGACCTGGAACCGGGAACGGTACGTGTCACGGAGAACGGCACCGGCCCGTATGGGCAGACGATTAGCACCGCCGGGCACACGATCTTGGCGGACGAGCCGGAACCGATCGGGGCTGGAACTGGAATGTCGCCCTACGACCTGCTGCTCGCGGGCCTGGGCGCGTGCACTTCGATGACATTGCGGATGTACGCACAGCGTAAGAAGTGGCCGCTAGACAGGGTTGAGGTGACCCTCAAGCACAGTCGTGTGCATGCCGAAGACTGCGCCACCTGCGACACGGCGCCTTCGGTGATGGAGCAGATCGAACGCACCATCGTGGTGCACGGAGAGCTGTCAGACGAGCAGCGTGACTCGCTCCTCGCGATCGCCGACAAGTGCCCAGTCCACCGAACGCTCCACAACAACGTGAATGTGTTGACTCGAATTGCAGCCGGACAGTCACATGCCTAGGTCCACACGCCGGGCTCTCCTGATTGGAGCGCTGGCAACCGTCGCGGTGGCGGTGCTGTGGACAGGACTCGCGGCACTGAACCCGACAACCAATTACCACCTGTCGCCGCTGATCGCCGTGCTGGCGGCGCCAGCAGTAGCGCGCATAGCCCACTCAGGCCGTCTGCCCTTCCCCTGGGCAGCCATGAGTATTGCGATCGGCGTGGCAGGAGCAGCTATCGCTGCGGCCGTAATTGCTGCTGCGGGGTGGGCGCATGGCCCGACGTTCACTTCGACCGTTACGCCATTGGGAGAGCTCGTTGGAGCGATCACGATTGGTGCGGTTCTTGGGCTAATCATCGCGATCGTCCCACAGGATGCGCGCCAAGACTCTTACGATTCGGCTGAGTCCGCCGCGACGATCCGTAAAAGATCATCGACCGACCACTGATCTCCTGCATGGGTTCCGTACTTGACGGCCACCACCCTGCCGGATTTGTCGATAAGGAAGTCTGCTGGACGGCCCAGCTCACCGCCTGTCGGTGACAGCGGGGGCAGCTGCCCAGTGCGCACTGCGGTCATCGCGGCCCCGACCACAGCCCTTGGTAGTGTTCGCCACGCGCCCAACAGGGCCATGGTCGACCGCTCCACCCCGAATCGACGGTAAAGCTCCTTCTTCGGGTCGGCCACGACCACCAGAGGCAGCTCGCTTTCGTATCGGATAACTTCCCGCTGGGTCGAGTGAAACACGACGACCTCCTCTACGCCCGCAGCCCGAATATCTGGCAGCCGTCGGACCACCTGTCGCAGGTGCACGTTGCACACCATGCAGCCCGCGAACCGGCGCAGCTGCACATGGATGTAGCCGCGTTCCGGCGGAATCGCGACGACACCGCCGATAGCGCCCGCGAATTCCAGCCGGGGAAAGGTGTCTCCCGGCTTCAGGCGGCGCTGAGATTCGGTTCGCTCTCGATTCATTCTCAAGCGGCTCCCCGGGCAGGGTAGTCGTGCTCGTTGGCGTACACGATGCCCCCGATGATGTCGTCCAAAGGTGGGCGACCGAACGGCATGCTTGCCACGCTGCTCCAGTACGCGGTTCCATCGGAGTCGAGGACGAAAATCCCAGGCTCACTGAAACGCGCGGGCTCGCCGGCCTTGATGGCTGTTGAGATGAACAATCCCCACGCGCGCGCGGCGTCCTCGGTAAGCCCGTACGCCACGGGCAGGTTCGACAGCCTCCACCGCTCTACGACTTCGGTACTGCGTTCGGCAGATTCCATGCTGACGGCGACAACTCTGCCCACGCCGACATCCGAAAGCTCATCCAACCGCCTGTCCAGCTCGCTCAGCTGACGACGGCACACGGGGCAATGCAATCCGCGATAGAACACGACGAGCGTGAAGCGTCCACCCTCGCCGGTTCCGAGGGAAGGTCGACGGTTGATCCTCCGGTCGCTAAGGGAAGGGACAGCGGGGGAGGAAGGGTGCCCGGGGTGATGCTCATTGTCTCTTCAACGACTCCACAAGGTTGACCATTCCATCCGGGCGATCATGGGGCCCGACATGATTCCCCGGGACAGGCCCCAACGCCGCAGAGATCATCCGGAGTGGTCAAGACCGTTCGACTTATCGTTGTGGGGCGACCGCGCACCGCTAGTGGCTGGCACCGAGCTTTCCGGCGAGGCGGGTGTGGATTCGGCTGCTCGCTTCGTTCATGCCCTCGATGATGACTCGTTTGCCGTGCTTTTCATACTTAGTCGTGATCGCGTCGAGAGCTGCGACGGTGGATGCATCCCAGATGTGGGAGTTCGACATGTCGATCACCACGCGTCCCGGATCGTCGGCGTACTCGAATTGCGTGGTGAGGTCGTTGCTCGAGGCGAAGAACAGTTCGCCGGTGACCGTGTAGTTGACCGTGGGCACGGCTGCGAGAGGGTCGAGAGCGCGATCGACTGTGGCGAAGTGGGCGACGCGTCTGGCGAAAATGATCATCGCGGCGCCGACGCCGATGATGACGCCGATCGCGAGGTTATGGGTGATTACGACCACCCCGACGGTCGCGATCATGACGACCGTCTCTCCGATGGGCATTCGCTTGAGTGTGGAGGGACGGATGCTGTGCCAGTCGAAGGTGGCAACGGAGACCATGACCATTACGGCGACCAAGGCTGCCATGGGGATGATGGCCACTACGTCGCCGAGTGCGACGACCAGGATCAGCAAGAAGACGCCGGCGAGGAAGGTGGAGATCCGGGTTCGGGCGCCGGAGGCTTTGACGTTGATCATGGTCTGGCCGATCATGGCGCAGCCGCCCATCCCTCCGAAGAAGCCGGAGAGCACGTTGGCGGCTCCTTGCGCAAGGGATTCACGCGTCTTGCGCGAGTGAGTGTCGGTGATGTCGTCGACCAGCTTCGCCGTCATCAGCGATTCGAGGAGACCCACGAGTGCCATCGCGACGGCGAATGGGGCAATGATCGTGAACGTCTCCCAGGTGAGCGGCACGTTCGGCACGAAGAGCTGCGGGAGGCTGCGGGGGAGCTCGCCCTGGTCCCCGACGTTCGGGACACTGAAACCGAAGACCACGGTGGCTGCCGTGAGGAGCACGATCGCGACAAGCGGAGCCGGGACGACCTTCGTCAAACGCGGCATGAACACCATGATCGCGATCCCGATCGCCACCAACGGGTATACAAGCCAGGGAACGCCGAGCAGCTGAGGCAGTTGGGCGATGAAGATCAAGATCGCCAGAGCGTTCACGAACCCGACCATCACGCTTCGGGGAATGAATCGCATCAGTTTGGCTACGCCGAGCAGCCCCAGAATCACCTGGAAGATGCCGCCGAGGATGACCGTGGCGATGAAGTAGTCCATGCCGTAGTCGCGGGCTACCGGAGCGATCACAAGTGCGATGGCACCGGTGGCGGCGGTGATCATCGCTGGGCGGCCGCCTAGGAAGGCGATCGAGACGGCCATCACGAACGATGAGAACAGGCCGACCCGGGGATCCACGCCGGCGATGATCGA
>JBFWVD010000140.1:0-9667 GCA_050246915.1 Acidimicrobiia bacterium | reverse complement strand
CACCGACGAGCGAGACATCCGTTCCAACTCGATACGCGCCTTGCGCGACACCTTCAACGCAGCAGCAACCACAACCGGCATACTGCCCACCATAGCCCACCTTGCTATTTCAGCGACGGACCACTAGACACCTGTCTGAAACGGAGAGATCGAGACGCCTCCACATGGGGAATACGACTAGCAACGGATGTGCATAGCGGCTAGTCAAAGGTGTGTGAAACCATCGCCACACCGATCTCGTCGCTCTGGGAGGCCTGATCGCCGCCGAGTCCTGCATTGACCCACCCACCTCTCGAGCACGATGCTCGCAGGCGGGGATTCGCTGTCGGCCCAGCCCGGCAGCACTGGCGGGAAGGTCTTGTTCATGGAACTCGGATCGGAGTTGCGGTTTCACGACGCGACGCTGCAGATGCCACGCGAACGCATCATGGCCACCGAACGCTGGGGTTTCGACGCGTTGTTCGGTGCTGGCGAGGGCGTCGGTCCCGACGCGTTGACACCGATCGCCTACGCGGCGGCGTTCACCACACGTCTCAAGCTCGGCACGCGCGTCGCCAAGGTCATCGGGCGATCGGCCACCACCACGGCAATGACCTATCAGACCATCGACCAACTCGCGGGCGGCAACCGCGTGATGATCGGCATCGGCAGCTCCGATCGTCGCTACGCCGAAGGCTGGTTCGACGAACCGTGGGGCAACCCCGTTGCTCGCATGCGCGACTACATCACCGTCATCCGCAAGGTGAACTCCGGCGAGCCGGTCGAACATCGCGGCCCGACCATCAACCTGCCCACCATCGGGGGCTCACCCGAGGTCATGTCGACCCGGCTGCAGGTGAACCCGAACATCCCCATTCTCATTGCGGCACATGGTCCGCAGATGGTGCAGGTGGCGGCCGAACTGGCCGATGGTTGGTTCCCTCCGGGATTCCGCCCGGGCATGCTCGAGCACTTCCGTCCGCTCCTCGAGGCCGGGTTCCAACGCGCTGGTGGTGGCAAGGGGTTCGGCAACTTCAAGATCTGGGGCCACGTCGACATGAACGTCGACGACGATGTGCGCCGGGCCATGGCGCCGTTCAAGTCGTACGTGTGCAACTACCCCGAGTACCAGATCAAGCTGATGACCGACGCTGGCTTCGGCACAGAAGCAGAGAACCTGCGCGACGCGCTCGATGCGCGCTTCGGTGCAGGATGGTCGTCCAAGTTCCATCGACCCGAAGAAGCTCCCGCTTTCGATGATCCACTGCTCGATCTGGTCCCTGATGACTACATCGACACCGGGTGGTTGTGTGGTCCGGTCTCGCGCTTCCCTCGGCTGCTGGAGCCGTGGCTCGACAGCGGACTGACCGGGCTCATCGTCCGCTACGGCGCGCAGGTCGGCCATCCGGCCGGCGAGTCGCACTACGAGCACCTCGACGCATTCCGAGCTGTTGCCAAGGCACTCGACAAGCCGGGAAGTGACTGAGTTCTGCAGGTACTCGACGCCGAGAACGTGACAAGGCGTCCATGGCATCGGGTGACAAGCTCAGGTTCGCTCCCCCGACGAACAACGAACCGAGGCCCTATGCCCCCCGCCATCTCGGTGCGCGACCTTCGCAAGTCCTACGGCGACAACCACGCGGTGAAGGGGGTGAGCTTCGAGGTCGAGACCGGTGAGGTCCTCGCGTTGCTCGGCCCCAACGGCGCCGGAAAGACAACCACCGTTGAGATCCTCGAAGGATTCCGATCGCGCACTTCCGGAGAGGTGTCGGTGCTCGGCGTCGACCCCGACAAGGGCGGGAGCGCGTTTCGTCAACGCATCGGCATCGTGCTGCAGGAGTGCGGCATCGATTCGTACCTCAGTGTGCGCGAGGTCATCACGATGCACGGGCAGTACTACGCCCACCCTCGCGACGTCGATGAGGTCATCGAACTGGTCGGACTGCAGGAGAAGTCGCACAGCCGGGTCAAGACGCTCTCGGGCGGGCAGCAACGGCGACTCGATGTGGCCCTCGGCCTGATCGGTGACCCGGAACTGCTCTTCCTCGACGAGCCGACCACCGGCTTCGACCCGAGTGCGCGTCGCCAGTCGTGGGACATCGTCGCCAACCTCACCCGCCTGGGCAAGACCGTTCTTCTCACCACGCACTACATGGACGAGGCCCAAGCGCTGGCCAACCGTGTCATCGTCATTGCCAGGGGACGCATCGTTGCCGAAGGCACACCGGACGACATCGGCGGCCGTGATCGCGATCGCACGGTCATCCGCTTCACGCTTCCTCCCGACGTGTCGCCGCCCCCGATGGAACTGCAACGCAGCGGTCAGCAGTTCGAGATTGCGTCCAGCGACCCGACGCGACTGCTGCACGATCTCACCAACTGGGCGGTGACCAACGAGCTGACCCTGGGTGATCTCGAGGTCCGTCGCCCCTCGCTCGAGGATGTGTACCTCCGGCTCACCGCTGACGGCGATGGCACGTCTGGCGACAACGCTTCGGCACCGAGCGTCGGGAGCGATCGATGAAGCTCATCATCCAGCAGGTCCGTTGGGAACAGAAGCAGTTCTGGCGAAACCCCGCGGCCGCGGTGTTCACGTTCGTGTTCCCGCTGATGTTCCTGCTCATCTTCTCGGCGCTGTACGGCGACGATCGCATCGAACAACTCGGCAACGTCAAGTTCGTGCAGCAATACGTGCCGGCCATCGTGGCGTTCGGTCTGATCTCGGCCTGCTACACCAACCTCGCGTTCACGCTCTCGCTGCGTCGATCACAAGGCATCTTGAAACGCAAGCGAGGGACGCCGCTGTCGGTACCGGTCTACATGTCAGGCGTCATCGGCAACGTCGTGATCATCGCCGTGCTGCTCACCATTGTCACCATCACCGTCGGTGTGATCGGTTTCGGCATCGAACTCCCGCAGTTCGGTCAACGTGTGTTGACACTGATCGTCGTCCTGCTCGTCGGTGCGTTCTGTTTCAGTGCCTGCGGGATCATGGTGGCCAACATCGTTCCCAACGAAGAGGCAGCGCCGGCGATCATCAACATCATCTTGTTCCCGTTGCTGTTCATCTCGGGTGCGTTCAGTTATGTCGACGATGACAACGTGCTGGCCAAGGTGGCCAACCTGTTCCCGGTGCGCCACCTCATCAAGGCGTGCCAGAGCGTGTTCCTCCCCAAGCCCCTGGTGAGCGGAGCGGGCTGGGAGCCGGGCCATCTCTTGGTCATCGCTGCGTGGGGGGTCGGTGCGGCCCTCATCGCCGCTCGCAGTTTCAAGTGGGAGCCATCGGTCGGCCCGTCGAGCGGACGCCGGGGTGGAAAGGCCAAGCAACACAGCAACGCATAAGGCACGACGCGCCGGTCATGTGGTTGACTCGTCGGTCGCATGCAACCGGGCATGCCCGGACTCAGGAGCAGCATCACCGTGTGGCGATCCGGCTACGTGAAGATGCTGATCACCACCGCCCTGTTCGGGTTCAACGCCAGCGTCTCGAAGGTCGTGCTCACCGCAGGCATCGACCCGACTCGCCTGGTCGCGCTGCGCTGTGCTGGTTCGGCCTTGCTGCTCGGCCTCGCCATCTACCTGACCGACAAGTCCCGTCTGGCCATCACCCGACGACAGCTCCCGATGCTCATCGTCGTGGCGTTGACCGGAGCAGCCCTCATCCAATGGCTCTTCTTCGTCGCCATCGACCGACTACCGGTCGGTGTGGCGCTGCTCCTGCAGTACACGAGCCCGCTGCTCGTCGCGGTGTTCAGCCACGTGATGCTCGATGACCGCCTCGGCCGTCGGGTGTGGTTGGCCCTGGGGCTGTGCCTCGGCGGTCTGGTGCTGGTGGCCCAGGTGTGGCGGGACACCGGACTCGACACGATCGGTGTGTTTGCTGCCCTCACGTCAGCGGTGTGCATGGCGACCTTCGGGCTCCTCGGCAAACGTTCGCTCGAACGCCAAGACCCCCTGGCCCTCTCGTTCTGGATGTTCGCCATCGCTGCGGTGTTCTGGTCCATCGTGCGACCGTGGTGGCAGTTCGAACCCGGGGTGCTCACCGAGCAGGCATCGCTGCTCGGCAATCTCAGTCAATTTCAATTGCCGGTGTGGGTGTCACTGCTGTGGGTCATCGTGGCGGGGACGGTTCTCCCCTATGCCACATGGGTGTCGGCCTTGCGGCAGTTGAGCCCGACGGTCACCGGCATCGTCGCCATGTCCGAGCCGGTCATCGCCGGCCTCGTCGCGTGGATCTGGCTGGGTCAGAGCCTCGGCGCGGTGCAGTTGGTGGGTGCCGGCCTGGTCGTCACCGGCGCGGTCTTGGTGCAGATGCGCGAGCACAACGCCATCACCCCTGGTCCCGAGCTCGTGCTGAGTGAGTTCGTGGACACAATCGCTTCCACCGACGGTCCCGATGCCGATAGGTCCTGATGACCCAAACGCGTGACGTCGTGGTGATCGGAGGAGGCATCGTCGGGCTCTCGACGGCGCTGGCCATCGTGCGGCGCTGGCCCGGTACCGCGGTCACCTTGCTCGAGAAGGAGCAGCACGTCGCCGGCCACCAGACCGGGCACAACTCCGGTGTCATCCATTCGGGCATCTACTACAAGCCTGGCAGTCTCAAGGCCACGCTGTGCACGGCCGGCAACCGGGCCATGGTCGAGTTCTGCCGAGAGCACGACATCGCCTTCGATGTGTGCGGCAAGATCATCGTGGCCACCGAGGCCTCCGAGATCGCTGCGCTGGACCGCCTGTACGAACGGGCCATCGCCAACTCCATCGCGGTCGAGCAGCTCGGCCCCGATGGACTGCGCGATCACGAACCGAACGTGCGTGGTCTCGCCGGGCTGTATGTCCCCTCGACCGGCATCGTCGACTATGTCGCAGTCGCCCGCACCTATGCGGCATTGCTCACCGCCGCTGGCGGCGAAGTTCGCCTCGGCACTCGTGCCACGTCGGTGACCGAACGCGCCGATGGGTTCGTCATCGGGACCGACCTGGGCGAGGTGCACGCCCGTTTCCTGGTGAACTGCGCAGGTCTGCACTCCGACCGGGTGGCACGCCTCGCCGGCACCGATCCCGGCGCTCAGATCGTTCCGTTCCGGGGCGAGTACTTCGAGCTGGTGCCCGAGCGTCGCTCGTTGGTGAAGAACCTCATCTATCCCGTGCCCGACCCGGAGTTCCCGTTCCTCGGTGTGCACTACACCCGCATGATCGACGGGACCGTGCACTGCGGCCCCAACGCCGTGCCCGGCCTGGCGCGCGAGGGGTATCGCAAACGCGACATCGAGTTGCGCGACGTCGCAGAGATCGTTCGCTATCGAGGCTTCTGGAAGTTGGCAGCCAAGCATCGCCGAGCAGGACTCACCGAGATCCATCGGTCGCTCAGCAAGAAGCAGTTCCTCCGCAGCTTGCAACGGCTCATCCCCGCCGTGCAGTCCGAAGACATCGTGCCGACCCATGCCGGGGTGCGCGCCCAGGCGTTGGCTCGTGACGGTGCGCTCATCGACGACTTCCTCCTCGTGCCGGCGCAACGTGCCTTGCACGTGTGCAACGCACCGTCACCGGCGGCGACAGCTTCGTTGGAGATCGGACGGGCCATCACCGACTCGCTCGATCCGGGCAACTGGCGCTGATCAACGAGGCGATGTCAATTGGAGTTGCAAACGCCACTGATCATTCGATGATCGGTCGGAGCAACATCTCCTGCGCCACCATGGCGCCGAGCACGCCGTCGGCCGAATGGATGGTTCCCTGATACAGACCTCGGGCTCCGCCGGCCATCATCGGTGACAGATCCAGCAGGCACCAGTCGTCGACGCGGATCGCTGATCTGAACCACACCGAGTGATCCAGGCTCGGTCCACCCAAGGGCAGATCGGGGATGTCGACGAGGGCGAAGCCCGACCCGATGTCCGACAGATAGGTGAGCGCGCAGGCTTGGACGATCGGATCGTCGCCGATCGACTGCTTGACCTTGACCCAGAACTTGTCGCTGACATCGTCACCGAAACGATTGACCCGAGTCGGTGGGATCGGCGCGACGACACCGTTGTGGATCGTGAAGCTGCGTCGTTCGGTGAGTTCGGGCCCTGGCCCCGGCAACCCTTGCCGCATGGCCGGTACGTACTCGCCGCTGTGCTCATGGCGATGGAACGACGCCGTCATGTCGAAGATGACCTCGCCGTCTTGCACCGCCACCACACGTCGAGCCGAGAACGAGCGGCCATCACGATCGCGGTCGACCTTGAACAGCACCGGTCGATCGCGTCGACCGGTACGCAGGAAGTAGCCGTGGAGCGAATGGGGGAGTCGATCGTCGGGCACGGTCAGACTCGCGGCCCGTAGCGCCTGCGCGGCGACCTGCCCGCCGTAGAGGTTGGGCCTCGCGCCCTCGGGGTTCTCGTTGACCCCGCGGTACAGATCGCGGTCCAACTCCTCGAGGTCGAGCAGTTCGATCATCGACGGGGTGTCGTTGCTCATGGTGGCGACCCTTCTGGCACAGGGCCGGCTTCGCGTCTGGGGTTCTCGACCATGCCCGAGCTCATCTGCGGGCGCGTTCGAGAACGGCCCGAATGTCGTCGGCAGTCAACGTGGGCATCTCGTCATCGGCTTCACACACGACTACGCCCTGCCGGTTGGTCAGGTGCTTCTCCGTCCGGATTGGCTCGATGATCAGTCGGCCACACGACTCGGTGACGTCGACTGACCCGCCGTCGGCAAGGCCGATTGCCTCGAGGAGCAGCAGTGGGATGACGATCTGGCCCTCCGCGTCGACGATGGTGTGCATGGGAGCAGGCTACGAAACTGGCGACACCCTTCACGGTTCCGGACGACTGCCTAGGGCGCTGTGACCAGTGCCGGGTCGTCGGCCTTCTAGGTTGACCTGCCGTGCGTCGACCGGCCCTCATCTCGCTGTGCCTGCTGGTCGCAGTGGTCGCGTTCGGCCCGATGTCGACACCGTCGGCAACAGCGCAGACGACCAGCGACCCAGTCGCCTCAGGTGCGGCCATCCGCGTGGCGGTGAAGCCCTTGGTCCCATTCGTCATGACCCGTGACGGCAAGCTCGAGGGCTACAGCATCGACCTGTGGACCCGCATTGCCACCGAGTTGGGCCTGGAAACGCAGTGGGTCGAGACCGCCACCGTCAAGGACTTGCTGGCCGCCGTTCAGAACGGCGAGGCCGATGCCGGTATCGCCGGTATCTCCATGACCCCCGAGCGCGAGCAGGTCATCGACTTCACCCATCCGTACTTCGACTCGGGGCTGCAGATCCTCACCCGCGACGACGACTCATCCCGATCGTTCTTCTCCGCCTTCGATTGGCTGTTCCGTCGATCGTTCCTGGTGCCAGTGCTGGTGTTCGCACTCATCGTGGCGGTGTTCGGCCATCTGATCTGGTTCGTCGAACGTCGCCACAACGACGATTTCCCGACGTCGTACGGGCGAGGGATCATCGAAGCCATGTGGTGGTCGCTGGCCACCGTGGCCGGCGGCGACGCCGAGAAGAAGGTCGAGCACCCCTTCGGCCGGTTGATCGCGGCGACCTGGCTGGTGTTCGGGTTGTTCCTGGTGGCCTACGTGACGGGCACCGTCACCGCCTCATTGACGGTCACCGAGCTACGGGGCTCGATCAACGGGCTCGATGATCTCGGTGGCAAGAAGGTGGCCACGGTCCGCGGAACCGTGGCGGACACGTTCCTGCAGCAGACCGGATTCGATCGTGTCCTGTTCGACGACGCCGACGCGGCCATCGGCGCCGTCCGCGATCGCCGCACCGACGCCGTGGTGTTCGATTCCCCTGTGCTGCGCTACTACGCCTCGCACGCCGGACGGGGACAGGTCCGGGTGGTCGGTGAGATGTTCCGCCTCGACAAGTACGCCATCGCCCTTCCCGAAGGGAGCGACCTGCGCGAACGGGTCGACGAAGTGCTGCTGCGGCTCAACCAGACCGGCAATCTCCAGGAGCTCTACCAGCGGTGGTTCGACCCGGCCTGACACAATGGTCCCCCTGTCGATTCCACCCAGTGGGACCGGCCGTTCCCGATCCACCTGGAGTTCCCCGTGAGCGTCACCTCCGAAGCAGCGCGCCGGCGCACCTTTGCCATCATCAGCCATCCGGACGCGGGCAAGACCACCCTCACCGAGAAGTTCCTGCTGTTCGCCGGGGCCCTGGTGGAGGCCGGCGAGGTGCGTGCCCGCGCCGGGCGTCGCTCCGCCACCTCCGACTGGATGGCCATGGAGCAACAGCGTGGCATCTCCATCTCCTCCACCGTTCTGCAGTTCGAGTACCGGGGCCTGCGCTTCAACCTGCTCGATACCCCCGGTCACCGCGACTTCTCCGAGGACACCTTTCGTGTGCTGACCGCGGTGGACGCCGTGATCATGGTGCTCGACGGCGCCAAGGGCATCGAGGCCCAGACCCTCAAGCTGTTCGAGGTGTGCCGGGCTCGCAACCTGCCCATCATCACCTTCATCAACAAGTTCGACCGTCCCGGCAAAGACGCGCTGGAACTGCTCGACGAGATCGAAGCGAAGCTCATCTTGCAGCCCGCCCCGGTGACGTGGCCGGTGGGCATTGCCGGTGACTTCCGCGGCGTCATCGATCGGCGCACGGGCCGATTCCTCCGTACCGATCGAACGGTGCATGGCGCCAAGATCGGAGCGGAGGAGGAGTTCGAGGCCGAGGAGGCCGAACGGCTCGAAGGCAAGGCATGGACGACGGCGGTCGACGAGTGCACGCTCCTCAGCGACGTCGGTAGCTCGCTCGACGATGAGATGTTCCGCGCTGGTTACACGACCCCGGTGTTCTTCGGTTCGGCCATCACCAACTTCGGTGTACGCGTGCTCCTCGACGCAGTCGCCGACATGGCGCCGCCGCCCTCGCCGTTCCTCGATGTGAGCGGCAACCCTCGCGAACTCGAGTCACCGTTCAGCGGGTTCGTGTTCAAGATGCAGGCCAACATGGATCCGTCCCATCGCGATCGCATCGCCTTCGTGCGGGTGTGTTCTGGACGGTTCGAGCGGGGCATGAACCTGACCCGCGCCGGCACGGGCAAGAAGTTCGGCACCAAGCACGCCACCAGCACCATGGGTTCCGAGCGCGACACCATCGACGAGGCATACCCCGGTGACGTCGTCGGTCTCGTGAATGCGCGGGACCTGCGCATCGGCGACACGCTGTATGACGACAAGGCCGTGGTTTTCCCACCGATCCCGAGCTTCGAGCCCGAAGTGTTCATGACGGCTCGCTCGCTCGACACCAGCAAGTTCAAGCAGTTCCGTTCCGGTCTCGCGCAGCTCGGCGATGAAGGCGTGGTGCAGGTGCTGCGGGACCCGGACATCGGCGATCAAGCCCCCGTGCTCGCCGCCGTCGGGCCGATGCAGTTCGAGGTGTTCGCCCATCGACTCGAGAACGAGTTCGGTGCGAAAGTGGAATTGACATCGTCTCCGTTCCAGGCGGCGCGCCGTACCAACGCCGAGACCGCGGCCAAGCTGCGCGGCGTGGGCGGTGTGCGGGTGTTGAACCGTCCCGACGGGACCCTCATCGCCTGTTTCGAGAACGTCTATCGCCTCAATCGCATCGCGGGTGACAACCCGGACTACATGCTCGAGCGGCTCATCACCGGCACCAACTGAGTGAGCCGTAGCGATGTCTTCGACACATCATCTTGCTCAGATCAACATCGGTCGTCTTCGTGCGCCG
>JBFWVD010000139.1:0-9689 GCA_050246915.1 Acidimicrobiia bacterium | reverse complement strand
CCCGCGCGTCGTTGCAATCCGTCTGTCGCCGCTGCGGGACGCCTTCGTACGACACATCGAGCTCACGACCGTGGCTGCAGCGATCTCCATGGATCACATCCGATCCAGCACCCTTCTGCCGCCGAGCACGAAAGCCACGACGAGTCCGCACGAGGTGATGAATGCCATGACGAGTGACATCGTCGCGACCCAGCCGAAGGTGCCATTCTCGTAGAAGTCGAACAGGATCGTTCCCATGACCTGAGTTGTCGTCGAGCGAACCATGACCGACGCCGTGAACTCGTGGCTGAGGAGCACGAACATGAGCGCGGCGGCGCCTCCGATAGCCGGCCTCGCCAGCGGAAGCATCACCCTGGCCGTGGTCCGCAACCTCCCGGCGCCGGCGACGCGGGACGCCTCGGAGTACTGGGTACCGAGAGAGATCAACGACGTCAACTGCATCCTTGTGGCGAACGGGATCATGAGCGTCACGTACACGAGGACGATCACGATGCGCGAGCCGTACAGGTTGAACGGCTCACCGGCATACGTCATGAGGAACCCGACCCCGAACACTGCGGCAGGGATCATCAAAGGGAGCTCCACGAGCAGATCGACGAGATGACGCAGAAAACCTCGCTCGCTGGCGTGCGCCAGGAACGAGGCGGCGATGAACCCGACGACGAGGGACACGATGACCGCGATCACCGACACGGTCAGGCTGGTCGCCACCGCATCACGTAGGCGCGGGTCGCCAAGCGTCGTGCGCACATTCTCCAACGAATAGCGGTCGAATCGGATTTTGCCCGTCGAGAACGGCGCCAATGCTCGATCGATCAAGGCCAACAACGGAAGCGCCACGACGAATGCGCCGTAGGTCAGCAGAATCGGCACCGACCACCACGACGCATGAGTGCGCTCCGTGAACCCCTTGCTGCCATGTGTGACAAAGCGCGTGGCGTCGCCGATGACCAAACGCTGGATGACGACAAGGGCCACGCCGAAGAACAGCAGCGGAGACCCGATCGCCGCCGCCGCGCCGTAGTTGGCCGGGGTCTGCCGTGTGTAGTTGATCATCTCGGTTGCGAGGACATCGATCCCATGTTGGCGTCCGAGCAAGAGCGGTGCTGTCACCTGCGACAGGGCAAGCAGGAAGACGACCACGGTGGCGTTAGCGAAGGCCGGACGAAGCAGGGGCATCGCAACGCGAAGGTTGGCTCGAAGCTCCGTGTGACCTGCAGTGCGGGCAGCTTCGAGCAGCGACGAAGGGATGCTTCTGAGACCGGCGCTGACGAAGGCATAGACGAACGAGCTGAAGCCTGCGACGGTCACGAGTACGATCCATCGGGCGGTGTAGACGTCGATCGGACCGGTCACGAGATCCGACCACCACGGAAGGTGTCTCAGGAGCACGTTGATGTAGCCGGTTCGGGAGTTCAGCAGGAAGCTCCATCCGACGATGGAGGCGATCGGCGGCAGCACGATCGGCAGCAGCGGCAGTATTCCGAGCATCCGCAAACGAGGCGGAAGCTGGTCGGCCACGAAGGCCATTGCTGTCCCGATGACAAGGCTCAGGAACGTCGTCGCGAGTGCGAGCCACACTGTGGTCCCGAGGACGTCGCCGAAGTCCTTGTCACCGAAGGCCGTCCGGTACCCGGCCTGGCCGTTGGACAGCGCTCGGCGCTGCAACTGAACCAACGGCATGACGATCATGACGCCCAGAACGGCAACGAGAACGATGATCCCAAGCCGTCCCCGATGGCGGACCACATGGTCAGCCCAGGAGTGCGACCGCGAGGACGCGCGCTCTGGAACTTGATGCATCGCGTTCACGAGTTGAGTGAAGGGCGTTGACGTGGCTGACCTGACTCGGTCGCGTCGGCGGACTGCGCAAACGTTCGGTCGACGTCGAGCCGGTAACCGCTCAGGTCGAACGGCACGGCGTCCGCTGCCCGGAACCCGATCCATAAGCGGTCGCCGACCTCTGTGCTCGCGAAGGTCGCGTACGAGTCCGCAGACGGCACCTGGGCGTGAACGAGCGTCCCAGCAAGATCCACGACGACGTCCATCGAGCGCGCTGCGAACGACGCGTCGACGAAGGTGACGGCAAGAACGGTGTCAGCACGCCGAGACTCCGTGGGGGTTCGGAGGACCTGTATGTCGTCCGGCCTCAGCCGAATGGCGAACGGATGACGAGCCGAATTCCGGTTGACGAGCGCATGATCATCCTCCAACCGCTCGCCGGCGATGATCCAACCCGTTGCGGACGGTTCGATCATGAACCGGTTCGACATGCCAACGAACTCCGCGACGTAGTCAGTGGCGGGATTCCGGTAGATCTCATATGGCGTTCCCGACTGCTCGATACGTCCGTTGCGCATGATCATGAGCTGGTCAGCCAACGCGAACGCTTCCTCCTGGTCGTGTGTGACGTACACCGCGGTGAAGCCGAGCCTGCGATGGAGCCGGTGGAGCTCGGACCGCACCGCCTTCCGTAGGCGCGCGTCGAGGTTGCTCAGTGGCTCGTCGAACAGGATGAGGTTGGGACGGGACACCAGTCCGCGCGCGAGAGCGACGCGCTGCTGCTGGCCGCCGCTGAGCTGACCCGGGTATCGGTGGAGCAACTCGTGACATTCGACCACCCGGGCGATCTCGCCGACCCAGTCATGCTGCAGACCTTCCTGTAGTCGACGTGCCTTGAGGGGATACTCGAGGTTCTGTCGCACCGTCATGTTCGGCCAAAGCGCATACGACTGGAACACCATCCCGATGTTGCGGCGTTCAGGAGGCCGGTTCACCTTGCGGTTCGCGTCGAACACCACCTCGTCTCGCATTCCGATCTGGCCGGCGTCGGCGGTCTCCAATCCTGCGAGGCACCGGAGCGTGGTGGTCTTCCCACATCCGCTCGGACCGAGGAGCACAAGGAATTGGCCATCCTCGATGTCGAAGGTGAGATCGTCGATAGCTACGGTGCCCTTCGGGCCACCGAAGGTCTTGACCAGATTGCGGACTTCTACCGCAGCTGCCACAGGATGCGCGCCTCCCATGCGAACAAGCGTGCCCGGGCAGCGCTTGTCAGGTGCGCCTCTGTGGCGCTCGATCTGCTCGCCAGCTGGCTCACCGCATCGCTGCGTCGAACCGAGCCTGGTAGTCGGCGATCTGTTCCGGCGTCAACTTCGACGGATCGCGGAACTCGAAGTCGCCTGCGTACTTGTGACCCTCGATGCCGCGAATGGAATCAAGCTGAGACGGCCATCCGCCTCGCGCCTCGTTGCCGGCACGGCTGATGAGAAAGTTGGCGAACACGAGCGCGGCGTTCGGGTGCGGTGCCGACGTGGGCACGGCCGCGAAGGTCGGGATGACGCGCGTGTTCCAGTCTTCTTGGAACACAGCGAGTGGCGCGCCCTGCGCAACGAGGTTGCTCTGGATCAAGCTGGACGAGTTCATGTTGACGACCGTCTCACCGGAAGCCAGAGATTCGACCATCGGCAGACTTCCCGAATAGATCCTCGGGTGCTGCGCGCCCAACTTCTCGAGAAATCCTTCACCACACTGGTCCTCGAAGTTGGCGAGCTGATCGACAGCCTCCGGGTACGTGGGATCGATGATCCCGATCAGTCCATCCAGCTTCGGATCGAGCAGGTCATCGCAGCTCTTCGGTCCTCCCGGGTAGAGCTCGGAGTTGTAGCCCCAACCGTTCGCGTAGATCGACTCGAGGATGTACGACGACTTGCCACGCACCCAGTCGTCCTGGAAGTCGGGTGCGGACAGGTTCGGCAGCTCGGCGAGTGACTGCCAGTTGTTTCCCGCGTCCATCGTGCCGAGCCAGGTCAGGTCCGGCGTGCCGATGACGTCGCCGATCCCCTTCCCCGTCTTCAATTCCGTCTCCACGGCCGCGATGAAGTCCGGGCCGGTGTTTCGCACGTACTCGAACTTGATCCCGTATTCCGCCTCGAAGGCCTTGCCAACCGGATCGACAAGGGCTGGCACGCCGACCGTGTAGAACATCACGGAACCTTCTGCCTTGGCCGCCTCGACGATCGCATCCCATGAGGCATCGGACTGGACCGACGACGTGCCGCTTCCCGCAGCCGCCGTTGAGTCTGAACCCGGTGCGCTCGACGAAGCTGTCACAGCCGACGGCGCCGTCGTGGCGGCCGACTCCGGATCGTCGCTCCCACAGCTCGCGGCAGTGAGAGCGACCACGCCCGCCACGGTCACGCGTACGCCACGCCTCCGCCAGCTCGCGCGTCGAGCGGCGGCCACGACGCCGGCTTCGTTGGCGTGATCACGCTTGTTCGACACCATCCTGTGTTCCCCTTTGCTCATCGGGCTTGTGTGGTTCGTCGGACCATGAGAAAAGTCCTTGTCGCCGTGCGGCGCACCCGAATGTGAAGCATATGCTCACTTCACTCCCGGGCAAAATCCCCCGTCGCGGTCACGACGTCAGCTCGCTCGACGCGTGGACTTCTTCGCCGCCTTCTTCAGCGGCCTGGCAGTCTCGGCATCCGTCGTGCGGCGGACGGTTGGACCACTCAGGCCTCTGTGGACAAGATCGGTGATCTCCCGGCCGAGTGCCGCCGGGTCGTACTCGTCCCCGCGATAGAACGCGTCGATCGCGAGACCCATGTGCAATCCGATCATCATGCGGCTCAACAGAGCTGGGTCGATGTCACGATGCTCATGGCTCCCCTGGAACCCGACGATCGCATTTTCGTACGCGGTCCACAGGGGCATGAGACGCTCGACATAGAACTTGAGGCCGGACTCAGGGTTCGCGAACAAGGCCGGCCCGAGAAAGGGAACCAGACCGCGCATCGCTTCGTGCATCTCGCAGTGCAGTCGATCGCTGTACTCGATCCGATCGTGTCCGCTGATGCTCGGGAAGGCCGCAGCGTCCTCCAGGGCATGATCGATGACGTGCTCGAACGGCGACACGACGGCTGCCGCGAAGAGCTCCTCCTTCGACCCGAAGTGGCGATAGATCATCGCCTCAGCCATGCCACCCTCCTCAGCGATCTGCTTCGTCCGGGCGCCCTCGAAGCCGTTCCTCATGAAGACGGCACCCGCCGCTTCCAGGATGCGTTGCCGGCGCGCTCCGCCGGTGAGCCTCACCCGTGTTGCTGGTGGCTTGTTGCTCGTCGAGGCCATCTCGTGTTCCTTGCTTTCTGATCAGAGCCAACGGACAGCCGGGCACACTCCGCGCCGCCGGGCAATTCGAGGGCACCCTATCGACCACTCCCGAAGCGGAAGCGCATGCTCACAAACGTCACACCCGGCCGTCCCTGAGGCGGATTGCCAACAGTCACCGTCACGCCGTCATCCTCGCTTGCTCGGCCGCGATTCCATGCAGGGCCTCGCTGCGGGTTGGCGTTGGACCCCCTTGCTCAGCGTCCAATTCGTGATGGTCGAGGAATGCTCTTGCCTTCCGCATGACAGCCTCGTTCTCGAAGATCTCGTCCGGTCGTTCCAACAATCCGACATAGCGCAGCAAAGCCCGGAGCAGTTCCGGATCCTTTTCGCCGCCGACGACGATTGGGCCGAGAATTCCACGCTGCAGCAGGTCGTTGCGCTCAGCTGCGGGCCGGTCGCCAAGGGGGATCGCCTCGCCCTTCCAGCGGTGGGTCCGTACCCGATCTGCCGCCGCTGAGCTGCGATACACGGCGTCTGTCTCGTCAGCGATGCTCGAGTAGTAGTCAACGGCCGCATCCTCGAGTCGGCCCGGATGGCGGGCCAGCGCGTCCACGGCGGCGACGGCGTGCGTCAGCGCTACGGACGCCCCCCATCCATACGCTGGGTTCGTGGTGCACACAGCGTCTCCCAGCGACAAGACACCCAGCGCCAAGGGCTTCCCATCGACCAGGTAGTGCCGCCGCGTGTTCTTGTGTCCAGCCATCAGTTGAACGCTGTGGAGCGGTTCGCCTGCCCCCCGTGCCATCCACTCCCTCACACTGGGTACCAATCCGACGAGCGCCTCCCATGCCCAATCGTGCCTCAGGACCTTCAGTGCAGCATCCCAGGGCGGCACCCCGAAGACGAGGCCGAACGTGTCCCGGTCCCCCATCGAGGTCCAGAAGAGCAAGTAGCCGAGATCGCCACGAAGGGATCTCGCCGGAACCTCACCTCCCGAGCCCTTGCGGAAGTATCGCGAGTAGTAGGTGAGGTTGCATTCCTGCACCTCCATCGGCACCTCTTGACCAAGCGCCGCGATCCACTTCATCACCGCCGACCGCCGACCGCCACAATCGAACACGAAGTCCCCGGGAACGCTCGAGCCGTCGGCAAGTCGAACGCCGCGCACGACAGGCACGCTGCTGTTGTCCGTCACGAGTCCGGCGACCGTGACCCCTTCGCGCATCGTCGCCAACGGCTCCTCTTCAACTGATCGTCGGAGTGCCAACTCGAAAGCAGGACGCCGACACCGGAATCCCGTGAACTGGTCGTCGTCCGGTCTGTGTTGCGAGGGGTCGAGCCACGCGTGAAGCGCGTTGAACTCCTCGATGCTGTCCGCCTTCAACCGATCGAGCACATCTGGTGCCCGTTCGAGCAAGAGCTTCCGCGATCGAGATGAGAAGTTGTGGGGCAGCAGCCATTGGGGCACGGTTGGACGTGCCCACGCCTGGAACGCCTGATCTCCGTCGCTCAACGTCGGCATGTGGTCCTGATCGAGGATGACGACATCGCGGCCTTGGCGAGCCAGCAAGAGAGCAGCCCCGAGTCCTGCAACACCAGCGCCGATGATCACGACACGCGTCATGGATACCTTTCAGCGACAAGCGGCCCCGAAGCTCACAGTTGCCTTTGTGGCCGCAGCGCACTGATAGTATCCGCTCACTTCCAAAGCCGTCAAGGCGCGTAAGGACGAGGAGGAGCAACAGTGGACGCATACAGCACGCTCAACACCGCACCCAAGAATTCTGAGCCGTACGGTTGGCTCGCCTGTCCGGATGAGTACCAGTTGCCGGAACAGCTGCGTCCACGAGTTCCGGAACAGGGCTCGTTGCGGATCCTCGGCTACTACGAGGAAGGGGACCTCGAGCGAATGGCCCCGTTCATCGGCCCGATCTTCGGCGATCCCGAGTACGGCGTCCTGACATTGGCTGAGCGAGAGTTCATCGGAGTGGTGATCTCCGCAGTCAACTGCTGTGTCACCTGTCTGCTCATCCACACTGACAAGCTCGGGGAGTTGATCGGTGACCACGGTCGTGCTCGACGGCTCTCGATCAACTACCGAACGGTGAGCTTGAGTGCTGAGGAACGGGCCATCGCCGACTTCTGCATCAAGGTCACGGAGCGGCCTGGACGGCTCGAGCAAGCCGACGTGCAAGTGCTACGAGATGTCGGTCTCAGTGATGCGAAGATCTACTACGTGGTGCAGACGGCAGCAGCGTTCAACTTCACCAACCGGATGACGTCCGCCTTCGGCATGCGTCCGGACGACGACTTCCTGGCGAGGCTGGCCCCGCGCTCGTAGCACCGTTCTCGGCTGAGACTCGTCAGGAAGTGGGACGAGTCGGCGCCTGGCGGCTGAGCGCGAGATGCTCGGCTCTGTTGCGATGGGTCGGGTCCGGTCGAGCGCGGAAGTTCAGGAACTGGAGACCGTCAAGACCCGATCTCACCGAGTAGAGCGTCCCACCGGCGATGAACACCGACGATCCGGGGCCGAGCCGACGCGCGCCGAGTGCCAGTTCGCCTGCGACCACGAAGATGATCTCGTCGAGCTCGTGTGAGTGCGGCTCGATCACCGAGTTCGGCGGCAGCTTCATCTCGAAGAGCCTCAGCGTGCCGTCGTCCCCTGGTTGATGGACGCGGAACTCGTGACGAAGCTCTTCATCGCTCAAGCGAGCGCGGTACTCAGGCGAGGCAGCCTCGCCCGCTACCAGCCACTGCTGGCACGCATCGGTGATGCGGATCCGTTCCATAGTTCTCCCCTGACGGCGGAAATTCGCGGACATGTTAGCAAACGCATACTGACGTTCTGGCGAATTGGGCGTGTGTGCGGAGGTGACTGTTTGAGCCGGCTGCAAGATGCGGACCGTCGACCTCGACAGGGGCATCGTCGCTGCTGCGACGACGGAGACGTAGTCCTCATCGGCGACACAGCCACGGTGCGCATCCCGGTGCCGGAGTGACCGCGTGACGACTTCGACGATCCTCGTCACCGACGTCACCGTTCCGGTTGCCGACACCTCCCCCGGGCACATCAGCGCGCACCTCAACGCGGTCCGCCACATCGTCGGCGAGGTCGGCGGGCACGTCACCAAAACGGTCGCCGACGGCGTGATCGCGACGTTCGATTCCGCCTACGACGCCCTCAGCGCGGCCATCGCAATGCAACAACACACCGCCCGACGGGCAGCGGTCGACCCCGACTATCCACGAGCCCGAGTAGGGATCAACATCGGCGACGTCAGCAGAGACGGCGCCGGCGGAGACGTACTGGGCGCCGAGGTGATGGTCGCCCGCCGGCTGTGCGAGGCGGCCGCGCCGGGCCAGATCCTGGTGTCCGACATCGTCGAACACCTGCTGCGCCGCCGAGACGACATCGTCTTCCGCTCGGCCGGCGAGATCGAACTGACCGGAGTCCCCGAGCCCGAACCGGCCTTCGACGTGGGCTGGCAGCCGCTGCTGGAGCGGGCTGCGCCCCGTGTGGTCGTTGCCGACGATGCCGGCCTGTTGCGGGCAGGCATCGTCAACGTGCTGCTATCAGCGGGATTCGACGTCATCGCCGAGGCCGGCGACTACGACGAGTTGATCGAGGTCGCCGCCTACCACCAGCCGGATCTCTGATCACCGACATTCGGATGCCGCCCAGCAACACCGACGAGGGGGTCCGCGCAGCGATCGCACTCCGCGCGGCACAGCCCGGTCTGGCCGTGTTGGTGCTTTCCCAGTACGTCGACGCCCAGGCCGCGATCGCCCTCCTCGACAGCGAGGGCGGCGGCGTCGGCTACCTGCTCAAGGAGCGCGTCACCGAAGTCGCCGAGTTCATCGACGCCGCCCACCAGGTCCTCGCCGGACCACCTGTGATCGATGCGACCGTGGCCCAAGGGATGATGGCTCGCCGTTCGGTCGATCACGCGCTCAACCGGCTCAGCGCCCGCGAGCGCGAGGTGTTGTCACAGACGGCCACCGGCTCCTCCAACCGGGCAATCGCCGAATCACTCGTCGTGTCGGCGAAGACCGTCGAGACACACGTGAGTTCGATCCTCGCCAAGCTCGACCTGCCCGACATGGGCGACGGCAACCGCCGGGTGCAGGCCGTGTTGCGTTTCCTAGAAGCGACCCGTTGACCCGCGAGAGCGGCTCCGAGTCGGCATGGTCATCTACGTCCGGCTCATCCCACGACTCACCCCGGACCACACGTCAGCCGTGGCGCAGGCAATGTCGAACAACTGATCGCGGCGAGCCCCGACGGATCCTCCACATCTGGTGGAGAGAACCCGGATGTTGCGGTGTCCTCGCTGAGTGGCGTCCGACCGTGACTTCATCAGTGACATCACGGGCAGAGAATCGAGGGCATGGAACCGATCACATCGACGTCCGCACCGGGGCGTGAAAAGGGCGTGTGGGGCGTGGAAAGGGCGTGTCACACCGGTCAACATCGGTCACTCCAGTCCGTCTGTGTCACCCAGGAAATTGTGGCTGACCTGGGGTCACGTGTTCTGACCTGGTGCGGAGCGGCGGTTGTGCGAGGGTTCGATTCCCCC
>JBFWVD010000138.1:0-9749 GCA_050246915.1 Acidimicrobiia bacterium | reverse complement strand
GGTCGACATCGTCTTCCCGAAGCCGAAGACCCGCTTCTACGGCGTGAAGACCCTCAACTCCGACAAGATCGCGATGGACTTCAAGAACATCGCCGACGAAGTCATCGCCAACCTCCGCGCCGACGACGGCACCGAACTGACCGTTCGGATTGAGATCGAAGCCACGAACCAGAGCGGCTTCGGCGACGGCAGGGTCCGGACCGTCTCGGAGAACGCCAAGACCCTCAAGTTCGACCAGTCGGGCTTCGAGGAGAGCTGAGGCGTCCCCGCCCAGCAGAGGTACGTCATGCGTCTCACCGGAATCAGGATCACGAACCACAGTCGTCTCGCCGACCTCGATCTGGAGGTTCGCGAGCACTTGGTGCTGGTTGGTCCGAACGATGTGGGGAAGTCCTCGGTTCTCCGGTGCCTTGACCTCTTGCTCGGGGCGAGCATCGCCGCCTTGTACCAACGGATCGAGATTGCCGACTTCCGCAAGAAGGACGACCCGTTCGTTGTCGAGTGCGACCTCACCGATTTCACTCCGGACGACGAGGCGCTGTTTCCCGACGAGATCACAGTGGACGCGACTACAGGGGCCAAGAAGCTGACGATCCGTCTCGAAGCCACTCTCGACCTCACCGACACGCTGCGCGTCGAGCGCACTGCACCCGACGGCGGGACTGGGCGCCAGATCTCTCGGGACCAGACCGCCGCGCTTCGCTGGGCTCTCCTCGGGGCCACCAGCATGTCGCGAGACCTTCGAGACGATCGTAAGAGCGTGGTCGATGAGATCCTCCAAGCGATCGACCTCGGCGCGGAGCAGGCCGACTTTGATGCGCTGACGACCCAACTTGAGCAGACGCTCGCTGACTCGACCGTCCTGACGGCCTTGCGAGCTGACCTGGCGATTCAACTCACGAAGGCGTTGCCGGAAGAGATCGAGCAGGACAGCCTGACGTTCGTCCCAGGGTCCGCTGCTGACGCTGACGCCTTGAGTGGCGTCCGTCTTCAGGTGACCAAGGACGGAGCCCAACGCGCCCTCTCAGAGCAGTCCGACGGGACACGTGCGCTGTACGCCATTGCGCTCTACGACCTTGTGAGCGCGGCAGCCAACATCGTCGCAATCGACGAGCCCGAGGTCCACCTACATCCGACGAGCCAGCGAAGCCTCGCTCGGCTACTTCAGGCGAGCAGCAACCAGAAGATACTGGCGACCCACTCCGCGGATGTTGTCGGCGCCT
The DNA here is from genome assembly GCA_050246915.1 of Acidimicrobiia bacterium. Classification (GTDB taxonomy): domain Bacteria; phylum Actinomycetota; class Acidimicrobiia; order Acidimicrobiales; family Ilumatobacteraceae; genus JBFWVD01. The sequence goes on along the minus strand of JBFWVD010000138.1, from coordinate 8,526 downwards.
TCCCGCCTGAGTGCATCGCGTCGGTCCGGGTTGGCGGCAACGTTGTGCAGCCCTCTGCCAACTTCTTGTCGAACGAAGAACGGATGGTCGTCCACTGGTGGGTGCGCGACAAACTCGAACCACTGACCGCGAGGCGGGTTATCGCCGTGGAGGGCGCGTCTGACCGCATCCTCGTGGAACGAGCGAGCGATGTCACTGGGCGCAACCTCGATCGGCTGGGGATCTCTTTGGTCGAGACAGACGGCGCCGGCGACATGGGAGCGATCGTCAAGCTCTTCGGACCCTCGGGCTTCGACATTCCCATGTCAATGCTGATTGACAAGGACGCGACCACTGCGACGGCCGGCAAACTGGGGGTACTGGAAGCCGACCTCGAACGGCACGGGGTCAAGGTCTCGGACCCAGATCTGGAAGGCGAATACGTTGATGCTCTCGGAGCCGACGTGGTGTGGGCTGCGATTGCCGCATCGACGCTCTTCTCCAACAACGAACGCGCCAACTGCACGACGTCGGGAGCCGGAGGCACCCGTACCGCGGAGGATGTCGCGGACTTCTGCCGGCGGAAGAAGAACGGATACAAGGTCCGTGCGGCGATGGTTGTTGCCCCACTGCTCACGGATGTGACCGCACGCCAGGTCGCAAGCGTGGAACGTCTGCTGACAGAGATCACGAGTCCGTAGATGGTCACGCCCACCGACGCCCAGCAGCGTATTCGTAACCATGAGGAGCTGGGCCTTCTGGTCATCGCTCCGGCCGGGTGCGGCAAGACGGAGGCACTCGCATTCCGCGTCTCGGGACTTCTCGAACGTGGTCAGGTCGCGCATCCGCGGCGAGTGCTCGTCACGACATTCTCGAACCGCGCCCGGGACAACGTCCGCGACCGGTTGAAGGACTACGTGCCCGGAAGCGCCATGCGGGACAGAGTCACGGTCGCCAACTTCCACGGGTTGTCCGCGCGGCTCATTCGAGCGCATGCCCAAGTCATCGGCATCGACCCCAACCTCACACTTCCCGAATCGGACTGGATCGGCGAGGAGTGCCAACGTCGAGGGCTCGACTGGGACCGACGCCGCGCGGTCGAGGATCTCCTGCGGCGGACCAAGCAGGAACCTGTCGATGATGCAGGAGTGGAACAGGCCCTGATCCGAGCCCGCAATTCGGATGCGCTGGCCATCGAGCGACACCGAGTGACGGAAGGGCGGCTGACCTACGACGATCTTCCTCGCCTGGCCGAGCTGATCCTCGCCGACGACACCGTTGCTGGCTTGTACCGGAACCACTTCAGTGCAGTCGTCGTCGATGAGTTCCAGGACCTCACGCCCCAACAACTGCGGATCGTCAACCGAATCGGGTACGGCAAGACGACCTACGCCGGCGACCTTGCGCAAGGCATCTACGGGTTCGCCGGAGCCGCTCCGGCTGAGGTCGACCGGAAGGTGCGAGCGGAGTGCGCCGACGTCATCGAGTTCGCCGAGTCCCACCGATCTTCGCCCGCCGTGCTGTTGATGGTGAACGCATTGACCGGGCTGACGGGAGGCAAGAAGCTGACGGCGGCCCTGCCCGATTCATGGCCAAGCGGAGGGCTGGCGGCAGGAGTCAAGTTCGGCTCCGTGGACGATGAAGCGACGTTCGCAGTCACGTTCGCCAGGACAATCCTGGAGAAGGCGCCGAACCAACGAATCGGCGTGATCTCCCGGACGGCGAATCGACGTCGCTTCGTTGATACGGCATCCGCAACAAGCGGATTGCCGGTCCACCGTTGGGACGACGGAGTCCTCGACACCGACACGGCGCGGATCATCAAGGCGATGCTCGGGCGACTCAAGATTGCCGACCTTCGGGCCGCCAGCGATCCGGTGCAGCACCTGCGCGACCTTGCCGACATCGAGTCCATTCTTGAGCCCGACACGCGCAGGAACGTGGTCGACGCCCTCGGTTGGTGCCTCGACCGAGTGAACGATGGCCTCAGCGCGAAGCAGATCCGTGGTCGCATCCGAGTCGGCGATGAAACCACCCTCCTCAGCGCTGCGGGGTTGCACCTCCTGAGCGGGCACGTCGGCAAGGGCCAGCAGTTCGACTGGGTCGTCGTCATCGGAGCTGAGGACGGGGTCATTCCCGACTTCCGTGCGACCACCGCCGAGACCCGGCTGGAGGAAGCCCGCGTTCTCTCGGTGATGATCTCGCGGGCCAGGCACGGCGTCGTCGTCACCTGTTCGCGGCAGGTCCCGACTCTCGCCGGACGTCTTCGCGACCAAAACCAGTCGCCGTTCTTCTCCAACCTGAAGGCGGCAGGATTCACGAATCACCAAGGCATCGACGACTTCTTCGACAACCTTGACTGGGACGCGGTGGCGAAACGATGACCGAGTCGCTTGATGGGAAGCCTGCCGACAAGCGTATGAAGCGCCGCTATGCCGGCGTGTGTCGTCTCTGCGGAACCGACCTACCTGCGCATGCTGACGCGGTCTATGAGCGATCGGCAAAGACGGTGCGATGCGTCGAGTGCCCGTCGGCCGTGGAGATCGCCGGGCTGGTGCCCAAGATCGAGACCGAGCCCGCGGCAGTCGAGCCGCCGCCGGAACCCGACACGGGCGTGGCCGGGTCGTCGGCGCGACGTGAGTACGAGCGGCGCAAGGCCAAGGACGAGGAACGACTGCGCCAGAAGTGGGGCAAGCTCGGCGGCATCGCTGTTGCTCTTTCCGACGAGAAGCAGAGCACGAAGGCGTGGTCGACAGGCGCAGTGGGCGAGGAGCGTCTCGGCGCTCGTCTTGACTCCTTGGTGTCGGAGTCGGTCGCCGTGCTGCACGACCGACGCATCCCCGGCACGAAGGCGAACATCGACCACATCGCGATCACGACCGCCGGCATCTGGGTAATCGACGCCAAGCTATACAAGGGCAAGCCCGAGTTGCGCGTCGAGGGTGGCATCTTGCGACCGAAGGTCGAGCGGTTGCTGGTTGGTCGACGCAACTGCACCAAACTCGTCGATGGAGTCCTCAAACAGGTCGATCTCGTCAGGAGTCTCGTCGGCGACGTCCCCGTGAACGGCTCACTGTGCTTCGTCGAGGCCGACTGGCCGCTGATCGGCGGAGCGTTCATAACGCGCGGTGTCCACGTACTGTGGCCGAACCGCCTCGCAAAGCTGCTTGCGGAGGAGAGCGGGACGGTAGACGTGGCGGACATCGTGAAGGCCATTGCCGCCGAGTTCAAGCCGGCCTGATCTCGCCGCCTTCGTCGTCAGCGGATAGGGCGTCGAGAGCAGCGATCCATTCTGCGGGGACTAGCTTTACGCCGTTTCGCCATTCATGTCGGATCGACTCTTCGAACCAGTCTGTCTTGAGGTGGGCGTGATCGCAGACAATGACCTGAAGGTCCGGAGCCAACTCGGCGACGACATCGAAGATGAGTTTGAACATTGCCTCGACGGCGAGCGCGTCGGCGTCTGACTCAGGGATGCCGCTGGCCCGTGAAGCCTCCGACGGGTAGTACGCCTGCGTTGGCTGGTCGAGCATGAGGAACCGAGGGACGGGACGGCCGTTGCGGACGAAGTGGCGATGAAGCGCTAGGTGCGCGACCAGGTGGTATCCGATCCAGTTGGCTGCGCTGCCGATCCTCCAGAGGGGAACAGGTCCGGCCCCGTCACGGTCAGTGACGACGGTTAGCCGGGAGAGGTCCAGTCGCACGCTGGTTCCTGCGTGTTCAAGATTGAGGCGATCGGCGTAGGCGGTCATGTCGGCGCCGATTGACAGCAGACGTGACGTCAACTGTTCCCGCTCGTCATCCTCATCGAGTTCCGCCTCAAGCGCCGTAACGGTTCTCCCCACGGCATCTCGATCGCGACGGAGTCTCAAGACCTCCAGGTCGTCGGCGCTGGCCGCCGACGACAGAAGGGCGTCGATGCGCCCCCTCACAAAGTCACGGTTCGCAATCGCGTTGAGTTCCTCGACGGACCGCTCGGAAGCAAGCAAGGACTCGATGGCACTCTCGGTGGCGATCAGGTCTGAACGGAACCCAGAAATCGCCTCGTCAAGGCGTTCGATCTCGGACCTGCGGGACGGAGGGGCCGCGTGAAGCTCAGCCAACTCGACGCGGAGCTCGTTGAGACGCGCCGCAACCTGGCCCACCGTGGCGTCAGGTTGTTCAAGGTGCTGGCCGCAGGCAGGGCACGAATGACCAATCTCATCGACTGTCGTTGAGGTCTGGCTATCGCTTTCAGGCGCTGCTGAGGTGATGGGAAGGAGGTCGAGGCTCGTCATTCGTCCGGTATGTAGTGCGATCGCCTCGGTGTACTCCGCCTCGCTCTGCCGCCGTTCCAGGAGCAGCTCTCGGTCGCCAAGCGCCGACCGAAGTTGCTGCCGAAGACGATCACGTTCGGTGGCAAGTTCGTGGCGTCGGTTCTGAGCCTCGACGTCTGCGATCGGCGCCTCGGACGGCCTGGCGACCCGAGCGGCATTCAGCGCATCGAGCACCTGCTTGCGATCCTCGAAGTCGGTGGACTCGACAAGCCCGACGGCGTGCGCTTCAGAAAGGGCGGCAGCAAGTCGCGTGTCCAGGTTGGCCGCCGCATCTTCTGCGACGCGGAGCGCGGAGTCGAGGCGCTGTAGATCTCTCCTTGCGTCGCGGAGTCGCGCCTTCTTGACCGCTTGGTCTGCGGGCACAGCGCCCAGGAAGTACGGGAGCGTGTCCTTCAACGCTTGGTCGATGCCTTGTTCGCCCTGTCTGTGGAAGAGCTGACTTGGGTTCGCGATCTCGCTCTGCCCTTGGAGGCACAGCCATGTTGCATGTCCGATGTTTGCTTCCAGTGGCACACGAAATGATCCGGCGGCCGTCGAGGACAGGTTCTCCTCGATGCCGATTCGTCGGCCGAGCTGGACGCGTAGCGAGTCGCTGTCGGTGTTGACGACAAGATCGCTACTCTCCGGAGGTTCGAGTGCATCGTCGCCGAACTCCAACATCGCCTGTTGGGTCGAGGCTCGGCCTGGTGCAGGGGCGGGCCGACCGACAAATGCCCTTGCGCCGGGACTGAGTTGCCACAGTGCGCCGTACCAGGAAACGGTGTCGCTGATTGGTCCCGCTGGAACTCGCATCGAGTCGCGGCCTAGGCAGTATTCGACGATCGTAAGAAGAGCGGACTTGCCGGTCTGGGACTCTCCGGTCACGATGTTCAGTTGGCCCGGCGTGAACTCGACATCTCGTCGAGAGCCACCTGGGCCATAGAGTGAAATGGTCAGAAGCTGCATGCTGTCTACGGCCTAACTCCGAGGAGAGCAAACGCCGTAGCGGGCTTGTCGAGCTTCGTTAGCCAGCGTCCTACGAACCCTGACTTCCCAACGATCGCGGCGATGTCGCCTACCTTGGCGGGCCGAGCGTTGTCGGAGATGCCCCCGATCAGATGGCCGGAGTCGGTCAAGGAAAGAGAGCCGTGGGTGAGGGCGAACCGAAGACCTTCGGTGACTGCGGGAGTGAGGGACTTTGCGCGCTCGGGGAACCCGGCAGCAAGGACCGGATTGCGGAGAAGCCAAGTTGCGAGGTGGGAGTCGATCCGACGAGGTAGCGCTTCTCGTGTGTCGTGGTGGAGGACCAGGGGCGCGACCAAGTAGGGGAAGGCATAGTGCATCGGCTCACCGCTGAGCCGCGTGTACTCTTCGGCGGCAGCGCTGGCGACGACAGCAAGCAGGGCAGGGTTGAGCATGGCCGCCACCGCCGGGGAACGCTCTGTCCAACTGCTCACACTACGAAGCATGCCAGCGAGTCACGTTCACATCTGGGATTGCCCCGGCTTCGCAGTTAGGCAGCACTACCACCGGAGGCGACCTCGTCGCTTCCAGCGAGGAGGTTTTCCAAGAGAGTCTGAAACTCGGGGTGCCAGCCGATCGAGCCGCCGTCAGCAAGCTCGTGGCGCTTGCCCCTGGCAAAGAAAGCGTCGGTGTAGCGGCTCCTGACCGTTACCGCCGTCGAGTCTCGGAGCTTGCGAAGCAAAGCCCTGCCCATCTCGGCCTTCACATCGTCAGATGCGTCGTCGGGGAGATCCTCCATCATGTCGCCGTATGCTCGGCGCCACTCGTCCGTCAGGTTCCTCTCGAACCTCTCCAACTCGGCGATTCCGATGAGGTCTCGATCCAGCCAGTTGGTTGTCTGCGTAACAGCTCGGTGGTAGTCCACGATGGCAGTCCGAAGATTGTCGACCTTCACCCGCACCCAGCGCATCTGATGCACGAACGGACGATCAACGTGCAAGTCCACGGTTGCGGACTCGTCGACGTCGTCGAGTTCGACAAGAGTCGGCAGGTTGTCAGCTTGGAACATGTCGCGTATGCCGGCGAGCTGCTGGCGTACTTCTTGTACATCGACCGAAGCTCGAACGCCCAAGAGCAGATCGAGCGAGACACTTGACCACCAACGCCAGACCAGGTCGAGATAAGTGTTGGCGTGTGTCTCGTCTGAGGGCAGGGACAACCAGAGATGCTGTTTGAGCTGAGCGTCGAGGTCCGCAACACCGGGTTGTCCGTCGAGGACCTGAGCCCTTGAGATGAAGACCTCGCGGTCTGCCGCTGACAGCGTGAGGAACTGTTCTCGCGCAGGCGCCGTTGTCTGGTTCGTTGATGCCTCAGCCGTTGCAACGAGGGCTGCCAACGCGGCGGATTCGTCGCGCCCCTCATCGGGTCGGAGCCAGGCAGCCGCACTGCCTGGCCCGGCAGTTGCAGTGGTAACGAGCACGAGGAGTGCTCCGTTGGGATCGGCAGGGCTCGCGGTATCCATCCACACCTTCAGAGTCCGCCACACGTCCACGCTTGCGTCCGTGAGTGCGGCCTCGCGATCGAGGTGATGCTTCACTTGGATCCGCTCAATTGGATGGCCGGCTTGGTCCCACGCGACGTCGTCGTGCAGTTCGAGAGTGAGGGACTGATCTGGGCGGGTTGCGCCTCGGCGCAGCAACTCGATGAGGCCCCAGTTCACTTGGTACTGATAGCCCAGCGCGCTTGCGGCAGCACCATGTATGCCCGCGGTGCCCGCCGGATCCTCGGTCATGCGCTTCCTCTCGTCGCTCTACCCGAGACTATCGGGGCGGGCGACATTGATGCGGACGAAGTTAATCGCGCCGCCGCGCGCAAGGTCGAGCCGCGTGAGAGGCCGAGTCAGAGCGGGGCGCCGTCCAATGAGTCCGGCGAGCGCTCTCTCCGTGAGGCTCGTCGGCGGCCGGTGGCGGTAGGAGATCTCCATGATGCCCACTCACATCCCCATCACCGGGCGAGTGGCGCCTCGCTCGGTAGTCGGCGGGTGGGGGGCGAATACCTCCGCTCGGGGGTCTGTCGACAGGGTCTTCGATGCTTCCCACTCGCGTGGGTGCATCCCGCTCTGGACGGCTGCGGCGACGAGGTTGGCGAGGGCGTATGGCTTGTCCTTGGGTACCTGGTCGAGTGCGCACCATGCCAGCGCACCGTGCCCGCTCAACCAGCTCGCGAAGCCGAGCAACGATGCCGGGGCGGCGCGGACTTCGTCGGGCGCCCGTTGGGTCATGTCGGTCCACAGCGCGACGTGGGAACTGACGTTGCCCCGGTTCATGTCGAGCCAGAGCCGGTCGCGGATCGGGATCGACTCAACAGCGACGAGAAGCCGGGCGGCATCGGGGTCAGAGAGCCGTACGCCGTCGCGTTGGAAGCGCTGCATCCGGGCGAGTGCCCAGCGGCCCTCCAACCTCGCGGTGTTCTCGCGCGCGGCATCGCGGGTCTCGGGCAGCAGCTTGGCCAAGGGCGCTCGGTCGCCGACGAGGGACTCGGCGAGCGAGTCGCGAGTGACGGCAGGCAGTGTTCGGCCGGTCAGGACAGTGGCCGCCGCGATCCGCTCACGGGCTGCGTCGGTCTGGAGGCCCATGTCGCCGGTGTCGAGATCGGCCCACCGGGTCTCGTCGGCCCACAGTATGGCGCGGGTGTCGATGCCGATGGAGTCGAACCGTGCCGCGAACTCGTGGCCGACATCGGTGGCCATCTCGCGGTCCGCGGTGAGGCAGACGATGGCGATGCTGGAGCCGGGGTGGGAGTAGCGGCCGTAGGCGTCGCGGATGGACCGCCACACCACCTCGCGATCACGAGGCGTGGTTGGCAGGTCGACGCGGGCGACCGGGAGGTCGGAGCCCATCGGCAGGAAGACGATGGACTCTTCGGGCTTGAAGCCGAGCAAGTGCGGGATCACCGCGATCAGCTCGTCGGGGGAGTGGATGGAGAGTGTCATACCCCGTAGGTGTGCCACCCGGACCGTGCGCAGTGAGGATCGTTCTTGGGGTGCACTGGGTACGCACGACAACGAAAAACGGCGCCTGCCGTTGGAAGACGTCGAAAGACGTTTCCGCAGGTCAGGCGCCGTTTTCGACGGCTACTGACAGAGGGTGGAAACCCTCGGATCAGATGTCGTAGTAGAGCTCGAACTCGTGCGGGTGCGGACGCATCTGCACGGGCAGGATCTCGTTGTTGCGCTTGTAGTCGATCCAGGTCTCGATCAGGTCGGGCGTGAACACGTTGCCCACCGTCA
>JBFWVD010000137.1:0-9763 GCA_050246915.1 Acidimicrobiia bacterium | reverse complement strand
CTGGCTCGCCGCTGGGGTGTTCACCGTGCTGTTGCTGCGAGGCCTGGCGCAAGCGGTGCCCGGGCCACTCACCCAGATCGGCATCGGGGCATTGTTGGCATTGGCGCTCGATCCGATCGTGGTGCGGCTACGGACCCGACTCGGCGTCTCGCGCAGTGTCGCGGTGGCCGTCGTCGGTGCCGCGCTCGCGTCGGTGTTCGCGCTGTTGGTCATCGTGCTCGGCCCGCCTGCTCTCGATCAGGCCGAGCGCTTCGGTCGTGAGCTTCCCGAGACGGTGGAGGACCTCTACGACGTTCCCATCGCCGGGGGATGGTTGGAACGGCACGACGCGCGCGGCGAAGTGGAGCAGTGGGTCGACGAACTGCCCGACCGGGTCGATGCCGCATCGGTGTCATCGGTGGCGCAGCGCCTCATCGGCGGAGTGCTCAACACCATCGTGGTTCTGGTGGTTGCCATCAGCGTGTTGCTCGACGGTGATCGACTCGTCGGCCGGCTCCGTGGGTTGTTCCCTGCCGAGGTCGAAGATCGCGCGGTACGGGCCGGACAGATCTTCTACAAGACGATCGGCGCGTACTTCTCCGGCTCGGTGCTCGTCGCCGGACTCGCCGGAACGTTCATCCTCGCCGTCGGACTCGCGCTCGGCGTGCCGTTGGCACCGGCCGCCGCGCTGTGGGCCGTTGCCGTGAACCTCATCCCACAGGTGGGCGGGTTCCTCACCGGATCGTTCTTCACGGTGCTCGGGCTGTCGAAAGGCGTGGGCACCGGAATCGCGTGTCTCGTGTTGTACGTGTTGTGGATGAACTTCGAGAACCACGTACTGCAGCCAGCGATCGTCGGCCACGCGGTGAATCTCTCGCCACCCGTGACGATGCTCGCCGCGTTGGTGGGCGGTGCAGCGTTCGGGATCCCCGGCGCTCTCATCGCCACACCGTTGTGTGGAGCCTTGAAGGCGTTCTACCTCGAGGTCCGCTTCGATGGCACGGCGGCACACGAGAACGAACCGCGCCGATGGTCGAGGAAACGACCGTGGTCGCGCCTGAGAGGCCGACACCGCGACGGTGAGGCCCCCGACAGATGACGGATGACGGAGGACTGATGACAGCGGACGGACGACTGGGGACATGGGACAGATGATCGATCCGGCGGAGAAGGTGACTGCGGCCATCATGGGCCCGGGCAACATCGGCACCGACCTGATGTACAAGCTGCTGCGATCGAAGGCGATCGATCTGCGCTACATGGTCGGCGTCGATCCCAGTTCCGAAGGCTTGTCATTGGCGCGCGATCTGGGCATCGAGGCTTCCGACCAAGGCGTCGATTGGCTGCTGGAGCGTTCCGTGCTGCCAGCCATCGTGTTCGAGGCGACGAGCGCCTACGTGCACGTGCGCAACGCGCCGCGCTACGCGGCAGCCGGGATCCGCGCCGTCGATTTGACCCCGGCAGCGCGTGGGCCATACGTGGTGCCCTCGGTGAATGGTGTTGAACACGCCGACGCCGTGAACGTGAACATGGTGACCTGCGGCGGCCAGGCCACCATCCCGATCGTCCACGCGGTGAGCCGCGTCACCGCGGTGAGCTATGCCGAGATCGTGGCCACGGTCGCTTCGGCCTCGGCCGGGCCGGGCACACGGGCCAACATCGATGAGTTCACCCGCACCACAGCGCGTGCCATCGAGGTCCTCGGGAACGCGCAACGTGGCAAGGCCATCATCATCTTGAACCCCGCCGACCCGCCACTCATCATGCGCGACACCATCTATTGCGCCATCGGGTCGCCCGGCGCAGAGCCCGACTTCGACGCGATCACCCGATCGGTGCACGACATGGTCGCCGACGTGCAGGGGTATGTACCGGGATATCGGTTGCGATCCGAACCACAGTTCGATGTCATCGACGGCGCCCATCGCGTCGCGGTGTTCATCGAGGTCGAAGGCGCCGGTGACTATCTGCCGGCCTATTCGGGCAACCTCGACATCATGACCGCCGCAGCCACCCGAGCCGGCGAGGACATCGCTCGTGCGATCATCGCTGCACGCATGCAGGAGGACTGATCACCGTTGGCCTACTCCGACGATCTCGACATCCGCATCACCGACACCAGCTTGCGCGACGGTTCGCACGCCAAGCGTCATCAGTTCACCGTGGACGACGTGCGAGCCGTCGTGCGCGCGCTCGATGACGCCGGCATGCCGGTGATCGAGGTGACCCACGGCGACGGACTCGGCGGCTCGTCGTACAACTACGGCCGATCGCTCACCGATGAACTGCTCCTCATCGATACGGCGGTGGCCACGGCGACACGCGCCAAGATCGCTGCGCTGATGCTGCCAGGGCTCGGTACCAAGGACGACATCTCGGCAGCGGCCGACAAGGGCTTGTCGATCATCCGCGTCGCCACGCACTGCACCGAGGCCGACATCTCGATCCAGCACTTCGGCTTGGCAAGGGAGTTGGGGCTCGAGACCGTGGGGTTCTTGATGATGGCCCACAGCCAACCGCCCGAGGTGCTCGCCCGCCAAGCCCGCATCATGGCCGACGCTGGATGTCAGTGCGTGTACGTGGTCGACTCGGCCGGGGCCATGGTGCTCGAGGACGTCACCGCTCGCGTCACGGCAGTTGTGACGGAGCTGGGGAACGACGCCGCCGTGGGCTTCCACGGTCATGAGAACCTGGGCCTGTCAGTGGCCAACAGCGTGCTGGCCGTGCGGGCCGGCGCAACCCAGATTGACGGCTCGACCCGCGCGTTCGGCGCGGGGGCGGGCAACACACCGCTGGAGTGCTTCGCCGCCGTGGCCGAGCGCCAGGGCATCCGCACCGGGCTCGACGTGCTCAAGATGATCGACGTGGCCGAGGACGTGGTGCGGCCGATCATGGACGGGGAATGCGTGAAGGACCGCTTGGCCGTGATCATGGGCTATGCCGGCGTCTACTCGTCGTTCCTCAAGCACGCCTACCGTGCTGCCGAGCGATACGGCGTGAGTGGGGCGGACATCCTCCTCGAGTGTGGCCGGCAGAAGCTGGTCGGGGGTCAGGAGGACCAGATCATCCAGATCGCCGCCACGATCGCTGCCGCCACGCGCTGAGGTCGTCCCGAGCTGTGGCTCGGACCGGGTATGCACTTGGCATTGTGTTACAGATCCGTCAGAATCGAGCACGAGCGCTCATGCCAACGACGAGTCTTTGGGGGAAACCGTGTCGACGAACTTCGATCACATCCCGGTCTTCGATGCAGACAACCACTTCTACGAGCCGATCGAGGCGCTCACCAGACACCTTCCCGCCGAACACCAGGGCAAGGTCCAACTGGTGCAGGTCGGCAAGCGCACACGCATCGCGCTGCGAGGTCACATCACCGACTACATCCCCAACCCCACGTTCGAGGTGGTGTCGGCTCCCGGCTCGCATGCCGACTACTACGCGGGCAAGAACCCCAATGGCCTGACGCTGCGCGAGATGGCCGGAGCGCCCATCCGGCTCACCGATGACATGCGCTGGCCGCAAGCCCGACTCGACCTCATGGATCGCCAACGCGTCGAGGGCACGCTGATGTTCGCCACACTCGCCAACCTCGTCGAGTACCAGGTGTCCGACGATCCCGATCTCACCCATGATCTGCTCCACGCCCTCAACGCGTGGATCGATGAGGTGTGGACGTTCGATCTGAACGGTCGCGTGTACCCCGCAGCGGCCATCAGCTGCGGGCTGGTCGATCGGGCGATCGCTGAACTCGAGTGGGTGCTCGAGCGTGGAGCGAAAGCGATCCTGCTCCGCCCGTCACCCGCAGTGGGTTACCACGGATCTCGGGCCATCAGCCTGCCCGAGTTCGATCCGTTCTGGGCGCGAGTGCAAGAAGCCGGCGTCGCCGTTTGCCTGCACTCGACGCAACCCATCACCGCCAAGTACGCCGAGATCTGGGAGCCGCGCGCCAGCGAGAACGCGTTCAGCGAGAGCGTGTTCCGCAACCTGGTGATGTGGCATCGCGACATCCAAGACGCCCTCGGTGGCTTCATCTGTCACGGCACGTTGACGCGGTTCCCGAATCTGCGCATCGCCACCATCGAGAACGGCGCCGAATGGGTGGGGGAGTTCCAGAACAAGTTGTCCATGTTGGCCCGCCGCCACCCCAAGGCCTTCCTCGAAGACCCCGTCGAGCAGTTCCGTCGCAACATCTACGTCTGCCCGTTCTGGGAGGAGGATGTGCGCGAGCTGGTCGAGCTGTGTGGCGAGGACCGGGTGATGTACGGCTCGGACTATCCCCATCCCGAGGGATTGGCCGAACCACGCCAGTTCCTCGACGCCCTCGACGGTATGGACGAGGTGCTCGTGCGCAAGATCGTGCACGACAACGTGCTCGACTTCGTCGGCGTCTGAACTCGTTCACCACTGAGCTCGTTCACGATTGAACTGCTTCGCGACTGGGCTACTTCACGACGAGCACAGGAATGTCGGCGTTCTTCACGACGCTGTCGCTCACCGAGCTGTGAAGGAGCCGATCGAGCCAGCCGCGTTCGCGTGAGCCGACCACGATCACATCGGCCAACCGTTCATGCGCTGCGTCGATGATGGCAGTCACCGGATCGCCGACCGCGCCAACCGGATGGGCGTCGATCTCGGCATCGACTGCGATCTCTGTGGCATGTGACGCCGCTTCTTCGAGGGCAGCCTCTCGGTCCTCCTCGATCAGCTCGAGCGGGACGATGGCCATGGGCATGCCGATCGGGTAGGCCATGCCCCACGTCCCGGTCGCACTGGTCACCGTCTGGCCGACGTTCACCAGCCAATACTCGCTGGTGTCACCGAACAACCGATGCGCGGCCTGCGCAGCGATGCGGGACTCGGCGGAATCGTCGGCGGCGATGAGCACTCTGGTCATGGCACGGCAGTACCCAACGCCGCAGCCGGCAAACCCGACCGAGGTCGTCACACCACCCAGGAGCGCTTGCCCACACCGGGCAGCACACGCCCGAACTGGAGCTCGGGGAAGTGCGGTGCGCCGATCAATGTCGACGTGCCTTCGAGCTCTCGCATCAGCGCAACCCGAGTTGACGTCGCCAGTGCGGGGTCGACGTCGTAGAGGGCCGACCATTCATCTTCCATCAACTGCACCGGGCAATGGGCGGCGTCACCGATCAGCACGGCACGATCCGCGCCGCTCGAGAGCACGATCACCGTCGAGCCCGGCGTGTGACCGGGGGCGTGACGGACCGAGATGCCGGGGGCCAGCACCGCATCGCCGACGAAGGTCTCCATGCGCTCGGCGATCGGGGTGAGCTTGCGGGTCGCCCCTGCGTCGGGCTCCGGTCCGGTGATGAAGTGCGACCAGTCGGCCTCATGGCATCGATACGTCGCGTTCGGGAACACGATCCGACCTTGCTGGGTCGCCCAACCGGTGTGATCGAAGTGCAGATGGCTGAACACCACATCGGTGATGTCTCCTGGTTGCACACCTGCGGCGGCCAGCTCGTCGAGCAACGCGCCACCCACCATCCCCGGGCGATCGATGGGACCCAACGCCGCGTCGATGAGGACGAGCCGATCACCACTGCGCACCAAGAACGCAGCGATCGGGATGTCGATCGTGCCAGTGGGTCCGAGGTACTGCTCGTGGCCGGCCCACGGATCTTCACTGGACCCGGCGTACACCAAGTCCGTGATCGGCATGTTCATCGCCCCGTCCACGCAGAACCGGACCGACAGCGCCCCCACCTCGAACTCACGTGATCGGCCCACAACTCTCCCCGCAGTCAGTGACCGGACGTTAGCGACCGGGCTACGGTGCAACTCACCGCGATCGGGGACACGGGAGTTCGAGTGCTCAGGACCATCACCATCTCGGCCAACTACGGATCGGGCGGTGCGCTCATCGCACCCGCCCTCGCCGAGCTCCTCGGCCTGCCGTTCCACGATCGCTTGCTCAGGGGCACCGGCCCATCCGACGACCAGACGGCCCCCAGCGAGAACCTCACCGAGGCCGAGCGTTCGGAGCTGCCGCTGCGGCGCCTCCTGGCCGGCTTCGCATTCCTTCCCGAAGCGATCGGGTCCCCCGGGGCCATGCTCGATCTCCCCGACGATCGCCGTATCCGCCAGAACGTCGAACAGTCGGTCCTCTCGATCGCCGACTCCACCGGTGGTGTCATCCTCGGACGTGGCGGCGCATGTGTGCTTGCCGACAAGCCTGGGGTCTTCCACGCACGCATCGATGGCCCGGTCGATCGCCGGCTGGCGGTCGGGATGCGCCTCGAGGAGATCGACGAGGCGACGGCGCGCCGCCATCTCACCGACACGGACAAGGCCCGCACCCAGTACCTCAAACGGCTGTACGGGCGCGATCCGCGCGATCCGACGCTCTACCACCTGGTCATCGACGGCACGGCGTTCGACTTCGACACCTCGGCGCAACTGATCGCCCACGTGGCGACGACGTACTGGGAGCGCGGACTGGCCTGACCTGCTATTGGTCATGTGCACTCTCCGTGGTCAACGGCGTGCTCGGATGGACCGATAGGTGGGTGCGCCAGGGATCGGCCCGGCGTCTGTGATGGAGTCGAAGGACGCCTCAGATGGCCCTGCCCACGTCGAGTCTTCATGAACGCACCACGACGACGGCGCCGCCGGTACCGAACCGGCATTCCATCGTCCTCATCATCGACGACTCGCCCGAGAGCATTGCTGCAGCAGCCGACGTGCTCAGCGGTGGGAACCTGCGCATTCGCGCTGCGGTCACCGGAGCGAGGGGCCTGGAGCTGGCCGCCTCCGATCCACAGCCCGACCTGATCTTGCTCGACGTCCTGCTTCCCGATCACCACGGGTTCGAGGTCCTCGAAGCGCTGTCGGCCAATCCCCGGACGCGGCACATCCCGGTGATCTTCTTGACCGCGGCCGGCTCACCCGAAGCCGAGGAAGAGGGATTGCGTCGCGGGGCGGTGGACTACATCACCAAGCCGTTCCGCCCGGCCATCATGCTCGCCCGGGTCGGCAATCAGATCGAACTCAAGCAGGCGCGCGAGAAGCTCGCGATGCACAACCATCATCTCGAAGCCGAGGTGGCGCGGCGCCTGCGCGAGAACCAACTCGTGCAGGACGTCACGATCCACGTGCTCGCACGGCTGGCCGAGACCCGCGACAACGAGACCGGCAACCATCTCCTGCGCACCCAGGAGTACGTACGCATCATGGCGATGGAGTTGGCGAAGAGTCCGCGCTACTCACCGCATCTGACCCCCCGCAGCATCGAGGTGCTGTCGAAGTCCGCTCAACTCCACGACATCGGCAAGGTCGGTATCCCCGACGCGATCTTGCTCAAGCCCGGTGCATTGACCGACGAGGAACGCGTGATCATGCAGACCCACGCCGCGCTCGGCAGCCAAGCCATCGAGCAAGCCGAACGAGACATCGCCCATCCGCTCGAGTTCCTGCGCTTCGCCAAGGAGATCGCTCATCATCATCATGAGAAGTGGGATGGCACCGGATATCCCGATGGTCTGCGGGGCGAAGAGATCCCCTTGTCCGCTCGCTTGATGGCCTTGGCCGATGTCTTCGACGCGTTGGTTTCCAAGCGGGTGTACAAGATGGCGTTCCCGCTCGAAGACGCCTACGAGCTGATCTTGAGCGAACGTGGCAAGCACTTCGATCCCGACGTCGTCGATGCATTCGTCGCACACTTCGCGCACATGAGCAAGATCGCCACGCATCTCGACGACGTTCCTGGGTCGTGACGCCTCCTACCGATCCCGAACTCGATCGGCTCGGTCGGATCAAGCAGCGACGCCGTTGGGTGTGGCGCATCGTCGGGACCTACGCAACGATCTCGGCGCTGTGGATCTTGCTGTCCGATCTCGCCGTCGAGGCGATCGTCGGGTCCAACAGCGACGCCCACACCACGTTGTCGATGGTCAAGGGCTGGGGGTTCGTGGCCGCCACCGCCGCCCTGCTCGCCTTCTGGCTCAAGCGTTACGCAGCGGCGATCAACGCCTCGGCCGATGAAGTCAACGCGTTGCACCAACGGACCAAGGAGAACGAACAGCGTTGGATCCTGGCCCTGGAGTCGTCAGGACAAGGCGTGTGGGATTGGGACGCGGAGACCAACGTCGGGTTCCGATCACCGAGTTGGTCGACGATGCTCGGCTATCGAGACGGCGAGGTCCCTTCGAACCCTGATGGATGGCTGGAGCTCGTACATCCCGACGATCTGCGCCTCGTGCTCGACGCAGTCGCTGAGACCGCGTGGGTTGGCCACGATCGCTGCTCCACCGAGCACCGCATGCGCCGGGCCGATGGCACCTACTGCTGGGTCATGGACCGATCGATGGTGACCGAACGCTTCGACGACGGAAGACCCAAGCGAGTGCTGGGTGTCCAGATCGACATCACCCATCAACGCGAGGCGATCGCTGAACTCGATGCCCATCGGCTTCGGTTGGCCGATCTGGTGATCGAGCGGACCTTGGAGCTCGAAGTGGCCAACCGATCGCTGGTCAGCCAGATGGAGGAAGTCGCCGATCTCTACAACAACGCACCGTGCGGCTACCACTCGATCGGTCCGGACGCAACGGTCTTGGCGATGAACGACACCGAGTTGCGTTGGCTCGGCTACGAGCGCGACGAGGTCGTCGGGTGCATGAAGATGCCCGAGTTGCTCACCGACGACAGCCGTCAACGCTTCGCCGACACGTTCCCGCGCTTCGTCGCCGGGGCCACGGTCGCCGATGTCGACTTCGAGTTCGCCCGCAAGGACGGCTCGTTACTCCCCGTAGTCCTGTCCTCGACAGCGATCCGAGACGCTCAGGGCAACTTCGTCGGCTCGCGCAGCACCGTGTTCGACAACCGCGAGCGGCGGGCCCGCGAACGCCATGTCGCCCTCCTCAACGCGGAGTTGGCCAAGCGCGCTGAGGACGCCGAGCAGGCCAGCCGGGCCAAGAGCAACTTCTTGGCCACCATGAGCCATGAGATGCGCACACCGCTCAATGCCATCGTCGGGTTCTCCCACGTGCTCGAACGCGAGGTGGCTGATCCATCGGTGAAGGACCGCCTGCGCAAGGTCCACGCCGCGGCCAGCCATCTGGCCGAGATCATCAACGACGTGCTCGATCTGTCGAGAATCGAGGCGGGCAAGCTCAAACTGCAGGCGGTGGCGTTCAGCCCGGCCACCGCCATCGATGACGCCATCTCGCTCGTCAGCGCGCAAGCCGCGGCAAAGTCGATCACGGTGTCAATCGACATTGACGATGCGGTCCCGAGCGTCGTGCGGGGAGACCCGACTCGATTCGAGCAGGCGGTGTTGAACTACCTGTCCAACGCCCTGAAGTTCACCGACGGGTCCGTCGTGAAGGTGCGGGTGAAGCGCCTGCGCTCGAACTCCGATCAGGTGGCGTTGCGCGTCGAGGTGGTCGACCAGGGACCCGGCATCGCCCCCGACGCCCTTCGTCGCTTGTTCACCCGCTTCGAACAAGGGGACGCGTCGACGACACGCCGCTACGGCGGCACGGGGCTCGGGCTCGTGATCACCCGGCAACTGGCCCAGGCCATGGGCGGGGAGGCCGGGGCGCTCAGTACGCCGGGCATCGGCAGCACCTTCTGGTTCAACGCCACATTCGGCACTGAGGTCGCCGGCGACGAGGACGAGACCGATGCACCGTTCGATCTGAACGTCGATGAGACGGCGTGGGACGCTCACGTCCTCGTTGTCGAGGACAACGATCTGAACCAGGAGGTCGTCCTCCACCTCCTCGGGCAACTCGGGATCACCGCCGACGTGGCCTCGAGT
>JBFWVD010000136.1:0-9795 GCA_050246915.1 Acidimicrobiia bacterium | reverse complement strand
TGGCGTTTGCCCGCCGCTTCTACAACGACGCAGTCGAAGTGCTGCGGACGCGACGTCAGTCGGTTCCGGACAGGTTCCTCGTCGGCTTGGCCAAGGCTGACGATCTCGAGTTCCTGCGCTTCGACGCACCGGTCGACGCTCCGTCGCTCACGAGCCTCGCTGCGCCACCGACGGGAACACCGCTCTCGCCGCCGACGCCGCGTCCGCTGCCCCCACCTCGGTGAGATGGGGGGTCACCCCCCTTCGCTCGGCAGATGTCGGTCAAGCACTGGTGAATCCGACCGCCGCTGTGTGGCAATGTGGCCACACATGGTGAGGTGACGGTGAAGTGAACCGCTCACTCGCGACGCAGGGCTGATCTCGAACGGAGCGGGCGAATGCGCAAGATCGTGGTGTTGTTGGCAACTGCACTTGCGTGCGCCGGACTGACCCTCGTCGCGTCAACTTCAATTGCGCCACCGGCGCACGCTGCCGACGGATCGATCTCCGGCACGGTGACTGATCGAGTCAACGGCGCACCTGTGTCCGGCGCCTTCCTTCAGCTGTATTGGGGCCCGAACAACACAACACCCGCACCCTCCGGGTCGAATCGGACCTTCACCAGCGCCGCCGATGGCACCTTCAACGTCGCTGTTCCCCCAGGCCGGTACGGCCTGAACGTCACGCTACCCAGCAACCTGCCCTACCTGCCCCAGGGGTGGAACGACAAGCCGTACGGCAGCCTCGGCGACGAGATCATCGTCGGTGACGGTCAGAGTACCGGCGCCATCAACGTCCAGCTTCGGCGGGGTGGCACCATCGAGGGAACCGTTCGCGACGAGCAGGGCAATCCCGTGGTCGGCGCCAGAGTGACCGGCAACGGGCCATCGGCAGCGATCGCATTCACCGGGGCCGATGGTCACTACAGCCTTGGCCAGCAGCCCTCGACAGGGGTCCAACTCCGGGTCTACGCCGATCCGCTGTCGAACCTGCTCGACTTCATCGGCACAGAACTCATCTCAGTGGCGGAAGGGGCGACGGTCACCCGCGACACGACCCTCGCAACGGGGGCCATGCTCGCCGGGGTGGTGAGTGGGCCGAGCGGACCGATCGCCGGCGCGGCCATTCGCATCAACCAGACGCAGTACGCATCGACGGGGGCAGACGGCTCGTTCTCCATCCGGCGTTTGACTCCGGGGTTGGTGACCATCACCGCCGGCGCTGGCGCGTCGTCCCCGACCGGCACGGTGTGGTATCCGAACGCTAGCTCGATGGTCGGATCGGGTGCGGCACCACTCGTAGCCGGAAGCACCCTCACGTGGAACCCGACATTGCCACCGGCAGCCACGATCTCAGGCACGGTCACATCATCGAGCGGAGCACCGACGGCCGGTTCCTATGTCAACGTGCTGCGCGACGGCACCGTCATCTCGGGCGCTCAAGTGGGGCTCGATGCCCGATACACGATCGGACAACTGGCACCGGGCTCGTATGTTGCGCGCTCGGGTTCAACCCTCACACCGTTCACGATCACCGGAGCCACGCCTCACGTGCTCGACCTCGTGATGGGACCGACCGGGGCGATATCGGGACTGGTCACGGGACCTGCTGGCCCAGCGGCAGGTGTCACGGTCGCTGTGGAAGCGATCGATGGCGGATTCACCAACTTCGCCTACACCGACGCCAACGGCCGCTACACGGTTCCATCGATCCCGCCCGGCAACTACGTCGTTCGAACAGGTTTGGGGCAGATCGGCGGCGCACCGTACGCAAACCCGACCAACCTCCAGGTCACCTACCACCCCAACGGCCTCGGCCGGGGCGAGGCTCGTCCGGTGTCTGTATCGGGAGGAGCAACGACCGCCAACGTCGACATCAACGCTTCGCCCGGCGGTCGGATACTCGCCACGCTGTCGATCATCGGAGGGGACGACCCCCGGGATCTTTCGGCGGTAGCGGTTCCTGTCGCCGGCACGGCGATCTCCGCCCCGAGCCGTTACCCAGTGGCCCAACCGAATCAGCTTGCATTCGACGGTCTCACCCCGGGCCGATACCGGATCTTCGTGACGCAGGTGAACTCTGGACCGTCGTACGTTCCCGTCGCGCAGCAGTTCTTGGCCGGGCCGACAGGTGCTCCGCTGGAGATCGATCTCGCAGCAGGGCAATCGATCGCTGTGGCAGGATCGGTTCGACCAGGTGTTTCCGTCTCCGGGTCATCGAGCCTGGCTGACGGACGAGCCGACACCACAGTCGTGTTCTTCATCGATGCGACCGACGGGTTGTTGAGGCAGTACATCGTGTCGCAGGGGGCGGCCGCGTGGTCGACGCCGTTGCTGCCCGGCACGTACCGAGCGGTCGGACGCACCAACCTCGGAACAACCGATGCGAGCTGGTGGCGTGCGGCCGGCAGCGCCACCACGGCGCCGGCGACAGCCGGAGTGTTCACACTGGGAACGGCCTCCCTCTCGATCGGACATCTTCCGGTCCAGGTGGCGACCGCTTCTACGAGCGGCGTGGCCGGACGAATCACGCGAACCAACGGGACGCCGGTCGCCGGAGCGCTCGTCACCGTCTCTACCTTCGGCTCAGGAACCACCAAGTACCGCGTCACCGATGCTGACGGCCGATACTCAGCGGGCGGATTCGTCGGTGAGTTCGTCAAGCTGACGGTGCGGCCGCCCGCCGGCTCGGGCCTGTGGTCAAGCGACGAAACCGACGGCGTCGATCAGGTGAAGCCCGTGACGATCTTGTCCCCAGGGGCCACGACCACGGTCGATCGTGTCCTGCCGACGATCGCTGAGGTCCTCGCCACGCCTCCGCCTCCCCCGGTGGTGCTCCCGGGAGTGGTGACGCCTGCGGGTGGTCTCACCGGGACCAGTCCCGACCGTGTCCTCGACACCGGCAACACCACCGACCGCGTCTGCGCCGGAACCACCCGCAAACTCCAAGTCACCGGCCACAACGGCATCCCCGCAACCGGAGTCGACTCCGTCGCCCTCAACCTCACCATCGACCAACCCACCGAAAGCGGCTACGTCACCATCTGGCCCGCCAACCAAAACCAACCCGGCACCAGCACCATCAACTTCACCCGCAACCAAACCATCGCCAACTCCGCCATCACCAAAGTCGCACCCGACGGCACCATCAACATCACCAACTACAACGGCTGCGCCCGCATCGTCATCGACACCGTCGGCTACTTCAACGCCGGCACACCAGGCGCAGGCGGCTTCACCGGCACCAACCCCGACCGCGTCCTCGACACCGGCAACACCACCGACCGCGTCTGCGCCGGAACCACCCGCAAACTCCAAGTCACCGGCCACAACGGCATCCCCGCAACCGGAGTCGACTCCGTCGCCCTCAACCTCACCATCGACCAACCCACCGAAAGCGGCTACGTCACCATCTGGCCCGCCAACCAAAACCAACCCGGCACCAGCACCATCAACTTCACCCGCGGCCAAACCATCGCCAACTCCGCCATCACCAAAGTCGCACCCGACGGCACCATCAACATCACCAACTACAACGGCTGCGCCCGCATCGTCATCGACACCGTCGGCTACTTCAACGCCGCCTGACCCACCACGGGTGCTTCCCCCCGATGGCCGGCAATGATCGATCAAGGTCAGGTGAACGACAGTGCCCGCGTGTGGCATTCTGACCGCATTCCGTGCGCGGGCGCCCACCAGCGGCTGCTCGACGGAAACGGGCTGATCTCGAATGGAGCGGGCGAATGCGCAAGATCGTGGTGTTGTTCGCAACTGCACTTGCGTGTACCGGCCTTGCGCTCGCCGCGTCAACCTCAATTGCGCCACCGGCGCACGCCGCCGATGGCTCGATCTCCGGGACGGTGACCGGACGAGCGACAGGCTCTCCCGTCGCCGGGGTGGGCGTGACGATCTATTGGTCCACGTCCGATGGAAGCACCGCCCCCGCCGGGTTCCAGTCGCGTTTCCTCACCAGCGCTGCGAACGGAACGTTCTCCGCTGCCGTTCCCGCCGGGCGCTATGCGATCAGCGTCAACGTACCGGCGTCGGTTCCCTATGCCGGCTTCATCAACAACGCCTATCCACTCCCCGGCGGAGCCATCCTCGTCGCCGACGGGCAATCGGTGAGCAACGTCGCCATTCTGCTCGACGCAGGCGGCACCATCACTGGGACGGTTCGCGATGAAGCCGGCAATCCCGTCGTTGGCGCAACCGTGTGGCCTGGATCCAGCGTCAATGCGGCGTCGACGAACGCGTCGGGCGTCTACACGCTTCCCCATCAGCCCGTCGGCGCTCTGGCGATCACTGTGTCGCCGCCTTCCGGGACCAACTTGGTGGGCTACCGCTCCACGGACACCGTCCAGGTGACCGACGGAGGGACTGTCGTGCGCGACGTCGTGCTGCACCCAGGAGCAATCCTCATCGGGACCGTGACCGGCCCGTCGGGGCCCATAACAAGCGGCGCAGTCCTCGTCGAAGGTGCCGCCAACACGTTCATTCGCCCCGACGGCACGTTCTCCATCTCGTCCATCCCACCCGGTCGCTACTCCATCAGGGTGATCGGTCCTACGAATCTGACCGAGGTCTGGTATCCCAACGTCAGTTCCGCCAACAGCGCGGTGGCGGTGCAGTTCACTGCCAATCAGACCGTCACCTGGAATCCCGTCCTGTCAGCGGCCGCCACGCTGTCGGGGAACGTGACCGTCGCAGGGGGCGGCTCGGTCGTCGGCAACAATCTCCTCGTGACCCAGGGCGGTAGGACGGTCACGACCAGCTACATCGACGGGGCTGGCAACTACAACGTCGGGCGCATCGCTCCCGGTATCTACACGGTCAAGGCGCGCGAGGCATCAGCGCAGCTCACGGTCTCGGCTCCCACCGCCTACAGGGTCGACCTCACGGTCGCCCCAACCGGATCCATCACGGGCCGAGTCGTCGGCCCAAATGGTGCGGCAGCGAACACTTCGGTGTTCGCCGAACCCACCGTTGGTGGTTCCCCGGTCGCCGCACTCACTGCGGCCGATGGCACGTTCACGATCACTGGTCTGGTGGCCGGGCAGTACGTCGTTCGCACAGGGGCCTCGAGCCCGGGCGGATACGGATACTCCAACCCGGCTGGCCTCGAGCTCACCTACCACCCCAACGCGCCAGGTCGTGGTGGTGCAACGCCCGTTGCCGTGACAGCCGGGGGCGTGACATCGGGTGTCAACATCACCGCTCGCGCCGGTGCTGCGATCAGTGTTGCGATCTCGATTGACGACGGTGCCTCGGTCACCGGCATGTATGCCATCGCTGTTCCGGTCGGCGGCGTGGGCATCAACTCATCCAACCGCGCATCGGGCTCCTCGGCGGGCCACCTCCGCTTTGACGGCCTGACACCGGGTCGCTACCGGATCTTCGTCTCCTACGCGCTCGACCCCGCTGGCCCCCAGACGTATCTGGATGCCGTCCCGCCACAGTTCCTGCGCTCAGCGAGCGGCGCCCCCGTCGAGATCCAAGTCGCCGCCGGGCAGACAACCTCGGTCACGGGAACCGTGGAGCGCGGTTCGATCCTGACCGGTGCCGTGCAGATGACCGATGGTCGTGCCCTCGTTGAGGACGTCGAGATCGTGAACACCACCACCGGACTGTTGCGAGGCACCACCCCCCTCAGCCCGGCCGGTGCCAACGGCGCGAATTGGTCGCTGAGGACTCTCGCCGGGAGCTACCAGGTCTACGCACGAACATCGGCTGGTCGTGCCGATCCATCCTGGTGGACTGGTCCCGGGACGTCGACGACGTCACCGACAAGCCGAGGCACGTTCGTGATGCCAGCGGGGGGTGGGAGCATCGGCCTCACCCCGGTGCAGTACTCCCAGCTCACCCCCGGCACCATCGCCGGAGTCGTGCGGTCCTCGTCAGGAACTCCCGTGTCGGGAGCCCTGGTGACGATGGACTACTTCGAGCCCGGTGAAACCCGGTACGCCGTCACCGACGGGAATGGTCACTACGCATTCACCGAAGTCCTGCCCGGCGCAGGCACGGTGTACGTCCTGCCACCACCGGGATCGGGCCTGTACTCCGCTGACGAAGGGGATGGACAGTCGCCGCCGCCCCAAGCGGTCATCGTCGGCCCAGGGGCCACGACCACGGTCGATCGTGTCCTGCCGACGATCGCTGAGGCGACCGCCACGACGACGCCACCTCCGCCTCCCCCGGTGGTGCTCCCGGGAGTGGTGACGCCTGCGGGTGGTCTCACCGGGACCAGTCCCGACCGCGTCCTCGACACCGGCAACACCACCGACCGCGTCTGCGCCGGAACCACCCGCAAACTCCAAGTCACCGGCCGCAACGGCATCCCCGCAACCGGAGTCGACTCCGTCGCCCTCAACCTCACCATCGACCAACCCACCGAAAGCGGCTACGTCACCATCTGGCCCGCCAACCAAAACCAACCCGGCACCAGCACCATCAACTTCACCCGCAACCAAACCATCGCCAACTCCGCCATCACCAAAGTCGCACCCGACGGCACCATCAACATCACCAACTACAACGGCTGCGCCCGCATCGTCATCGACACCGTCGGCTACTTCAACGCCGGCACACCAGGCGCAGGCGGCTTCACCGGCACCAACCCCGACCGCGTCCTCGACACCGGCAACACCACCGACCGCGTCTGCGCCGGAACCACCCGCAAACTCCAAGTCACCGGCCACAACGGCATCCCCGCAACCGGAGTCGACTCCGTCGCCCTCAACCTCACCATCGACCAACCCACCGAAAGCGGCTACGTCACCATCTGGCCCGCCAACCAAAACCAACCCGGCACCAGCACCATCAACTTCACCCGCGGCCAAACCATCGCCAACTCCGCCATCACCAAAGTCGCACCCGACGGCACCATCAACATCACCAACTACAACGGCTGCGCCCGCATCGTCATCGACACCGTCGGCTACTTCAACGCCGCCTGACCCACCACGGGTGCTTCCCCCCGATGGCCGGCAATGATCGATCAAGGTCAGGTGAACGACAGTGCCCGCGTGTGGCATTCTGACCGCATTCCGTGCGCGGGCGCCCACCAGCGGCTGCTCGACGGAAACGGGCTGATCTCGAATGGAGCGGGCGAATGCGCAAGATCGTGGTGTTGTTCGCAACTGCACTTGCGTGTACCGGCCTTGCGCTCGCCGCGTCAACCTCAATTGCGCCACCGGCGCACGCCGCCGATGGCTCGATCTCCGGGACGGTGACCGGACGAGCGACAGGCTCTCCCGTCGCCGGGGTGGGCGTGACGATCTATTGGTCCACGTCCGATGGAAGCACCGCCCCCGCCGGGTTCCAGTCGCGTTTCCTCACCAGCGCTGCGAACGGAACGTTCTCCGCTGCCGTTCCCGCCGGGCGCTATGCGATCAGCGTCAACGTACCGGCGTCGGTTCCCTATGCCGGCTTCATCAACAACGCCTATCCACTCCCCGGCGGAGCCATCCTCGTCGCCGACGGGCAATCGGTGAGCAACGTCGCCATTCTGCTCGACGCAGGCGGCACCATCACTGGGACGGTTCGCGATGAAGCCGGCAATCCCGTCGTTGGCGCAACCGTGTGGCCTGGATCCAGCGTCAATGCGGCGTCGACGAACGCGTCGGGCGTCTACACGCTTCCCCATCAGCCCGTCGGCGCTCTGGCGATCACTGTGTCGCCGCCTTCCGGGACCAACTTGGTGGGCTACCGCTCCACGGACACCGTCCAGGTGACCGACGGAGGGACTGTCGTGCGCGACGTCGTGCTGCACCCAGGAGCAATCCTCATCGGGACCGTGACCGGCCCGTCGGGGCCCATAACAAGCGGCGCAGTCCTCGTCGAAGGTGCCGCCAACACGTTCATTCGCCCCGACGGCACGTTCTCCATCTCGTCCATCCCACCCGGTCGCTACTCCATCAGGGTGATCGGTCCTACGAATCTGACCGAGGTCTGGTATCCCAACGTCAGTTCCGCCAACAGCGCGGTGGCGGTGCAGTTCACTGCCAATCAGACCGTCACCTGGAATCCCGTCCTGTCAGCGGCCGCCACGCTGTCGGGGAACGTGACCGTCGCAGGGGGCGGCTCGGTCGTCGGCAACAATCTCCTCGTGACCCAGGGCGGTAGGACGGTCACGACCAGCTACATCGACGGGGCTGGCAACTACAACGTCGGGCGCATCGCTCCCGGTATCTACACGGTCAAGGCGCGCGAGGCATCAGCGCAGCTCACGGTCTCGGCTCCCACCGCCTACAGGGTCGACCTCACGGTCGCCCCAACCGGATCCATCACGGGCCGAGTCGTCGGCCCAAATGGTGCGGCAGCGAACACTTCGGTGTTCGCCGAACCCACCGTTGGTGGTTCCCCGGTCGCCGCACTCACTGCGGCCGATGGCACGTTCACGATCACTGGTCTGGTGGCCGGGCAGTACGTCGTTCGCACAGGGGCCTCGAGCCCGGGCGGATACGGATACTCCAACCCGGCTGGCCTCGAGCTCACCTACCACCCCAACGCGCCAGGTCGTGGTGGTGCAACGCCCGTTGCCGTGACAGCCGGGGGCGTGACATCGGGTGTCAACATCACCGCTCGCGCCGGTGCTGCGATCAGTGTTGCGATCTCGATTGACGACGGTGCCTCGGTCACCGGCATGTATGCCATCGCTGTTCCGGTCGGCGGCGTGGGCATCAACTCATCCAACCGCGCATCGGGCTCCTCGGCGGGCCACCTCCGCTTTGACGGCCTGACACCGGGTCGCTACCGGATCTTCGTCTCCTACGCGCTCGACCCCGCTGGCCCCCAGACGTATCTGGATGCCGTCCCGCCACAGTTCCTGCGCTCAGCGAGCGGCGCCCCCGTCGAGATCCAAGTCGCCGCCGGGCAGACAACCTCGGTCACGGGAACCGTGGAGCGCGGTTCGATCCTGACCGGTGCCGTGCAGATGACCGATGGTCGTGCCCTCGTTGAGGACGTCGAGATCGTGAACACCACCACCGGACTGTTGCGAGGCACCACCCCCCTCAGCCCGGCCGGTGCCAACGGCGCGAATTGGTCGCTGAGGACTCTCGCCGGGAGCTACCAGGTCTACGCACGAACATCGGCTGGTCGTGCCGATCCATCCTGGTGGACTGGTCCCGGGACGTCGACGACGTCACCGACAAGCCGAGGCACGTTCGTGATGCCAGCGGGGGGTGGGAGCATCGGCCTCACCCCGGTGCAGTACTCCCAGCTCACCCCCGGCACCATCGCCGGAGTCGTGCGGTCCTCGTCAGGAACTCCCGTGTCGGGAGCCCTGGTGACGATGGACTACTTCGAGCCCGGTGAAACCCGGTACGCCGTCACCGACGGGAATGGTCACTACGCATTCACCGAAGTCCTGCCCGGCGCAGGCACGGTGTACGTCCTGCCACCACCGGGATCGGGCCTGTACTCCGCTGACGAAGGGGATGGACAGTCGCCGCCGCCCCAAGCGGTCATCGTCGGCCCAGGGGCCACGACCACGGTCGATCGTGTCCTGCCGACGATCGCTGAGGCGACCGCCACGACGACGCCACCTCCGCCTCCCCCGGTGGTGCTCCCGGGAGTGGTGACGCCTGCGGGTGGTCTCACCGGGACCAGTCCCGACCGCGTCCTCGACACCGGCAACACCACCGACCGCGTCTGCGCCGGAACCACCCGCAAACTCCAAGTCACCGGCCGCAACGGCATCCCCGCAACCGGAGTCGACTCCGTCGCCCTCAACCTCACCATCGACCAACCCACCGAAAGCGGCTACGTCACCATCTGGCCCGCCAACCAAAACCAACCCGGCACCAGCACCATCAAC
>JBFWVD010000135.1:0-9957 GCA_050246915.1 Acidimicrobiia bacterium | reverse complement strand
CCGAGCCGACCAGCGGTAGCGATGGCAAGTTGGCCATCATCGATCTCGACCGACGATTGGTCTTCGATCTGTTCCGCGCCAAGTTCGATGGGAAGCGGTGGAGCGCCGATTGGGGTGGGGTCTACCCCCTCGACGGCAACGGTGTGAGCGTGCGACCCAGCTATCAGAACGGCATCCCCTACCCGGAGCCGGTGAGTCGGGCAACGGGGTCAGGACTGTCCACCATCGCAGGACTCGTGACCATGGCCGACGTGAAGTCCGGGTCGATCGATCACGCTCTCGTGTTCGCCACCGACATGGCTTGCGGTCCGGCCAACACCGGCCCGTTCCAATGGCCGGCGACGACCACCGACGGCTGGGTCACCGGACGCACGTGCATCCCACAGGGCACCCGAATCCAACTCGATCCGTCGATCGATCTGTCAGCGATAAAGGGCATCAGCAAGGGTGAGTTGATGCTCGGCCGAGCACTGCAGCGATACGGCGCGTATTGCGTCGACAACGGCGGAGCCCGCATCTCCATCCAGTTCGAGACCCCGCCCGATGGCGCGCCCGATCCGTACCCGAGTATTGGCTTCAAAGGTGACCAAGTGCCCCTGAAGAAGCTGCCGTGGGGTTCGTTGCGCGTGCTCGACGCCTGGGACAGCTGAGCCCGTCGCTCAGCGCAAGCGAGCGGCACGAGCGAAGATCTCGACCAGGCGGGTCACCTCAGTGGCCTGATCGAACTGCGCCGCCACCAGCGCCGAACCGGCGACCGCGCGACGCTCGGCCCCAACCGGGTCGGTGAGCACCGACTCGATGGCGTCGGCGAGCGCCGTTGCGTCGTCAGGTTCCACCAGCAATCCCGTCTCGCCATCCACCACGAGCTCCGGGATGCCCGAGATGCGCGTCGAGATCACCGGCACGCCAGCAGCCATCGCTTCCATGAGCGCCACCGGGATGCCCTCCATCTGACCGGAGGACAACACGACGCTGGGGAGCACCATCACCGAGGCGGCCGCCAGCTCTTCGGCGACACGGTCGGCGGGCAGGCGACCCACGAGCTCGACATGATCGGACACCTCGAGGCGCGCGATCTGCTCGGCTAGGGCTTGACGATCCTCGCCATCGCCGACGATGCGGCAGCGCAGCTCGACGTTGCGCAATTTCAATTGCGCACATGCCTCGACCAGCACGCGCTGACCTTTGTAGGGCACGAGCGCACCGACGCACACGATGGTGCCCGGTGCATTCGACGTCGCCGGTCGACGTGCGGCAGCGCGCGACGCGAACGCGGCGACGTCGACTCCGCAGTGCACGATCTCGATCTTGCGAGGATCGGCCGTCGGTGCCAACTTCTGGAGAAGACGCCGGTTGTACTCGCTGATGGTCACCACCGCGGCTGCCGCCTCGATCTTGGCCGGCAACGTGGGGTTGGGGAGCTGGATGTCGTGTGCGTGACCAGTGAACGTGAACGGCAGCCCGGTCATCGCCCCGATGACCATCGCCCCGTATGCGGGATAGGTCGCCCAATGAGCATGGACCATGTCGACCCGGTCGTGTCGCAGCTGTGTTGCCCATCGACACGCCACCGCGTGCTGCCACAGGTACTTGCCCATCTCACCCGGTTGCCGAGCATGTGCTCCAACCACGAGTCGCAGCAGGCGGGCCGTCGCCATCGGTCGTCGGGCCGCCCAGCGCGCCGCGGCAAGAAGGGTTGACACGCGGTCACGGTCACCGTAACGGACACCGGCCAAGAGTTTCTCGACGCCGGGGTGGATCACCTGATCGGTCTCCGTGATGAGCGAGTGGATGATCACCTCGTGGCCCTGGGCGATGAGTCCCAGGATCTCGTTGGCGATGAAGGTCTCGGTCGTCTTCGGAAAGCGCGAGACGAGATACGCGACACGCACGATCAGACCCCCACCGGCTGCCGTCGGATGCGCTCCAACACCTTGCGGATGAGCGGCACGTCAGGACTGCCGAACAGCGTGATGACGACGAAGAACGCCGCGATGCCCGAGAGGCCGGCGATGCCGGTTCCGATGATCGACGCCATCTGGGTGTCGATGACGTGCGCAACGGTGTAGGCCACCAAGGTTGCCGCGAGCACCGACGTGCCGGGCCGCACAACCGAGCGGAACACGAGATGGTGCTCGAGTCGGTCCAGAAGCGCCACGAACTTCACCAGGAGCGATGCCACCTGACCGACGGCAATGGCCGCTGCGGCACCAGTGGCGCCGTATCGATCGGCCAGCGGCCACACCAACGCGAGCGTCATCGTCATGCCGAGCACCGAGCCCTTGGACACCACACCGGGGCGACCGAGCGCGGTGAGCGTCAGCCCGACGATCACGTCCATGAAGAACACCAACGCCGAGAGCAGCAGTACCACCAGCGCGGTGTCGGCCGCGGCGAAGTCGTTGCCGAACACCCGCAACACGCCGAACGATGCACCAGCTGCCGCGGCCGCCAACGCCATGAGTGGAACGAACGACATGCGCAGCGTGTCGCCCATTGCCCGAACCATGGCGTCGAGATCACCGTTGTGGGCGTTGCGGACCTGGGTGGGGTAGTACACCCCGGCCACCTTGAACGGGACGTCGTTCATGCGTCCAGCCAGGTTCATCGCCCGGGAGAACGCGCCCAGGGCATTGGCACTGGCCACGACTCCCAAGATCCACACGGTCGACTGCGATGCAACGATGAGGCTCACCGACGCAGGCATCGCCCGGAGACCGAACATCACGATCCCTCGCAGCTTCGAGCGGCCGAACGCGACATCGGCGTCGCCAGCTCGGAACCCCACGTACTCGGGGATCTTGACGACACGGACGATGAGGCCGAGCGCATTGGCGGCGATGGATGCAGCCGCTATCTCCCACACCGACCGACCGATGAGGGCGAACAACGGCGTGAGCACGAGCAACGACACCGTCGTGGTCATGCGTGCCACGAACTGGACCTCGAACGCACGATGCGCCGACAGCACCGAGTCGAAGTTCCACGAAATGTTGTCGATGACGATGTACGCACCCACCATCAACGCTGCCGGCGCGAACAGATCAGATCGCGTCGGCGAACTGTGGAAGTAGAACCAGCTGATGACCAGCACGAGAGCCGAGGCCACGAAAGTGAGCAAGACCGAGAGCTTGAACACCACCCGGAACACGCCGGTGCCCTCGGGGCTGAGCTTGGGGTGCTTGGTGAGCTCTTGGATGAGCCCGAGCTGCTCGCTCACCGACGAGAACTGGATGACCAAGATGGTCGGCGCCGACACCAGCGCGTAGCGTCCCAGCTCCTCGGCCCCGAAGAGTCGACCGGTGATGATGGCGCTGGCGAGCCCGATCACGAAGTTGGCGATGATGCCGATGTTCGCCAGCTTCACGCCCCGGTTCAGCCGATGGTCGCCGCCGGTCATGTGCACCAGAGCGCGCCGGGCGGCACGTTGTGGCGGCGTCCGATGCGATAGTTGCGTTCCCGGTTCACGAAGACCCACCCGATGAGCGCAATGATGAGCGGACCGAAGACCAACGCCAGCCGGCCCGTGCGCCACTTGCTTTCTTGCACTGCCTCGGTGGACTGCGGTGTGACGGGCACGACGATGAAGGGCATCTGCGTCGCCGCCACGCGATCGACTCCGTGGGTGAAGAACTGTTCGGCGACGGCCTGCGACAACGCCGCCGACGGGCCTGACACCTTCACCCGCAGCACCGCCGAGTTCGGCGTCGGCGAGGTCGAGATCGAGTACTTGCCTCGATCTGCACTTCGCACCCCGGCCGCGGTGAACGCCGCATCACGCACCTCGCGACTCACCAAGAACGCACCCACGTAACTGGGGATGATGGCGCGCCGCGTCGCCATGTCGAACTCGTACGTCTGGATCCAGTCGAACTGGCGGGGTCGCACCTGCATGGTGAAGGTGGCCTGCGCCGTATAGGTGTTCGAACGCATGGGAACCAGCAGCATCAACGATGCGGTGATCACCACGACCACGCCGGCGACCTTGCCGATGCGACCCCAGTTGATGGGCTTGTCCAGGTCGGCGGCCGTTCGAGCTTGCAGCTGCACCACGTCGCGATAGCCGCGGTCGAGGTCGGCGACGAGAGCCAGGAGCACCAGGAACGGAGCGAACAGCACCAGGTGGAGGAACACGCTGGCGACCGCGTAGGCGACGATGCCGCCCACGAGCGCGGCGGCCCACAGCGCGTCGGTGTTGCAATCCATCACCGAGCGGAGGCCTCGCATCCGTTGCAGTGCCCGCATGCCCAGCACTATCGACGCACCGAACAACAACAGCAACGACACCAACCCCACGACACCGGTCTCAGCTGCGGTCTCGACGTAGGTGTTGTGAGCGGCGATGCCCGTCGCCGAAGCGTCACCGTTGGTCTCCATACCCAACTTGCGCTGATAGTCGAGGACCTCGTACACGAAGTTGCCGGTGCCGATGCCCATGATGGGATGGTCGGCGAACATCTCCGTCCCCGCCTTCAGCGCGGTCTTGCGGGCCACGAGCGACAAGTCGGTGCTCGAGGTGGTCTTCTCCCCCAGCTGGAACAGCGTCTCCATGCGAGGACCGGTGGCTGGGTTGGCCAGGAGAACGATGACGACGACCGGCGCGAGCAGTGTCCATCGCGCATAGCGCCATCCGGCGAACACCAAGAACACCGCGACACCGGCGAACACCGACAAGAACGCGCCGCGGCTCTGGGTGAGATAGATGCCGAGCAGAAAGCCGCCGACACCGAGCGCTGCCAGCAGTCGAACCCACATGGCTCGCGCCATCAGGAGCGCCGCCACGGACAGCGGGAAGAAGGTGACGAGGAGCCGTCCCCAGAAGTTCGGATCGCGCAACGGTCCGGCATGACGCACCGTCGTCGAACCAACGTCAACATTGGTTGACACATGGTTGAAGCCACGGAAGTCACCGAGGCCCGGGACCAGGTACTCCTGTGCGAAGGCGAGCCAACCCAACGCGGCGAACCCGGCGATGGCCCCGATGATCGCCCATCGGGCCCCACCAACGCTCGAGAGCAACGCGCTGATGACCAGGAGGGCAACGGCATCTTTGCCGATCTGCACGCATTGCTCCACCGCGGCGTCGCTGTTGTTGGCGACGAGGACGCCCAGGATGCGGGTGGCCAAGAAGGCCAACGCGAACAGATGCACCACGGTCCAGTTGATCCGCATCTGGCCTTTCGACCAGAGGCGATACAGATGGAACGCGGCGATGAGGTTGAGCCCGTACCACGGGCTCGGAAAGCCCAGACGTGCCATGGGATCGTCGATGTGAGTGGCCACGACAGCGACGTAACCGCTGGTGAACACCACCGGCTCCACGATGGCCAGTGGAACGAAGCAGGCAGCCAGACCGGCGATGCCGGCCAACGCCGCGGAACGTCCCGACGCGGTGAGCGCGACGAACACCAGTGCGCCCAACGCGCACGAGGCAGGGATCAGCGCAGTGAGGGAATCACGCTGACGGCCACGTGGCACGAAGCCGACGGGCAGGACGATCGACACTCGCCATTCACCCGCGCGTTTGACGGGTGGGCCGGCGCAGCACCAGCGCACCTTGGGCCGCGGCCACGCCGAGCGCCAACGCGGCAAGACCCGACGCGCCGATCAGTGATGTCTTCGACAGACCCGACCGGGCTGCGGAGTCAGCGGGACGGTCGACGATCTCGACCCGGAACGGCGTCGTGAGCTTCTCGACAGCGGCGAGTCCCGCGTCGATGCGCAGTTGCGCGATCTGCTCCGCGGCGCGCGCAGAGTTGCCCGTGCCTTCGACCACGAGCAACGACGACTCCGGGGAGATCGTGACGCGTGTGCTGGTTCCGGGAGGGGCCGAGGTGATCGGAGCCGAACGGATGACCTCGGCGAACGTCGACACGATGCCCTTGCCGAGGGTTTCCCAATAGCTGGACTCGACCTGATCGTTGCCGGGCTTGGGCAAGATCACCATCGAACCCGATGCGACGAACTTGTCCTCGCGACCGGAGACGAACCATGCGCCGGCGAGGAACACCACCAACGCAACGGCGACTCCGACCATGGCGGGGAGCAACCACCCCGCAGTGGCTGACCGCGACGATTCACCCGATTGCGATCCACGCGAGAAGCGCGAACCGTTCGATGAGTCGGCCACGTCAGTCGATTTGTTCTGCATCGTCGTGCTCATGTCCACTGGCCTCGGCTCGTTCTCTTCCACGTCGTTGCCTGCCGGCGACGGAAGAAT
This sequence comes from Acidimicrobiia bacterium, assembly GCA_050246915.1. Lineage (GTDB taxonomy): Bacteria > Actinomycetota > Acidimicrobiia > Acidimicrobiales > Ilumatobacteraceae > JBFWVD01. The sequence goes on along the minus strand of JBFWVD010000135.1, from coordinate 3,737 downwards.
CTCAGGCCGCCGCGCATGGCGGCGACGTTGGTCATTGCGAACTGGTACGGCAACGCGAACGCACGCGCATCGGTCGCGGCGCCGGCGGTTGCCCCGCCCCACCCTAGCAATTGGGCTACCAGCAAGAACTTGGCGACCTTCGATCGTCGCGCCAGTGATGCGGTGGCCACCGTGATCACCGGCAACGACGGCGGTATCACCACGGTCCGCAAGCCGCGATGAGTGCCGAGCGCCACCGAGACCCAACCATTGCGCGGATGCAGCAGGGAGCGATGTGTCAACAATCCTTGCCAAATGCCGGCGGAGATCCGCGTCCTGCGCTCGAACTCGTCGGACACGGAGTTCGACGTGCTCTCGCGAGCACGCGCCCGATCGGTGTGGGTGACCTTCCATCCAGCAGCCAGCGCGGACAACGGCACGATGAAGTCGTCACCGAGGGTGCCGGCCGGGAGCGGGGTGAAGGTGGTGCGACGGACGGCATAGATGCCTCCATCGGCGCCCACGGTGCAGCCGAGGCGGCCTTCCGCCGTCTTCACGAAGTTCTCGTAGCGCCAGTAGGCCTGCTCACCACCGCCGTGGGCTCCGGTCCCCTCGGGGACCTTGGCACCACTGACCACCGCCACCGCGGGGTCCGCGAAGGCGGCCGCGATCGCGCGTAGAGAACCGGCATCCACCGATCCGTTGGCGTCGGTGAGGACCACGATGTCCCCGGTCGCCTCGCTCATACCGAAGTTGATGCCGTTGCTCTTGCCTCGGCGTGGGTTCACGTCGATGACGTGGGCGCCTTCGGCTCTCGCCAACTCTGCCGTGCCGTCGTCGCTGCCATCGTTGACGACGAGGATCTGGACGAGTTCGGACGGATAGTCGAGCTCCCGAGAGTTACGGACCTTCTTGGCGATGAACTCGGCCTCGTTGTAGGCAGGGATGAGGACCGTCATGGTCGGCAGCGGTCCGGGTTCGGCGGGCCGACGACGACGCGCGGCCAGCGCCACCGTGAGCGGGTATCCGGCATACGTCCACACGAGCAGGGACAGGCCGCCCACGACGACGCAGCCGTCGAGGCCGAGGCGACCGCTGCCACAGTGGCGTCGGGATCTCATCGTGTCCACATCGCTGTCGGATCCGCTGTCACGGGGTCTGCCTGGTTCTCATGCGTCGGGGGAATGGGACGGGTTCAAGATGCCGAGGATCGGAGTCGGACGAACGTACCGTCACCGTGACGGCAGCGCAGGTCGCGAGAAACCGGTCCGAAGGTAAGTCGGACGGATGTCCTGTCGGCCTGTCAGATCAATTCGTGAGGATCTCATCGAGAAGTCGAGACAGTGTCCGGGCGTGCTCCCCGGCGAGCATGTCGAGGTGGTTACCTGCCACCTGATGGCGATGGAGCCGGCGGAAGTCGGTATCCGACCAGCCGTTGTCCTTGGGGGCCGTGGCGTCGAACTCCTCCACGGTGATGAGGTGGGCCTCGATGTCGATCGGATCGAACCGATGCCGGAACGCTGCGAGGTCGAAGAAATCCGACAGATCGACGATGCCGGCGTCGGTCATCGAGGCGTCGTCGGTGAGGCTCTCCATGCGAGCGAGCATGGCGGCGTGTTCCTTGCGTCCGCGCATCCATCGCATGACACTGCCCGGGCCGTGGATGGCTGCGTTCTGGACGAGGTTGCGCACTCGGGCACCCTTCCCCAGACCCTGTGCCGCGGGATGCAGGGTGTCGAAGAGGATCAACTCGCCGACCGGGAGCCCCTTGGTCCGCAAGATCCGCGCCATCTCGATGGCGATGAGTCCGCCTCCGGAGTACCCGGCGATGTGGACCGGCAGGCGAAGCCCGGACTCGAGCAGTCCGTCGACGTACCGCGCCGCCATCGCCGAGATGGTGCGATCGGGCATCCGATCACCGGTCACCGCGAACGCCTGCACGCCGTAGAACGGGCGATGTTCGGGCATGGACCGCCCGAGGTCCATGAGGCCGAGGACGTTGCCCCCGCGGCCGTGCACACACAGCAGCGGCGAGCGATCACCCGAGCGTTTCACCGGCACCAGGCATTGTGCGGCCCGACGTGCCGGTGCGCCGGACTTCGGAGCCTTGGAAACGCCCGACGGCGTGACGCCCGAGGTGCCGCTGGTGTCAACCGTGCTTGCGCCTGCACTGCCAGAGGTGCCATCGCTCGTAGCCGAGGCTGCATCGCCGATGGCTGTCCCATCAGCCGCTGCCGTTTCGTCATCGAGGTCGGCGCCGTCGTCGCCGACCTCGAGCCGAACGACCTCGATGAGCTCGCCGAGCGTCGGCGCGTCGAACAACGTGGTGAGGGCCATGCGAACGCCGAACTCCTGATGGATCTTCGCGAACAACCGCACGGCGATGAGCGAATGACCACCCATGGCGAAGAAGTCGTCCGCCGGGGACGCGCTGGCAACACCCAGCAGCGATCGCCATGCATCGCCAACGGCCTGCGAGACCCGATCGCCACCGAGAGCCGGACCATCGCTGGCTCCTGATGCCGCAGCGACGACCACACGCTTGGCCGGTGTGGCCTCGGCGATGAGCTGCGCGGGAGAGATCTTGCTGATGAGCAGATGCGGGGCGCCGGTGGCCATGGCCCGTCGGAACGCGTCCGCGCCCTCGGCGTGGTCGAGCCCGCTGCGGTCCACCAGTGCCAGCAATCCCGGCCCATTCGAGGCGACCGGGCCATCGACCGGTGCCGCGATGGTCGGCAGCGACAACGGACCACGAACGGTGCGCAGCACCAGTCCGTTCAGTCGCATCGCCATCTGCCCGTCGGGGTTGATCAGTTCCAGGTCGGCCACGGCGACATCGTGTCCGTGGTCGTTCGTTCGCATGGCCGTGTGCACCGTGGCGCCCGACACCAAGGGCTCGCCCAGTTGCACGGCTCCGAACGACATCGGCACCACCAGCTCGCCGTCGGCCTGACCCACGAGATGCACAGCAGTGGCGATCGCGGTGTCGACGAGCGCGGGATGGGCGAACCAACGCGATGCTTCGGCCACATAGGGCTCGCCGAGCGCGAGCGTGCCGACGGCATGGCTGCCAGGGGCCTCGAGGACGTCGACGATGGCGCTCCAGCGCGGGCCGAGGCGCAGGCGTGAGCGCTGGACACCGAAGGGGTCACCAACGCGATCGACCGCTGGGGCATCGGGCATCTCCGGCGCTGCCACCCGACCGAACCCACGAGCGGTGGCAGTGGCGTGCAACTCCCAGTCGGCGGCGCCGGGCGCTGCGCTCTCGAGCACGAGGTCCCACGTGTCCTCACCGGCGGCGGTGACCTTCACCCGCACATCGGTGACACCCACGGCACCCACGACGAGCGGGGTGAGCAGATCGATCTGCTCACAGATCGGCGCTCCGAGATGGCGACAGGCAACCGCCATCAACTCCACGATGCCGGCGCCGGGGAGCAGCGCTGTGCCGTCGTCGGTCGCGTGCTCGGACACGACCCAGCGCGTGCGATCGAGGGAGCCATGCAGAACGGCGCCGTTGGCGGTGTCGACCACCTCGGTGAGCACGGGATGGTCGAAGGAACGGCCGGGTCGGATCCCCAGGCGATTGCGACGATTGGCCGTGGCCCCCATGCCCCGCTCTCGCCATGCACTCCAGTTGACGGTGGTGATGCGACCAGAACCGCACGATGCGCCGGCCAGGGCGTCGAGCACGGCGTTGGCGCCCACGTAGTTGGCCTGACCGGCCGGGATGGCGATTGCGCTCGACGATGAGAACA
>JBFWVD010000134.1:0-10028 GCA_050246915.1 Acidimicrobiia bacterium | reverse complement strand
CGCCCCCGCTGCCATCAGCATCGACGGCGATCCCCATCGCCTCGGACAGGTGGTGGCCAATCTGGTCGAGAACGCCCGCAAGTTCGCTCGCACCACGGTGTGGGTATCGGCTCGCATCGAGGACGGGTCAGCGGTGGTCTGCATCGACGACGATGGCCCCGGCATCGCACCGGCCGACCTGCCCCATGTCTTCGAGCGCCTGTACGTGTCCAAGCATCAGCCGGTGCGGGGCGAGTCGAGTTCGGGTTTGGGTCTCGCCATCGTCGCGGAGCTCGTCGAAGCTCACGGAGGCACGGTCGTTGCCCAGGTGGCCCCGACGGGCGGTGCGCGCATGATGGTCCGCCTGCCACTGCCATCGTGAGGAAGCGACGCACACTCGCGGCGTTACGTTCGCGCCATGATGACCATCGACGAGGCCGGGCTCAAGGCCATGTCCCTTCCCGACGTGTCCGAGGTAACGCGCTATGGGAATCGCACATGGGCGGTGCGCGGCAAGGCTTTCGCATGGGATCGGCCGTTCAGCAAAGCCGACATCAAGCGGTTCGGTAGCGAACCCGTTCCAACCGGCCCCATCCTCGCCGTGCGCGTCGCCGACCTCGTCGACAAAGACGCGGTTTTGTCCTCGCGTCGCAAGGGGGTCTTCACGATTCCCCACTTCGACGGATTCGCTGCGGTTCTGATCGACCTCAGCATCGCGACGAAGCGCACCGTCATCGAAGCGATCGAGGACGCGTGGATGGCCGTGGCGGGAACTGAGCTACCGAGATCGTTTCGACGATGAAGCAACGATCGGGTTGACATCGCGATGAGCACATCGCCACGTCACCCGAGTAGCTATGGCTTCACGTTGCAACCGGCATCGACAGGTAGCTGTACGCCCGTGATGTACCTCGACTCGTCGCTGGCCAGGAACAGCACGGCGTTCGAGATGTCGATCGGCTCAAGCATCACCACCGGCGTCGAGTCCTCGAAGGGGGCCTGATGATCGGGCAGTCGGTTCATGGCGTTCAGCGCCATCAGCGGGTCCTCGGCGATGCGCGGGTCAGCGCCTTCGAAACTGCGCGTGCCCATGAAGCTGTCGGACTCCCGGCCGGTGAAGTCCACCGCCACGCCGGTCGGGTGCACGGTGTTCACCCGGATGCGGTATGGCGCGAGTTCGTTGGCCAATGACTTCGCCAGGCCCGTCACCGCATGCTTCGACGCCACGTAGTGCGAGTAGGCGGCGTGGCCTCGAAGCCCCGCCATCGAACTCGTGATGACGATCGAGCCGCCGCGCTCGGCGGCCTTCATGTGGGGCGCCACTGCCCGCACCGTGTTCCACACACCTTTGACGTTGACGTCGAGCACGGTGTCCCATGCTTGTTCGGGGATCTCCTCGAAGTAGTTGAAGGTGATGACGCCATGGTTCACCGCCACGATGTCGATGTGGCCGAACTCGGCGGCGGTGGCATCGGCAGCTGCCCGCAACGCCGAGAAGTCGCGCACGTCCGCGACGAACGACAGGCAACGTCGATCGCGCTCTTCCACCAGCCTCACCGTCGTGGCCAGATCCTCGGCAGTACCCATCGGGTAGGGGACACCCGGCATCGGCGAGCACGCGTCGATCACAACGATGTCGGCCCCCTGTTCGGCCAGGAGCAGCGCATGACTGCGGCCTTGGCCATGGGCGCCGCCGGTGATGAACGCGACCTTGCCCTCGACCCGTCCCGTGCTTGCGACGCTCATGGCTTCACCGTCGTTCCTGCGTCGACGGGGAGCTGGACGCCGGTGATGTAGCGAGCTTCGTCCGAGGCCAGGAATAGCACCGCGTTCGAGATGTCTTCGGGCTGCACGGCGATGACGGGCGTCGAGTCCTCGAACGGCGCGTCATAGTCGGGCAAGCGGTTCAGACCGCCCATAGCCAAAAGCGGATCTTCGAGCACCGCCATGTTCACCGGCCCTTCGCCCCGGGTGACCATGAAACTGTCGGCGTTGCGGCCGGTGGTGTCCACCCCGACCGCCGTCGGGTGAACGGTGTTGACCCGGATGCGGAACGGTGCGAGCTCGTTGGCCAGCGACTTGGCCAACCCCACCACGCCGTGCTTCGAGGCCGAGTAGTGGCAATAGGGAGCATGACCTCGGAGCCCTGAGGTGGAACTGGTGATGACGATCGAACCACCGCGCTTGGCCGCCTTCATGTGCGGCGAGACCGCGCGCACGGAGTTCCACACGCCCTTGAGGTTGATGTCGAGCACGGCGTCCCACATCTCCTCGGTGATGTCCTCGAAATAGTTGAGGTCCAAGATCCCGTGGTTGACGACCAGGATGTCGATGCGCCCGAACTCCCGCACCGTGGCGTCCGCCGCGCCCTTGAGCGCCCCGAAGTCGCGCACGTCGGCCGCGTGGGTGAGGCAGCGCCGATCGCGGTCCTCGACCATCCGCGCCGTCTCGGCCAGCTCATCGGCCGTTCCGAGCGGGTAACGCAAGCCGGGCACCTCCGCACAGATGTCGATGACGGATATGTCGGCGCCGTGCTCGGCCAACACCAGCGCATGGCTGCGCCCCTGGCCGTGCGCACCGCCGGTGACGAGCGCGACTTTTCCCTCGACGCGACCTGCCATGTCGTCTCCCTCCGTGGGTTCGCCCGGACCCCTTCCGGACGAGCCAGCGACCAGCGGCCGCAGGGCCATGATCTTGGCATGTCCGCATCCGGCTGGCCTTGTGCGAGCCGGGTGGACGTCAGCCCATCCCCGCCGCTTCGATCGTCACCGCTTCGCCATTGCACAACAGCGTGGCCGGCACGTCGACCGTCCGCGACACGTATCCCAGTGCGAGCCAGCCGTCATCGGCCATGGCCACTGACGTCACGGTGCCCACCGGATCGCCATCTCGCTCGATCACGTCGCCAGTGGAGAACATGCCGGCACCGCGGATGATGCGCAGGCGGCGGGGAACGTTGCCCCCACGCGAATCGATCCGCTCGACCAGTTCCTGTCCCGGATAGCAGCCCTTGGTGAAGCTGACCGCCAGCGGCACGAGCCCGGTCTCGCCGGGGATCGTGGCTTCGGTGATCTCCGAGCCCATGGCAGGCCAGCCCGCCTCGATGCGCAAGCGGTCCGCATCGAACAGGTTGATCTCCTCGAGACCTTCAGGCGCCGACGGCGCAGGTCCGATGATGTCGATGCCCTCGTGGCCCGACCAACCACAGGCGACAGCGAAGCATCCCTCGGGCACGGCAACGCGCGCCGACCCGGGACCCCTGACCGCGATGCAATGCCAATTGACGGGTTCGAGCTCGAGCTTCACCCGGATCTTGAACCGCTTCAGTCGCGCCAGCAGGGCGCTCCCCCATCCGGCATCGGTGTCGATGACGAAGTCGGCGTCGCCGATCCGGGTGATGCGGGCGAGCACCTCGACCTTGCCGGCGGGCTGGAGCACGAATGTCCACGCCGACTGGCCGACGGAGAGCTTCGTGATGTCCTGGGAGACCTGGGACTGAAGGAAGGTCTGGGCGTCGGGCCCCACAGCCTGAACCATGTCTCGGGGAAGGTCGTACCAGCCAGCGTTCATGGGCTCCATCCTCGCAGCCGCACGCCGCGGATCCTCGGTCGCACCACAACCGCGCCCGAACTCTGGAGTCTGCGTATCGCTGACGTGTACGCACACTCCAGACTGGCGCCCGCGCCAGTCTGGAGCCCGAACCGCTCAGGCGGGGGTGTCGAGGGCTTTGCGCCGCGCCGTCATCCGACGCGCCGCCGGCACCGCCGCCAGCAACGCGGCGGCCTTGTTGCGGCACTCCAGATCTTCCGAAGCAGCGTCGGAATCGGCCACGATCCCCGCCCCGGCCTGCACCGCGGCATTGCCCGCCGCGTCGATGAACATCGTTCGAATGGCAATCGCCACGTCGAGGTTGCCCGAGAAGTCGAGATAGCCGACCACACCGGCATACGGCCCGCGTTTGGTCGGCTCCAGCGCGTCGATGATCTCCATGGCCCGCACCTTGGGCGCACCTGACACCGTCCCGGCCGGCAGCGTCGCGCGCAGCACATCTATGGGACCCAGCCCCTCGCGAAGGCGCCCGGACACCTGGCTGGTGAGGTGCATCACGTGGCTGTATTTCTCGAGTTGCAGCAACTCGTCGACCTTGCACGTGCCGAACTCCACCACGCGGCCCACATCGTTGCGGGCCAGGTCCACCAGCATGATGTGCTCGGCGATCTCCTTGGGGTGCTCTCGCAATTCTGCGGCCATGCGCCGATCGTCTTCGTCGGTGCGCCCACGCCGACGCGTCCCGGCGATGGGGCGGCTGATGACCGTGCCATCGCGCAGCTGCACCATCGGCTCCGGCGACGAGCCGGCGATCGTCACGCCGCCTTGGCGTACGAAGTACATGTACGGGCTGGGGTTCACCTGCCGCAACACGCGATAGAAGTCGAACGGATCGGCCTCCAGCGTCAGGTCGAAGCGTTGCGAGAGCACGACCTGGAAGATGTCCCCGTTGACGATGTGCTCCTTGGCAGTGGCGACCGCCGCATTCCACACATCGGTGCCGACGGTGCGTCGCACCTCGGGCGGCACGTCACCGGACGCCGGCGGGTCGGCCGGTGCGTAGGCGAGCGGCCTTGCCAACAGCTGTTGCGCTTCGACCAGCCGCTCGCACGCCTGCGCATAGGCGGCGTCGAGACCGGCCTCATCGAGACCGTGCACCGGCACCGATTCGATGAGCGTGACCCGTTGACGCCAATGGTCGAAGGCTGCCAACGATCCGATGACGCTCAGCACGGCATCGGGCAACTTGCGATCGTCGGGAGGCACGTCAGGCAGATGCTCGACCTCGCGCACCACGTCGTAGCCGAGGTAGCCCACCACACCGCCGATGAGCGGTGGCAGGTCGGGCAACACCGGGCAACGCGAGTGCGACAGCACGGCCTCGATCGCCGCGAGCACACCGTCGTTTGCCGGCACCCCGTCCGGCAACAGACCGGTGAGCGTCAACTCGCCGTCGCGCAAGGTCATGGTGGCCGACGGGCGGCGGCCCACGAAGCTCCAACGACTCCATCGCTCGCCGTGTTCGACCGACTCGAACACGAACCCTTCGCCGTCGCCGACGAGCTTCACGAACGCGGCCACCGGTGTCTCGAGATCGGCCAGGAGCTCCGACCACACCGGCACGACGGAGTGATCGCGAGCCAAGTCCTTGAACTGCTGGGCACTGATGAGCGGAGCGGTCATGAGGTGTGCGAGCCCGAGGCCACGTCGCCGGCGTCACCGTCACCAGCCGCGCCGAACGCACGGAAGAAGCACGTCTTGGCTCCCGTGTGGCACGCCCCCTTGCCTTCTTGCTCGACGACGAACAGCAGCGTGTCCCCGTCGCAGTCGTAGAAGGCCGACCGCACGAACTGTCGGTCACCGGAGGTGTCGCCCTTGCGCCACACCTCTTGACGGGAGCGACTCCAGAACACGGTCCGCCCTTCGGCAAGACTCATCGCCAGCGTCTCGGCGTTCATCCAAGCCATCATGAGCACCTCGCCGGTGCCTTCCTCTTGGACGATGGCAGCGACCAATCCGTCGGAGTTGTACTTCACCGAGGCGAGCTGCTCATCAGTGACGGCGATGGGGGTGACCGAGGGCATCGGACCATGCTAGGAGGCGAGCCACCGCGACGCCCGGTGCGATTTGCCGCTCGGGCCCTCGCGCCCCGGCGCCACCGCCGCGTCGGGGTTCCGTACTGTGTCGGTGATGCGCCCGCCGTTGGAAGTCGCCGATCGACGCCACCGCTTCCCGGGCGCGCTCCACTTCGTCGTGGCAATGGCAGTCGCAACGGCGATCGCCGTGATCGGAGGCGTCGCGGCGCCCCGTGCGTCGGCCCAGAGCGCCACTGATCCCGCCACCGAACCCACTACCGATCCCGCCAACGGACCGATCACCGAACCCGAGGTCTCCGCCCCGGCGAGCACCACCGCAGCTGGCACCCCCACGACCGTGGGGGCCGGCCCCACCACCACCTTGCCGTGTGTCGTCGGGGTCCCGCCCGGGTACGTGGAGTTCGTCGGGATCGCTGGTCGCCCCAGCCAGACGACGGTGCAGTTCGTGGTCACGCAGCCGATGACGGGAGCTGTGCAGCGCGGGCCTCTGGTGGTGACGTTGCCCGACCACGCGCACTTCATCGACGCCACCAAGAGCTATCTGGTGCGCGCCTGGATGAGCGATGGCCGCCTCGTCGCGTACCTCACCACCAACGACTGTGGGCGGCCCCGCACCACGTTGGCCGACGGCACCGCGGTCGACACGGCGTTGCTCGGCCCGATGCTGCGTAAGTCGGCGCTCGTCGGCCTCGGGGCGATCGCCACGCTGGCCACCATCGGACTGTTGATCTATCTGCTGGGCCGGATTCGGGTGTACGGGCGAGAGCGAGCGCGCATCATTCCCGATACCCGTTACAAGGATGCGTTCAGGCCAAATCGTCGGCGACGACACACCGCGCCAGAACGCTGAGCGCTCGCAGCGCTAGAGGTACAGGCCGTGGTTGCTCTCGACGCGGGTGGCGGCCAAGGCGTGGATGTCCCGCTCTCGCAACATGATGAGGTCCTCGCCTTGCACCTCGACCTCATAGCGGTCTTCGGGGCTGAACAACACCCGATCACCCGGCTCGATGGTGCGGACGTTGGCACCGACGCTGACGACCTCGCCCCACACCAGACGCTTGGCCACCTGCGCGGTGGCCGGGATGAGGATGCCACCGGTCGTGCGGCGCTCGCCCTCGTCACGGGCCAGGCGCACCAGCAGCCGATCGCTCAGCATCTTGATGGGGAGCTTGTCTGGCGGCGGTGTGGACACGTCTGGGGACGTTACGGTCTCCAGACGTGCGCTCCCAACCTCTGACCCTGACCACTTCAGATGGATGCACGCTGGTGGCCCGCTCCGCGGGTCCCGAGGGCCGGCCGCCGGCATCTGTCGATCTGGCCGTGGTCATCACCCATCCGCACCCCAGCTACGGCGGGACCATGGACGTGCCGGTGGTGCAGGCCATGTTCGAACGCGCTGTCAATGCTGGTTGCGTCGCGGTCATGTTCAACTTCCGCGGGGCCGGTGGCTCCACCGGGAGACACGACCACGGCGACGCCGAGCAGCGCGACGTCGCCGCGGCCATCGACGCTGCCGTCGCCCTGGCTCCGGGAGCGCCGGTGTTGCTGGCGGGCTATTCGTTCGGGGCCGGGGTGGCGTTGCAGGTCACCGACGAACGTGTTCTCGGTTGGTTCATGATCGCCCCGCAAGCGCGACCAGACATGGCAGCCGGGTCGGACCCGCGCATGAAGCGCTTCGTGGTCCCCGAGCACGATCAGTACTGCTCGCCCGATGACGCGCTGGCCGCGGTCGTTGGCTGGGCCGCCACCGAGATCATCGAGCTCACCATGGCCGATCACTTCCTGGCCGGCGCCGCAGCGCGAGCCGCCGACCACCTGACGGCGATGATCGCCGAGGTCACCGCGAGCTGATGGCGGCGCCAGCAGCAGATGATCTGGGCCGGATCAGGGCAGGGGGCTGACCGCAGCGTTCAACGCAGCAGACCATTCCGGCCACCGCACCAGCACGACCATCGGCGTGTCGGTCTCGGCCCACCAGTCGACCGCCTCGCGCAACACCTCGAGTAGGGAATCCCACCATTCGCCGTCCACCGCGGCAGCACCGGGTCGGACCAGCTGCACCAGCCAGCCCCGAGCCTCGAACCACGACAGATCGCACAGACAATCGGTGAGGCCGTCGAAGTTGCCGCCGAACCACGCCGGCAGCGCCGCGGCCCGCCGCATCATGTCGAACAACTCGCTCTCCGAGCCCACGTGCTGGCTCTCGAGCCACAAGTCCTTCCACCCGGCAGCCTCGATGGCGACCAGATCGACATCGACCTCATCAGCTCGGTAGATGCCGGGCGGGAGCGCGCCGGTGAGGAGATCTCGGGTGAAGCTCACTGATCCATCATTGCGCACAGGCAATGCTCCCCACGGCTCATCCTGGACGCACGATGATGCCAGCGGCGGCCATCACTGCCTTCGCCTCGGCCACCGTGTGCTCGCGGAAGTGGAAGATGGATGCGGCCAAGACGGCGTCGGCATGTCCGTCGATGACCCCGTCGACCAGGTGCTGGAGGGTTCCCACGCCACCTGATGCGATCACCGGCACCGGCACCACATCAGAGATGGTTCGGGTCAGTTCCAGATCGAATCCATCACGCGTTCCGTCGCGGTCCATGGAGGTGAGGAGGATCTCGCCGGCGCCGCGGCGGCATGCCTCCACCGCCCACCCCACCGCATCGATACCGGTCGGGGTCCGCCCGCCGTGCACGAACACCTCCCAGCCGCTGCCGTCGTCTCGGCGGCGCGCGTCGATGGCGCACACTGCGCATTGCGCTCCGAACTCGGCGGCGATGTCGCTCAACAGCTCCGGCCGTTGCACGGCAGAGGTGTTGGCGCTCACCTTGTCGGCTCCGGCGCGCAGCATCCGGCGGGCATCGTCGGCGGTGCGGATACCGCCTCCCACGGTGAACGGTATGAACACCTGCTCGGCGGTGCGCCGCACCATGTCGACCATCGTGTCACGACCATCCGAGGACGCGGTGATGTCCAGGAACACCAGCTCGTCGGCGCCTTCGAGGTCGTATCGAGCCGCCAACTCCACGGGATCACCCGCATCGCGCAGGTCGACGAAGTTGGTCCCCTTCACCACTCGTCCGCCGGTGACGTCGAGACAGGGAATGACTCGCGCCACCTTCATGACGCGCCGTCCCTGCTCGACAGCAGTTGGACCGCATCGGCCACGGACAGGCGCCCTTCGTACACGGCCTTGCCGGTGATGATGCCGGCCAAGCCATCGATGGTGGCCAACGCCGCTATGTCGGCGAGCGATGCGACGCCGCCCGACGCGATGACCGGCACGGTGGAGCTCTCCACTGCTCGACGCAGACCGCCGAGATCGGGGCCGGTCAACATGCCGTCGCGTCCGATCTCGGTGATCACGAACGCCGACGCCGACGGATAGGTGCCGAGCACGTCCCATACGTGGATGCCAGAGCCTTCGGTCCAGCCGTGGACGGCCAACTCGCCGTCGCGATGATCGAGACCGACGGCCACCGGGATGATCGCGGCGACCTCGGGCACGAGTGATGGATCCTGCACTGCGGCAGTCCCCATCACGACGCGGGCAACACCAGCAGCGGCGAGTTGCCGTGCATCATCAGCGCCGCGCACGCCGCCTCCGGTCTGCACCTGGGCGCGTCCGTCGAGGGCCCGGGCGATCTGGGCGACCACCGGACGGTTGGACGGATCACCAGAACGCGCTGCGTCGAGGTCCACCACGTGGATCCACGTCGCCCCGGCATCGGCGAACGACACTGCCATCGCCACTGGGTCGTCTCCATAGACGGTCTCGTCGTTGTAGTCACCCTGGCGGAGCCGAACGCAACGACCGTTGCGCAGGTCGATGGCCGGATAGAGCTCGATCATGCCCGGTCTCTCCTGTTGCGTTCCGCGGTCGAATCGTGTTCGGTGGCCGTCGTGCCCGTTCGAGCGATCTCCACGAAGTTCGCCAGGATCGCCAGGCCGGCGGTGGCTGACTTCTCTGGATGGAACTGCGTGGCGAAAACGTTGCCGCGTTGGAACGCCGCGTACACCGGACCGCCGTAGTCACAGGTGGCGACCACGTCGCTGCGGTCGTCGGGCACCGGATGCAACGAATGCACGAAGTACACCCACGGCTCGTCACCGAGGCCGCGTGTCAATGGAGATTGACGATCGAGCACCAGTCGGTTCCATTGCATCTGTGGCCGCTTCACCGTTGCCGGGAGCCATCGAACCACGCCGGACATGATGCCGAGCCCGACGTCGTCGGGATCCTCGTCGGATCCGTCGAACATCATCTGACAACCGACGCAGATGCCCAGGAACGGTCGGCCACTCGACGCGGCGTCGCGGGCCGCCGCGTCAAGACCGCTTGACTGCAGGGCGCGCATGCACGCCCCGAACGCGCCCACCCCAGGAAGCACGACACCATCGGCT